>JBDTBF010000027.1:0-4151 GCA_039924175.1 Rhodanobacter sp.
GGCCGACGCCGACTCGACCCAGATACTGCCGCCGCGATCACGGATCGCTTGTGCGCCGGCCACTGCGTCGAGGCCATGTCCCGAAAATACGATCCCCAGTGCATCACGACCGAAACCTTCAGCCGCCGCCGTGAAGCTGTCATCGATGGACGGTTCGCGCTCGCCACCAACGCTTGTTTGCAGTGCGACACGACCATCACGATGCACGCGAACCCGCTGCGCCGGGGGCACCACCAATACTTCCCCGGGTTGGGTGAGACTACCTGCCATTGCCATCCTGACCGTCAGTGGACAGACCGTCGCCAGTTGCCCGACCAAGGCCGCAGCATCGCGGCCTTCCAGGTGCTGCGTGTGTAGGAATGTGAGCCGCGAAGTAGCAGGAACCGCAGCATAGAACGCTACGGCCGCAGCTATCCCGTCCGCAGCAGCCCCGGTCAGTACCAGCCGCGACAGCGCCATATGCAACTCGTCCAGATGCATTTCAGCATCAACGTGCAGCGCATGTGGCGCAATAGCCTCTTCCATTGACACCAGCTCCAAGCTCATTATCGGCTCGAAGCTGCCCGCTACCTTCTCGACATCTGGGGCAAGATAATCTGCCGCACTGAGCTTCTCGATGCCAAAGGTACCCGGAGCGTCATGATCGCCCGGCCAGGTCGCAGGTGCCTCATCGTCCAGCAGCGCCCAGTCAGTCGGAGCACTCACCGCTACCGCGGCGCGAGACTCTGCAGCAGAGGAACTGACCACATCTTCCGCCGACAGCTCCAACGTCGGCGCTATACCTAGCAGAAAGTCATCCAGGCCCACAGCCGGCGCAGGCGAAGCCGGTGTGACCTGGTCAGGCTCGCCATTGCCATCGCCATCGTCAAGCCAGATATCAGTCGCAAACGAGGGACTCGTGTCGGTAACGTTCTCATCCGTGTCAGCTTCCGGAAGTTCGGTAGCGGCAAGCAACGCCTCCAGCTCGGCCGCGAGGCTCTCGGACTCGCTGTTGGCACGCTGCACATGCTCAAGCATGGCGTCTGCCAGTGCTGGGTCCGGCAACAATGCAGACGGCGTCTCTACCTCGCTCGGTTCTACCTGTGCACTGACAACGGCAGCCGTTTCCGTTTCCGCCGTCGCTACAGTCTCGACAGCACTCGAAACTTCTACCTCATGGGCATCAATTGGGCGCGGCGGATCTCCATCGCCTGCCTGTAACACCTTGGCGGCGAGATGGCGTGCCCAACGATCGCGATCCCAGCCGGCAAGTGCCCGGCTCGCCTGTGCATCATTGAAGACGACGCGTGGGCGATCGCCGTCAAGCAAGTCATACAACTGATTCAGTGCATCCTCGGCAGCGTCGTCGAGATTGATCACCAACACGTCTGGCGCAACTTCCTGCAGGCGTTGCTGCGTAAAGCTGGCAACGCTGCCCTCGTGCACGATGCGCGCGCCACGGTCACACAGGGCGCCGCGTAATTGGGCACCCAAATCGGCATCGTCAAACAACAGAGCAACAGCAGGCGCCATCTCAGTCATGGGTAGCCTCCAGCGTTCTGTGCTCCAGCACTTCGCCGATCTGAGTGAGCAGGTCTGCCTCTTGGTACGGCTTGCCGAGGTAACGATCTACGCCGATGTCGAAGGCTCGTTGGCGATGCTTGGCGCCACTGCGAGAGGTGATCATGATGATCGGCACATCGCGCAAGCGGGCGTCGGCCTTCATCAGAGTCGCCAGCTCGTAGCCATCCATACGCGGCATTTCGATATCGAGCAACATCAAATCGGGAACGCGCTCATGCAATTTCTCCAACGCGTCGACACCGTCCTTCGCCGTACTCACTTCATACTCGTGGCGTTCCAGTACGCGACTGGTGACTTTGCGCATGGTGATGGAGTCGTCCACCACCATCACCAACGGTCGCACCAGTACTTCCTCTACAACCGGCGTCTGTACCGCGCTCAAACCCTCGGCCAGGCGCAACTGACGACGGGTGATGCCATGACGCACCAGTGGGGCCAGATCCAGAATGACTAGCACCGAACCATCGCCCATGATCGTCGCGCCAAGCAAGCCAGGCACCGAGCTGATCTGCGGGCCGACCGACTTGACCACGATTTCGCGCGAACCCAGGACGGCATCAATGCGAATGGCCGCGCGCAAATCACCCGCTCGGGTCAACAGTAATGGCGGCTGTTCCCCTTCGACCGGTATACCCGGTGGCAACCCGAGCAATTCGGCCAGATCATGGATACCGAACTCCTCATTGCCGTAGTGGAACGACGGCTCGTCCGCGTCCAGCATGACTGCCAGATCTTCGGGGTTGACGCGCGCCACGCCTTGCACCGAAGTCATCGGGATGGCGAACGTTGCCTCACCTAGGCGTACCAGAATAGCCTGGGTTACAGCCAGTGTGAACGGCAGTCGCAGAATGAAAGTTGTGCCCTTGCCGTGCTCAGACTCGATTGATAGCGAGCCACCAAGCTGCTTGATCTCATTGGCGACGACGTCCATACCAACGCCGCGTCCAGCGAGTTGGGTCACTCGGCTCGCCGTGGAAAAACCCGTCTGGGTGATCAGTGACAGCAACTGATTGTCCGTGGGCTTGATATCCGGGTGTAGCAGGCCGCGCTCGATGCCGCGCTTGCGAATTGCTGCGCGGTCCAGCCCGCGACCATCGTCGCTGACCCGAATCACCACCTCCGTAGCCTCGCGTGCCACTTGAATATGTACCGAACCTTCCGCCGGTTTTCCGGCCTTGCGACGCTCGGCCGGAGTCTCGATCCCATGCGCAATAGCATTACGCAACATATGTTCAAACGGTGCCTTGATGCGGTCAAGCAGGTTGCGATCCATCTCGCCATGCGCACCGTCAACGTACAACTGCGCATTCTTGGATTGCTCGCGAGCCGCCTGGCGCAAGGTGCGGCGCAGGTTTGGCACCATCGTGTCGAACGGCAACATGCGCGTGCGCAACAGACCGTCTTGCAGCTCGGTACTGACGCGCGACTGCTGCACCAGCAAGGTCTCGGCCTGCCGCGTCAACTCGTCCAGCGTGCCTTGAATGGATACCAAGTCCGATACTGACTCGGCCAGCGCACGGGAGTACTGCTGCAACTGGGAATAACGATCGAGCTCTAGCGGATCAAACGCAGCCAACCCTGCCTCGCGCTGTTCCCGCTGGAAGCGCGCAATGATCTGCGCCTCGGTCTCGATCTCCAGCATGCGCAACTGACTGCGCAAGCGCGCGACGGTCTGTTCCAATTCAACCAGGTTGTAACGGTAACCCGCTACCTGCTGTTCCAGGCGCGAACGATAGATCGCGACTTCACCGGCATGACTGACCAAGTTGTCGAGCAGGTCGGCGCGGACGCGAATCTGCTCCTGGGCCGATGTCGTCTCTTCTTCCTCTTCGGGTAGCAACTCCGGGAAGTCGAGCGACTGCACACTCGCCGGCACAGGCGGTATCACCGCGGGCGCAGGTTTCGCAGGCGGGACAACCGCTGCTGCCAACATGGCATCGTCAGCAAAGGTCTTCTCGCCCGCCAGCCCCAGCAAACGATCAATCATCGCCTGCGGATAAACCATAGCCTCACCGCCAGCAACCTTTTGCACCAACGTATTCAGTAGGTCAAAGCTGGTCTCCAGCGTGGCAATCAACGAGCCGGCTTGCTCCTTGCCGCGCACACGCTTTTCCAGCAGCGTTTCCACCGCATGGGCGAGATCACCGACCGGCATCAAGCCAGCAATGCGTGCGCCACCTTTGAGTGTGTGCAAATCACGCCGCAACTCGGCAACGTGGTTGGTTTCCTCCGGCTGGGCATGCCACAACGCCAGCACATCATCGGCGTGATCGAGCAACTCGCGCGCCTCATCGATAAACACCTCGAGCAGATCGGCATCGACCAAGCTCGTCGCCGATGGCTCAGTGATCGCTGCCTCATGATCCCGTCGCATATCGCCTCTTGCAGACTGCTCTACGGCGGTCCGATCCGCTGCGGCATGCTCTGCCGCAGCCTGTTCCGCTTCGGCCCGTTCTGCTGCCGCCTGCTCGGCTGCTGCCTGTTCGGCTGCTGCCTGTTTGGCTGCTGCCTGTTCGGCTGCTGCCTGTTCGGCTGCTGCCTGCTCGGCTACTGCCTGCTCGGCTGCTGCCTGTTCTGCTGCTGCCTGT
>JBDTBF010000028.1:0-7284 GCA_039924175.1 Rhodanobacter sp.
GCGATTGCGCCAATGATGTTGCCTGGTTTCACCCCGTGCCCGTGTCCCACTTCGATGCGATAGGTACGCTTGCCTGCTTCCGGAGTATGCGGCCGTAGCGGGCGACGCCCGCCGTCACCGGCCGGCGCTCCTTCGTATCTGGTTTTCGCCGGCACCGGCCGCGCCGAAGACTCCGCGCCAGTAGACGGTGGGCGGCCCGGTTTGCGCCGAGCCTCCTGCGCCACGCTGCGTCCCCGGGTGTCGCCTGCGTCAGGCGCGTGCTTCGCGTATGTGGCAGGCGCCGCCAGCAGCAGTGGCCGATGGCCCTGCGCAACCTGCGCCAGCGCCGCGGCAATGACGGCCGCCGGCACGTCGTGCTCGCGTTCGTACTGTTCGATCAAATCCTGAAACAGCTGCAGGCCACCGGCGGCGAGCGCGTCCGTGATGCCCTGCTTGAATTTGCTGATGCGGGCATCGTTGACGGTATCCACCGTGGGTGGCTGCATCGGCTCGATGGGCTGCCCGGTTGCGCGTCCGATCGCGTGCAGCATGCCCTTTTCCCGGGGCGTGACGAACATGATCGCCTCGCCGCTGCGCCCCGCGCGGCCAGTGCGGCCGATGCGGTGGATGTAGGTCTCCGTGTCGTAAGGGATGTCGTAATTCACCACGTGGCTGATCCGCTCGACGTCCAGTCCGCGGGCGGCGACGTCGGTGGCGACGAGGATATCCAGTTTGCCCTCACGCACTTGCTGGATCACCCGTTCGCGCTGCGCTTGCGGGAGATCGCCGTTGATGGCTGCGGCGGCGAGGCCACGGGCCTGCAGCTTGCCGGCAAGTTCCTCGGTTGCCTGCTTGGTGCGCGTGAACACGAGCATGGCGTCGAACGGCTCGGCTTCCAGGATGCGCGTCAGTGCATCGAGCTTGTGCATGCCGCTGACGAACCAGTAGCGTTGATGGATGTTTGGGGTGGTGCTGACCGAATTCCTGATGACCACCTCCACCGGATCGCGCAGGTGCTGTTGCGCGATCGTGCGGATCGGGCGCGGCATGGTTGCGGAAAACAGGGCAACCTGGCGTTCCGCGGGGGTCGCCCGCAAGATCTTTTCCACGTCATCGATGAAGCCCATGCGCAGCATTTCGTCGGCTTCGTCCAGCACCACGAAGCGCAGTGCCGAGAGATCGAGCGTGCCTTTGTCCAGATGGTCAATGACCCGTCCGGGCGTGCCTACCACCACGTGGACGCCCCGTTTGAGGGCATGCAGCTGCGGGCCGTAGCTTTGCCCCCCATAAATGGGCAGCACCTGGAAGCCCTGGATGTGCGCGGCGTAGCGCTGGAACGCTTCGGATACCTGGATGGCCAATTCACGCGTGGGCGTCAGCACCAGTGCTTGCGGCTTGCCGATCTGCCGGTGCAGTCTGGAAAGGATCGGCAGCGCGAATGCCGCGGTCTTGCCGGTGCCGGTTTGGGCGGTACCGAGCACGTCGCGCCCTTCCAGCATCGGCGGGATCGTGGCTGCCTGGATTGGCGACGGCGACTCATAGCCCACCTCGGCGAGTACCGCGAAAACGTCGGGATGCAGGGCGAACCCGCCGAAACCGGTCGGAGCCGGGGCGTCATCGGGGACAAGGGAAGACATGCGGAACCTCGAAGCGGGGCGCGGCATTGCATCCCGGCGCGCAGGAGCGGGAGTTTACCAGCCGAAGCCGGCGTACGTCGTGGATTACATCGCGCACCCGCCGAGTTCGCTACACTCACGCCGTTTGCGTCGATGGAGAATGGGTGTGCTCGAGACCCTCAGTGAACAGCGCTGCCACGGCGGTGTGCAGGGCATGTACAGGCATCAATCGAAGGCGTGCGATGGGGCCATGCAGTTTGCGTTGTTTCTGCCGCCGCAAGCCAGGGTGCGTTCGTGTGCCGTGTTGTATTTCCTGGCCGGCCTGACCTGCAGCGAGGAAACCGCAACGATCAAGGCGGGCGCGCAACGCCTTGCTGCCCAGTTCGGCATGGCGTTGGTGATGCCCGACACCAGCCCGCGCGCCACCGGTATTGACGGTGCTACCGGCGACTGGGAAATCGGTGAGGGCGCGAGCTTTTACCTCGACGCGACGCAAGCGCCCTGGTCGGCGAACTTTCGCATGGAGGAATACATCACGGTTGAGTTGCCCGCCGCGCTGGCCGCGGACTTTCCGGTCGACATCACACGGAGTGGCCTGTGCGGACATTCCATGGGGGGCCATGGCGCGCTGACCCTGGCATTGCGGCATCCACAACGATACCAGTCGGTTTCGGCGTTTGCGCCGATCGTGGCGCCCAGCCAGGTGCCATGGGGGCACAAGGCGTTCACCCGGTTTCTCGGGCCCGACCAGGGAGCCTGGGTTCAACACGATGCCTGTGCGCTGGTCGGCACCCGGAACTTCCCCGGGACGATCCTGATCGATCAGGGCGGGGCCGATCCCTACCTGTCGACGCAACTGCAACCGGAGCTGTTCGAGCGGGCCTGCGCGGACGCCAAGCAGCCGTTGCTGCTGCGCCGTCACGCCGGCTATGACCACAGCTATTACTTTGTCGCCAGTTTCATTGACGATCACCTGCGTCACCACGCAACTGCCCTGAATCTGTTGTAGCCAGGTCAGGCGCGTCGTGGGGTCGGACGCATGTCGTCGGTGACAGGGACAACGCAGGCTGCAGCTCAGGCCTTGGCCGCCGGGCGCGGACCGGATGAGCGGCGACGCGGCTGACTGGCTGCGCCATGCTTGCTCCGGCCTTGTCCGTTGTGGCCGTTCGGGCTCGTCACGCCGAAGGACTTGCCCGGATGCGCAGACACATGGCGTTGTCCGCCACGCGGCGGGCGTGGGGCGCCTGCATCCAGGCGCAGCGGTGCCGACGGTTCGTAGCCGGCTACGGTCGCGATTGCAATGTCCTGGTTCAGCAGCTTGCGGATGTCCCGCAGCAAGCCGGATTCGTCGTGACTGACCAGCGAGACTGCCTGACCTTCGAGGCCCGCCCGTCCGGTCCGGCCGATCCGATGGATGTAATCCTCCGCCACCATCGGCAAGTCGTAGTTGATCACGATCGGCAGCTGTTCGATGTCGATGCCGCGCGCAGCGATATCGGTGGCCACCAGCACAGTGATGCGGTGGGCCTTGAAATCGGCCAGCGCGCGAGTGCGCGCATTCTGGCTCTTGTTGCCGTGAATGGCCACGGTACGCAGCCCGGATGCATTGAGGAATTTCACGAGTTTGTCCGCGCCATGCTTGGTGCGGCTGAAGACCAGGGTTTGCCGGCGGCTGTCCGCGGCCAGCAGATGAAACAACAGGTCACGTTTGCGTGCCGCGTCGACCGGGTGGACTTGATGGCTGACCAGCGTCGCCACCGCGTTCGGGGTACTGACAGAGATTTCCTGCGGGTTGCGCATGAACTCCCTGGCCAGCGACTTGATCTCCGGCGCGAACGTGGCCGAGTACAGCAGGGTCTGGCGCTTGCCGGGTACCGCCGCGAGGATTCGCTTTAGCGCCGGCAGGAAGCCCATGTCGAGCATGCGGTCGCCTTCGTCGAGGACGAGCGTTTCCACGGCCGACAAGTCAAGGGTGCGCTGCTGCATGTGATCGAGCAGACGGCCGGGAGTGGCAATGACGATGTCCACGCCGCGACGCATGGCGTTGACCTGCGGTCCCATGCTGACGCCACCAAAGATGGTGGTGCTGCTGACCCGGATGTACTTGCTGTAACCACGGATGTTGTCGTGGATCTGCGCCGCCAGTTCACGGGTTGGGGTGAGGATGAGCGCGCGCGGACGCCGCGTCATGGTCTCCCCGGCGGTGGACAGCTTCTGCAGTAATGGCAACGCGAAAGCTGCCGTTTTGCCGGTGCCGGTTTGGGCCGCCGCCAATAGATCCTGACCAGCCAACGCCGGTGGAATCGCCGCCGTCTGAATTGGCGTGGGTTCGGTGTAGCCGCATTCGGCAAGCGCACGCAACAACGTGGGCGCAAGGCCCAGAGAATCGAAAGACATGAAACACTCCTGAGCAACCCGGAGTGTTCATACCGTGTTGCAAACTTATGGGGAAAGGGCAGCGACTTGCTGCGACGGTCGAGCTGACCGCGCCGCCGAGTATAGCGGAACAATGGATATCGCGTACATACGTAGTTACTGGCGCTTCATGTGGAAGGCCTTGTTGCCGATCGCCGCATTTTGGTCAGCGGGCGTGCTGCGCCACGATCAGGTAGCTGTTGTACGGCGTGTGTCCGCGTAGTGGACTGATGCTGACCTGCAGGCCGGCGGTGATCATCGGCGCACGTAGTTCGTCTAGCGTTGGATAGTGCTGTGCGCCACCTGGAATCCAGCCGGAAACGCGCAGAAAGAACTCTTCCACTCGTGTAGCGTGAAAACGCCAGTTTGGTTCGTTCAAGACGTTGCGAATCACCAACATTCCATTCACCGCAAGGTGCGCTATCGCGGTTTGCAACAGCGCTAGTTGATCGGTAGCGGAAAGATAGTGAAGTACGTCCAGCAAGACCACATGGCCGTGGCTGGCGGGCAGCGTGGCGGCATCGTCGCAACGCCATTCCATGAAGTCGCCCAGCCCACCGCGTCGAGCTGCTGTCTGTGCCGCGCTGATTTTGTGCTGGTCGTGGTCCACGCCTAGGTAGTTTGCTTTCAAACCCACGGCGTGAAGATAGTGGCCAAGCAGGCCGATGCCGCAGCCGATATCCAATAGCGGCAACTCGGTGTTGGCAACCAGGTCGGCTGTAGCCGCGTACGCTGGGTCGTTGGCCAGTTTCCAGCGCGCATGCACGCGATGACCGCGCTGAGCGTAGCGGCTGGCGATCATGTTGCGCGTTGCTCGGTCAAGTGAGGGCATGCGCGTCCTGTGGTGCGGCGTTGCTGCACGTTCCGAATGGTTGCCGCAAACGCCTGCTGATGTAAATAGGCGTGGTGTGACGTTTACTTTATGTGCGGCACTTTCCTTGGCTTTGCCCCGCAGAGAGGCGGCTTGCTGGTGGCGACCGCGGCCATCAACCAAACGTGGCGGGAATAATGGCACGGCGATGATCTTGCCTTTCGCCCGACGTGGTGGAGTGACGTCATGTCGTTGTCGCGGGCTCGGTCGATGCGGCTGGAGCTGAAAGTGCGTGGCGTGAGCTTCGCCCATCCGAAGTTGCTGGTGTGATGATCGGGCGTGATCGCGGCGTGCTGCTAGAATTCGCCGTTTGATTCCATCGATGGATATCTCATGAAGGCTGCCAAAGATAAAGTCGTCGCAATCCACTACACATTGACGGTGGATGGCGAAGAGGTTGAAAGCTCGCATGATCGCGGCGAGCAGCTGTGGCTGCTGCTCGGCCACGGCCAGTTGATTTCAGGGCTGGAAGCGGCGCTGGAAGGCCATGAGGCAGGTGAGTCGTTGCAAGTGGATGTGGCCCCAGCTGATGGCTATGGCGAGCGCGAAGAAGGACATATTCAACGTATGTCCAAAAAGTATTTCCCGCAGGCCAACCGATTGAAGGCGGGCATGGTGACCGTCCTCAAGTTGAAAGACGGCGGCCAGCGTGCGGTGACTGTGCACAAGGTGGGTATGAGCACGATCGACGTCGATATGAACCATCCGATGGCTGGCAAGGCTTTGCATTTTGACCTCACGATTGGTGACGTTCGTGACCCCACAGAAGAGGAGCTTAAACACGGGCACGCGCATGCGCCGGGCTCTGATGCGCATTGATGCTTATTGGCTAGCAAACGGGCTAGCCAATGACGTAAGCGAAAACGGCGCCAGACGGCGCCGTTTTCGTATGGGCTATTGCATCCCGTGTCGAGTCCGAGGTGATCTGCGAGTTTTGCGTAAACCGCTCAGTTCAGAACGCGCTTGCCGTAGGCGAAGTGGTCGCGCCAATATGGTCCGTCAATATCGTCAAGTCGCACCGTGCCGCCACTGTTGGGTGCGTGCACGAAGCGGCCTTTACCCACATAGACGCCAACATGGCTGATTGACCCACTGGTTTTGAAGAAGACCAAGTCACCGCTGGCCAGTTCCCGCATGTGACGTACGGTTTCTCCGTCCATGGATGCCATGTCGCTGGACGTCCGTGGCAATTTGATTCCGGTGGATTGACTGTAGATATAGTCCATCAGGCCGCTGCAGTCGAAGCCGCCTGATGGCGTGTTCCCCCCCCATCGGTAAGGTGTGCCTACGAGCGCAATGGCGCGGAACAGGATGTCATTGGCTTCGGCGGCGCTTGCGGCGGAGGGTGCGCGTGCCGGCAGGTTGGCCAACGAGGACTGTGAGGTTTTAAAGGTGGGCTGGCGCCGCTGTGGGTTACTTGAGCACGCCGCCAACCATAAAACTGATGCGCCGAGCATGAGCACGCTTGCGTGGCGGAGAAGCCGGGGGCTAGACCCAGATGTAATTCCTGACGCGCAGTCCGAATGCATGGATAACCTCGACGTGATTCACCGCCGAGGTTATCAAATCAATGACTTGGATGGAAGTCTTTAGAAACTGCACGAGCCATTAACCGTGCGTTAGCAGCGGTGGGGAAGGCGGTGCCGGTGGTGCGGGTGGTAGTGGCGGTGGCGGTGGCGGCGGCGGTGGCGGTGGCGGTGGCGCTTCGCCGGGCTGGGATCTCGTTGTTGGCATCAAAGTGTCAGCTTTGCTTTCGTCCAGACTGAACTTGACCGGGACCAGCGCATAACTTTCGATCGGTTTGCCGTTTTTGATCATCGGGTTGAAGCGCCACTTCATTGCCGCGTCAATGGCCGACTTGACCAGGCTTGGGCTGGCCTTGGTGCCGGGCTGAGCTTCCGCCGTGAGTGGGGTTCCAGTCTTGCCGACAAGAACCTTCAATATCACAGTCCCTTCTTCTTTGTTGACGACCGCATCAGCCGGATACACCGGCTGGACTCGCGAGTTGTAGCTAAGGTTCGCGCCAGTATTTTTGCTAACAGGTTTTTGCACGGCGGCTTGGACCATGAAGACGCTGCCGGCCATCAAGGCGCTTAACCCGATGAAACCGATACGGCGGCGCAAAGTGCTTGGACGTTGTCGCTGGATCATGTTTAGTCGCTCCTTCAGTTGTGGCTCGGCGAGCCAGGACACAAGGGATGGAATGGGATCCACGCCAGTGCTGTGTAGCAAGGTGTGCGCGTAAGCGGGTTCATCTTTGGGTGACTGCCGCAACACCATTTCATCGCAAGCTAACTCTTGGTCGAGGCGCAACCGCGGCAGCGCCAGCCACGCCAGCGGGTGAAACCACAGCAGTGCCGCTGCCAGTTCGCTCAGCAAACTCCACCACGCGTCACCACGACG
>JBDTBF010000029.1:0-8182 GCA_039924175.1 Rhodanobacter sp.
AGATGTATTCGCACTGCACCACCGGTGGCTGGATCCTTGGCAACAGCATCGACGGTACGCAGGCAGAATTTGTACGGATTCCGTATGCGGAAACCAGTCTGTATCCGATTCAAAAAGGCGCCGATGAAGAGGCGCTGGTCATGCTTAGCGATATTTTGCCAACCGGCTTCGAATGTGGCGTGCTGAATGGCAAGGTGCAGCCTGGCCAGACATTGGCGATCGTGGGCTCGGGTCCGATCGGTCTGGCCGCGCTGCTGACGGCGCAATTCTATTCGCCGTCACAGATCATCATGATCGACCTCGACGACAACCGTCTGAAGGTAGCAAAGCGATTTGGTGCGACGGCCACCGTCAACAGCAAGGACGGCAAGGCGGTTGAAGCCGTCATGAAACTCACCGGCGGTATAGGCGTCGATACGGCCATCGAAGCCGTCGGCATTCCAGCGACGTTTGAACTCTGCCAGAAGCTGGTCGCCCCGGGCGGCACGATTGCCAACATTGGCGTGCACGGCAGCAAAGTCGACTTGCATCTGGAGTTGCTGTGGGATCGCAATATCAGCATCACGACGCGACTGGTCGACACCGTCAGCACGCCGATGCTGCTGGAGACCCTTCGATCCAAGAAGATCGATCCGAAGTTGCTAATCACGCACCACTTCAAGCTCGACGAGATCGTTGAGGCTTACAAGACGTTTGCCAACGCGGCCGATAGCAAGGCGCTGAAGGTATTGATCGGAGCCTGACCGCACACCCTCCGCGGTAACGCTACCGAACCCATTCCAGCCGCATCCCCACGGCTCCCGCTACATCCATTGGAAGCACCCACTCATGACTTACTCAAGCGTCAATCCGTTCAACGGTGAGTTGCTGAAGAGCTTCGATCAACTCACCGACAAGCAGCTGGAAGAGAAACTGGCCGCAGCCGAAAATTGCTACAAGACCTGGAAGCACACCAGCTACGCCGAGCGCGCAAAGATCATCGGCAAGGCTGCCGAGCTGCTCAGGGAGCGTGCCGATGAGTTTGCCCACACCATGACCCTGGAGATGGGCAAGCGTATCGAGGAAGCGCGCGGCGAAGTCAACTTCAGTGCCGACATCCTCGCGTACTACGCCAAGAATGCTGAGCGCTTCCTGGCGCCGGAAAAGCTTAATCCGAGCATGGGCGATGCGCATATGGAGAGCAGCCCGATCGGCGTGATCTTCGGCGTAGAGCCATGGAATTTTCCCTACTACCAGTTGGCTCGCGTGGCCGGCCCGCATCTGATGGCCGGCAACGTACTGGTGATCAAGCATGCCGGTTGTGTGCCGCAGTGCGCGATCGCGTTCGAGAAGCTGTTTATCGATGCCGGTGCGCCGGTGGGCCTGTATACCAATTTGCTGATTTCGCATGAGCAGTCCGATGCGGTAGTGGATGACGTTCGCATCAAGGGCGTGGCGCTCACTGGTAGCGTGGACGCTGGTCGAAGCATTGCGGCAAGGGCAGGGCAGAATCTCAAGCCGTCATCCATGGAACTGGGCGGCAGCGATGCCTTCATCGTGCTGGAGGATGCCGATCTCGAGCACACCATTCCGTGGGCCGTTTGGGGTCGCATGTACAACACCGGGCAGACCTGCTGCGCGGCGAAGCGCTTCATCGTGGTGGACAAGATTGCGGACAAGTTCCTCGAGAAGTTCTCCGCCGCACTTGGTGCCCTGAAGGCGGGCGATCCGCTGGATGAGAAGACCACCATGGGTCCGCTGTCGACCGAAGCCGCGCTGGTTCAATTGCTGAAGCAGGTGGATGACGCTGTGGCGCACGGCGCCCGCGTCATCCTCGGCGGCAAGCGCGTCGGCGGTCCGGGCGCGTTCATGGAACCCACCATCATTATCGATGTGGCGCGCGATAACCCAGCGTTCCGTGACGAATTCTTCGGCCCGGTGGCGATGTTCTTCCGCGTCAAGGACGAGGAAGAGGCGATCGCGTTGGCCAACGATTCTGATTTCGGTCTGGGCGGTTCGGTGTTTACCCAGGACATTGAGCGCGGTCGCCGCGTCGCCAGCCGCGTGGATACCGGAATGATGTTCATCAACAACATCAGCTGGTCCGACGCCGAGCTGCCGTTTGGCGGCGTCAAGGACTCCGGCTACGGGCGTGAACTTGGTGACATGGGTATCCAGGCGTTCGTCAATAAAAAGCTGGTCCGTTACGCCAAGGCGGAAGCGCCGGCCTGAGCGGCGGTGCACGGTGAGACGGTTTTTGCAGGACCGCTTTGCTGTTCACGTTTTGTTGCACGGAATGGCGCAGGTCTGCTCATTCATGGAAACACCACATGAGGCACAGCGATGAAGTTTTTGATTGAAATGGATCACCCCAAGACCGGCCAGTGGTTGACTGAGGCCGCTGCGCGAACCTTCGTTGATGAAGTGGTTTTCCCGACGCTGGATCTAGCCGAAGCAATGGTTACCCAGGGAAGGATTCTCGCTGGTGGTCCGGTGGCTGGCAGTATCGCGCTGCGATTTATTGCTGAGGTCGAATCGCCGCAGGCTCTGGACGCGCTGGTATCCAGCATGCCGCTGTGGGCGGTGACATACACGCGGGTGACCCCGCTGATCGAATTCAGCGATCGCCGGGCCAGTCTGCAATTGCTGATGCCGCGTCGTTCGCTGCCGCCCGCTGGCGTCGCGCAGTGACGCCGCCTGTTTCCCTGATTCGCCGGGCCGGCCGCATGCGTTGTTCACGGCACATGTCATCGGGAGCTTCTGATGTATGTCAACGCCGCCCTTCTGAAAGGGACACTAGCGCAGCAATGACTAGCGGCGCTGGTCTCTTCGGTTGCGCCCACGTTAGTCAAACAGCGCACGACCCTGCATATGCCGTCGGACGTGAGCGCGTCGCCAGATTGGCCTCTGAAAATAAACCGCGCGACAACGCCTTGAGCAGACACCGCAACACGGACGAAAAATCACGGCACCCAAACGCCACGTAGCGCAAACCATGATCTCGGCCACTGCTAATGAAGGAAAAACTTCGCGGCGGCGATTGATCCACTGCCGTATTAGCGGAGATTGAAATGCACCCTTATTTTTGGAATAACTGGTACTTCGGCTGGGGCTGGTTTCTGTGGTTTGGCATCATCTTCCTGCTTTTTTCCAGCATGGGTAATTGGCGTTATACCTATGCCGCCCACCGGAAATACGGCTTGGGCCTGTCGCCGCAGAAGGGCGCGCTCGACATTCTCAACGAGCGCTATGCCCGCGGCGAAATCACTCGCGAAGAATTTGTGCAGATTAAATTAGATATTTCCAAATCCGATATCTCTAAATCCGATACCTCGAACACGGCATGAAACCGAGTTAATGGCATAGCCCATGGCTTCCACCAAGCAACTCATCCTGACCCTCAATGGCGGCTCGTCGAGCATCAAATTTGCTTTGTTCGAGGCCAGTGCGGTGCCGCAACGTATCTTGGGCGGCTCCATTGAGCGGATCGGGCAACCGCAAGCGACGCTGAAAACAAAAGGCTTGGATCCAGCTGACCATGAGTCACGGCCAATGAAGGCGCCAGACCACACGGCGGCGGTGGAGCTGCTAATGGATGAGATCCAGCAGCGTCTTGGCCGTGACGTCATGATCGCGGTGGGACATCGCGTGGTGCAAGGCGGCCCGTACTATAGTGCGCCGCAATTGATCACCGATGTCTTGATCAAGGATGTGCGTCGACTCTTTTCGTTCGATCCGGAACATCTACCGGAAGAGATCCAGCTGATTGAGGCAGTTCGCCGTCGCTTCCCTGAGTTGCCGCAAGTCGCCTGTTTCGATACGGCCTTTCACCATGATCTGCCTCGCGTGGCCCAGCTGCTGGCGATCCCGCGGCGCTATGAAAAGCAGGGCGTGCGGCGCTATGGCTTTCACGGCTTATCGTATGAGTTTCTGCTGGGTGAGCTGGCCAAGCAGGTCGGAGCGGAAGCAGCCCAAGGTCGAATCATTCTGGCGCATCTGGGCAGTGGCGCCAGTCTGGCCGCCGTGCATCACGGCAAAGCTGTCGACACCAGCATGGGCTTCACCCCGAGCTCGGGCTTGCCTATGGGTACGCGCTCGGGCGACATCGACCCCGGCCTCGTCGGCTATCTAGCACATGCCGAAAAGATGAGCGCGACGCAGTTGAATACCATGGCCACCACCCAGTCTGGGCTGCTCGGCGTATCAGAGACCAGCTCGGACATGCGCGACCTGCTTGCCGCAGAAACAGACGATATTCGTGCCGCCGAAGCAGTGGCGCTGTTCTGTTACCAGATCAGGAAATGGATCGGTGCGTTTGCAGCAGCGTTAGGTGGGCTGGACACGTTGGTGTTTGCCGGAGGTATCGGTGAAAGCGCGCCGGTCATCAGACAACGAATCTGCGACGGCCTCGATTTCCTCGGCGTCGAATTGAACTCGCAGCGCAATGCCAAGAATGCATCGCTGATATCCGCCGACACCGGACGCGTCAAGGTTCGCGTCATCAATACCGACGAAGAAATCGTCATCGCGAAGTCGACAGCTCGCATCCTCCATCTTCACCGCGGAACCCCAAAATCATGAACACCAAGACGATCACCACCACACCGACACTCACGCCGGATCTCCTGCGCAAGATGGACGCCTATTGGCGCGCCGCCAATTACGTGTCGGTTGGGCAGATTTATCTGTACGACAATCCCTTGCTACGTGAACCACTGACGCTGGCGCACGTGAAGCCGCTGGTGGTTAGCCACTGGGGCACGACGCCGGGTCAGAATTTTATTTACGTCCATTTGAATCGCGTCATCAAAAAGTACGATCTCGACATGTTCTATGTTTCTGGCCCCGGTCACGGTGGTCCGGCTGTCGTCGGCAATGTCTATCTGGAAGGTACCTGGACAGACATCTATCCGGATGTCACTCAGGACGAAGCCGGGCTGAAGAAGCTATTCAAACAATTCTCGTTTCCTGGTGGCGTCTCCAGCCATGTGGCGCCGACGACTCCTGGCTCGATTCACGAAGGCGGCGAACTGGGCTATTCACTCAGTCACGCTTTCGGTGCCGTCTTCGACAACCCGGGTTTGATCGTGGCTTGCGTAGTGGGTGACGGCGAAGCGGAGACCGCCCCGTTGGCGACCGCGTGGCAATCGAACAAATTGCTCGATCCGATTACCGACGGCGTGGTGCTGCCGATCCTGCATCTTAATGGCTACAAGATCAGCAACCCAACCATCCTGGCACGCGTCGAGCATGACGAGCTCGAGCAGTTCTTCCGCGGCTGTGGCTGGACGCCGTACTTCGTGGAAGGCGACGACCCGGACACGATGCATGAATTGATGGCCAGCACGATGGATCGGGCGATCGAAGACATCCGTGCGATGCAGACTCATGCGCGCGACGACAAAGATGCAGCGCGCCCACGCTGGCCGATGATTGTGTTGCGTTCGCCCAAGGGCTGGACCGGACCCAAGGTGGTCGATGGTCTGCAAATTGAAGGCACATTCCGTTCGCACCAAGTGCCATTGCTGGTCAATGCCGCACATCTCGATCATGTGGCGCTGCTAGAAAACTGGATGAAGAGCTACCGGCCCGAAGAGCTGTTCGACGAACATGGTCGGTTGCTGCCCGAGTTGGCTGAATTGGCACCCAAAGGCCACCGGCGCATGGGTTCGAATGTGCACGCCAACGGCGGCCTGCTGATGCATGCCCTGCGTATGCCGGACTTCTGCGAGCATGCCGTGCAAGTCGCGTCGCCCGGTGCGGTTGACGCACAAGACACCATGGTGCTGGGCCAGTTTCTGCGTGATGTGGTCCGGCTCAATCCGCACACCTTCCGTCTGTTCGGACCTGACGAGACGCTGTCCAACCTCCTTGGCGCCGTGTTTGAAGTCACTGATCGCCAGTGGGATGCACACAAGAAAGACAACGATGAATTTCTGGCACCCGCTGGACGTGTTCTGGATTCGATGCTCAGCGAGCACCAATGCGAAGGATGGCTGGAAGGCTATTTGCTTACCGGTCGCCACGGCCTCTTTAACAGCTACGAGGCGTTTATTCGCATTATCGACTCGATGTTTAGCCAACACGCGAAGTGGCTCAAAGTGACCAAAGAGCTGCCGTGGCGCCGCCCGATCGCGTCACTGAATTATCTGCTGGCTTCGCATGTCTGGCAGCAGGATCACAACGGCTTCACCCACCAGGATCCCGGCTTTCTCGATCACGTCATCAACAAGAAGGCCGACATCGTGCGGGTGTACCTACCGCCGGATGCCAACTGCCTGTTGTCGGTGATGGATCACTGCCTGCGCAGCCGCAACTACGTCAATGTGGTGGTGGCCGGCAAGCACGCGTTGCCGCAGTGGTTGACGATGGACGCGGCGGTCGTGCACTGCACGCAAGGTATCGGCATCTGGCAGTGGGCCAGCAACGATCAAGACAGCGAACCGGACGTGGTGATGGCCTGCTGTGGCGACACGCCAACGCTGGAAGTGCTGGCCGCGGTATCGATCCTGCGTGAGCATCTGCCCGAGCTGAAGATCCGTGTGGTCAACGTGGTGGATCTGATGAAGCTGCAGTCCTGTTCCGAACATCCGCACGGGTTGAGCGATGCCGATTACGACTCGCTCTTTACCCGCGACAAACAGATCATCTTTGCCTTCCACGGCTACCCATGGCTGATCCACCGGCTCACCTACCGGCGCGCGAATCACGAGTTGCATGTGCGCGGTTACAAGGAAGAGGGAACCATCACCACGCCGTTCGATATGCGTGTGCAGAACGATCTCGATCGCTTCCACTTGGTCATCGACGTGATCGATCGCGTGCCGGGACTAGGCTCGAAAGGTGCCTACCTCAAGCAGCAGATGCGCGACAAGCTGATCGAACACAAGCGCTACATCGACCAGCACGGCGAGGACATGCCGGAAGTCAGAAACTGGGAATGGGGCGTGGCCAACGCCAACAACACTTCCACAGAGTCACTGAATGCAGGCGCTCGACGGGACGGTAAATGAGATCACTTTCGGCGATCGTGGCCCCGTCCGTCCACCCCGGCAACAGGGATGAAATAGGACGGGTTCCCGTGGCTCAGATGCAGCGACAGAAAGCAACATAGGAGGACGAAACATGCTTAAACATCAACTGCTTTTGCCGGAAGGGATACTCGTTCTGGAACCCGCCGGGCCGCTGCAGGTGACTGACTTCGAGGAGTTGGCGCGCGTGATTGATCCCTACATCGCAGAACATGGAAGGCTATCTGGCTTGATGATTCATGCCAAAACTTTTCCAGGCTGGACGGATCTGCATGCGTTCGGCGCCCATATGAAATTCATCAAGAGCCATTACCAGAAAGTTGCCCGACTGACGCTGGTCACCGACAGCAAGCTTCTGGAGGAATTGCCCAAGCTCGCCGGGCATCTGGTGCAGGTGCAGATCAAACACTTTTCGGAGTCCCAGTACGAGGAAGCGCTGCACTGGCTGAAGGCTGGAACTTCGGTCAGTTCCTGATCCGCAACGAATGTCTCCTTTGCCGAACGGACACGTCGCACAACCTCTCCCTGGATGGGCCGTTGTCACGTGGATGAGGACACCTCGGAGTGATGAAGTGGTGACTACAGCAACAAAAGCGCGCGTCGGAACAGCGGTGAAATCCGTCGTTCCGGCCGGAGGTTCCGCCGCCGGAATCAGCCGCTTCGTCTACGTCGCCGTGGGCATCGCGGCACTGGGCGGGCTTTTGTTTGGCTATGACACCGGCGTGATTTCAGGCGCGATCCTATTTGTGCAAAGCGATTTCGCGCTGTCACCGACGATGGAAGAGTTTGTTGTAAGCGCCGTCTTGGTCGGTGCTGTGATGGGAGCCACTATCGGAGGCGTCCTGACAGACCGGTTCGGACGTCGCTGGCTGATTATTCTCGCCGGCGTCGTCTTCACCTTGAGCGCGATCGGAACGGCATTCGCACCGACGGTTGGCTGGCTGATCTTCGCGCGGGTGGCGAGCGGTATCGGTATCGGCATTGCCTCGTTCATCTCGCCCATGTACATCGCCGAGATCGTGCCGGCGAAGGTCCGTGGCTCGCTGGTCGCGGTGAACATGCTGGCGATCACGACCGGCATCGTCGTCGCCTATCTGGTGGACTATGCGTTTTCGGCAAGCCACGGATGGCGCGCCATGTTCGGCCTCGCGGCTCTGCCCGCCGTCGGCCTG
>JBDTBF010000030.1:0-189554 GCA_039924175.1 Rhodanobacter sp.
ATCGTATAAATGGTGCGCCCGGAGAGATTCGAACTCCCGACCACCTAGTTCGTAGCCAGGTACTCTATCCAACTGAGCTACGGGCGCACAAAACCTTACAAAAAAACTTTTACTTCGCTGCGTTGAGGTGAAAGCAACAAAGCAACAAGGCAGGAGCGGAATTATTCAGACTCTGCCCTCGCTCGTCAACCCCTTTCGTAAAAATCGTTCAGATCTTGTCGGCTTTTCGCCTACTTTTTACTCGCGGGCAATCGCGCAACGTCATCCCAGCGATACAACAGCACCAAGTAACGTCGGCGAAAATGACACGTAGAGCCGCGCTAGGCTCTTAACTATCCAACCCTTGCCGATTCTGCGTCGCCGTGTCGCCCACTTTTCCTGCGGCGGAACCCGCATCACTTTTCGGTGGTGGCGGTGGCGGCGGCGTAGCTCTGGCAGTTGCATCCTTCTCCCAATCGGCCGGCGGTCCCGGAACGCGACCCGCCATAATGTCGTCAATTTGATGGGCGTCGATCGTCTCGTACTGCAACAACGCATTGGCCATCGCATGCAACTTGTCCAAGTTCGCCGTCAGCAACTCGGTGCTGCGCGCGTAAGCACGATCAAGGATGCTGCGTACGACTTCGTCAATCTTGCTTGCCGTCTCGTTGGAAATGCTCTTGTGCTGGGTTACTGAACGACCCAAGAAGACTTCGTCCTCGTCCTCACCGTACGTAATCGGGCCTAGCTCGTCGGACAAGCCCCACTTAGTGACCATGTTTCGCGCCATCTTGGTTGCGCGCTCAATATCATTCGATGCGCCGGTGGTAACTTTATCGACGCCGAAGATCAATTCTTCCGCGACGCGGCCGCCATACAACGAGCACAACTGCGATTCAATGGCCACGCGATTAATGCTGTACTTATCACCCTCTGGCAAGTACATGGTGACGCCGAGTGCGCGCCCCCGCGGGATGATAGTTACCTTATAAACCGGGTCATGCTCGGGGACCAAACGACCCACAATGGCATGGCCCGACTCGTGGAACGCAGTGAGCTTTTTCTCATCCTCACTCATCGCCATGGAACGACGTTCGCCGCCCATTAGAATCTTGTCGCGTGCCTTATCGAGATAACGCATGCTCACTTCGCGTGCATTATCTCGTGCCGCAAACAACGCCGCTTCGTTGACCAAGTTTGCTAAGTCCGCCCCAGAGAATCCTGGGGTACCTCGCGCAATCACCATCGCATCGACGTCGCTGGCGAGCGGCACCTTACGCATATGTACCTTCAAAATCTTCTCGCGACCGCGTACGTCGGGCAAGCCAACCGTCACCATGCGGTCGAAACGACCTGGGCGTAGTAGAGCGGGGTCCAACACGTCCGCACGGTTGGTCGCTGCGATGACGATAACGCCATCGGTACCTTCGAAACCATCCATCTCAACCAACAATTGGTTGAGCGTTTGCTCACGCTCGTCATGACCGCCACCGAGGCCCGCGCCACGGTGCCGGCCGACAGCGTCAATTTCGTCGATGAAGATGATGCACGGTGCTTGTTTCTTCGCCTGTTCGAACATATCGCGCACACGGCTGGCGCCGACGCCGACAAACATTTCGACGAAATCCGAACCCGAAATCGCGAAGAACGGTACCTTGGCCTCGCCTGCAATCGCTCGTGCCAACAATGTTTTACCAGTACCAGGCGGACCGACCATCAGTACCCCACGCGGGATTTTGCCGCCAAGCTTTTGAAAACGGCCGGGATCGCGCAAAAACTCGACGAGTTCGCCAACCTCTTCCTTCGCCTCGTCGCAGCCCGCCACATCGGAGAAATTAACCTTAATTTGGTCCTCACCCTGCAGCTTGGCGCGCGAACGACCAAAACTCATCGCACCGCGACCACCGCCACCGGACTGCGCCTGGCGCATAAACCAGATAAACACACCAACAATCAGCAGCACCGGCAGCCAATTGATCAGCAAACCAATCAACGAAAAACCAGGAGCAGGCTCTTGACGCACTTCAACGCCTTTGTCCTGCATCTGCTTGACCACCGCGTTGGTGGAGAAGCCAAGCATCGGCGCGACCGTACGGAACGCACTTCCGTCCTTTAGCTTGCCGCTAATGGTGGCCGGTTGATCAGCGCTGATACTGGCATTGGCAATACTGCCGTTGTCCACGTTTTGCACAAACGTGCTGTATGGCACGTCCGAAGACGCTGCCGTACGCGGGCCAAAGCTCTGGAACACAGCGAATAACACCACCGCTATGACTACCCAGAGCATCACATTTTTCGTTGTTTCATTCATGCACGGTTCTCGCCCGGTGGCACGACAGCAGGCCTATACCCTACTGCCAACGCGTATACCTCGCGTGATCTCGCACGCGAAGCCTTAGGTTTACGCATGGTCACGCGCGTGAAGTCTGCGCGCAACCCGCGTACGTAATTATCGAAATCAACTCCCTGAAACAATTTGATCAGGAATGAGCCGCCCGGCTTGAGCCACTGCCGACTGAAATCAAGCGCCAAATCGGCCAGAGCCATCGAACGGATCTGATCGGCTAGCGCTACACCACACATATTGGGGGCTAGATCAGACAGTACAAGATCTACCTTCTGTCCTTCCAGACGGGACTCTAACTCGTGCAAAACGGCCTCCTCGCGAAAGTCCCCTTGCATGAACTCCACGCCAGCGATGCTTTCCATCGGCAAAATGTCCAGCGCCAGCACTTTACCGGTGTCCCCCAAGCGGTTGCGCACCAACTGCGACCAGCTACCCGGTGCGGCGCCCAAATCGACCACCGAGATACCGGGTTTCAACAGACGATCACGGTCAATCAGCTCTTCCAGCTTATAGACCGCCCGCGAACGCAGCCCTTCAGACTGCGCCTTTTTCACGTACTCATCTTTGAAGTGTTCACGCAGCCAACCGGCGCTGCTTTTACTGCGAGCCATGGTACGAAGCCATTGTAAATGGAAGGTCGGCCGAGTGACCTCGACCGGAAGTGCCCATAGTGCCTCGGTCACAACAGACCAAGGCATCCATCAGCTTGAGTGACCAAAATGCGATTGAAGTGCTATTTCACCGTTGACGCCAAGGCGCCTGACATTGGCGAACAAGTAATCTGAGTCGCTTGGGTTACACACGCCTCGTCATCGCACCTGCACCGCCCATGATACCCTTAGCCGTTCACTTACCGCGAATCGAGCACGCACCACATGGCCCTTACTTCCTCGCAGACCCGCTATCTGCGCAGCCTTGCGCACGACCTCAGTGCCGTTATTTTACTTGGTGCAAAAGGTGCTACCGAAGCGGTAGTCAAAGAGCTTAATCAAGCACTAAGCCAGCACGAGCTGGTTAAAGTGAAGCTGTCTGGCGGCGACAGCGAGCAGCGAAAGACACAAATTGACGTATTGGTTGCCGGTACAGCGGCACAAACCATTCACCAAATCGGGCACGTTGTCGTACTGTTCCGTCGCAACGACGATGAACCGAAAATAGCTCTGCCACGCTAGGTATGCGCTGATGGATTTATCACTTGACCGCCCCGATGGCTATTTGTACGTGCGCCGCGTAGGCGAGCACACCATCACACTGAATGATCGCGAACTCACTAGCAGCTTCTTGTTGGCGCCGGATCAGGCCATTGAAAATTGGCCAATCGGCAGTGCTGGCGTACTCGATGCGCAGCACGTCGATGCGCTGCTGGCGCTGAAACCAGAAGTCGTCATTCTGGGGACCGGTACACAGCAAGCCTTTCCCCCCGCCGCTTTCTTGGCCGGCTTTTTGCGCAAAGGCATCGGCGTTGAGGTGATGAATAACGCCGCCGCCGCCCGCACCTACAATCTCTTAGCCAGTGAAAACCGGCACGTTGTTGGTGGGTTTATTTTGCCGTCGCCGTAAGCGGCGTTAAAACAACCCGCGACGGCGCACACCTGCGAGAAGAATCTATCGCGCCGGTAGGTAATCCATCGGATCGACCGGGTTACCATCCTTGCGGATCTGGAACTGCAGCTCGTTGCGCGTCGTCCCAGTGGAGCCCATTTCAGCCACCTTCTGACCAGCGCTCACCCGCTGTCCTTCCTTAACCAACCGCTTCCGGTTGTGACCATAGGCAGACAGGAAGCTGTCGCTGTGTTTGATGATCACCAGCTCACCGTAGCCCACTAGCCCGTTACCGCTATAGACCACCACGCCGTCGGCGGCGGCGCGTACGGGGTCGCCGGCCTTCCCGCCAATTTCGATACCGGGAATGGCATCACCTTTGTGGAAACGCTTGATCAAAGCGCCGTCAGCCGGCCAACGCCAACTCAGACCACTCACCGCCCGCGAAGCACCCGACGCAACAGGCACTGGCGCAGGCGTTGGCGCCACCGTCGGTGCCGGCGTAGGCGTTCCTGCCACAGGCACGACGGTGGCTGCCGCCGAGGTCATTGCCACGGCCGGAGTCGCGACATGTGCTACCGACGCAACAGCAGGGGCCGATGCGGTAGCCGTGCTCGGTGTTGTCACCGGCTCAAAAACTGGCGCAGCTGCAGTGGCCGCTACTTTCGGCGCAGTCACCGGCGCATGCGTTGAAGCTGCTGTCGCGGCTACTGAAGAAGTCGTCGCCGCCGCATGAGTTGCCACCGGCGGCGCCAGCTTCAAGGTTTGTCCGGGCCAAATCGTGTACGGCGCAGCTACGCTATTCCACTGCGCCAAATCGCGGAAATCCACGCCATTACGAAAAGCAATGGAATACAACGTATCGCCCTTCGCCACCACATACGCCCCACCGGGGACGGGCGTGCGGGCAGTTGCCGCCCCACCGCCACCATACGCAACACCAGCCGCAGGCTCGACTAAAACTGAGCTGCGCATCGTGCCGCACGCCGCCAGCAGCAAGCAGGCAGTAAACGTCACCGAATAGCGCAAGCATCGATCCATGCTACGCAGCATACCGAGGCCGGATGGATTTTTCATGCAGCGTTGTCCCTTACCTTTTAAAATGTTCACCGCAACCATTGCCACCAAATGACGAACACGACGATCAAAGCCAACACGCTCCAGCCGATAGGCCGCGCATATTTGTGCAGCAAGTGTTCGGCGCGTTCACCAAACAAGCGGATCAGCAACGCCAGCAACCAAACCCGCTTGCCGCGACCAATGGTGAGGCACAGCAAAAACGGCAAAATTGGGACACCGATAATGCCGCAGGCCCAGGTGACAAGCTTCATCGGAATAACGGGTTGTAACGCCGCCAGAATCAGCACGCCAAACATGCCCCAGCGATGCTCCACCATCTGCGTGCTCAGCACGCCCACCCAATATTCAATGGGGTCCAGTAAATGGATGAAGTCGAGTGCCGGACGCAGCGCCTGAAACGCCCAATGCCCTAGCGCGTAGCCAACCAGCGCGCCCAGTAATGAAAAAAACAGGCTGATATTGGCGAAGTAAAATGCCTTGTGCGGCTTGGCCAACGCCATCGGCACCAGCATGACTTCCGGCGGCACCGGGAAGATAAACGCCTCGACAAAACTAAGCCCGGACAGGTAATGAATTGCACGCGGCGAACGTGCCCACAACAATGCGCGGGCATATACCTTTTCAAATAACTTCATTAACCAATTCCACCCAACAGCGGCACGAAGCTGACCGGGCCTAATTCCTCTTGCACAAAATCACCATGCCCGTCGCCGCGCATACGGATCAACGTTTGGCTACTTGGCGACCCGACCGGCGCGACCAACACGCCGTCGGGGCTTAGCTGATCGAGAATCTGGGTGGGAATTGTGTCGCCAGCCGCGGTAAGAATAATGGCGTCGAACGGCGCTTCATCACGCCAGCCCAGTTTGCCATCGTCATGCTTGGTACGCAGATTAGTGAGGCCCAGCTGACGAAAACGCCGCCGTGCCTGGCGCAGTAATTCTTCAATACGCTCCACCGTAAACACGTGCGGCATCAACATGGCTAACACGGCCGCTTGATAGCCCGAGCCGGTGCCAATTTCTAACACCTTTTGTGGCACGTTCCGATCGTGGCTGCCATCGGCATGTTCCAACAACGCTTCCGTCATGCGCGCAACCACCCATGGCTGCGAAATGGTCTGGCCATGCCCAATCGGCAACGCCGTGTTTTCGTACGCATGCGAATGCAGCGCTTGATCAATAAAGTGGTGGCGCGGCAGGTTACGCATCACGTCGAGCACGCGCTCGTCACGAATGCCGCTCTCCTTCAAGCTAGCGGCAAGGCGATCACGCGCACGCTGCGAAGTCATTCCTTCGCCTTTCAACTGCGCTGCGGGTAACGGATACACAGCCATCGTTTAAATCACCCCCGGCGGGCCAGCACGCGCTGCCAGCATGTCATCACTCAAAACCTGCATCCAACTACTAACCTTTTCCAATGCTTGAAAACGGGTCAAATCAACATGGATCGGCGTGACGGAAACAAACCCACGCTGCACCGCGTTGAAGTCCGTCCCGGGGCCCGCATCATCCACTTCTCCCGCCGGGCCAATCCACCAAATAGGGCGGCCGCGCGGATCGGTGCGCAAAATGGAGGGAGCGGATCGATGGCGCCGTCCCAAACGGGTCACTTCAAATCCCTGCACATCCGCCCACGGCCGATCTGGCACATTGACGTTCAGAATAGTATCGGCCGGCAGCGGGTCAACCAACAACCGATGCATCAACAACAATACAGCCTGCGCGGCTGAATCGTAATGCACACCTTTGTGATCGTTACTCACCAGCGATACGGCAATCGCAGGCAGCCCCAAAAAGCGCCCTTCCATCGCTGCGGAAACGGTACCCGAATAAATCACATCATCACCCAAGTTCGCCGAGTTATTGATGCCTGAGACGACCATGTCTGGCTCATCATCCAGCAAGCCAGACAGTGCCAAGTGAACGCAATCCGTCGGCGTACCCGCCACTCGGAAAAAATTGTTGCCCATCGGAGAAACCCGCAAGGGCGTGTCCAGCGTTAGCGAGTTGCTGGCGCCCGACCGGTCTCGATCAGGCGCGACCACAACCACGTCGCCGACTTCGCCCAGCCGCTCTGCCAGAACGCGGATACCCGGGGCATCCACGCCGTCGTCGTTACTTACCAAAACTCGCATGATGTTCCGTTGAAAGCAGGTGGAAGACGCACCATCCATCCGTGGAAGTCTACCCGAGCGCGGACGCGTATTGGCAGGATTGCCCTACAAAACACCACACACGCTGGCAATTCGATAGCATGCAACGATGAAACGTGTGCCTACCCAGTTACTCCTTGCCGACGATAGCCGCCTGTTTCGCGAAGCTGTCGGCGACGTGCGGCGTCTGGTTTCCGTCCCACCACCGGCAGCCAGCAAAAAAGCAGCGCCACGTCCACGGCGCCGTCATGGGGACGAATCCATGGCAGCCGCTCAGTGCATGCCCATCGCCATCGGCACGGTCGAACCTGGCGCCGCCGATCAACTGAGCTACTTGCGCGAAGGTTATTCACCCAAGTTACTGCGCCAACTCAAACGTGGTCGTTGTACCGCGCAAGACGAACTTGATTTGCATGGAATGACGGTGCGCATGGCACAAAGCGCGATCAATAATTTCTTGGCGGAAGCGAAACAAATGGACTGGTGTTGCGTGCGCATTGTCCACGGCAAAGGTCTGCGTTCGACCACCACACGGCCTGTATTGAAGGGCCTCGCCAATCGCATGTTGCGTCAGCACGACGATGTGATCGCGTTTAGCTCAGCTGCGCTGGCGCGGGGCGGTACGGGCGCCGTCGTTGTCTTGTTGAAAACGTGACGATGATGATCTGTACGAGGCAGCGACAATGCCGCTTTCTATATGCTAGACAAACGCGTCACTCACAAGATCCTCGTACTCGAAAGAAGTGACTACACCGCACCGTTGTAGGAGGAGCTTTAGCCCCGATGCTCTTCGGACCTCAGCATCAGCATCGAAGCAGCATCAGCAACACAGCAACAGAACATGCAGAGCAGCAGCAACAGAGCAAGAGCATCGCGGCTAAAGCCGCTCCTACGCCGGATGGTTGCCGTTGGTTTGCTCATTGACGCAGATTGCAGCGCGGCGAGCGCATGCCATCAGGCGGCTAATTCGCGCACGACGACGGTGGCATAACTGCCTGCGGGTAACTCGAAGGTCAGTTCTAGCGCATCTTCACCCAACCAGCGCCACTTGAGATCGCGCGGCATCAGTCGTAGTGGTCGTCGTTCCTGATCCATTCGTGCCGCGACGAGGCCTTGTACCAAGTCGTCGGAGGCTGCGCCCATCTCGCGTTCCAAAGCGCCGGCTTCGCCCTGACTCGGCGGCTCGCCTTGACCCCACAACGGGCCAGACGGGTGAATATCGGCACGCGCCAAACGCTCAGCAAGCGTGTCGGTAAATGGCTCTGGGCCAAACCACGAACGTGAACCGGCCAGCGCCCAGATCTCTCCGTCCAGCGGGCTGTCCCAAGCGTGACGTTCCACGCGCGCAGCCAGTACGTTATTGAAAATTTGCGAGCGTGCTGCTGAAAGCAGGAACGACCGCTGGTTGCGCTCCACCCGGCGCCCGGCAAACATCGCCCGTGCTTGCGCCACGTTGCCACCTTCACGGCCAAAGCGTTGTTCACCGTAATAATTGGGTACGCCGCGTTGCGCGATCTGCTGCAACACGCGTTCGGCCGCGGCATGATCGCCATGCACGTCACGCAACACCAGAATGAAGCGATTGCCACGCAGCGCGCCGCGCTTCAGCTTGCGCGAATGTCGCGTCGCGGCCAGCACTTTCACTTCGGCCGCGGGAAAGGTAGACCAATCTGGGTCAGGCTTACCCGCCAGTTGCACCGAAAAAGTCTGCCGCGTAACCGCATGCCGATCCTTGGTGCCGGCATAACCCACAGCCACCTGCGGAACGCCGGCGAATTTAGCGAGCTCGCGTGCCACCCAATCGGTATTGGCGTCGCGCTTTTCCACCCATAGCAACGCATGCTCGCCCAGACCGTCGGCGTCATAGCCGAGAATTTCTTCCACGCGGAAGTCTTCCGGCGTCGTACGTAACCGCGCTTGCAGAGGCGGTGCGCCATACGCCCACGGAAGTTGCGTTGGCGTTGCGCTGGACGTCGGTAAAACGGCTTGAGACATTTCGCTATCGGACATAACGCTCCGCCGGCGGTGCCGGCTTTCTATCTAGAACAGGTTGACTAAAACAACTGTCTGACGTCGCGTTGGCTTACACCAGAAAAAGCGTTGCCAGACCCAAGAAAATAAAGAAGCCGCCGCTATCGGTCATGGCGGTAATCAACACGCTGGAGCCAAGCGCCGGATCGCGTCCTAACTTGGACAACAACACCGGAATGCCGACGCCACAAAAAGCCGCCAGCAATAAATTCAATGCCATCGCCGCCATGATGACCGCGCCCAATGCCCAGTTGTCATACAGCAACCAAACGACCACACCAATGACGCCGCCCCAGACCATGCCATTGAACAAGGCCACGACCAATTCCTTACGCCACAGCCGCCGCGCGTTGGAGGGGCTGATCTCATTCAGCGCCATCGCGCGCACGATCATGGTGATGGTTTGATTACCAGAGTTGCCACCAATTCCGGCAACAATCGGCATCAACGCCGCCAGCGCCACCAGCTCACGGATGGACCCTTCAAACAAGCCGATAACGCGCGATGCAATGAAGGCGGTCACCAAGTTCACCGCCAGCCACGCCCAGCGGTTATGCAACGATTTCCACACCGACGCAAAGATGTCTTCTTCTTCCCGCAAGCCACCGCGGCTGAGCACTTCACTTTCGCTTTCTTCGCGAATGACGTCGACCATCGCATCAATCGTGATGCGTCCGACCAGATGATCATCGCTATCCACGACCGGCGCCGTTACCAAGTCGTAGCGCTCAAACGCCTGCGCCACTTCGTACGCGTCGTCGGTGGGGTGGAAGGTGTTGACGTCTGGCGCCATCACGTCACTGACCATTTTTTCCGGCGAATTTACCAACAACCAATGCAGTGGCAACACACCGGTGAGCACGTTGTCGTGATTAATCACAAATAACTTATCGGTCTGTGCCGGCAGCTCATCGAAGCGGCGTAAATAGCGTAGTACGACCTCAAGACTCACATCCTCGCGGATGGTCACCATCTCGAAATCCATCAACGCGCCGAGTTGGTCATCCTGATAGGACAGTGCCGACTGCAACTGCTCACGCTGTTGCACACCCAAGCTTGCCATCAACTCTGGCAACATCGCCGTTGGCAAGTCTTCGACCAGGTCGGCCAGCTCGTCGGCGTCTAGCGGCTCGACGGCGGCGAGAATCTCATGCCGATCCATATCCGCGATCAGCGACTCACGCACCGCGTCAGATACTTCTAGAAGAATCTCACCGTCACTATCGGAGCGTACTAACTGCCATAGCGCCAGGCGCTCCTGCAACGGCAGCGACTCAAGTACCAGCGCAATATCCGCCGGATGCAACGCCGCCAGTTGTTCGCGCAACGCCGCTTCCCGCGACGGGCCCTTACTTTGCTGGTGCAGCAAGGCCTCAATCGCTTCTAGCTGATCGTGCAGCCGGTTAACCGCGCTGCGAGCGTCCACTTCGGTCATACGTGCTCCAACAACACACACGCCTGTGCGGCAATGCCTTCGCCGCGGCCGAGAAAGCCCAGCTTCTCCGTCGTCGTTGCTTTGACATTGAAGCGATCGACCGTGCAGCCGAGGTCCTCCGCCAGGCACGCACACATCGGTGCCGCATGTGCACGCACTTTGGGCGCCTCGCATATCACGGTGATGTCGGCATTGCCCAGCGTATAGCCGTGCTCACGCATCAACGCAGCGGCATGGCGTAAAAAGACGCGGCTATCGGCATCACGCCAACGTGCGTCGCTGGGCGAAAAATGTTGACCGATATCACCGAGCGCCAGCGCGCCAAAAATCGCGTCGCACAGCGCGTGAATTACCACATCGCCGTCCGAGTGCGCCGCTACGCCGTAAGCGTGCGGCACGCGCACACCGCCGAGCATGAGGTGATCGCCAGCGGAAAACGCGTGAACGTCGAAACCTTGTCCTATGCGCATCATTCGGCGGTCCTCGAAAGCATGAACTCAGCCAGTGCAAAATCAGCGGCCGTCGTTACCTTGATATTGTCCTCAGCGCCCTCGACCAACAGTGGCAAAAAGCCGGCCAACTCCATCGCCATAGCTTCATCACTCACCCGGACACCGCTGTTTGCGGCATCAAACAGTGCCGATGACAGTTGACCACGACGAAACATTTGCGGCGTGAAGGCGCGCCAGCGCCGTTCACGCGATTCGGTCCGCTCGCTGCGACCAGCACTGTCAGCACGCTTCAACGTGTCACGCAGCGGTGCGCCTAAGAGTGCGCCGTCGCCGCTTACACCCTGCTCCAGCAAACGATCAATATCGGTCAGGCGCACGCATGGGCGCGCCGCATCATGCACCAACACAAAATCACTGTTGCCAACGCTGTCAGGCAAGGCGGTGAGGCCAGCCAAGACCGAGTCGCAACGCTCCGCTCCACCAATAGCGGTAAGCACCGGTTTGTCACTGGGCAGGCGAATGCCGCTCCAATAGGTATCGGCCGCGCTTAGCACCACGAGCAAGCCAGTGATGCCTGAATATGCGGCGAGTCGCTCTAACGTATGTTCGATCAACGGCCGCCCCGCCAGCGGCAAGTACTGTTTCGGCGAACTCGCGCCAACGCGGCTGCCGCGCCCGGCTGCCGGCACGACACACCAACAATGCGGCGCCTTCATGGCGTGTCGGTGGATGCGGCGGCCGCCGGCGTAGTGCTGCTAGTGGCGGCCGGCGCTTCCACCACTTGGTAGAAAACCTCACCAGGTTTAATCAAGCCCAACTCGGTGCGGGCACGCGCTTCGACGGCTTGATCACCGTGTTTCAAATCCAACACGTCAGCCGCCAACGCCTCGTTACGCTGGCGTAATTTGGTGTTCTCATCAACTTGCGTCTTTACCGATACTCGCAAACTATCGACCTCGCGCATGCTGCCATTGCCGGACCACAGTTTCATCTGCAGTCCAATCAAGGCCAGTAACAGCAGCAAGGCTATCCAGCGCAGCATGGCCGGTCGTCAGCCCAATCAGCCGGGTAAACGCGCAAGGTTCGGGAATGCAGCGGGACCGGCGTAATGGGCCGCACTGCCTAGCTGCTCCTCGATGCGCAATAGCTGGTTGTACTTGGCCACGCGATCGCTGCGCGAAAGCGAGCCCGTCTTGATCTGCGTCGCGGTGGTCGCGACGGCAATATCAGCGATGGTGGTGTCTTCGGTCTCACCCGAACGATGTGAAATTACAGCCGAATACTTAGCCGCGTCAGCCATCGCAATTGCCTCCAGCGTTTCCGACAATGTACCAATCTGGTTGACCTTAATCAGAATCGAATTGGCGATGTGCTTCTGGATACCTTCGCGGAAGATCGCCGGGTTGGTAACAAACAAATCGTCACCGACAACCTGGATGCGCTCACCGATACGATCAGTGAGCAACTTCCAGCCGTCCCAATCCCCTTCCGCCATGCCATCTTCGATGCTGATAATGGGATATTGCTTGACCCAGCTTTCCAGCACGTCGGTGAACTGCGCCGAGGTGTACTGCTTGCCTTCGCCAGCGAGATCGTACTTGCCGTCTTTATAGAATTCAGAGCTGGCTGCGTCCAAAGCCAGCCAGATATCTTGGCCTACTTTGTAACCGGTATGACTGATCGCTTCCAGAATGGTGTCCAGCGCTTCGACGTTTGAACGCAAGTTCGGCGCAAAGCCACCCTCATCACCCACCGACGTCGCCAGGCCGCGTCCCTTCAGCACGCTTTTCAGGGCATGAAAAACTTCTGCACCGGCACGTAGCGCTTCGGCGAAGGTGGGCGCACCAACTGGAAGAATCAGGAATTCCTGCACGTCGACGTTGTTGTCGGCATGCGCGCCGCCGTTGATGATGTTCATCATCGGTACCGGCAACGCGCCAGGTTTGTTGTTAGACAGATAAGCCCACAGCGGCTCATGTCGCGAAGCAGCCACCGCATGCGCGGCAGCTAACGATGCGCCAAGTAACGCGTTCGCACCCAGTTTGCTTTTGTTGGTGGTGCCGTCCAGCGCGATTAATTTCGCGTCCAGCCCCTTTTGATCAGCGGCGTCAAAACCCTGCAGCGCGGTGGCGATCGCCGTGTTGACGTTGCCTACTGCGTTGCGCACGCCCTTGCCGGCGTAACGCGCCTTATCCCCATCACGCAATTCCACGGCCTCACGCGAACCTGTCGACGCACCGCTAGGCACCGCCGCACGTCCCATAGTGCCGTCAGCCAGGGTTACTTCGGCTTCCAGCGTGGGGTTACCGCGTGAATCGAGAATTTCGCGCGCATGGATGCGGGTGATGGCAGTGGTCATGGTGGTCCGTCAGTCAAAGGTTGAATATTTGCTTGTTGCAGGAACCCGCTCGCGGATGATGCTTGCACTTTGAACGACCGCCAAAAGCATCGCCTGCGAGCAGACTCCTACAAAATCAATGGTGATTACACATCTTGCTCGAGAAAGCGGTGTCGCTTGGTCACTTCATCCAATTCCAGCAAGGTTTCCAGCAAGGCTTTCATCTTGTCCAGCGGCCAAGAATTGGGACCATCGCTGAGCGCCTTGTCGGGGTTCGGATGCGTTTCGGCAAACAAACCGGCGACACCAACGGCGACAGCAGCGCGCGCCAATACCGGTACAAACTCACGCTGGCCACCTGAACTAGAACCCTGCCCGCCCGGCAATTGCACTGAATGCGTTGCGTCAAACACCACCGGACAATCCGTCTCACGCATCACACTCAAACTGCGCATGTCCGAAACCAGATTGTTATAGCCAAAACTAGCTCCGCGCTCGCACACCATGATCTCATCGTTGCCAGCCGCACGCGCCTTGGCGACCACATGCTTCATGTCCCACGGTGCCAAAAACTGGCCTTTCTTGATATTGACCGGCTTGCCAGCGCGCGCCACTTTCTGGATAAAATCCGTCTGTCGGCACAAAAAGGCAGGCGTTTGCAGTACATCAACAACGGACGCTACTTCATCCATCGGCGTGTATTCGTGAACGTCAGTCAGCAAGGGAACGCCGATCTGCCGTTTCACTTCGCTCAGAATGCGTAGTCCCTCTTCCAGCCCCGGCCCACGAAAGCTCTCACCGGAGGAACGATTCGCCTTGTCAAAGCTGGACTTGAAGATGAAATGCATGCCAAGCCGGTCGGTGATTTCCTTCAGCGTACCGGCGGTGTCCAGCTGCAATTGCTCGGACTCAACCACACACGGACCGGCAATCAGAAATAGTGGCTGGTTCAAGCCAACTTCGAAACCACAAAGCTTCATGCGACAGTCTCCGTGCCCGCCAGACGCGGAGCTTCACGCATGGCTTTGTATTCACGGGCGGCGTGCACAAAACCGGTAAATAGCGGATGCCCATCACGCGGTGTTGAGGTGAACTCAGGATGCGCCTGGCAGGCCAAGAACCACGGATGCTGTTGCTGCGGCAATTCGATCATTTCCACCAGCAAATCATCCATCGACTTACCGGAAATAACCAACCCCAAATCTTCGAATGGCTGACGGTACAAGTTGTTGAACTCATAACGATGGCGATGACGCTCACGCACCACATCTTGCCCATACACCGCGCGCGCCAGCGTACCCGACTTCAAGCGGCACTCTTGCGAACCAAGCCGCATCGTGCCACCCAAATTTGACGTCTCGCTGCGCTGTTCAACATCGCCCGCGGCCGTGGTCCATTCCGTGATTAAACCAATCACAGGATCTGGCGTGTTGCGGTCGTTTTCAGTTGAATTAGCCTGCGTCAGGCCGGCGACATTGCGCGCAAAATCCACCACGGCAGCGTGCATGCCATAACAAATACCGAAGTACGGCACGCGGTTTTCCCGCGCGTATTTGGCAGCCAGTACCTTGCCTTCAAAACCGCGCTGACCAAAGCCGCCAGGGACCAGAATCGCGTCGACGTCAGCCAGTACCTTGGCCGCGCTTTCGGCTTCAATCTGCTCGGAATCCACCCACTTCAAATTGATTCGCGTTTCTTCTTGAATACCGCCATGACGCAGTGCTTCGCCGAGCGACTTGTACGCATCTTTGTGCTCAACGTACTTGCCAACGATGGCAATCGTCACTTCGTCTTTAGGGTGTTCCATCGCCGCGACGGTGCGTACCCAACTGGACAAGTCCGCCGGCTTGGCATCCAGACCAAGCTGTTTGACGACAATGTCGTCCAGGCCTTGCTCGTGCAACCACAACGGCTGCTTGTAGATGATGTCGACGTCAGCCGCGCTGATGACCGCCGGCTCTGGCACGTTGGTGAATAGCGCAATTTTACGGCGCTCCAGTTCAGGCAGCGGCTCTTCGCAGCGGCACAGCAGAATGTCTGGCTGAATACCGATGGAGCGCAATTCCTTCACCGAATGCTGCGTCGGCTTGGTCTTTATCTCACCGGCAGCCTTGATATAAGGCACCAAGGTCAAATGCATGAACAGGACTTTTCCGGGACCATGCTCAATGCGCAGCTGGCGAATGGCTTCAAGGAATGGCTGCGACTCGATATCGCCAACGGTGCCGCCAATCTCCACCAAGCCCACGTCAAAGCCGCGAGTAGCTTCGAGGATGCGATGCTTGATCTCGTCGGTGATATGCGGAATCACCTGCACGGTGGCGCCAAGATAGTCGCCACGACGCTCTTTGCGGATCACCGCCTCGTAAATTTTGCCCGTCGTGACAGAATTTTTGCCGGTCAAGCGCGTATGAACAAAGCGCTCGTAATGGCCGAGGTCAAGGTCCGTCTCGGCGCCATCATCAGTGACATACACCTCACCATGCTGGAACGGGCTCATCGTACCCGGATCCACATTGATGTACGGGTCGAGCTTCATCATCGTGACGGAAAGCCCGCGCGCCTCCAAAATGGACGCGAGCGACGCCGACGCGATGCCCTTGCCAAGCGAGGACACTACGCCGCCAGTGACGAAAATCAGGGGGGTCATGACATTACAGCCGTGCTGGAAATTACGCATTTTAGCGACAGAAGCGCTCCACTGCGAGGAGGGATTCACTAAGCGTCCACTTTTTCTCGCTTTTTAGGCGCAAAAGCCGCCACGGCATTGGCTAATATCGCAGGTGACGACGTACATACAGACGCACGCTTTTCATCGCCCTGGCGGCGCTCTGCTAGCATTTCCCAGATGAACAACACTATTGCCACCCGCATCGCCGCACTGCGCGCCGCCATGCTGCAACACCACATTAACGCCGTCCTCGTCCCCAGCGCAGACCCGCATCTGTCGGAATATCTGCCCACGCATTGGCGTGCACGCACGTGGTTGTCCGGGTTTAACGGCTCGGCAGGTGTACTGATCGTCACCGCCGATCATGCGGGACTGTGGACCGACTCGCGCTACTTCTCTCAGGCCGAACAACAACTCGCTGGCACGGGCATTGGCCTGATGAAGCAGCAGGTCGCGCATGCGCCCGAGCATCTGGAGTGGCTCCGCGAGAATCTGCGCAGCGGCGACGTGCTCGCCGTGGCCGGTGACAGCGTAGCGTTCGCGACCCAGCAGCGTATCGAGCGTTTGCTTGCCAGCTGTGGCGCTACGTTGCGAGTCGATCTGGACTTGCCGGGCAGTATTTGGTCTGACCGCCCGGCGTTGCCACAACAGCCGGTGGTGGCGCACGACGCCGCTTACGTTCACACCACCCGCGCCGAAAAATTCACGCGCCTGCGCAACGCTATGCGCAAACACGGTGCCACTCACCACCTTATTTCCAGCCTGGACGACATCGCCTGGCTAACCAACTTGCGTGGTAGCGACGTCGAATGTAACCCGGTATTTCTCGCCCATCTACTGGTCGAAGCCAACGCGCATGCCACGTTGTTCGTGAATCGCGCCAAGCTCAGTGACACGTTAGTAGCAGCCCTTGCCGCCGACGGTATCGAAGTTGCCGAATATGCCGCCGTCACCTCGGCACTGGGTGACTTGCGCGCGCCGGAAGTTTTACTGTTCGACGGCAATAAGGTGGTCAGCGCCATCGCCACGGCTATCCCAAAAGACGTCAACTGCGTGCAAGCAAGCAATCCAAGCACGGCGTTCAAGGCGGTTAAAAGTACGGCGGAGCTTGACCATATTCGCGACGTTATGCGCTGCGACGGTGCTGCGTTGGCGCGAGCGTTTTGCACGTTGGAGCAGCGACTAGCTGCAGGCGAAGCGCTGACCGAGCTGGACGTTGACAGCATGCTGCACCAACAGCGCTCGGCGCAGCCCGGCTGGGTTGGCGAAAGTTTTGCCACCATTGCCGGCTATCAAGCCAACGGCGCGCTGCCGCACTACTGCGCTACCGCGGAAGCACACAGTGCATTACATGCGAAAGGCCTATTGCTGATTGACTCCGGCGGCCAATACCTCGGCGGCACCACCGACATCACGCGCGTTCTGGCGTTGGGGGAAACCACCGCCGAACAGCGTCGCGACGCCACCTTGGTACTTAAAGGCATGATCGCGCTTTCCCGCGCACGCTTCCCGAAAGGCGCCAGTGGCCCCCAACTCGATGCGTTAGCACGCGCGCCATTGTGGGCTTGTGGCATGGATTATGGCCACGGCACCGGCCACGGCGTGGGCTACTTCCTCAACGTGCATGAAGGCCCGCACAGCATCCGCCCGCCCGTGGTCGGCGGCGCACTGGTAGCACTTGAACCGGGCATGATCAGTTCCATCGAGCCGGGGCTGTACAAACCGGGCCGGCACGGTATTCGCCATGAAAACCTCGCCGTCGTGGTCGCCGCTGAAGAAACCGAGTTCGGTGATTTCTACGCCTTTGAAACCATCACCATGTGCCCGTTCGACCGCCGCATTCTAGAAATTAGCCTGCTTAGCCCGGATGAACGCGCTTGGCTCGACGACTACCACGCCACGGTTCGTGCGGCCGTCAGCCCGTTACTGGACGGTGACAGCTTGGTCTGGCTGAACTGGCACTGCGCGCCATTGGCCGCTTAAAACAAATTCCCGACGCGGTACTTGCTGGCCGATCAAGGCGTATCGGCCAGGGCTTTCCGCAGCACCTGCGACGGAAAGCCTGCACCCCGTCGCGTCACGCCAGCGATGTTCTGCTGATGTCCCTAAGTGTTACTCGTAGCACGCCGTAGAACGCGTTACCAAAAAAAATGAGGCACCGCGTCTTCGCGATGCCTCATCTTCAAAGTAGGCGCCCTACTGCGGCACTGAAGCACCGAGCCGTGCTACCTAGCGGAAATGCGCCGCGCTGACTTCCGGACCGGTCGTCGAGGTCGCTTCGGTGTGAATGTTCGGCGATTGCATAAAGTATTCGTGCAAGTATTTTTCGCCTTCGTCGCAGAACGCCGTGACGACGGTTTTCAGCTCAGGGAAATTCTCACGAACACGCTTGGCAGCGATCAAATGCGCACCCGAGCTGGGTCCGCAGAACAAACCGTATTCGCGCGCTAGACGCTTCATCTCGCTAACCGCGTCAGCGCTCGACACGCTCAGCACTTCATTGATCAGCGAGGAGTGACGCTGGAAAATGCCGGGGATAAAGCCGTCGGAAATACCTTCGATGTTATGCATGGCAATCTCGCCACACAAAATCGTGCACGACTCGGACGGTTCCATCGCAAACAAGCGCACCTTCGGGTTGACCTTGCGAAACGCTTGGCCGGTACCAATGAGTGTGCCGCCCGTACCCACGCCAAGTACTAGCGCGTCAGGCAAGGTGCCTTCTGGCAATTGCGACAAAATCTCTGGTCCGAAGACCTCACGGTTTTCTTCCACATTCCATTCGGATTCAAACTGACCCGGCGCGAAATAACCTGGTTGTTGACCCAATTCACGCGCTCTTTTCAGCGCTTCGTTGACGTGGAAACTGCCGCAGAACAGAACCTCGGCGCCATACGCCCGCGAGATCGCTACGCGCTCGCTGGACATGCCCTCGGGCATGACCACCAACATGCGGTAGCCCTTCACTGCCGCGACCATCGACAGCGCATTACCGGTATTGCCACTGGTCGCTTCAACAATGGTATCGCCGGGCTTGAGTCGGCCATCCTGTTCAGCCTTTTCAACCATAAACTTGGCGATACGCGCCTTGATCGAACCGGAGGGATTCAGAAACTCGACCTTGGCGTACACGCCCTCAATGTTGAGCAGCGGTGTATCGCCGACAGCATCGAGGATGGTGGAGGAAACGCCGGTAAAACGTGTAGCCATGAAGTAATGCTCCTGATAAATGCCACGTATAAACGGGTAACAAAAACGCTCAAACGGCGGCGTCGTGAACGTGTTGCATGGTGTCAAGCGCCAAGGTGGAATGGGCGTATGCACCACCAGCGCGCATTTCTGCTGCCACCCAAATCGCTTCCATGATCTGCTGCTCGGTCGCTCCAGCTTTCAGCGCGCCTTGCGTGTGGCCTTTGATGCAATACGGGCACTGCGTGACGTGTGCCACGGCTACGGCAATCAGCTGCTTGGTAACGGTGGGCAACGCGCCCTCAGCAAATACCGCGGCACTGAACGCCTTGAACGCCTTCAGCGGCTCTGGCGCCAACTCGTGGCGTTTACGCGCAATTTCGGCGTTGGACTGCGGATACATCGGTGTGTCCATGAATGACTCCTTGGGTAAGGTGGTAGCAACAAACCTTACTGCTACCAAATGAATGGATGCATTGCGACATCACGCGTCGTTGGCCTGAAGAAGCAAGCAACGTGTGCAACCGCCTCCAAGCTAGCGCGTCTGTGTACTAGTTGCGCGATGAAGATATCGACAACTGTTAGCTCGGCTCTGGCGAGGTGCCTTGTACCCAACTAGGTGGATCGCTAGCCGGGAAACTTTGTGCCAGTTCTTCATCGATCATCTGCTCGCGCTGCCAATCAGTGGCAGCCGCTCCTTTCGCGGTGATGCCGAGTTCTTCAACGACTGCTACGGCGACCTCGGCAACTTCGGGCGCGACAGCAGAATGATGCAAAGTAAGTAATGACATGGTGGTAACTCCGACGTAGCGGTGAAACAACGCGTCGTGAATAAGCCGCAATCACCGCTATCTCACGGTAACCACCACACGACGATCCGTCGCACCCACCACCGTCGAATCACAACCCTAAGTTGTTGTGCTCCAACACGCGCTCGGCGCGATAACTTGAACGAACTAATGGTCCGGCAACGGCCTCCAGAAAACCCATACCAAGCGCTACATCACGAAAGTGGCGAAATTCATCCGGCGACACAAAACGCAACACCGGCAAATGGTGCGGACTCGGGCGCATGTACTGGCCCAACGTGACCACATCGACGTCGGCATCTCGTATATCCCGCAGAGTACGTTCTACTTCCGCATCGGTTTCTCCCAAGCCGAGCATCAAGCTGGTCTTGGTCAGCGTCTTCGGTGCGTGCTTCTTGGCGAATTTCAAAATGCCCAGCGTCTGCGCATAACCGGCGCGCGCGTCACGTACGGGATGGGTCAGGCGCTCTACCGTTTCCAGATTCTGTGCGTACGTCACTAGGCCCGCATCCAGAACCGTTGCCACGCCGTCGAGGTTGCCGGCAAAGTCTGGCGTCAACGCTTCCACGGCCGTCTTCGGGGAGCGTGCGTGAATAGCTTTAACGCAGGCGGCGTAATGACCGGCGCCACCGTCAGGAAGATCGTCACGATCCACCGAGGTAAGCACCACGTATTTCAAACCCATCAAGGCCACCGCGTCGGCGACCTGCATCGGCTCTAGCGGGTCGAGCCAGCCTTGGGGGTTGCCGGTACTTACCGCGCAAAATTTGCATGCACGCGTGCAAACCGAACCCATCAGCATCAAGGTCGCGGTGCCGCGCCCCCAGCACTCGGCGATGTTCGGACACTTCGACTCGGCGCACACCGTAGATAGCTTGTGGCTATGCACGATGTCGCGCACTTCTTCGTACTGCGCGCCACTGGGCAGCTTGACGCGAAGCCACGCCGGCTTGCGTTGCGCATCGGGTACAGCGGTAGAAGCATTCGGGCGGATGCCGCCTTTAACGGCACGCGTGCCCTGTGGACTGATGAATTTATTGCCATCGGCAACGCGGGGGCTGGTTTCATTGCTGGACATGGGTAAAAGCAGTTCCAAGGTGGCGTAGAAACTCCATTCTACGATTGTGCGACGAATGCCACGACCCCCGTATGGTTTGCAGTGTCGTGCGGCTGCGGCGTCATGGCCCTGACCTATATCAATGGTGCCACCACCGTAGCCCATCGAAGCGCTGATCGGCCTATTGCCGCACGCGTCATCCAGCACGCATGCGTCAGTGGTGACCGCGCTTTCTCCTTCCACGCGAGTACCGGCGAATACCGCCCTGACATATAAGTAGTACGTCAAGGCGCCAGCAACCTGGCCACGTTATTGCCGGCGTGAACGCAGCGCTCGTCCTGAATACGCTGCGTTACCAGATCATCCCACTCGCGTACATCGACAACGTCTTCGCTGACAAGTCCATCCCCTCGAAGACGGTCGACTAAGCCGCTGGCGGCAACTTCGAGCTAGCACCGAGGCGCCCGTTCTACCTCGGCCACTGACCCTGCGACAAAGTGACGCTCCGGCACGGACACACGCAGCCGCATGGCGCGGGAGACGCCATGTCGGCGGATCATGCAATGCAGCAGATTGTGGCTAACACTGGGGCTCCGCTTGGCCTGGCTGACGTTCCAGGCCGGTCGTCGGAGCGCGCGCGCATCGAGCTCATCGAACATCACCGGCATACCCTCTACCGAAGGCATCACCGTGCGCACTGATGCAAATCAAGAATTCGCGGGGGTATATTGCCTAGACTTCAGCGGTCGCGATTGTCAGCACAATCGTTGCAACCACTGTCATCGTACGGCCCGAGCCACTGTTGGCGCAGACCATTCCGTTTCCGCCAATGGAGCGAAGTAATGTCCGTATCCGCGCAGCACCTTCCCGCGACTACGTCCGGCACGGCTAGTACCCCAGAAGACGATCGCGCCCTCGCGAAAGTTTTCACGGCGTACACCGTTAGCGCAACGTTTTGGTTGATCTTCGGCACAGCGGTGGCATTGCTGTTGGCGTTCAAGTTCGGTGCGCCGGATTTCTGGGCCGGAAAATACCTGACCTTCGGGCGTCTGCGCCCCATCCATACCAATGACGTGTTCTATGGTTGGGCCACCATTGCGCTGGTCGGTACGTCCTATTACGTCACGGTGCGCAGTTGCGGCACCAAGTTGTACAGCGTCCTGCTGGCTCGACTCGGATTGTGGTTGTTCAATATTGCCGCAGTCGCGGGCACGATAGCGCTGGATCTCGGTTACAACTGGGGTGACCTTGAATATCGCGAATGGCCGTGGCCGATCCGTTTGATCTTCTTCGCCGCGCTGCTTGTTACCGTCTGGAACTTGCTGGCAACCATCGCACGGCGCGAGTCGAAGGACATCTATCTGTCCAACTGGTACATCATCGGCGGGTTTTTGTGGACCTGTGTCATCTGCCTGGTCGCGATCCTGCCGTGGTATCAGAAAGGGCTGGGGCAAGTGGCAATCTCTGGCTTCTTCATGCACAACGCCGTGGGCATGTGGTTTACGCCGCTGGCGTTGGGCCTGTTCTATTACGCCATCCCGAAAGTACTCAATCGCCCGATTTATTCCTACGCGCTGGGTGTGCTGGCGTTCTGGACCAATCTTTTCTTCTACCCGATGCTGGGTGGGCACCATTTCCTATTCAGCCCACTGCCGTGGTGGATACAGACCACCGCAATTATCGCTAGCGTGGGCATGCTGGTACCGGTGCTGGGTGGCGGCGCCAACTATCTGCTGACTATGCGCGGGCGCTACCACGGTCGGATCGAGTCCTATCCGCTGGCGTTCCTGTTCATTGGCGTACTTTGCTACATCTTCGGCTCGATGCAGGGCACCCTCGAAGCGTTCCGCTCGGTCCAGTCGATTTGGCACTTCACCGACTTCACCGTAGGCCACTCGCACTTCACCATGTATGGCTTCGTTACGTTCGCGGCGTGGGGTGGCATCTATGCCCTGCTGCCGTTGGCGACCGGCAAGAATCCGGGTCGGCTGGGCATGGCGACGCACTTTTGGCTAGCGTTAGTTGGCGTTGCCATCTACGTGATCGCGCTGTCGATCGGTGGCACGGTGCAGGGGATGGATTGGGTACAGGGCAAGCCTTTCATCCAGTCAGTGACTGATATGAAGCCGTATTACCTCTGGCGTGGCGTGGGCGGTGTGCTGATGTTCCTGTCGCACATGGTGTTTGTCTGGAACGTTTGGCGCATGACCGCGGGCCAGTCGGGTGATGCCCACTCGCCGGTCATGGAATCAGAGGAGGCCGCATAATGAAAAAGGAGATGTGGATAATCTTCGGCGGCGCGTTGGCCTTGTATATCGCTATCGTGATGGCCATTGCGGTGGGCCCTGCTATCGATTTGGCGCAAACACCGCCTGGTCCGGGCGTCACACCATTGACGGCGCAGGAAGAACAAGGCCGGCAGGTATTCGCCAGTAACGGCTGCGATTACTGCCACACACTGCAAGTGCGGCCGCTGCCCGAAGACAAGGAGTTTGGCCGTCCGTCGGCGCCGGGCGACTTTACCTACGCTACGCCAGAAATGCTTGGTTCGGAGCGGACCGGTCCGGATCTGACCAACGTGGGCAACCGCCGCGGTGAGGTATGGCAATACATGCATTTGTACGACCCGCGGGCGGTATCGCCCGCGTCGATCATGCCGAACTTCAAGTTCTTGTTCCAGACAGTGAAGACGGTACCCGCGGGCGACACCGCGGTACCGTTGCCGCCAGCGTTTGCGCCCAAGAATGGCGACAAGGTTATTGCGACCCCAGAGGCCAAGGCATTGGTGGCCTATCTGATGTCGCTGAAGCAGCCGACCATTCCGGGTTACAAGATGAATGGGGGCATGGGTGGGCCGACTTCAGCGGGGACGCCCTCCGCTGCTGCTGCGCCTGCCGCGGCCGGCGGCTACGCCTACGATGCAGCCAAAGGTAAGGCTTCGTTCGACAGTACCTGTGCTGCCTGCCACCAATCGACCGGTGAGGGCGTGCCGGGTGCGTTCCCGCCACTCAAGGGCAACGCAGTAGTAGCTGATGCTGACCCGTCGGCACAGCTCCAAACCATCCTGAATGGCCTGCATGGCACCGTTATCGGCGGCGTCAAGTACAGCGGTGTCATGCCACCGTTTGCAAGCCAATTAAGCGATACAGAAGTTGCTGACATCGCCAATTACGAGCGCTCATCGTGGGGCAACCAAGGCAAGCCGGTGACCTCTGCAGAAGTCGCCAGCATACGTGCCGGCAAGAAACTCGGAGCGGCTTCCAGTGCATCAGCCACGTCGGCACCTGTCGCCGCGGCTGCGGGTGGCTACACATTCGACGCAGCCACGGGCCAATCATCATACGTAACGAGCTGCTCGGCTTGTCACCAAGCCAACGGTCAAGGCGTGCCTGGTGCGTTCCCCGATCTCGCCGGAAATGCCGTGGTAGCTAATGCCGACCCGGCCCAGCATATCGACACGGTGCTGCATGGCGCGCACGGCCTCACCATCGGTGGTGTGAAATACCCCGGTGCGATGCCGCCGTTTGCCAGTCAGTTGAGCGATACGGAAATCGCTAACATCATTAACCACGAGCGCACGTCGTGGGGTAACCACGCCAAGCAGGTGCTACCTGCTGATGTCGCTGCTTTGCGCGCCAACGGCAAATAGCCAGGAGGCTGTCATGCACAACATGTTGATGGGGCCACTGTGGGGCATTATTACGATCGCGTCGGTCACCGGCGTGATTACCCTAGGCTGCTTTATCGCGATGCTCAAATATCTTGTTCACCCGGGTGAACAAGATCCGCACCATCCCAAGTACGACATCCTGCGCCCGGATCGTTGAGAGGAACTCCGCGTGTCTAAACCTCATGTACGTGTCTACATCGACGACGATAAGACGCCCGTTATCGACCATGAACTACCGACCCAGCTTAATCTGGACACCCGCAAGTTAGCGGACGGCCCGCATCGGCTCATCGTCCGCGCCGAGGATCAGAGCGGCACCGAAGGTGTCGAAGAAATCCCGTTCCATGTGCAAAACGGCCCAGGGATCATGGTGACTGGCTTGCGCCCGGGAACTACTCGGCATGGCGTGCTGCAGTTGAAAGTAGATGCCTTCAGCGCCGACGACCCGTTTGACCCGAGGCGCGCCGAGGCACGCTCGGCCATACCAACGTGGGTGTGGGTGCTGTTTCTGTTCGTGATTGCGTGGATTATTTACTACGCGGCGACGATGTATGTCGTGCCGGCGCAGTTCTCGCAGAGTCCAACTTACGGAGCGGCTCCGGCCGTCTCTGCGCCCGTATCGCCACCCGCTACTTCCCCATAACGCGAGGAACGGGAAAAGGACTCCGCAGCACAGCCCGGCTTATGTGGCGACAGCTTTGTCGCTCACACCGGGTCAACTGCACTGTTCACGTGCGACCGCGTAAACGCCGTCGCTCCGTCGTATCCAGGCTACGCACAGCGCCGAGGTTCAAGCGCGCATCGGTACATCGCCTATCCTGGGTAACGCGAGCGTGTCAGATTCAAGAACTTTGATGCACAAAAAAACGGACACCTTGCGGCGTCCGTTTCGTTCCATCTAGAAGATGGCTTTGATGTATTACTTGTCGCTCTTGTCGCTGATAACGATCACCTTGACCGTCGTCGTCACGTCAGCATGCAAGTTGATAACCACATCAAACTCGCCGGTGCTGCGCAGCGGACCTTCGCCCAAAATGACCTCGCCCTTGACCACGGCGTGACCGACGGCTTGCAGCGCTTCAGCAATATCGCGCGGGCTTACCGAACCGAACAATTTGCCTTCGGCACTCGCGTGAGCAGAGATAGTTACGCTGACATCGACGAGCTTGGCCTTGCGGGCTTCAGCGTCGGACAACGCAGTGTTGGCCTTTGCTTCGTACTCAGCGCGACGCTGCTCAAAGGCAGCCAAATTCGCCTCGTTAACCCGCACTGCCTTACCCTGCGGCAAAAGATAGTTGCGGCCATAACCAGGCTTTACGTTGACTTTGTCGCCAAGCGTGCCGAGGTTACGGACTTTCTGTAAAAGAATGAGTTCCATGATGCTTCCTTTTCGTTAGCGTCAGTACGGCCCGACGCAGCCAGGACGGTTGTCCGAAGGATGTCTGCCGTGGCACCCGACCTAGTCGGGCGCAACGTGGAAGCGTGCTAGAAACAGCACGCTTCGCTCACATCAGACGTGGTGGTTGTCGGTATACGGCAACAGTGAAAGAAAACGTGCACGCTTGACAGCAGTGGCCAACTGACGCTGATAACGCGCTTTGGTACCGGTAATGCGGCTTGGCACGATCTTGCCATTCTCAGAAACATACTGACGTAGCGTGTTGAGATCCTTGTAATCGATCTCTTTAACGTCTTCGGCAGTAAAGCGGCAGAATTTGCGGCGACGGAAAAATTTAGACATGGTTTGGGTTCCTATCAGTCAGCGCTGTCGCGGCGGTTGTCATGATCATCATGGTGCGAATGATCGCCATCGTTGTCGTCATCACGGCGGCGCGTGGATTTAGCGTCGTCCTTCTCTTTGCTCTTGATGATGAAAGACGGCTCGCTGTCGCTAGCCAAATCCGACTCGTCACGACGAATTACCAAATGACGCAAGATGGCGTCGTTGAAGCGGAAACCCGACTCCAACTCGTCCAGTACATGCTGGGTCACTTCGATGTTCATTAACACGTAATGTGCTTTGGCCAACTTGGCGATCGGATACGCCAACTGACGGCGACCCCAATCTTCCAAACGATGAATCTTGCCACCGTCGCCTTCAATCAGCGTCTTGTAACGCTCGATCATGGCTGGAACTTGCTCGCTCTGGTCAGGGTGGACCAGAAACACGACTTCGTAATGACGCAGGGTCATTGTGGGTTAACTCCTTGTGGATGCGGCCTTGCGGCCTCGCAGCCTCCCGCCAATACGGTGAGGCAAGTAACTGTTTACGCACGTTGGGCGCACCCGACACACCGTAAACAGAAGCGGAATTGTACGGCGCCCATAGACGCGCACGCAAGTGATTGAAAAGTCGTGCGTTACAGCGCCAGCCGAGTCACCCGACGGTAAAGCTTTCGCCACAGCCGCACTCACCCGTCGCATTCGGGTTGTGAAACACAAAGCTGGCGTTGAGACCTTGCCGCTGAAAATCGATCACCGTGCCTTCAACCAACGCTACATTTTTCGCGTTAACCACCAGCGGCACGCCGTCTATTTGCACTACTTCATCACCCTCTGCGAGGCAATCAGCTAGGTCCACCACATAGGCAAACCCAGAGCAGCCGGTACGTTTGACGCCGAAGCGAACGCCAGCAGCCGTCGGTGCGTCCGTCAAAAAATGACGCATGCGTTCGTTGGCGGCGGCGGTAATGGTGATCGTCATGGCAGAGAGTTCCAAACATAAAAGTCGCGCCGAAAGTCGCGACGTAGGCAGCAGCTACATTATCATGGCGGTTTGGCGTCGCGCCTCGCGTTGGTGTGCGCTGTTCATTTTCATGCGCCGCCCAGCGACGCCAAAGCAGGAGTTTTGATTCATGGCTGTGGTCAGCGTTAAGCAGGCTTTATCAGGTGCCATTTCCGCCGGAAGCATAGTCACCGTGCGCGGTTGGGTGCGTACACGTCGCGATTCCAAGGCCGGCCTGTCGTTCGTCAACGTCACCGATGGCTCCTGCTTTAGCCCGATTCAAGCCGTCGTTCCGGCCACCTTGGGTAATTACGAAAGCGAAGTGAAGCACCTGAGCGCCGGCGCCGCGGTAATCGTTACAGGGACGTTGGTGCCTTCCCAGGGTAAAGGGCAAAGTTTCGAAGTGCAGGCCAGTACGGTCGAAGTGACGGGGTTGGTGGATGACCCGGAAACCTACCCGATTCAGCCCAAGCAACACTCCATGGAATTTTTGCGCGAAGTAGCGCATCTGCGTCCGCGTACCAACCTGTTTGGCGCAGTAACACGCGTGCGCCACAGCATGATGATGGCCATTCACCGACACCTGACCGAACAGGGTTTCGTCTGGGTGAACACGCCGATCATCACCACGTCTGACGCGGAAGGTGCCGGCGACATGTTCCGGTTATCCACACTGGATTTGGCCAACTTGCCACGCGACGACAAAGGCGCGATTGATTTTCGTAAAGATTTCTTCGGCCGCGAAGCGTTTTTGACTGTTTCCGGCCAGCTCAACGTCGAGGCGTACTGCCTCGCCATGAGTAAGGTGTACACGTTCGGTCCGACGTTCCGCGCAGAAAACTCCAACACGGCGCGCCACCTGGCCGAGTTCTGGATGGTCGAACCTGAAATTGCCTTCGCCGACCTTACGGCCGACGCTGATGCCGCAGAAGCCTTCTTAAAGGCTATCTTTACGGCGGTACTGAACGAACGCGCCGACGATATGGCCTTTTTCGCCGATCGCGTCCAAAGCGATGCCATCACTCGCATGGAAGCATTCATTGCCAAGCCCTTCGAGCGCATCCAGTACGGCGATGCCATCACCATTTTGCAAAAATGCGGGCAGAAATTTGAATACCCGGTGGAATGGGGTATCGACCTGCAAACGGAACACGAACGCTACCTGGCCGAAAAACATATCGGCCGCCCGGTGGTCGTTATGAACTATCCGGAGAAGATCAAAGCGTTCTATATGCGCTTGAACGATGACGAAAAAACCGTCGCCGCGATGGACGTACTAGCACCCGGCATTGGCGAAATCATCGGCGGTGCGCAGCGCGAAGAGCGCTTGGACTACCTCGACCGTCGCATGGCACAATTCGGCCTCGATACCAAGACCTACGGCTGGTACCGTGACTTACGCCGTTATGGCACCGTGCCACATGCCGGTTTTGGCCTCGGCTTCGAGCGCCTGCTGGTCTACATCTGCGGTTTGTCCAACATCCGCGACGCCATCCCCTACCCGCGTGCCGCTGGTTCCGCCGAATTCTGAGTATCCGCTACCGATGTCAATCCGATTCCCCCTACTCGCCAGTAGCTTGCTATGCACCGTTCTGCTTGGCGGCTGCCATAGTGTCAAAGGACTGATTCCGCCTAACTTGCGTGCAGCTCCCACCGACAACTCAGCAGCGCTGAAACAAGCGCAGAAGCATCTAAATGAAGCAACGCCGTGTTGCAGCAACTTTGCGGATTTTTCCTACCGCTCGATGTTGCCATGGCAGCCAAAGAAGTTTGTGCTGGGTCCCGGCAGCATGGTCGCCAACCTAAGCGGCACGCACACTTACTTTCTGGCGTTCCGCTTGCCTAGTGGTGCCAAACTGCCCTATCGCATCGCGCTGAAATCCGAGTTGAACGGACGCTGGTTGCATGCGAGCTATTTGTTCGCCCCCAGTGTCGCCGTGCTCGACGAAGGCTTTCAGCCCATTCGCACTGAAGACATTGGCCTGTGTGAGCACATGGGCTGGGGTGCCGAAACGACCGGCGCATTTGGTGAAGTCACCATCAGCAAGCCAGAAGCGCACTACTTATTGGTCTATAGCTCCGCTGCGCAGCAATCGGGGAAGACCTACTGGGAACAGTCCCCAGCCACGTTTTCAAGCTCCACCAAAGCCACCCTAAACATGAATTCCGCCGGCAGCTTCAGCGTGCCGCACGGGCCGGACGGCACGATTTTTGTGGGCGTCATGAACGACACCTACGCCAGCGCGGTCGACAACGCGATATGCAAGAAGGCGAAACCTGGCGACGGTGTCATCAACACCTTGCGCACCGCCTTACCGTCGATCCCGTGGACTACCAATAAAAGTGACGCCGACAATAAGAGCGATACCAGCAACACCGCTGGCAAGACCAGCGAATCTCCGTGATCGTTACGCTCTATTTGGGCCTGTTGACCGCAGGCATTACGTTCTTTTTACTGTCCTATATTGCGATGTATCAACTGTCCCGCATGCTGCGTCGGCAATACCCGCAATATTGGAAAATTATCGCCGTACCGGAAACAGATAAGCCGTCCCGCCTGCGCACCTGGATGCGCTTGCAGCACGCCTTGCGCTCGCCCGCGTTGCTGGCACTCGGCGATGTCCCATTAACCCGCTGGCGTAGTGTTTGGCGCTACAGCCCATGGCTAGGCTGGCTATGCTGGTTCGCCGCCATATCCATGCGCCTGCTAACGCGCTGAAGCCCAACCCGGAGTAATCGCCATGCAGCTGGACTTAAGTGGACGTCATGCGTTGGTTTGCGGCGCATCGCAAGGTATTGGCCAAGCCAGTGCCAAAGAACTGGCAGAACTCGGCGCGAACGTCACCTTGCTCGCACGCAATGCCGAAGCGCTCGAAGCTGCCATGCAGGGCCTGCCATGTGTCCACGCCGGCCAACACCACGACTGGCGCAGCGTTGATATGCTCGACACCGCACGTCTGCAAACGATTGCCACTGATATCGCCGCGCGCCAGCCGGTACATATCTTGATCAACAACAGCGGTGGCCCGCCGGGCGGCGCCGCACACAGTGCCGACATTGCTGCATTTGAAGCCGCGTTTCGACAGCATTTGTTAAGTGCACAGACCGTACTGCAAGCGGTACTACCCGGTATGCGCCACAGTGGTTACGGGCGCATCGTCAACGTCATTTCTACGTCGGTAAAGGAACCGATTGCTGGACTTGGCGTCTCCAATACGGTGCGCGCTGCGATGGCGGGCTGGGCTAAAACATTAGCTGGCGAACTGGCCGGGGACGGCATCACGGTCAACAACGTGTTGCCCGGTTACACCCAAACTCAACGTCTGAGCGGCTTAATCCAGGCCAAGGCGGCCGCGGCGCAATGCACCGAAGCCGAGATCGCACAACGCATGCTCTCCACCGTTCCCGCACATCGTTTCGGCGAAGCACACGAAATAGCCGCCGTCATTGCGTTCCTGTGTACGCCAGCGGCGGCTTACGTCAACGGCGTCAGCATCGCCGTGGATGGCGGCCGCACTCACGCCCTGAGTTAATCTCGCCGCTTCTTCTGGATCTGGCGCCCTGACTCGATGTAGCCAACGCGCAGCGGCTGATTCCAGTTCGCTAGATGCCTCGCCTCGGCCGTGATTCAACAAGATCGCATGCAATTGCGGCACGCTGGTTTTAAGCTGTAGCAATGACTACCTTGCGTTTAGCCAATTTGATTGACGGCCGCCTGCAACCGCCAGACGAAGACACATGGTTAGACGTTTTCGAACCGGCGACTGGTAGCGTATTCGCACAATGCCCCGATTCCAGCGCCGCCGACGTAGCGGCAGCCGTCGCAGCAGCCAGCCGCGCAGCGACGGGCTGGGCTAACACGCCGGTTGAACAGCGCGCTCACGCGCTACTTCAACTTGCCAATCTGATCGAAGCGCGCCTGGACGAATTCGCCGCTCTGGAATCACGCGACAACGGCAAACCATTGCAACTTGCCCGCTCGCTGGATATCCCTCGGGCCGTCAGCAATTTGCGTTACTTCGCGGCTGCGGTCGGCACGTGGGGCAGCGAGTCACACAGTATGCAAATGGGTTCGATCGATAGTGGCGCGATCAACTACACATTGCGCCAACCGCTGGGCGTGGTCGGCTGTATCAGTCCATGGAATTTGCCGCTGTATTTGTTCACGTGGAAAATTGCTCCCGCGTTGGCCGCTGGCAACACGGTCGTCGCCAAGCCGTCGGAAATCACGCCATGCACGGCCGCCTTATTGGGCGAGTTGAGCATTCAGGCCGGCTTCCCACCGGGTGTACTTAATATCGTGCAAGGGCGCGGGCCGACGGTCGGCCAGGCCATTGTCGAGCACCCCTCCGTACGAGCAATTTCCTTCACCGGCAGTACCGCGACCGGCGCGCAAATTGCGCGCACAGTAGCCCCGCAGTTCAAAAAAGTGTCGTTGGAAATGGGTGGGAAAAACCCGACGATCGTGTTTGCCGATGCCGACCTTTCCGATGCAAACCTAGACACGATCGTGCGCTCTGGCTTCGCCAACCAAGGTGAAATCTGCCTGTGTGGTTCGCGGCTGTTGGTGCAGCGTTCTATCTACGACGCCTTCCGCCAGCGCTACCTCGTTCGCGTGCAAGCGCTGCGCGTCGGCGATCCAGATTCAGCGGAAAGTGATCTCGGCGCCATGGTCTCCCAAGCGCATTTCGACAAGGTGCTTGGCTGTATTGCGCAAGCGCGGGCCGACGGTGGCGACATTGTGTGTGGCGGCGCGGCCATCCATGTGGCGGGCCGTTGCGCCAACGGCTGGTTCATCGCGCCCACCGTTATCGAAGGACTACCATCCGCGGCGTGCACGAACCAACAAGAAATTTTCGGACCCGTCGTCAGCCTGTTGCCGTTTGAAGACGAGGCCGAGGCTCTGGCCATCGCCAACGACAGTCGCTACGGACTGGCGGCGTCCGTGTGGACGCAAGATTTGTCGCGCACTCATCGACTGGCCAGCCAACTCGATTTCGGCATTGTCTGGATTAACTGCTGGATGCTGCGCGATCTGCGTACGCCCTTCGGCGGCGCCAAGCAATCGGGCGTCGGCCGCGAAGGTGGCAGCGAAGCTTTGCACTTCTTCACCGAACCTAAAAACATCTGTATTCGATATTAATTATCACCCACGGCACACGCCGCCATATCGCGAGTCGTACGTCGGAAAGCCCCTTACAAGATTTGCTTGACAACAATCGCCGCTGGTCGACACCGGTCTGTGCAGAAAACCCACACCCTTTTGATCATCTAGCGCTGCAATAGACGCCAAAGTACCTGTCGATCGGCTGTGCCGACTCACGGTGCCTGCGGCCACCTGCGTCACCGGCGTAAGTACCGCCGTCGATGGGGCCGTACACGCGCATTGGCATGGTGAATTACGCCGTCATTTCCAGTGGCACCCAGGTCTGGTTGGCACGGCGCATCAGCTGACCGGCCTCGTATTGCCACAAAATCATCCAGCCGTTGTCGAACAATTGTTGCAGCACTTCGTGACGGGCGATGACTTTGTCGATCTCGTCGCGCGGTGCGGCAATCACCGTGGTCTGGCGCAGCGGTTCGTGGCGCCAGGTCTTGCCGTCAAACAACGACTGCTTGGGAATGCCGATGCGCAGGTCGCCGCCATTGCCTTCGAACACACCGATGCACCCTCCCACGACGTTGTGCAGCACTTTGTTGCCGGCACCGTAATGCTGCGGATCGGTCGTCGAAGCATGGTACTGCCAGCCCAGCCAGTGGGTTACCACGAGCGGTCCCATCATCAGCTTTTCCAGTACGACAAACCCCGGATCGGCGGATGCATCGTAATCATGCAGGTAACAGCGCGTGAAGACGCCGTGCCGGGTCAGCTCGCGCGGGCCGATGATGAACCCGGCATTCGTGGTCAGGCCCCATTCCGGACGCGTTTCAGAGCCGTCGTTGGCGCGCCGGCGGAAGCGTTCGAGTACCGCTTGCGGCGTACCGTCGGCACTCATCCACAGCGTCGGCGCGCGCTCGCGGCGCACATGGTCGCCGGCCTCCGTCAGCACGGTGCCCAACTTTTCCCACCGCGTACGTTGCGGCGCCGGCAGCAGGTCGGTCTCGAAGCCGGTGATTTCATCCGTGGTGGTGTTGTGCAGCGCCGGCATGAACCACGTGGTTTCGGGCACGTTGACGCCCTTGTCGCGCGCCAATGCGGTACGCACTTCTGCCTCGTTGAGCAGCGCGGCCAAGGCCCGCACATTGGCCTCGCCAGACTGGCCTCCGCAGGCGCCACAATCAAGCGTCGAGGCATGCGCGTTGTTGGCGCTCTGGCTGGCATGGCCGGTCAGGATCACCAACGGCGCCAGATGCCGGTCGACACCCATCACCGTCAGCGCACCAAACGCGAGCGCCACTTTCGTGTCCAGTGGCACGTTCACCAAGCGTGGTCGACAGGCATCGCGCTGGTTCTTCGGCACGCCGCATTGATCATCATTGCGTCGTGGCCGGGCCGATGGTTGCAGCCAGTGGCGCAGGCGCTCCAGATAGCCGAAGCCAACCGCCTCGACAAAAGAAAACGTGGTGTTGGCCCAGCGTGTCGTGTTTTGCCATTGGTCGCGATCGGCCAGATGATACGCACGGCGCGTGGCGGCCGAAGCGTCGGTGGGTACGCCCCGCGCAGGAATCAGTTGATCCTCGACCTGCACTTCGGGGAACGCCAGACCGGGTAATTGCGGCCGGCGCAGGTCCGTGCCCAGCGGCCGGTAGCTCATCGGCAAGCCGAAAAAGCCGGCGTAGGCGCGGGTCTCCAGATGCACGTCCAGCGATTCGAGCGCACGCCGCATCGGCTCAGAACGAATGTCGATGCAGAACACCATCTGCACTTCGGGTTTCGACTTGACGGCGTCGTGCTCCGTCTTGTCACCGTTTTGCGACACCTCGCTCGCTAGGCCGGCACTTGGTGCGGTGAGTTTGGCGGCCAACTCACGCTGGTAACCAAATTCAAGCGCCGCCTGCCACACCTCGTCGATGCGCGCCCGGCGGGTGACCGCGTCCAGGCGTTCATCGAACACGGCCCAGGCTGTACGCAAGCGAGCCGCAGCCGGCGCCGCGCGAAGCGGGTGGCATTCCAGCAACAAGGCTTCCCACGCCAGGCGCATGACCAAAAGCTCATCCAAGTGGCGGTCTTGCTGCCCCTCGCCCTCGGCTTGGTATTTGCGATAGGCACACCACGATGCCCAGCCGTTGATCGATAACAGCAAGGCTTCGAAATACGGCTCCAACGCCGTTTCGGGCAACTGCAACCGCGCCAGGGCCCAGTCCACGGCTGCTTCCGCTGTGTCCGGCAAATCGCGTAATACATGGTGCAAATTCGGCAGCCCCATGACCATGCCGACGCCTTTTTCATGCCGTAGCGCGGCCGTCCAAAAAGCGTACAGACCGTTCTGCGTTTGCGGCAGCCAATGCGACTGATCCTGATCGAAATACGCCGCGCATACCTGGCTCAACTGAAACATGATCTCGCCGCGCCATGGCAAGTGGCGGCTGTCGCCAGCACCATCGTCAAGCTCATCAACAATGAGTGGCATGGCCGATTCTGGCGGCTCGTACAGCGCCGCAATCAACGCATCCACCGTCGGCAGATCGTTTAGGCTCGACTGCGCACGCGCACCGGCAAGGTCCGCGCGCGTGATGCGACCGGCCTGCCAACGCTCGCGCAAATACGGTTGCTGCGGCAACACGCTGAAGCCGCCCAAAAGCACCAATCTGGCGGCCACGCGGCGCACCGGGTCGCCAATGCGGCGCCAATGCGGATTGACCGCCACTGCGCCATCCAGCGGCCAGCTCGGCGTAATGCTGTGCACCGCCATGGCGCAGGCTGCTTGGATTGCCTGCGCGTCCGTGCCATTTTCGACCGCCAGCACGACCGGACTTTGCTCACTCATACTCATTGTCTTACTCGTCCGTAGCCATTGGAATGTGGGTGGAGGTGAACCGGCTTCCCGGCGAACCAGCCTGATGCTGTGGCCACAGACGCAGCACGAGCATGGTGTAGATCTCGTCCAGATAGAATCCGGCATAAATCCAGTGACGCACGCCGATGAGACGTTGCGGCCACAACTGCAACGCGACAAACCCCACGTACATGAACGCCATGCCCGCAAACGCTACCGGGCCCGCCGCCACAAACGGCACAAAGGTCGCGCCCAGCGGCAGGTATTCGACACCGAACGCGGCGATGGTGAAGCCCACCACCATGCCCAGCCCAGTCAAACCGTGACGGACGCCATGTCGTGCTTTGGGTAGCCACAACAACGGCGCCCAGGCTAACGCCAGGATGCCAGCCCACCACCACGGCCAATCTATCTCGGCAATGGATTGTTGGCCCAGCCAGACCACGCCATAGGCCACGATCGGTGCCACGAACATGCTGTAGGCAGCGTTATGCGCGTGTCCGCCCAAACGCAGCAAACGCGTGTTGCGTACGGCCGACGATGCCGCCAGAAACGAATGTGCCTTGTACAGCGAATGGCCGAGTAAATGCAGCGCCGCCAGTTCATACAACCCCAGGCCACATTCCAGCAGCATGAAACCCATCTGACCCAGCGTCGACCACGCCAGATGCACCTTGATCGTCACGCGGGTAAGCATGACCATTCCGCCGAGGACGGCACTGATCAAGCCAATCACCACCAGACACCAGCGCGCAGCCGGCGAAATGTTCAAAAGCGGCGCAAAGAAGACCAGCACATAGCCGCCCAGATTGACGACGCCGGCGTGCAGCAACGCCGACACCGGCGTCGGCGCCTCCATTACCTGGATCAGCCAGCCATGAACCGGCAGCAGCGCCGTGCGCAAAATCACCGCCAACGCCAGCAATACACCACTGGCCACTAGTGACGGCGAATGCGCGCCCAAGGCGATGTGTTGCATCAAGACGCTAAGCGAACCGCTACCCACGGCCTGCCAAGCCAACACAGCCGCAACAATCAACAACAGATCGGCCAACCGGTCGGCCACTCGTTTCTTGTGCGCGGCCAACTGCGCAAAGCCGCGCTCGGGATAAAACGTGAGCAGGCGCTGCATGCCGAAGCCGATCGCCATCCACGCACCAATCAGCATCACCCAATGATTGGCCAGTAGCAGAAAATGCACGCTCGCCAGCACGACCGCCAGTGCTGCGATATACGTACCCTGACGGGGTTCGCCACGCAGATGACGTGATGAATACACGCCGATAATCGTGCCCAGAAACTGCACCAACAAGCTGACCCAGCTGCCGAAAAGATTCGGCCACAACCACCACGTTAGCCGGTCCGGAGCGGCGCCACCGCGCCAGTGCACCACCAGGTCCAGCCCCAACGAAAGCAATGACACGCCCAGCGCTGCCATCGCCAAACGATTGAACCAAAACCAGCGCCGGGCAGATGAGTACCTGGAAAAACGCGGCACAAAGGCGGCGGCCAGCATCAGCAGGGCCGGCAGCATGCCGGCGACAAAGTTGATCATTTGCAACAAGTTCGTACCCACCCGGAGATGAAACCGGCGCCATCATCGACAAACCTGGCCACGATGTAAAATATATTTATTACAGATATCCGTTCTAAAATATCAAACGATGAATCTACAGCAGCTCAACTTTCGTCATTTGTATGCGTTCTGGCGCGTCGCCAGTGAAGGTCACCTGACGCGCGCAGCGCAAGCCATGCATGTGTCGCAATCCACGCTGTCCATCCAGATCCGCAAACTTGAGGAACGGCTGGGCGAAGCATTGTTCGATCACCAAGGCCGGGCGCTGGTGCTGACTGCAACCGGCCAACAGGTGTTCGCCTACACGCGGAACATCTTCGGCCTCGGCGAGGAAATGCTCGGCTGGCTGGACGGCCACTACGAAGGCATGCTGCACGTGCGCATCGGCGGTGTGGCAACGATGAGCCGCAACTATCAGGAAAATTTGTTTCGGCCGTTGATGCGCGATCCAACGGTCATCCTTACCATCGAATCGGGCCTGCTGGGCGACTTGGTCGAACGCCTGCTGGAGCACAAGCTCGACCTGGTGCTAGCCAACTCACCGGTATCGGCCGGCCCGGATCGACCATTGCATTCGCAGTTCCTGGGCAGCCAGGAAATCTCGCTGGTAGGACAGACGTCCGTGTGGGGCAAACGCCAGCTGCGCATCCCTGAAGATTTGGACGGTTTGCCGGTCGCCCTGCCCGGCGCGCGCCACGCGTTGCGTGCCGAGTTCGACGCGCTGTGTTCGGCCGCCAATGTCAAACCGCAACTGCGTGCGGAAATTGACGACATGACGATGCTGCGGCTGGTCGCACGCGACAGCGGCTGGCTGACGGTGCTGCCGGCCGTGGTGGTGCAGGACGAACTGGAATCCGGCGTACTGATGTGCCTGGGCCAGTCCGAGCTGCTGCGCGAGCGCTTCTACGCCATTACCACGCGCCAGCATCACCGCCCGGCCATCCTCGACCGCATGCTGAGCGCGTTCAAACCCGCCACGGACCCGGTCTAGTAGGCAGCCAAAAGTTGTCCGTGCACGCTTGGTGCTAAAGTCCTGAAAACAGTCACATCAATGATCTCGGCATGCATGTGAATTCGCGCGAATCGTTACAACCAACCTATGAAAACGCACTGCAACAGCCAGCGCACTCGCCTGGCGTTCATGCATGAGTGACGTCGTACGTACCGATGCGGCACCAGCACCTGTCGGCGCCTATCCGCACGCGCGCAGGGTTGGCAATCTGCTGTTTCTGTCTGGCGTAGGCCCGCGTCAACCGGGTAGTAACAGCGTTCCCGGCAATGTTCACGATGCATCCGGGGCACTTATCAGCTACGACATTGAGGCGCAGTGCCGGCAAGTTTTTGCCAACGTGCGCAGCGTATTGGAAGCCAGTGGTGCGGTATGGGGCGACTTGGTCGATGTAACAGTGTTCTTGACCAACATGACGCATGACTTCGCCACCTATAACCGACTGTACGCAGAGTATTTCGCCGGCTGCGACGCTTGTCGTACGACGGTGGGAATTACTGCCCTACCGACACCCATTGCGATTGAGCTGAAATGTATGGCGGTACTGCGCGACCCTAAATAATAGAATCGCCGTATATTCGACGCGTGAAAAAAGCCCCGCCAGTACAACCTGACGGGGCCTTTTTTTGTAACAAGGCCAAGCAGAAAGCTATCAGCCTGCCGGAGTTGCCGCCGGCATTTCTTCTGCGGCTGCTGGAGCCGCTGCCTTGGTGCTCTTGTGATTCGCCTTGTGGTGCGCTTTGTGATGAGCTTTATGGTGCTTCTTCGCTACCTTAGGTGCTGCCGCAGCAGGTGTTGCTGCGCCAGTTGCCGGAGTAGCCACTGGAGCGGTTTGCTCGGTCGCTGGCGCTGCTTGCGGCGCTGCTTCCTGAGCCAAAACAGAGCCAGAAAGAGCCACGCCCGCCACCAATAGAGAAGCGATCAAAAGTTTACGCATCATCGTGTTGAGCCTCGAAAGTGTCGCGAGCCCGGCCGGAACCCGGCGCGTCGGGTGGCGCGACAGCGCAAGAATGCGGCGGTCTAGAGATACCAGGGCTGAACGAAATGCAAGTTTTTTCGGCGGCTTCTGCACACGTCTTACGCACGACGATCTTGGCGTTCACCGCATAAAGCAAACGGCCTATTTCACGCCGTAACAAGCCATCGTCAGCTCAAGCTAATTTGCAGTAACTCGCCGATCAACTGCTGCACCACGGCCGCCTTTTCTGGCAGATATTCGAAGCGGTCTTCGTCCATGTAGTTCAGCTGTGCCAACTCCAGCTGTACTGCTTGCACACCCGCGCCAGGACGCCCGTAATGGCGCGTAATAAAGCCACCTTTAAAGCGACCATTAACGGCGATACTGAAACGATTCTGAGTCTGTAAACAATGTTCCAACTGCGCCTGCATCGGTCCGCCACAACTAGCGCCTGCGGCTGTACCCAAATTGAAGTCGGGCAATTTGCCCTCGAACAACATTGGCACGTGGCTACGGATGGAATGCCCCTCCCACAACACAACATGCCCATGCTCCTCGCGCAAACGCCTTAGCTCATCGCAAATCGCTTGGTGATACGGTTCCCAATAGTCCTTTACCCGTTGTTGAATTTCGTCTCGGTCAGGCTCCTTGCCATCGATGTACAGAGGCTCGCCATCAAAACCAACCGTCGACACCAAACCAGTTTCACGCCGTCCCGGATACAGCGAATGACCGTCGGCCGGCCGGTTCAAGTCCACCACGTAACGCGACGCCAGCGGCTTCAAAATACTGGCGCCAAGCGCCTGCGCTAACGGTTCGTACAAACGGGCAACATGCCAGTCCGTGTCGGGCGAATGCTGCGCTGCCGGCTGCATGCGCGCAGCGATCTCTGGCGGAATAAAGCTACCGTCATGCGGCAAGCTGATGAGTAGCGGCACCCGGCCGCGCTGTAAGGTGAATTTGGCCATACAGCCATTGTAGTCGGGCGCTGTAATAGACGCAGCCACGATCCATCGACAGCCACTTTGACGCCGCGAGGTGAACGGTTGCCGTGGCGCCCAAGCCACCCCTGCCGCACCGCAGTTCCAGCACACGCTCGAAACTCTGCCGCGTTTTGCCGGTGCCGAAGTGGCGCAGTTGGCTAGCGGTCACGCACTGGTTGGCGTCAAAACAGGCCAGCTTCATCCGATCGCGCTCGCACTAGCTTGCCGCGCCTCACAGTATGGCAAACTGCAGCGTGCTGCTTGCATTGGCGGATACTCGTATGCACGATAGAACTTACCGCCTTCAGGCTCCCGCCATGCTGGTCAGGCTCGCTGCGTTCTTGCTTGGTTTATGTGCGCTATTGGGCGCAGCGGCGACTAACGCGCAAACGTATGACCGCGCGGAGTTGCGACTGCTGCAAACCATGCAGCAGCAGCAGCCAAACGATCTGTCACGTTATGTCTACCTGCTACAGGTAATGCCAAGCCTATCCGCCGCCGATCGGCCATTGGCGGAACAGTTTGTGTCGTTCTCGCAGGACGAGCTGGGCCTCTACACCCAAGCCGTGCTGAGCTTTCCGCTCACGGCTCGCACACCGGATAACCTTGTGCTTCCGAGCACCGACCAATGGCATGGTGTGGCGGCAGCTGATGCCATTGCCACGCTGGCCACTAAGCGTCGTATTGTGCTGATTAACGAGGCGCACCACAACGCCCATACGCGGCAGCTGACACTGGAGTTGCTGCCACGCCTGCGCGCCCTCGGTTTCAATTATTTCGCCGCAGAGGCGCTGCTGCCTGGCGATACTGACCTCAACAAACGCGGCTATCCCATCAGACGCAGCGGCACGGAATATCTGCGCGATCCACTGTACGGCGACATCATACGCAGCGCACTCCGGCTTGGCTTTCACGTCGTCGCCTACGACGCAGGCACAAACGGTCAGGCACGTGAGGATGCGCAAGCGGAAGCGCTGTATCAAGCGGTGTTTGCGCGGGATCCCACCGCACGACTGTTCGTGCACGCTGGTTACGCCCACATCGACAAGGCGGTCGGGCGCCTCAACACTATTCGGCCGATGGCGATGCGGCTGCAGAAGCTGACTGGGCTGGAGCCGTTGTCGATCGACCAGACCGAGTTTCTTGAATCGGACTGGGACAAAACCGACCCTTACCACTGCTTGATCGCCGCCTTTCCGTCCACACGGCCGGAGATATTGCTAAATCGAACGGACGGCAAGCCCTGGAGCGCGCAACCTGCCCTGTACGACGTGAATGTCATTCTTCCGCTGTCGCTAAACATGGCCGCATTCGGTGATTTCAGCAACAGCGCACGTCAGGAGCGCAGCGGGAGGTTGAATGGAACCCTCGATTCATTCATTCAACCCTTGTCATTGCCCAGAACCAATACTCTGCGGCGCCCGCCGTGGCTGTCACTAGGCGGCCAACGACGGCCAGTCCCTATTTCCACGACCCTGTGTCGCTCCACTTTGCCATGCGTGATCGAGGCTCGATATGCCGATGAGTCCGACGCCGCGATCACAGCCGACCGCTACGCGTTCATGGTCTCTCCCGCCAACAGCACGCTATATCTGCGCGCGGGCAACTATCGTCTGCGCGCCACCGACGTCCACGGCAAAGTTTTGTCGGAACAGACACTGACCATCCGCGCGCCCTGATATCCCAGCCGACACAACGACCCCACGCTTGCCAAGAAAGCCCTTGCGGACAAATTATTACACGTGTAATCTTCCTATCGACTACACATGTAATCCAAGGTTGAAACCAGTATGTCCGCACCTGTTTCTATTAGCGAAGCCGAAAGCCGGGTGATGGAGGTGCTGTGGCAAAGCGCACCACTCACTTCCGAAGACATTGTCGTTGCCTTGCTCGCCCCTACGGGCTGGCACGAAAAAACCATCAAAACGCTACTTAACCGACTGCTTCATAAAGGCGCCATCAGTGCCGAAAAAGATGGCCGGCGTTATCTGTACTCGCCCGAGCTGCGGCGCGACGCTTGGCAGCAACAGGAAAGTCGCAGCCTGCTCGATCGCGTATTTGGCGGCAAGTTGACGCCCTTGCTGACGCACTTCAGCGAGCACGAAAAGCTTTCGGCGAAGGACGTGGCCGAACTACGCAAACTCATCCAGTCGATCGAAACAAAGGAGCGCTAAACATGCTCACCACGCAGCTATTCGCAACGTTGTTGTATGTCACGATCGGCTTGGCAATGGTCTTGGTCTTGCGCAAGCCTTCACGCCGATTATTTGGCGCTGGGCCGGCCTTCACGTTATGGCTGCTACCGCTGCTGCTCGCCGCGTTGCCGTGGTTACCCGCGCTGCCGTCGACCTGGATGATTACGGCGCCGGCATTACTGCCGCTTCCCGCAGCAACGTCACTCACCTCGCCCACAAGTCCTGCGCTGATATCCACACATGCGCTACTGCTGTCGGTGTGGCTGCTAGGCGGACTGCTCGCTCTCACGCGTTTAGCCGTCCATTACGGGCGCTTGTTGCGGCAAAGCCAACGCTTGTCAGCAACCATGCAGCGCCGTCTGCAGTCGGAATTGGGCGTGATAAACGTTCGTCGCGTGCGCTTGCATGAGGCGGGTCCGGCCTTGCTATGGGCCCCCCGCAGTTGGTTGCTGCTACCGCCCGACTTTTTCGAACGCTTCAACACGGACCAACGTCGACTCGTGCTGCAACACGAGTGCGCACATCTGCGTCGTGGTGATGCGTGGTGGAGTTTGCTGAGCGAGCTCGCTTCCGCGTTGCTGTGGTTTCACCCGCTGGTATGGCTGGCGCTGCCGCGGTTGCTGCTCGACCAGGAATTGGCTTGCGATGAACAGGTGCTGCGGCAGTCGCCCAAGGACGAGCCGGCCTATGCACACACCTTGCTGCACAGCACCGGCATGGACGCCATTCCAGCCCTTGTCCCCTGGCTCGCCGAGCCACAATTAAAGGAGCGACTGAATATGATCCAACGACAACGCCCGGGCGTCTTGCGCCGCCGTATCGGTTTCATCGGATTGAGCGCATTGATGGCCGGCAGTGTATTTATGGTGCAAGCCACCGCCCCAACGCCCACCAGCAAAATCGCTACCTCGAACCTCAGCTACAACTCACGAATCCAGCCCGTGTACCCGGTTGACGCGGTCGAAAACAAGCAAGAAGGGACCGTTATTCTGCGTGTCCTCGTCGGCAAGACGGGAGCACCCATCAAAGCGGAAGCTGAGCCCGGGACCAAAGCCAGCCCCAGTTTGGTCCAGTCGGCCATCAACGCAGCAATGAAGTGGCGCTTCAATCCGGCCGTAGAGAACGGCAAACCCATTGAAAGTTATGCGCGCGTCCCCGTCAAATTCAGCCTGGACGAAAGTAAAGCCGATACCACGGGGCCAACGACAAAGTCGCATCCTAATTCCGCCTCTCGTCGTACGCAGCCAGCCGCACCCATGCCTCCAGCCCCACCGGCACCTCCGGCAGCACCACCGCCGCCACCCATGCCACAGTCGTAATGGTTCGTGCAATTTATGAAGACTTCCATATAACTCATTGATTTGATAACCTCGACGTGACTTAACGTCGAGGTTATTCATGTATTCGGCTCGCGCGCCTCAATACTCATTCACGTCACAGCTTCTGCGCCTCGCAGGCTTCCTGATGCTCGGCGCACTGGTTTTATGGCTTACGGGGTGTTCCAGCAACCCGCGGCGGCCCACTTCCCAGACCGCAGCATCCTCGTTGGCCAACCTACCTCCGCGCGCACCCTCAGCGGCAAGCGCTGGCGAAGCAAATGACATCTTGTTTCGCGCCATTGCGCTGGTGGGCACGCCTTACCGCTGGGGTGGCAATACGCCATCGGGCGGCTTTGATTGCAGTGGTTTGATGGACTACATCTACAACCACGCCACCGGGATCAAGCTACCGCGGACATCTCACGACATGGCCACCATGGATGGAAAAAAGGTGCACGAGATGCAGCACCTCGCCAGCGGCGATCTTGTCTTCTTCAAAATCAGCGGCTCGATCAGCCACGTCGGCGTATACGTTGGCAAAGGGCGTTTTGTGCACGCACCCAATAGCGGCGGTACCGTGCGACTGGATAACATCGATGGGCCGTATTGGCGTGACCACTTCGCCTACGGCAAACGATTATTAAATTGAGCGACTGCAGGCGGAACGCGCGCCATCCATTCTGAGCTGCCGCACGACATCAAAACGCCCACACACTAAAACGGCGCCATCAGGCGCCGTTTTAGTGACACTCGCGGTACGACGAAATTAATGAGTCTCAGCACCCGGCGCATGTGCATGGCCGTGCTTAAGCTCTTCTTCGGTTGCTTCGCGCACATCACCAACCGTCACAGCAAAGTGCAGCGCCTTGCCTGCCATGGGATGGTTCATGTCCACATCAATCGTGCTCATGCCGACCTTGTGCACGGTCACCGCCCGTTGGCCACCATCTTTCAACTTCAGCACGGTTACCATGCCGACTTTCAAGCGGTTAGCCTGCGGGAAATACTTCTTGGACATCCGCTGAATCTGCCCTTCTTCGCGCTCGCCGTAACCATCAGCAGGCGCTACGTCTACTTCCAGCGAGTCGCCTGGCTCATGACCTTCCAGCGCTGTCTCCAGCCCTGAAATCAATTGGCCGTGGCCAAGCAGCAACCACAACTGCTCTTCACGATCATGCGAACTTTCAACTTCTTCGCCATCTACGGTCAGCGTGTAGTGGATGGCAACGACTTTATCTTTGGCAGCCTTCATTACTTGTCCGTCGGTGGGATCAAACGGCAAATTCTAGCAGTAGAGCGCGATCTAACCGCACAGCGCGCCGCACCGACCTAGCCCGCAACCGACGTTTGCCTTAGCTGAAACGTGCGCCACGCGCCTCTGGGCCCAGCCATGTCAGCAGTGCCAATAACAGGGCGACCACGCCAATCCACAACGACATGGAAAAAGCGAAGTCATCACCGTGCCACTGCGCTAGCCAGGTTTGCGCGGTGGCCGTGATCGCCGCCAGCAAGTTGCCCATTTGATAGGCAAAGCCAGGCAGGGTGCCGCGCATGTGACTCGGCGACAATTCATTAAGGTGGGTCGGCACCACACCCCAAGCACCTTGCACCATCACTTGAATTAGAAACGCACCAAGCCCCAGCAGAAGCAATGAGCCACCGTAGAGCCATAGCGGGATGATCGGAATAGCTAATAACGCTGCGATGATGATCGCTTTGCGCCGGCCAATACGCTCGGATAACGAACCAAAATACAAGCCACCGACAACCGCCCCAATATTCAACAGTGCCGTCAGCATGAACAATTCGTTGGAGCCTGCGGCGTAGTGCATGTTCACCTGCAAAAACGTCGGGTACATATCCTGCGAGCCGTGGCTGAACATGTTGAACGTTGCCATCAGCAGCATCAGGTATAGCGCCAACTTCCAATGTCCACGCATCGATTCGCGCAAACCACGCTTTGGCGCGGCGCGTTGCTGCTCCTTCCACACCGACGATTCCGGCACTTTGCGTCGTATGTATAGAACCAACAACGCCGGCATGGCGCCCACCACAAACAAGCCGCGCCAGCCAATGTGATCGACTAATAACCAATTCACCAACGCAGCGAGAAAGAAACCGCACGGATAGCCGCTTTGCAACAAGCCTGAAATCACACCGCGCGACTTGGGCGGAATCGACTCCATCGCCAACGATGCGCCAATACCCCACTCACCGCCCATCGCGATACCAAACATGAAACGCAGTATCAGTAGGGCCGTCAACGACGGCGCGAACGCGGTGGCCAGCTCGAATATAGAAAATAAAATGACATCTACCATCAAGATCGGACGCCGCCCAAAGCGGTCTGCCAAACGGCCAAACAGCAATGCCCCGAGCGGACGCGCCGCCAGCGTCAGGAAAAAGGCATAAGTGACTTCCGCCTTACTGACGTCAAATTCCTTTGCTACCGCCAAGACAACGAGCACCAGCAAGAAGTAATCAAATGCGTCGAGCGTCCATCCCAAAAAACTTGCCAGCACAGTGTGACGTTGCTCGGTGTTCAGTTCGCGCAACGGCGACAAAATCGACATAAGCAAAGTTCTAGCAGTGGTGACTGCCGGAAAACTACCACGCCAATCTCCGCTCCGGTACACACAGGTCATGGTCCATTAGTCGGACATTTGCATCGACAGAGGTTTGCGACAAATATCTAAGGAAGGTGCCATTCCGGCCCCATGGTAGGTTTATGCAGCCACTTGATCGAGCAACGCGCAACGCCATTGCCAGCCGCTACACTCAACGTGGACACCGGGTCCATGCACGTTGGAAATTGGCGAACGACCCCGCCTACGCAGCTACCGCTGACCTCATCGTTGATCGTGATCTACCGTTACTGGATATCGGCTGCGGCATCGGCTTACTGGGACACTACCTACACGCAGTAGGTCGGCGTGCGCGCTACTTCGGTGTGGATTACGACGCTCACAAAATCGGCGCTGCGCAGGCCGCCGCCCGACAAGGTGGACTCGACGACTCCATGCAATGGCGTTGCGATGATGCTGCGGCGCTGCCACCCGGCCACGGTCACGTGGTGCTGCTGGACGTACTGCACTACTTGTCGGCTGCTGAACAACTCACCTTGCTGCAAACAGCCATGACACACCTTGCACCAAGCGGCTTGTTGGTGATTCGCAACGTTTTGTGCGAGCCCAATTGGCGCTTTCACGCTACTCGTCTGGAAGAGTTCTTCTTGCGGATTTCCGGCTGGATTCCCGGTGGCGCACAGCACTATCCCACCCTTGACGAAGTACGCGCACCGTTGATCGCCGCCGGCTTGAACGTCCGCGTTAGCCCACTACGTGGTCATACGCCTTACAACAGCTATCTGATAGTCGCGCAGTACGTGTGCTGACAGGCAGCGGCAGTATCGAGGCGATGCCGCCAGATGAAGCCCAAATAACTGGGCGTGATAATCCCGGTCGCACGTCACACTTTTTATTCCGCTATACTTGGCGGCGCAGTCACTCTGGCTGCCGCAGTATTTCGCTGCATTTCCCCTATTTAGTTTGCAACACGGTATGAACACTCCGGGTTGCTCAGGAGTTTTTCATGTCCTTCGATTCGCTGGGCCTTGTGCCCGCGTTGTTGCGTGCGCTTTCCGAATACGGCTACACCGAGCCCACCCCGATCCAGGCCGCCTCGATTCCGCCTGCTTTGGCCGGTCAAGATCTACTGGCTGCTGCGCAGACCGGTACCGGTAAGACCGCAGCGTTCGCGCTACCACTGCTACAGAAGTTGTCAAACAGCGGGCAGACGATGACGCGCCGTCCTCGCGCCTTGATCCTGACACCGACGCGTGAACTGGCCGCGCAGATCCACGACAACATTCGTAGCTACAGTAAATATATGCAGGTCAGCAGCACCACCATTTTTGGTGGCGTCAGCATGGGTCCGCAAATTAATGCCATGCGTCGTGGTGTCGATATCGTCATTGCAACGCCTGGCCGTCTGATGGATCACATGCAGCAACGGACGCTTGACTTGGGTGCGGTGGAAACGCTGGTGCTGGACGAAGCCGATCGCATGCTGGATATGGGCTTCTTGCCCGCACTGAAGCGCATCCTTGCTTCCGTGCCAAAAAAGCGTCAGACGTTATTGTTCTCGGCGACCTTTGCACCTGGGATCAAGAAGCTCGCGATGGAATTCATGCGCGACCCGCACGAAATCTCTGTCGATACGCCGAACGCCGTGGCCAGTCTGGTCACGCACTTGGTGCACCCGGTGGACGCTGCACGCAAGCGCGACCTTCTGCTGCATCTGTTGGCCGCTGACAGCCGTCGCCAAACCTTGGTGTTTAGTCGTACCAAGCACGGTGCCGATAAGTTGGTGACCTTCCTCAACGCATCCGGCCTACGTACCGCGGCGATCCACGGTAATAAAAGCCAGAATGCACGTACTCGTGCACTGAGCGACTTCAAAACCCATCGTGTCACGGTGCTCGTGGCAACCGATATCGCGGCGCGCGGTATCGATATCGAGCAGCTACCTGTCGTGATCAACTACGATCTGCCGATGGTGGCTGAAGACTACATTCACCGTATTGGCCGCACTGGCCGCGCGGGCGTCGAAGGCACGGCCGTGTCCTTGGTCAGTCACGACGAGTCCGGTTTGTTGCGTGATATCCGCAAGTTGTTGAATCAAGACATCGCCATCACGAACGTGGAAGGCTACGAGCCATCGACACCGTTGCGCTTGGATGCCGGCGCACCGCGCCCGGTACAGCGTCCGCAACAACGTGGTGGACAGCAGCGCAGCGGACAACAACGCCAACAACGCCAGGGCAAGCCCTCAGCCTCGGCGCGTCCGAGCGGCGGTTATGGTGCAGCGGCGGGACGTAGCGATCACGCTGCGGGCAACCAGCGCCGTCGTTCCAACCCACGTCCGGCCGCCAAAGCCTGATCTGAAACACGCTTATAAGTGATATGCACGTGGCGGCCTTCGGGCCGCCACTTTCGTATAGGCAACAGTAAAACTACCAAGGGTGGCGCCGTTAACAGGGATCGCCGCGCACTTTCGCGGTCAGCACGTGGTCCTGCCACTGCCCGGCGATCTTCAAATAGCGGGGCGCATATCCCTCTTTTTCGAAGCCAAGCCGTGCCAGCAAGCGCCCGCTGCGTTCGTTATGCGGCAAATAGTTTGCCATCACTCGATGCAGATCGAGCTCACCAAACGCCCACTCCAAACCCGCCTGCAGTACCTCGGTCATCAGTCCTTTGCCCTGTTGCTCAGCCGCGACGCCGTAGCCAAGTAGGCATGCCTGAAACGGGCCGCGCATGATGTTGGCAAACGTAACGCTAGCAAGTATTTCGTTCTCGTCGGGGCTGAACACTAGCAGCGGGTAAGCACGATCGAGGCGCGCCGCCTCCGCACCATCAACAATCGAGCGCACACACCTAGTTAACGTGTACCAGGATTCGTCGCGCAGCGGCTCCCACGCCGCCAGGTGCGCTTGATTATCCACGCGAAAGCGCAACAATCTTTGGGCGTCTGCCGCTGTCGGTAAACGAAGGACGCTACGCGCGGTGCTCAATCTTGGCGCAACGCTCATAGCGCACCCAACGCCTTCGCATGGTGCCGTAAGTGGTCGCCGATGAAGCTGCTGACAAACCAGTAGCTGTGGTCGTAACCGGCATGCCTGCGCAGCAATAACGCCTGCCCCGCTTCCGCACACGCCTGGTCGAACAATTCGGGCTTCAACTGCGCCTCAAGAAATTGATCGGCCTCGCCTTGATCGATTAAAATCGTGCCAGCAAATGTCTGCTGACGAACCAGTTCACAGGCGTCGTAAGCCGCCCACGCCGTCTCGTCATTACCGAGGTAACGCGGCAGTGCGTTGCGGCCCCATGGCACCTGGCTAAGCGCAACGATCGGCGCCAACGCGGATACCGAGCGATAGCGCGTCGGGTATTTTAACGCGATGGTGAGCGCGCCATGGCCGCCCATCGAATGCCCAAGGATTCCACTTCTCGAACTATCCACCGGGAAGTGCGCCGCAATCAGTGCCGGCAGTTCGTCCGCCACATAACTCTGCATGCGAAAGCGGCGTGACCACGGCGCTGCCGTGGCGTCGACATAGAAACTCGCGCCTTCGCCAAAATCCCACGAATCCGTAGCGCCAGCGATCCCACTTTCGCGCGGGCTGGTATCAGGCATGACCAACACCAAGCCAAACTCTGCCGCCAAACGCTGCGCGCCAGCCTTGATCGTGGCCGTTTCTTCGCTACAGGTCAGACCCGCCAAAAAGTACAGCACCGGGCAATTTCGCTGCGCTGCCTGGGGTGGCTGATACACGGCAAAGCGCATCGGACCGCCGCAACAGGCCGATTGGTGGCGATAAAACCCTTGCACTCCACCGTAGCAACGCTGCTCGGAGATCGTTTCCATGGCAATCATTGTCATCCCCGTTACGTCCACATAGCCTCAAATAATAGCTGCAGGCAAGACGCACCGGGTCGAATTGATTGGACGGGTAACAGCGCGCTGGCGCTGAGGCTGGTAGAATTGTCCGCTTGCGCGCCGCATTCTTGGTGCTGCCACCCGTTCCGAGGTTCTCATGACATCCCCTACCCCCGACAACGCCCCGGCTCCGACCGGCTTCGGCGCATTAGCACTGCACCCGGACGTTATGCTGGCGCTGACCGATGTCGGCTACGAATCGCCTTCGCCGATTCAAGCCGCGACGATCCCCTCACTGATGGCAGGTCGCGACGTGCTGGGACAGGCGCAAACCGGCACCGGCAAGACCGCCGCATTCGCGTTGCCAATTCTTTCGCGTCTCGACCGTCGTGCGGGAAAGCCGCAAGCACTGGTGCTAGCGCCGACGCGTGAGTTGGCCATCCAAGTGGCCGAAGCTTTCCAAAGCTACGCCGCACACATTGCCGGCTTCCAGGTGCTGCCCATCTACGGTGGCCAAAGCTATGGGCCGCAGCTACATGCGCTGAAGCGCGGCGTACACGTGGTCGTCGGCACACCGGGCCGGGTCATTGATCACCTGGACAAAGGCACGCTGGATTTGTCCGAGCTACGTTTCCTGGTGTTGGACGAGGCCGACGAAATGTTGCGCATGGGCTTTATCGACGACGTCGAAAAAGTACTGCACGCGACGCCACCAGACCGTCAGGTGGCGCTGTTTTCGGCCACCATGCCGCCGGTCATTCGCAAGATTGCCCAGAAGCATTTGAATGACCCAGTCGAAGTCATCATCAAGAATTCGACCACCACGACGCCAAACATTCATCAGCGTTACTGGTTCGTCAGCGGCATGCACAAACTTGACGCGCTGACGCGCATCTTGGAAGCGGAACCGTTCGACGCGATGATCATTTTCGCGCGCACAAAACTGGCCACCGACGAATTGGCCAGCAAGCTGCTCGCGCGCGGTTTAGCTGCAGCGGCGATCAACGGCGACATCGCACAGCCGCAGCGTGAGCGCGTTATTCAACAACTGAAAGATGGAAAACTCGACATTCTCGTTGCGACTGACGTCGCTGCGCGTGGTCTGGACGTGGATCGCATCAGCCACGTCGTCAACTACGATATTCCGTATGACACGGAAAGCTACGTGCACCGCATCGGCCGCACCGGCCGCGCCGGTCGCAGCGGCGAAGCCATTTTGTTTGTCAGCCCACGTGAAAAAGGCATGTTGCACGCCATTGAGCGCCTGACCAAACAACCGATCGAACAGATGCAATTGCCTTCGGTGGACGTCGTCAACAATGTGCGTATTGCGAAATTCAAGCAGCGCATCAGCGACACCTTGGCCATCGGCGAGTTAGGCGAGTTTCAAAAGCTGATTGAACAATACGAGCAAGAACAAAACGTACCGGCCATCGAAATTGCAGCGGCTTTGGCGCAGATTGCCCAAGGGAAGCAACCACTGCTGTTAAGCCCTCCGCCGAAACGCGAGAAGTACGAGCCGGCCAGGCGCGAGTCCAATCCGCGCGAGCGCGAGCGCGCACCGCGCGAACGCGTCCGCACCGAGCCACGCACACCGTTCGCGCGCGACAGCGCACCCAGCCGCGCCACGCCTGATCACAACACGCATGATCGCGGCACGCATGAGCGAAACATCCCCGCGGCATCGCCACGCGCGCCACGTGATCGTGATGCAGAACGGCCGCGCGAGTTCAGTAGCTCGCGGCCGTTGCGTCCCCATGCCACGGAAGAAGGCAAGCGCACTTACCGTGTTGAAGTCGGCCACGAGCACGGTGTAAAGCCGGGCAACATCGTCGGTGCTATCGCCAACGAAGCAGGCCTGGACAGTCAGTTCATCGGGCGTCTCAGCATTCGTGATCATTACAGTTTGATCGACCTGCCCGACGGCATGCCAGCGGAAGTGTTTGAGCACTTGAAGAAAGTGTGGGTGGTGCAACAACAACTGCGTATTCATGAGTGGGATGGCACCGAAGGTGGTGACGCCAGCAGCTCGGCGCCACCACGCAAACCCGCCCCTCACGCTGGTGCTTTCAAGCCACGCCCGACCGGCGGCAGCAAGCCACCACGCCGCAAATAGCGACTCGCTACAACAAGACTCGCTACAACTGATAGCGCAGGCATGAAATCGCGAACATCAACGTGGTTCATGCCTGCTTTCTTTTGAGCACTCTTGCCGCGCAGCAGCACTACTCAGCACTGTCCGACAACCCCCACAAGCACGCTCGATAGCGAGACGTTGTCGGTCCGCCATAGCTGCTGCGCCACACCCCAAGCAGCCACGGCGTACGCAGGAAGCCACGGCGGCAGTCGCATTGCGCCACTTTATCGCGCATGCAGCCTGTGCAGTCGGCAACACAAACGCTTCTGATCAACGCGTAATATCGGCAGGATCACCGTTTAAGTTGCTCTTGCCGCATGCCCAACGCCACCGTTACGCAGCCATCCTTTAACGGCGCCGAGCCGTGCATGAGCGGGCTTAGCCCGGCCTCGCTAAGCCTTCTACAAGCGGCGGCGCACGCCATCCGTGTAGGTAACGGTGCGGCAGCGATGCAGGCGCTAGATAACGCATTAAACCTGGCACCGGAACACCCCGAAGTGCTGCGTTTATTGGGCATGTGTCACCTACGCGCACACCGTTACAAGGTGGCGCACGCCGTGCTGCAACGCTGCCTCGCGCAATGGCCTGACTACCCGCTGGCGCACTCCGACCTGGGTAGTGTGCAATACGCCTTGGGAAGCTCAGATGCTGCGTTCGCAAGTTGGCGCAACGCATGTGCCTTGGCACCTGCTGCAGCGCTACCGTGGTTCAATCTCGGCCGTAACTTACAGCTGTACGGCGACACCGAAGGCGCTATCGCCGCACTCCAAGAAGCGCACACGTTGGCGCCGAGTTTGCTGCCTGCACTTATCCTGTTAGGCGACGCGTTGGTCCATGTTGGGCGCTTTGACGAGGCCGATCAGCGCTACCGCGCGGCACTGCTGCTGCACCCCGCTTGCGGCGACGCGTGGCGCGGCTTGGCAAACATGAAGACGCGACCGTTGACCGACGCCGACCGCGATCAATTGATGATCGCGTTACAGCGCACCAATCTGGCCGCTGCCGATGGCATGGCGATGGGTTTCGCCTTGGGCAAAGTCTACGAAGATCGGCACGCCTATGAAGCCGCGTTTGCCGCACTGAGTGCCGCCAACGCACAGCTGCGCCAACTGGCACCGTGGCAAGCCGGTGCGTTTCGCGCATGGGTCGACACTATGTTGGCCGCCAGCGCCAAGCTACCGGCCCCACTCGATCCAACCCTTGGTCACGAAGTGATCTTCATCGTCGGGCTGCCACGTTCCGGTTCCACCTTGTTTGAGCAAATTCTGGCGGCACACTCCGCTGTCGAAGGCGCCAGCGAATTGCACGATCTAGAGGCCGTGCTTGACGAAGAATCAGTCCGCCGTGACCAGCCTTTGCTGCATTGGGTGCCACATGCCCGCGCAGAAGACTGGCATCGCCTCGGCTTACGCTATTTGCAACGTACCAAACGCTGGCGCCAACACAAACCACGCCATAGCGACAAAATGCCCTCCAATTGGTTACTCAGCGGCTTGCTTGGCGCCATGCTGCCCGGCGCGCGCATGGTGGACACCCGACGTGATGCACTGGAAACCGGTTGGTCCTGCTACAAGCAACAGTTTTACCGGCTGCCTCACTTCGCTTGCACGCTGACCGACATTGCCGCTTATACGCGTGACCACGAGCGTGCCATGGCGTGTTGGCAAGCAGCCGCCCCACAGCGGATTCGCTCGCAAAGCTACGAAGCCCTGCTTGCCCATCCCGAGGCGGAGATTCGCTCGCTCTTGGCGTTTTGCGATCTACCCTTCGAAGCGACTTGTTGCAATTATCAGCGTGCTACTCGCAGCGTACGCAGCGCCAGCGCGGCACAAGTTCGCCAACCTTTACAACACAACACAGCACGAGCGGCACACTACGGCGCACTACTCGACCCGTTGCGCTTTGGTTTGGGGCTGCCGGCATTCGAAGGCACGAAGCCAGTCGCTAGCGATTACGCCGCGTAACTGCGCTAGGTCAGAGGTTCGATCACAACGTCGTTCGGCTCCACCCAATCATCAAGACTGAAAACAGGCAAGCCATGGGCCAGACGCGCTTTGTCACATTGCGGACTGACGGCCCCAAAGTCCCACGACGGCGCTACTTCACGACACACGGATGGCCGCTGCGCGTAAATCCCGCAGTGGGTAGCGCGGCCCACTACGCCCTGCAACGCGACACAACGCGGATGCGCCGTACTGGTGCCGAGCATCGCCAAGCGATGTAAATCAATCTTCTCGGCTAGTTCAGGCGGAACGACACCACCCACGGTGGCATCGGCTTCCATCCAATGAAACGCTACACGAAAGTGGGCACAACAGGCGCCGCAACGCAAACAAAGGGGTTCTAACGGCTGGCCGATTGTGCCCCAAGATACCTAGACCGTGGGTTCTAGGCGCAACCAAGGGGCAGCAATGCAGTCATTTCCTTGGCGTCACGCGTTGCGACAATGCGCCTATCTCACGGCGCCACCGCAAACGTATTGCACTGATCCATATCGCCACTATTGAAACCCGTTTTGAACCACTTCACGCGCTGGGCTGACGTGCCGTGGGTGAACGTATCCGGGCGCACCTGCCCTTGCGATTGTTGCTGCAAGGTGTCGTCACCAATGTGACTGGCCGCGTTCAACGCCGACTCAATGTCCCCAGGTTGTAGCCAATGGAGCGCCTCTTCGCTGTGATTGGCCCACACGCCGGCATAGCAATCCGCCTGCAATTCTTGCCGCACTGACAAGCCCGTCGCGCCGTCCATCGGTTCCCCGGCGCGCTGCCTGCGCTGCACATCGGCGAACACGCCAGTCAATTTTTGGACATGGTGACCGATCTCATGCGCAATCACGTAGGCGCGCGCGAAGTCACCCGACGAGTGCAGCTGGTCCTGCAACTGTTGGAAAAAAGCGACATCCAGATAAACCATCTGGTCACTCGGGCAATAAAACGGCCCCACGGCTGACGTCGCACCGCCACAAGCGGTACTCACAGAGCCGCTGAACAAGTCCAGCTTCGGATCGACGTAGGTCAAGCCCTTGGCTGCAAAAATGGCGCCCCACGTCTGCTCGGTGGAGCCCAATACCGTCTCCACGAAGGCCTTTTGTTCCGGATCGACTTGCGCTGGCGTCCCTTGCTCCGATGCTCCCGACTGCACACTGCTTTGATCCAGCAGCGCCATCGGGTTCTTGAAAAAGATCCAGCCAATGATGGCCAACACGACGAGCGTGCCGATACTTTTGCCACCGCCGCCAAACCGTCGGCCACCGCCACCGCTATCAACAATGACGTTATTGCTTCGACTGCCCTTTCGCCAATCCATAAATTCCCCCTTGGTTGATGGCCGTGACCACGGCGGCGTGAGAAAGATAACCTGCGACGCGCCACCGCGCCAACCCCACAGTCCAGCTAAAGTAAGCAAACTTTATAGAGGCTTTCCCCATGATGCATCTTCCTGCGCTGGTCACCCTGCTGGCGGTATTACTGCTATTTGGCTGCATGATTGCCGTCGGTCGCGCCCGCGGCAAGTACGCGGTCAAGGCGCCGGCAGTAACCGGCCATCCGCTTTTCGAGCGTGCTTACCGCGTGCAGATGAACACGTTGGAAGCGAGCGTGATGTTTCTGCCTGCACTATGGCTGGCGGACAAGTACAACTTCGCTGGCTGGGCCGGCATCGCTGGGCTGGTCTGGATTGTCGGCCGCGTGTGGTACGCCATCGCCTATTCACTCAATCCAGCAAAACGTGGACCCGGCTTCTTGCTGGGCATGGTGAGCTTTTTCGCCGTATTGCTAATGGCCGCATTCGGCGTCGGTCGCGCCTTTATGCTCACTTGATACTTCTCGCGTACCAGAAGAAAAGAAAAACATGATCACGTTGTGGTCGATTTGCTGCGGCCACATCGTTGACGAATCGCGACGCTGGCAACCAGCATCCATCGGCTATGGCATATGCCAGCGTGCTTGCGGACACCATGGAACCATTCATTAAGCCATCACCACCCGCATCACTTATGTTGCCGTTACGCGCTCCCAGCGTGTGGGCCGCATTAGGGCTGATTGCCGCCTATTTCTTCTTGCAAATTGCTACCGGCGCCATCGCCGCGCTGGTTGTCACGGTCAACCTCCTACTGAAGGACGCACCGCATAGCGCAGCGTCCACTGCCACGCAGGTTCAAGCGACGTTGCAGCAGCCCGCCGTCTCCGCCGCCGTCGTGTTGCTAACCCTGATCGTTGCGGCGCCACTTACCTTGTTATACGCGCGGCGTAGCTGGCCAGCGCTATGGTCGCACGCCTCACCGCCGGGTTTCGGATTTGCCACGCTGCCGCGTTGGCGCTACTTCGCGCTGGCGGTTGTCTTGGGTATTGCCGCGCCGGTGCTGGGCGGCTGGCTTACCGAGCTGCTTGCCGGTGGTCAAACCATCACCCAGGACGTTCAACAATTGGGTATCCGCACGCCGTTGATGCTGCGCATTCCATTGGCACTAATTGTGATCAGCCTAGGGCCGCTGGTGGAGGAGTTGTTGTTCCGCGGCGTACTGCTGTCCGCATTGATTCAACGCTGGGGCATCGGCTGGGCGATCCTCAGCAGTTCCCTGATATTCGCCTTGGTACATCTGCAAGGCTTGGGGTTTCTTTGGTACGCGGTGCCCGACTTGGCTTTGTTGGCGGCTGGCCTGGCATGGTTACGGCTACGCTCGAACTCGATCTGGCCCAGCGTGCTGGCGCACGCGGTCAACAATCTGCTGGCCGTATTGGCCTGGTTTATAGCAGTGAAATCGTTCGGCTGAATACGCCTACGACGGCAGCACCGAAAAACTTCGCAACAATTGTGCGGTTTCAAAAACCGGCAACCCCATCACGCCGGAATAGCTGCCCTGCAAATGCTCGATGAACGCTGCCGCGCGACCTTGAATAGCGTAAGCGCCGGCCTTGCCAAAGGGTTCATTGGTAGCGACATAAGCAGCAATGGTCGGCTCATCCAGTGTGCTGAAACGTACTTCAGAAACACAACGAGCCCCCTGCTCACGCTTGGCGCTGACACCCCATACCACCGAGACAACGACATGCGTCCGTCCCGATAGCTGCCGCAACATCGCGGCTGCCGACTCCGCATCGGTTGGCTTGCCAAACACGTGATCATCCAGCACCACTTCCGTATCCGCACCCAGCACGACGGCGCCAGCAACGCCGCTCAGGCGCGCGCGACCCGCCCGCGCTTTCGCGTGCGCCACTCGGCTTACATATTCTTCCGGCGACTCACTCGACGCGCGCTGTTCCAACACATCCACATCAACCACGGTGAAGTCGACACCTAACTGCTCTAGCAACTGGCGTCGGCGCGGCGACTGTGAAGCAAGATAAAGCATGCGAATACTCACTCAACTCAAGTGATGCAAACGATAACGCGGCAGGCGGGCGCCGACCACGTTTCGCGCCTTCCGGCAATTCACGACAAGGTTGCTGGGAACACGGCCGGTTGGAACATTCGAGACAACAAACGCTCTGCGTAACGGCAGTTTTGACAGGTCGCCGGCCTAGCGTGGCTCTATCGACCAAGAAGCAGTGCAAAGAGCGAACCGCATGGATAGCTTTGCAACCTAGACAATTTCTACCGCCCACTCTCCGCGCCGTCGCCCTACTCAGCCACGATGATACGGATGGCCGGCCGCAATCGTGGTGGCGCGATATAGCTGCTCGGCCAGCACAAGGCGCACCAGCATATGCGGCAACGTCAGCGGACCGAGTGACCAGCGCTGGTCCGCCCGTGCCAACACCGCCGGAGCGTGCCCGTCCGGACCACCAATGAGAAAGGCTAGATCGCGACCGGCCATGCGCCAATCAGCCAATTGTTCGGCTAAGGCTTCGCTGGACCAACGCGCACCATGCCCATCAAGTGCCACCACCTGCGTGTCGCGCCCCAGCAACGCAAGAATAGCCACGCCTTCATCCTGCATGGCACGCGCATCATCACGGCCTTTGCCGCGCTGGCCCGGCTTCAGCTCAATCAGAGTTAGCGGCAGCTCGTGTGACAGCCGCTTGTGATATTCGGCAAAGCCATCCGCTACCCAACCGGGCATGCGTTCACCAATGGCAATAATACGAGCGTGCAACGGCGGTTACCCAACCAAGGCGCGGACCGAGCCACACAGCAACAGCGGCCATGTGCGCGGTATGTTCACGGCGCGAAAGATTCCACTTGAAACACTAGGCGCCGAGCATGCAACGAGCACGCGCCTAGAGGTCAGCTTAAGGCTTGCGCGGCAGCGTCTTCACGCTCGCGGCCGCCAACGGCCCACAGACGTTCCAGACCGTAAAACTCGCGAATGCGCGGCAGCATGACGTGGACAATGACATCGCCCAGATCCACCAGCACCCACTCGCCTTCTTTCTCACCTTCCACACCCAGCGGCATAACGCCAGCCTTCTTGGAAAATTGAACGACTTCGTCGGCAATAGATTTAACGTGGCGCGCCGATGTGCCAGAGGCAATCACCAACAGATCCGCGATGGACGTCCGCCCTTGGACATTAATTTCAACAACGTCTTTGGCTTTCAGGTTTTCAAGCGCAGCAACCACATGCTTGCGCAGGTCGGCCACGGTGATATTCGGTTTGGTGCGTTGAGTCGTGCTCAAGTGTTCAGGCCTCGGTGCGGGGTCGCAAAACGCGGTATAGCGCGCAGTATAGCGCCCCGCCGCGCTACACCCACTATGCCGACCAACCCTCGTTGGCCCTCAATGCAAGCAAGCTAAGCCTCACCGCCATGGCGTCACTTCACCGCCATCGACAAAAACCACGGCTTGGACAATCAACGGCGTACGGCATCAGCCCTGGCCGGCCACGATGTTTACCGTGACGGCAATGATGAACACGTTGAAGAAAAACGCGATAACGCTGTGCAGCAGCACCACCCGGCGCAAATAGCGGCTAGTAATTTGCACGTCAGACACTTGGAAGGTCATGCCGATGACAATGGCGAAATATTCGAAATCCCAATAGTCCGGGTCGGGCGTGTCGGGAAACTCGAGGCCAGCATGCTCCTTGCCGAGGTCGCCGTAATAGCCATGTGCGTAATGAATGGCAAACATGGAATTCAGGAACAGCCAACTCAGCACAACACTGGCTACGCCCAAGATCAACTCAAGTACGCCGCCATGTTTAGCTAACTGCAGCTCCACTCCCAATGCCACCAGCACCACGCCGGCCACGATCACGGCGCTCCACAATACGACCCAGCGTCCCGTGTCTAACGCGCGGGCGCGGACCCGCATGGTCGCCAGTGTCGACTGGCTGAACAAATAGGCCAACGCTGCTAAGAACAGCACGGCCGCAACGCAAAACCCTAGCAACAGTGCCGTTGCCAGGTGCAACCCCAGCCGCGCCGACACAATGCCGACGATCACAAAGCAGAACAGCGAAGCGGTGACTCGCGGCAGCACCTTCGCATAACGGAAGACCCACCAGCCTTCCTTCTTGGTGGTGGACGTCGGCCTGGCTGCGGGCGATTTGGAGGGCTTGCGCTTTGCTGACCGGCTACTCATGTGGACGCCTTTTCACGTTTATTGATGCCACATACTTCTTTAGCACAACGCACGCTTTCACCATGATTGACAGACTTTCTCCGCCGCCTCCGGCGCACCAACACTAGACCTGACCCGCTAACGCGTTCACGCACGCAAATCGTCAAAATCCGGATGGCGCTGCATCCACACCGCCACGTAAGAACACTCTGGAATGACCGTCCACGACTCGTGTCGTGCTGCTTCAAGCGCCGCACGCACTAGTGCCGACGCGATACCGCGGCCACCCACCGCCTCCGGCACACCGGTATGCGTCAAGGTCATGACGGTGCCAGCCAGTGTGTAGTCGAGCACGCATTGAACGCCATCCACTTGGGTTTCAAAGCGATGCGCTGCGCGGTTGTGTTCAATGGAAATAGCCATGCAAACCTCGGCGGATAGGAACTTCAGCAAGCATACGAGTTACGGATGAAAACAGCCCGTGAAATGAGTTAGCCGATTTGTTCGCGGCATCTACATGTCGAGCCGGGCACACTCACTCCGTTTACGCCAACTCATGCAGGAGAATTCGATGAAAAAGTCCGCATCAGCACATTGGTCTGGCGGTATCAAAGATGGCCAAGGCAGTATTTCTACCGAAACTGACGCCCTGCGCGAAGTATCCTACGGTTTCAAATCGCGCTTCGAAGACGGCCCCGGCACCAATCCTGAAGAATTGATCGCCGCCGCCCATGCCGGCTGCTTTTCGATGGCGCTCTCGCTAGAACTGGGTAAAGCACAACTCACCGCCGAAAGTATCGACACCACCGCCGAGGTGACCTTGGACAAGGACGGTGACGGCTTCAAGATCAGTGCGGTGCATTTGACCTGCAAAGCCAACGTCCCCGGTGCCAACGCGGCCACGTTCGAGAAAATAGCGCAGGCGACCAAGCAAGGCTGCCCGGTATCGAAGGTGTTGAACGCCACTATTACACTCGACGCCGCGTTGGAAGCTTAAAGCGGCAGCGGCGGCAGCTGGCCGTTGGCTGCTATTAAACTCAGCTCATGGCCTCACTACCGCCGCTGTTTAGGAAGATCGCGCACCGATCATTGCGTCCCGTCAGCGCGCTGATCAAGCGTGGCGTTCTCGGAGCGTTCCCGCGCCCCGACGTTGGCGGCATTAATTACGACGAGCCGCTGGGCGACCCCGGTCTATTCGGCGCCCATAGTGCCGTATGGCGCATACATTCAGATTTCCCCGGCATGTTGGCCGGTGGCTTGGCGGCGTTGACGTTACAAACACTGCACCCGTTGGCCTTGGCCGGCGTGTGGGACCATTCAAACTTTCGCGGCGACCTGCTCGGCCGCTTACGCCGCACGACCACCTTTGTCGGCGGCACCACCTATGCGCCGCTGGAACCAGCCGAAGCGTTGATCGAACGCGTGCGAAAAATCCATCTTCACATCACGGGCCACGGCGAAGATGGCCGTCCCTATGCGGCGAATGACCCGCACTTACTCACTTGGGTACACGTCACCGAGGCGTACTGTTTCCTACAAGGCTATCGTCGCTACAGCCACATTGCCTTGCCCGACGGCGCCGCCGATCGTTACTACAACGAGGTGCGCCTCATCGCCGAAGCGCTCGGCGCTCGCGACGTACCGAGGACCGAACACGGCGTTGTTTCCTACTTTCAGCAAATGCAAAACGAGTTGGCTTTTACCGAACGGTCGCGCGTGGTGCTTGAGTTTCTAGCGCAAGTGCAGCTGCCGTTACCCGCCGCAGGCTTGTCACGTGATGTGTTTCTGCATGCCAGCGCGGCACTGTTGCCAGAATGGGCTACGACCTTGCTACAGCACAGCGCGCGCCAACAACGAAAAGCAAAAGTCGCCGCGCGTGTCATGTGGTCAATCGCCCCCTTGTTCCGCGCCGCGTTGAAAGACGGCATCGCTAGCCGCGCCTGCCACCGCGTCGGTGTCGCACCAGAGCAATTGCAGCACTGGCCGTGACGACCGCACAGCAAGTTTTGCCTACTCCGCAGTCATCAACGCGTCGTAACGTCGCTGCATTTCGTCCGGGCTGACGTTCTCGATGGTGTGCCCAATCAGCCATTCATGTCCAAACGGATCGCGAACCGTGCCACCGCGTTCACCGTAAAACGCGTCGGTCGCCGGGCGCAGCAAGGTTCCGCCTGCCGCAACGGCTTGCGCCAGCAGCGCATCTGCATTGTCGACATGCAGGTGAATCGACACACTGGTACCCGCAAGCGTCTGCGGGCCGACAATGCCGCTCTCCGGATATTCGTCGGACAGCATGACGACCATCGGGCCAATCTCCATTTCCGCGTGGCCAACACGCCCGCTGCCGGCTTCATCCAGCCGCAACCGCACACGCGCACCAAACGCCCGCTGGTAGTAGTCCAGCGCGGACGCCGCGTCGCGTACGCGCAAATAGGGAAATACCTCGTGAATCTGATTCACTGGATCGCTCATGCGTCGGCACCGTGTTCGCTCATGGTTCACCCACGATAACCCGATGACGATGGCCCTGTCTCGGCAAGAAACGCGCTGCCTTCAACCATCACGAGCCGCGCCCAACATTGACAGCTCCGCGCGATCGGGTAACGTCGTTCGGATACGTCAGCAGGGGCTGCCAGTGGCAACACTTATTCCAACGCGTAACGGCTGCCTGTCGCGCATGACCGGCGGCGAAAAGCGTTTTTCCGAGCGGCTGGAAAGCAAGCTGGAAGACGACTATTTACTGTGGTACGACGTACCGATCGGGCTGAAGCAACGGCGTCCGGACTTCGTCGTGTTCCATCCGCGCCGCGGCATGTTGGTGCTGGAAGTCAAGGACTGGAAGGCGGAAACCATCTACCATGCTGACAAGACCCAATTCACACTGCTTACCAGCCGTGGCTTGGTGAAGGAAAACAATCCGCTGCTGCAAGCGCGCGCTTATGCCCTTGAAATCGGCGTCGTGCTGGAGCGCGATCCGGCACTACGTCATCCGGAAAGCCACCGCCACGCTGGCAAATTGGTGATGCCGTGGGCTTATGGCGTGGTGCTGGCCAACATCAGCCGCAAGCAGTTTATTGACGGCGGCTTAGCGGCGGTTATTCCTGATCATCTGACGATCTGCCGCGACGAGATTTACGACACCGTTGAGCCGGAGGCATTTCAAGAACGGCTGTGGGCGATGTTCCCACAGGTATTCCCTGTCGCTATGACGCTGCCACAGATCGACCGCGTCCGTTGGCACCTTTTCCCTGAAATTCGCGTGGCGCCGGGCGAAGGTCAATTCGGCTTGTTCGACACCAGTACGGCGAACGTCACCCGGCCGCTGGAGATTCCCGACCTGATCAAGGTGATGGACGCGCAGCAAGAACAACTGGCGCGCTCCCTTGGTTCCGAACACCGCCTTATTCACGGCGTTGCCGGGTCCGGCAAGACCATGATTCTCGGCTTTCGCGCCATGCAATTGGCGCGCGAATTAGCCAAACCCATCTTGGTGCTTTGCTACAACAAAACCCTAGCGGCGCGACTCGACCAGCTACTGGGCGAGCGCGGTCTCAGCGAAAAAGTGCAGGTGTACAACTTCCACCGCTGGTGCCGGAAAATGCTGGTGGCGTATCACGTCGACCTGCCCGAGCAAGGCAGCAAAGACTTCTTCCAACAAATGATTCAGCGCGTCATTGACGGCGTCGAACGCGGTCAGATTCCACGCTTCCAATACGGTGCCGTGCTGATCGATGAAGGCCACGATTTCGAACCGGACTGGTACAAGCTGATCGTGCAGATGATCGACCCCAACACCAACTCACTGTTGGTGTTGTACGACGACGCACAAAACATCAACGGCAACGCCAAACGACGCAAGTTCACCTGGAAAAGCCTCGGCGTGCAGGCACAAGGCCGCACCACGATCTTGAAGCTCGACTATCGCAACACGCTGGAAATCCTTGCGGTAGCGCGCAGCTTTGCCACCGAATTACTACAAGCCCGCGCTGGCGACGACGACGGCGTGCCACTCATTGCACCTGAAAGCGCGGGCCGCCGTGGGGCCGTGCCGGTATTGATTCGCGTGGACAGTGCCCATGCCGAACTCACCATGATCGTTAGCCAAATTCGTGACGAACAAGCGCGTGGGCGCCGGCTCGACGACATCAGCGTGCTGTATCGACACACCTGGCAGGGCGAACAACTACGCGTCGCCTTGGAAGCCGCCGACATTGACTGTCGGCTCGCTGATGGCAGCGGTAAAAGTACACTGTTTTTGGTCAAGGACACGGTCAAGCTAGTCAGCATGCACTCCAGCAAAGGGCTGGAATTTTCGGTTGTCATCATCGCTGGCCTCGGCCAAATGCCGCGCCCCAAAGACGATGAAACCGCCGAAGCCCGTCTACTTTACGTGGCGATGACGCGCGCGACCGAGCGGTTAGTGCTGATCCACTATGAAGACTCCGTATTCAGCAAACGAATTCGCGATTCCATCAACGAAGTAGAAAGCGAATTATTGAGCGCTAGTTAGGGCCGATAGGGGCGATCTAGGAGTCTGTCGGACTTTGGTGGTCGAGGCGAGAATTCGGCTGTGTGAGGACAGATTTGTGATGATTCACCGGTCCATAGTGGTTCTATGGACCACGAGTCAGCGCAAATATGGACCACCCAGGTGGGTTCGCAGGCCGGCCGACCAAAGTCCGACAGGCTCCCAGGCGGCGGCGGAGCGACGCAATAATGCCCGAGGCGTTCTACGGCCTCGCGCAAATTCCGCAAAAGCCGTTATCGGCGGTAGGCGGATAACAGGCTGGGATCTTTGAACAAGCCGGCCGGCAGCAGATAACGAGGATCGCGCCCGTCAGCCAGCAACTGACGAATGCGCGTTGCGGAAATTTCCAGCGGCGTGACCGCCAGCTGGATCACTTTACCGGCAGCCAAATTGCTCAACGCGGCCGGCTCAGTAACGCGCCGATCCGCTATCTCAGCTTCCAGCTCAGCTGGCAAGATTGCAGAAACTCCGGGGCGGCTCAGCACGCCGATATGCGCCACGTCGAGCAAGCCGAGCCATTCGTGCCACGAAGCCAGATGAGAAAACGCGTCCGCGCCCATCAGCAAAATCAACGAGCGCTGGCCCTGTTCGGCGCGTAACTCACGCAACGTATCAACGGTATACGAAGGGCCGCTACGTTCCAGTTCTCGCGTATCCACAGTTAATCGCGACTGGCCTTGCAGCGCCGCACGCAACATCGCGACACGTTGTTCGGCACTGGCGATAGGTGGCGGCCGATGCGGTGGAACGCTAGCGGGCAGCAACCGCACTTCGGCATCAAGTAGCTCAGACGCTTCCCACGCGACACTCAGATGACCTAGGTGGACTGGGTCGAACGTACCGCCAAACAGCGCTAACGGACGCCCCCTCATGCCGCGCCCCGCATTCGTAGCCCCTTCCCCTGCGCGCCGGGAGGTGCTGGGAGGGGGTAGCTGGCATTGGCAACCAATTCGGCGCGGTAACGAAGGTCAAGAGCACCCCACCCTAACCCTCCCCTGCAAGCAGAGGAGGGAACGCTGAATCCAAGCGCCCGTTCTTGTCGCACGTGCTCGGGCAGTTGCCCCTCCCCCTGCTCGTAGGGGGAAGTTGGGAGGGGGTCGCTGACATTGGCAACCAATTCGGCGCGGTGACGAAGGTCAAGAGCACCCCACCCTAACCCTCGCCTGCAAGCAGACGAGGGAACGCTGAATCCAAGCGCCCGCTCTTGTCGCACCGGCGGCTGTTTGGGCTGTTGCCTATCCCCCTGCGCGCAGGGGGAGGTTGGGAGGGGGTGGCTGCCATTGGCAACCAATTCGACGCGGTAAGGAAGGTCAAGAGCACCCCACCCTAACCCTCCCCTGCAAGTGGAGGAGGGGACGCTGAATCCAAGCGCCCGCTCTTGTCGCACGTGCTCGGGCAGTTGCCCTTCCCCCTGCTCGTAGGGGGAAGTTGGGAGGGGGTCGCTTGCGTTGGCAGAAAGTCTGGTATTCACGCCAACGCCTTAGCTGCGCGAGGCTCGGCCATGGCAGCGATCAAGCGTTCGGCTTCGCGCCATGGGTCGCCAATAGCGCGGCCTTTGCTCATTTGATCTATCCGTGAGGCGCGTGCCAGGCATTGCAGCCAGTGCTCGCGCGGCGCGCGGCGCAGTGCTTGGCGAAACAACTTTTCGCGCGCTGGCCACAAGTGCTCGACGCGAATTTGCGCAGCAAGGTCGTGTGCGTTGGCAAGCCGCAGCGCTAGCTGCAATTGATTCACCAGCCAGCCCATCAGCGCAATCAGCTCATCGCCCTCTGAGCGCAAGCCGGCTAATACACGTAATGCGCGAGCGCCATCACCAATAAAGGCCGCATCGGTTAATTTGAATACGTCATAACGGGCGCTATCGGCGACCAGACTTTCCATTTCGGTGGCATCAATACGACCTTCGCCGTGCAACACCACTAACTTCTCAATTTCTTGAGCGGCGGCCAGCAAATTGCCTTCGACGCGCTCGGCCAGCAAGGCGGCTGCATCCGGCGTCGCCGACAAACCATGCGACTTCAGCCGGGCATTGATCCACGCGCTCCACTCATAAGGCTTGGGCGCATTGAGCACCAGCATGGCGCCGCTGGCGTCGACCTTTTTGCTCCACGCGCCGTCGTGCTTGTTACTCCAATCCATCGCCGTGATCAACAGCGTGACATCCGGCGGAGGATTGGCGCAGAACGCGGAAATAGCCTTGCTGCCATCGGTCCCTGGGCGCCCGGTTGGCAGCCGCAAGTCGATCAAGCGCCGACTGGAAAATAGCGACATGTTGGCGGCGGAACGAGCCAGATCATTCCAGTCAAAATGCGTGCCGACATCAAGCACTTCACGCTCGCTGTAACCGAGTTGCTTCGCCCGTGCGCGTAATGCATCGGAGGCTTCTAACACCAACAACTCGGCACCCGCCAGCAAATACACCGGTGCGAGCTCTGGCGCGGTCAACGCCTTTTGCCACTGTCCGAAACTAATCGGCATTAGCGCACACTGGACGCCGGCGCCGGATCGACCAACTGATGTTTGCCGGCCGCCTGCAAGCGGAACAGGATCGATTGGACCACGTCATCGTTCAAACTACGTTGAATTTCCTGAACCTGTGAGGCGTTGCCAACGGTATTGGTAGCGTCGTAGCTGTACTCACGTTGCATGTCGATCTGTTGCGACGGCACCAGCACGACGCCATTAGCGTCCGTTACCGAAAACTGCACGTGGTAGTGCACCGCATATTCGGTAATCCGCGCGTAGCCGCCGGCACTCAGCGTGTCGTTGCTGAACGACGCAATCGGCACTCTCAGCTCAGCAATACCAGGGCCACCTTCGTCCTCAACGGTAGCGCCGGAGGAGCGCAACGCACGCGTCAAGCTACGCTGAAAGTCACCGCCACCACTAACGGTCACGTGGACCCGCTGCATCGCGGCCGGTAATGTCGCATTGGCGCGCAAATGAAAGCCGCAAGCGCTTAACGCAAGCACCGATAGCAGCAGTAAGGCTTGGGGCAGACGGCTGATTTTGCAGAAACTCATGGGTTTCATCCTGCGACGATGTTGACGATCTTGCCGGGCACCACAATCACCTTGCGCACAGTCAATGATTCCAAGAAATGAGCTACTTGCGGCTGGGCCAACGCCGCCGCCTGAGCTTCTTCAACCGAAGCGCCCGTGGCTAGCTCAATGGTACCGCGCAACTTGCCATTTACCTGCACCGCCAACTTCATCGTGTCGCGCGCCAGCGCGGCCGTATCAACGTGCGGCCATGGCTGATCTTCCAACACGGTTTCCGCATGACCAAGCACTTGCCACAGCGCGTGGCTGATATGCGGCACCACCGGGTTGAGCAACAGCACCATCGCTTCCAGTGCCTCATGCCGCACGGCGCGGCCTTGGTCCGTTTGATCAGTGAATTTACTCAGCGCGTTGAGCAACTCCATCAGCGCCGCAATCGCCGTGTTAAAGGCGTGGCGGTGGCCGAGGTCGTTGCTGACCTTTTGGATGGTTTCGTGCAGCTGACGGCGAAACACCTTCTGACCAGCATCCAAGGCCGATGGATTGACCACGGCGTGATCCGGACTTGCTGCGTGCGTTGTCACTTCACGCCAGAAGCGCTTCAAGAAACGCGCCATACCTTCGACGCCCGCCTCGTTCCACTCCAGCGACTGCTCTGGTGGTGCCGCAAACATGGAGAACAGGCGCACCGTATCGGCACCGTATTTGTCGACCATCAACTGCGGGTCGACGCCGTTGTTTTTCGACTTAGACATTTTTTCAACGCCGCCGATATGCACCGGCTGACCGTCTGTGCGCAGCTTCGCCCCGGTGATATGACCACGCTCATCGCGTTGCACATCGACAGCGGCCGGATTGATCCAGTCTTTAGATCCATCCGTGTTTTCACGAAAATAAGTTTCGGCAATCACCATGCCCTGACATAACAGATTCTGCGCCGGCTCATCCGTGCCAACCATGCCGGCATCGCGCATCAAGCGGTGGTAAAAGCGGAAATACAGCAGATGCATGATGGCGTGTTCGATACCACCAATGTACTGATCAACCGGCAACCAATAATTGGCGCGCTCATCGGTTTGCGCATTGGCGCCGGGGCTGGTGTAGCGCGCGTAATACCAGCTCGATTCCATGAACGTATCGAACGTATCAGTTTCGCGCTCGGCCGCGCCGCCGCACTGCGGACACGCGCATTTGCGCCACTCAGGATCAGCCTTGATCGGCGACTGAATCCCGCTAAACGCGACATCTTCTGGCAGCACCACCGGCAACTGATCTTCCGGCACGGGTACGGCGCCACAGGTCGGGCAATAGATGACCGGAATTGGACAACCCCAATAGCGCTGGCGACTGACACCCCAGTCCCGCAAACGCCAGTTCACTCGGCGGCTGCCTTTCCCTTCCACCTGCAAACGCTTGGCAAAAGCCTGCATGGCGCCCGCAAAATCCAAGCCGTCGTACTCGCCAGAATTGATCAACAAGCCGTGTTCGGTATACGGGCCATCTTCCAAAATGCGCCGTTCAAACTCTTCAATCAGCCGCACCGCGGAGGATGTGTCATACGCATCTGTTGAGGTACCGCCAAGCGCCGCTTGCATCGGGTTAGAAGCGGAGCCCTTACTTAGGTCGTCACTAATTTCGCGCGCCGCGTCGAGTACGGATTGGTCGACCACCACCATCTTGATCGGCAAGCTATAGCGCTGCGCGAATTCCCAATCGCGCTGATCGTGGCCAGGCACGGCCATGACCGCGCCGGTGCCGTAATTCATCAAGACGAAGTTGGCCACCCAAATGGGCAACTGCTTGCCGCTAATCGGATGAATCGCGCACAGCCCCGTGTCCATGCCACGGCGTTCCTGCGTTTCCAGCTCCGCTTCGGATACGCCGCCGTGTTTCAAGTCGGCGACAAATGCGGCCAGCTTTTCATTGGTTTCTGCGGCCTTCAGCGCCAGCGGGTGCTCGGCAGCCACCGAAATGAAGGTCACGCCCATCAGCGTGTCGGGACGCGTGGTAAACACCGTAATCGGCTGTTTCCCGTCCACCACATCAAACTGAATTTCCAGACCCTCGCTACGGCCGAGCCAATTGCGCTGCATGGTTTTTACGGCGTCGGGCCAGCCCGGCAGCGTATCTAAGCCATCTAACAGCTCTTGCGCGTAATCAGTGATTTTCAAAAACCATTGCGGGATCTCGCGCTTTTCAACGACAGCGCCGGAACGCCAGCCACGGCCATCGATCACCTGTTCGTTAGCCAACACGGTGTGATCCACCGGGTCCCAGTTCACCACCGCATTTTTGCGATACGCCAAGCCTTTTTTCAGCAACCGCGTAAACATCAACTGTTCCCAGCGGTAATAATCGGGCTTGCAAGTGGTGACTTCGCGTGACCAGTCATACGCAAAACCCAGCCGCTGCAGCTGGCCGCGCATGTGTTCGATGTTGCGGTAAGTCCACGCCGCTGGCGCCGTCTTGTGCTTGACCGCGGCGTTTTCCGCCGGTAAACCAAAGGCGTCCCAACCCATCGGCTGCAGCACATTTTTACCATTCATGCGCTGGTAGCGGCTAATCACATCGCTAATGACGTAGTTGCGCACGTGGCCCATATGCATGGACCCGCTCGGGTACATAAACATGGAAAGGCAGTAGAACTTGGGTTTGGAAGAGTCTTCCTTCACCTCATAGACCTGCCCCGCATTCCAGTACTGCTGCGCCGCCGCTTCCACCGCCGCTGGCTGATAGCCTGGTTCCGTCGGCTGCGCCCCTCTGCCACGTTGATTCGTGGTGGAAGATTCTGAAGATTGCGGATGTTGAATATCTTGCATGATTCGTAGCGCCGCCGTGCCGTGGGTACGGCTAACCTAAAGCAGCCGTAATGAACGGATCAGATTAGCCCAGCGCGCGGCGGCCGCCAAGCCCGCGCTGTGGGAATTAGGCGCGCATGGAGCGATCTGACGTAGGTGGCCGCAGCCGCCATAGCTTCCGATTCAAGACCGCGAACGTCATCGGACATGTGCTCACGCGTTCTTATCGACGTCCCGATGGCAGCAGCAACGCCGAGTTCGGTCGCCCGCGACCCGCTGGCAAAATATTAGGGAATGACGCAATCGGCGGTGCCGTCGTATTTTGGCCAACGGCCTTTTAGGCCACTCTCACCTACGCCGATGCAGCACTCCGCGGCGCCATTAAGCCATTCATGGACAACCGAGCGACCATGCCTAGCGCCCGCGATTGCCGGCCGGCGTCAACTCATCAGGACGCCGGACATACCAGCGCTGTGCCGGCCGAAAGCGCGCGCGCAGCGGTAGCAATTTGAGCAGCCACCTGCGCAATAGCACGCTGGTGGCCTTGCACCAACGCGTCATAGCCCGGGCCCACGCTTTCATTGACTCTGCTGCTGCAAGCCACCGTCTTCGGCGCCGACCGGCTGGCGGACGTATCGGACAGCAGTCGCACGCTCCATGTGGCGTCGATCAACGCATAACTGCCAGGCAGTGAATCAAACCGCTGAACGTCCAGTTTGATGCGTAGCCGTGGCTGCCCACTGCTGGGCAAACCAGTGACGTTTCGGCTATGCAGTTGCCCGGTCAAATCCGTCGACAGCGCGCTGCGCAGCTCATCGCTAAGCGGTGCAATCCAGCGCTCGCCCGAAAGTAAGACAACGCTCTGTCCACCGCGACGCACCACCAGCTGCGGCTGATCAACCTGCGCCGGCACGCTCACTGGCAGCAGCTCGAACGGAAGCGATGCAGGCGTCTGCGCGGTCGCAGGCTCAGCGCCAACGTCAGCCGCTGCCGGCACCAACGTGTAGTAGTGCAACGGCGCCGACGCGCATGCACTCAACAACGCCGCCGCACCCCAAACGGCCCAGCGGCCGGGCGAAAAAATCATGGCTTACTCCGAGATTGGGGAGAGGCGGCAGGCGCTGGCGATGCCGCAGCCGCTGGCTTGACTGGTGCCACACTGGCATCCGGACGACGCCCGCGCAGTAGCGCTTCGGGATGGCCCCCCAAGTAGTCGGTCAACACACGCAGCGAACGCGCCATGCGTTGCACCTGTTCCAGCGTAGTGCCTAGGTTCTGCTGCAACGGCGAATCCCCTGACAATGCCGAATCAGCCGATCCCATGGTCTTTTGCACACCCTGCAAGGTCGTACTGACTTCCGGCAAGGTCTGCCCGTTCACCTGCTTCAGCGTCGCATTCAAACTAGCCAGCGTCTGGTCCAAATTCTTGCCAATGCTGTCAAACGGCACCTTGTTGATCTTGTCGACAATTTCGGCCATTTGTTCTTGCAGCTTGTCGAAGCTACCGCCCACCGTAGGCAGCGTCAGCGGCTTGGCGTTCGGGTCAAACGTCACCTTTGGTGTATGCGGAATGAAGTCCAGCGCGACATACAGCTGTCCCGTCAGCAAGTTCCCGGTGCGCGCTTGTGCACGCAAACCATGCCCCACCAAGCGCCCGATTAATTGAGACAGATCGGCATTTTCACCGTTTTTCTTTGCCAGCGCTTCCAGTTTGTCGTAAGCGCCACCCAGTCGTTGCGGATAAACGACGGCGCCGACAACCACCGGAAACCGCTGCTTTTTCTCGTCGTAGTCCAGCCGTACGGAAACCACCCGGCCAATGTTGATGCCGAGAAATTCAACGGGCGCGTCAACGGCCAATCCGCGTACCGACTGCTCGAAACGCATGCGAACGTAATGCGGTTCACCATCCGGCGGCGCCATTGCCAAGGCTTTTTCGCCAAACAGGTGATACGCGGTATCTTCTGGCGCTGGGGTCTCATCATGTGGTCCGCGCGGGTTCTCAAAAGCCACACCGCCCGCCAGCACCGTCGCCAACGACTGAGTGTTTAGCTTCAGCCCGTTTGCGCCAATCGAGACGTCAACCCCACTCGCATTCCAAAAGCGCGTATCCGGCGTGACGAATTTGTCATTTGGGCCGTCAATAAAAATCCGCAACGAAACGCCCTTGCCATCCTTGTCCAGTTGGTAGGACGCCACGCGGCCCACCTGGATACGCCGAAAATAAATCGGTGAACCAATATCGAGCGACCCTAGATCATCCGTATGCAGAACAAAGCTTCGACCGGGCGCGTTGTGATTCACCACCGGCGGCGTCTCCAAGCCTTTGAAATCATCCGCCTTAGTTGGTGACTCACCTATATCCGCACCAATAAACGCGCCTGAAAGCAACGTGCCAATACCTGACACCCCGCCCAACCCAATGCGGGGGCGTACCACCCAAAACCGGGTGTCCTGCACGGCAAAGGTCTCCGCGCTTTTCTCCAAGTCAACCTTCACCAAAACGTGACTGTGGTCACTGCTGAGTCGAATTTTATTGACCCGGCCAATGACGACGTTTTTGTACTTGACCAGTGTTTTGCCAGCGTCCAACCCTTCTGCGCTTTGAAAACTGATGGTGATGCGTGGCCCTTCCTGCAACCAGTTATTGACCACCAGAAACAAGGCCACAAACGCCGCCAAGGCGGGCACCAGCCAGATCAGGGAAGCGCTGAAGCGGCGGCGGCGTTTTAGCACCGGGCGCGGTAAGTCGTCGTCGGGCGCCGAAGTTGCTGGGATTGGCGTGTTGTCAGTCATCAATGTCTCTGCAGTCCCAGATCAAGCGGGGATCAAAACTCATGGAAGCCAACATGGTCAACACCACGGTAAGGCCAAAAAAAATGACGCCGGGCAACGGTTCAACCCGGCTCAACACGCTGAAGCGCACCAGCGCCGTCAGCAACGCCACCACAAACACGTCCAGCATGGACCAATAACCGATTAGCTCCACCACGCGATATAACTTGGCACGTTGCCGCGGCGCCCACGCACTATGTCGCTGGCTGGTTATCAACAACGTACCCAACGCCAGAAACTTGGAGACCGGCACCACGATACTCGCGCTAAACACGATAACCGCCAAGCCCGGCGAGCCCTTGTTCCACAATTCCACCACGCCACTGATGATCGTGTTGTCATCAATGTCATTCAAACTGGCGGTGCGCATAATCGGCACTAAATTGGCCGGGATATACATGATAAACGCGGCAATCAGCAGCGCCCAGGTGCGCACGAAGCTGGCAGGCTTACGCCGATGGAGCACGCTGCCGCAGCGCGGGCACGCCATATTGTCGTCAACCCCGTCGCCATCAAGCTGCGGGTCATCACGCACGTTACGACACACCAGCCCGCAGACGCGGCAGCCAATAACGCCGATATCCGTTGCCCGCCGCCACGTGCTCACGCGTTAGATTCCTTCGTTATATCCCACAGTTGGCGCAGGTCCACGCTGGAGAACAAGGTAATCAGCAACATCAACGCCGCATACGCGTAAATACCGGGGTCAGCCGCCACGTCGAAATAGCTATGCGCCTTGACGATGGCCACCAACGCGCCCAGCACAAACACCTCACTCATGGTCCACGGGCCGACGTAATGCAGCGTCACCATCATCGGCACAAAGCCCGGCGCGCGGCGGCCATCGCGAGCAAACCACAGCAACCAACCCAGCAAAGTCATTTTGATGAGCGGGAAGAAGAATAAGGTAGCGGCGGTGATGACCGAAACCACCTTGGCGTGTTCCCGCCACATCACCAAAATCATGCCCCACAAGGTGGAACTGCTGTGCTGGCCGCTTAAGCCAAGCGTCACGATTGGCCACACATTCGCCTGCACGAAAACGATAGCGGCGGTCAATATCAGCGCTAACAGCGTCCTCACGTTGAACACGCGATAGCGCTCCAAGAGCGCTTCACAACGCACGCAATGCGCTTCTTCACCACGCTGCAAGCTGCGCCGACGGTAAACCGTGTCGCAATGCTCGCAAATCAATAGCTCTTTAGGTGAAATCGTGGCCATCCACTTCATGCTCAGCCGGAATCGGCCATGGGTAGATTCTCGCAAATATGCGAGCGTCGCGCTGAACTGTGCGCTACATGGCTTGTTATGCTGGCCGGCGCCCTGATTGTGAACATGTATCCACCAAGTTGGAGTTTCCCGTGACTGACACTACCGCCGCTTCCCACGTTTTTGATGTGGAACAGCAAACCTTTGAAGCCGATGTTCTAAAAGCTTCCTTGACCACGCCCGTCCTCATCGACTTCTGGGCGGAATGGTGTGAGCCGTGTAAGACCCTCGGTCCGATACTGGAAAAGCTGACCGCTGAATATAACGGTGCCTTCCGGCTGGGCAAGGTTGACGTCGACAAGCAGCAAGAACTGGCCGGCATGTTCGGCATTCGCAGCATTCCCACCGTCGTCTTGGTGAAGGACGGTCAGGTGCTGGATAATTTTAATGGTGTCTTGCCGGAAGGCCAGATACGCGAGTTCTTGTCGCGTCATCTGCAGCCGCTGGAAGCTGCCGCGCCGGCTGATGCCATACCCGAAGTGGCGCCGGAGCTACCCGAGGAAGCGATTGCGCGGCTGCAGCAAGCCATCGTCGCTGAGCCTAAAAAAACCGAGCTGAAACTCGACCTTGCGCTAGCCCTCATGCACGCTGGTCAAACTGAGGCTGCCGAGGCCCAACTGACAGCGTTGCCTGTCAACCTGAGTATTGACGAACGTGCGGTACGCCTGCGTCACGAACTGGATCTGGCGCATGCATTGGCCGAGGCTCCCGCCACCGATGCATTAGAACAACGCATCGTGGCCGACGCCAACGATTGGGAAGCGCATGACTTACTCGGCGTACGTTTATTACAAGAAGACGACCCGAGCATCGGGCTAGATCACTTTCTGCTTATCTTCAAAAACGCACGTGACTGGAATAACGGACAAGCAAAAAAGCGCTTGCTTGCTGCTTTCGCCACGTTGGACGACGCCGAACTGGTCAGCCGTTATCGCCGCAAGATGGCTTCGTTGTTGTTCTGAGGCTGCCGCCAAATTCGAAATCACCACAACACCTGTAGGAGGGGCGTTAGCCCCGATGCTTTCAAGCTCAGCCTTAAAAACAAGAGCATCGGGGCTAACGCCCCTTCTACAAAACCGAGTTCCATCATCCATGCGCGTATCGACCTTCCGCCGGCTAATGAATCTATGGCCGCCGTTCCTATGCAACAGCATCCGCGTGCAGACACTGAGCGATGACTATAGCGAAGCCACCGTAGTGCTGCGCTTACGCCCATGGAATCGCAACTACGTAAAGAGCCAGTTCGGTGGCAACTTGTTCGCCATGACCGATCCATTTTGGATGCTGCTGGTAATGCATCAACTGGGCAACGATTACTACGTGTGGGATAAGGCCGGTGCGATCGACTTCGTCGCCCCTGGTTACGAGGACGTCTACGCTAGCTTCAAACTGGAACCAGCCACAGTCGACGAATTACGTAGCGCCGCCGCCGGTGGCCAGAAGGTATTGCACTGGTTCGAAACCGAAGTAAAAACTGCTTCCGGCAAAGTCATCGCCATCGTGCGCAAGCAGGTCTACGTGCGGTTGAAGCCGAAGGCACGTTGAGCGCCTTCAGATGACTCTCGCCACCGCAGGCAACCGTCGCAGCATGGCCGTGGCACTCCAGCTGAATCCCATTGCGCCGATGAAGACCAGCGCGACTTTAGCGACGGCCGGCAATGAGGTTGTCAACAAGGCGTATTGCAGCCAGATCACTCCCACATAGTGCAGCAGATAAATACCGTAGGCATTCGCACTAAGCGAATCCATTCCAACTCGGGCACAACGGGCGTAGCGGGTGAACAACGCCAGCAGCGCGAATGATGCGCTTGCGCAGGTCAGCACGAAGGTGAAATTACCGAACGCCGCCAGTTCGGCGCTGGGTCCACCGTGAGCCAGCGTGCCGATGATTGTGATGATCGTTACGGTGCCGACACCGAATGCCAGCACCGTCAGCAACACCCATAACGGCCAGCGTCTGGCTAGCCGCCCATCCGCCGCCAGCAATCCGCGTGACGAGCCATGCGCACCGATGGCGACACCGGCGAGGAAATACACGAAGTAATGCGGCAAGCGGCTGATCTGCACAAAAAACGGTCCGGCCTTGATCCACTGCGACGGTTGGAACAGCGCCGCCATCGGCAGATAGACCAGTGAGGAAACCAGCAGCAGAGCGATGAAGAACATAACCGGCCGTTCGCCAAGACGCGCGGCTAGATTGCCCAGCGCAAAACCCCACCTCGGCAGAATCAATGAAATCACCGCAGCGATCGCGCCGAACGCCAGCAGTACCCACAGAAACCATGCCGGACCCGCCGGCCACGCGCCGAGTCCGAGCCACTGCTGCCAAAACGAACCGTTGTGCGGCGCAGACGCTAGCCATGTCGGGTAGTACGCCAGCGGCGCCAGCACTGCAGCGGCCAGCACGAACGGCAGGCCCAGCCGTAACACGCGGGCACGCACGAACGATCCGGCCCCCTTGCGCTGCAGGCTTGACCACACGAACACGCCAGAGACGAGAAACATCAGCGACATAAAGAACGTGTCGTTGAAGCTCACGATCAAGTCGGCGGGTGCCCAGCGTTGACTGTCGACGATGGGAAATGCTGTCCACAACAGGCTGGCATCCATCGCCGGCTGGCTTGGCGGCGCAAACCTCATGTAGGCAAGCAACGAGTGGTGCAATACCACCAGCAAGACCAGCACGCTGCGCAAGTAGCCTAGTGCCACGTTGCGCGGCGGGTGCTGCGGTGGCATCGAAATAGCGGGAGTGATCGGGTTCGACATAACGGCTCTCAGCCTGATTCAGGTTGCAGTGCTCCGCTGTCGCACGCGGAACGTGCGATCACGAAGGTGGAAGTGGGGAATGGCTTTGCGGCGCTGGCGTTATCGCCTTAGCGACGCCCTCACTCTTGTTCGAACCGCGCGATGTCGTCGGTTGCCGACAGCGCGCGGCGGAGACTGCCGCCGCCGGTACTTTCGTCCAGCTTGCGCGCGAATGCCGCCCGTTCCGGACGATGTGCCCAGAGATGGAACCACCAGGTCGCGACCACGCCAACTGCACCGATCGCCAACTGGATCCAGATCACCGATGGCGCGTCCTGCATGATCGCGCCGCGACTCAACACCACCAGCAGTGGCGCGGTCAGGAACCACCACGGCAGGCCGACCACCAACGCGCCGCCCACCGCATAGATCTTGCGCAACTTCAACAACTGACGCTGAATTAGCAGGACCGGCGCGGCGTAATCGAGACGGGCAACGTTCGCCTGGATGACCGCGCCGAACACGATCAGCCCGAGGCAATAAACATGCATGACCACGCCGGCAATTAGCACCGCCGTATCGTGTCGGTGAGAGATCCAGATCGGCGCCAGCACCATTAGCCCCAACGCGCCGATAATCATCTGCAACGCCTGTCCCCATACCAAAGGCCGTAGGCCACGACGCATCTTGTCCAGCCGCGTGTCGCGGAAAATTTGCACGTTCAGCGCATGCTGTTGTTCGAGCCGGTGGTCCAAGCTCTGCCAGGTGAGTTTCATGTCATCGAGTTCCATGGTTAGCTCCGGTGGGCGCAGTCATCTGGCCGCGCAGCTTCTGCTTGATGCGACTGATCTTGGTCGCCACATTGGTTTCGCTGATGCCGAGAATCTCGGCTATCTCGGGATAGTTGCGGTCTTCCAGGTACAGCAGGATCAGCGCGCGATTGAGCGGATCGAGCTGCCCGATGAACGCGTACAGCGCGGTCAAACGTTCATCCTCTTCGTGAATCGGCACACCACCGCCTACTGTCTCTAGGTGGTGTGCTTCAAGGGGCTCAAAGCGATCCGATTCCGACCAGCGCTCGCGCCGTGCCTGCGAGATCGCCACGTTCAACGCAACGCGATACATCCAGGTGGAAAACTTCGCTTGCGCTTCGTCGTAACTACCAAACGACCGCCACAGTTGCACGCTGATTTCCTGTACCAGATCGTCGCGATCTGCCGCTGTGCGGCTATATAAGCCAGCCACTTTGAACACGATCTTGCGATGTTCGTGTAAGAGGGATGCAAAGCGTTGCTGGCGTGGTCCGGCGGTCATTGGTGGCGGTTTTCCCTGCTGTCCACTCCATGATTCGCACAGGTGCGGAAAAAATCACAGAGGCTTGCACAAACGCTAGTCCACAATGGATCGTATCGAGCACGTCAACCATAGGCATTGCCATGAAGGTCGCCGAGGCCATTCTGTTCCGCGCGCACCACCTGAACCCAGGTTGCTTTGCCTTGGTGATGGCTACTGGCATTGTTTCTATCGACGTCAATCAGCACGGCATGCATGCATTAGCGCTGGCGCTGTTTGGCGTGAACGTACTGGCATGGCTGGTGTTACTGGGATTGACGGGGTTGCGACTACTGCGTTTTCGGCGCGAGCTAGTGGCCGACTTCATCCATCCGGGCCGCGGCGCCGGCTTTCTTACCCTCGCGGCGGCAACCTGTGTGCTCGGCAGCCAATGTCTAACCGTGGTGTATCTACCCGTGGCCGCCCGCGTGTTGGCGTTGCTTGGCGCATTATCCTGGGCCGCGCTGATCTACCTATTTTTTGCCGCAGCAATCACGGCGCGAATCAAACCCGGCTTTACTCGCAGCATCAACGGCGGTTGGCTGGTGGCCATCGTTGCCACGCAGGCGTTGGCCGTATTAATGGTGATGCTGGAGGCTGACCAACCGACGGTCAGCGTGGCATGGCTGTTCGGCGCACTGTGTTTGTACCTGCTCGGTGCGGCGCTATACCTGTTGATCATCACCTTGGTGGTGTACCGGTTAGTGTTCTTCCCGCTGCGCGCACGAGAATTCACTCCGCCGTACTGGATCGACATGGGCGCCTTGGCGATCACCACGTTGGCCGGCAGCTTGATCGTGCTGTACACGCCCATGAATGGCCCGCTGCGAGATTTGGTGCCCTTCGTTAAGGGCTTTACGTTATTTTTCTGGGCCACCGCAACCTGGTGGATTCCGCTGTTAGCCTTATTGGAACTATGGCGCTACGCGTGGCGGCACGTCCCGCTGCAGTTCGAACCAGACGATTGGGACATTGTGTTTCCCCTGGGCATGTACACCGTCGGCACCTACGAGCTGGCACGCGCGCTGCAACTGGATTTTCTGCAGCGCATTCCGGCGATTGGCGTTTACATCAGCCTTCTGGTCTGGGCGCTGGTTGCCAGCGGCACCGTACGCCGCTGGTATCGTGGCTTGCTCGCGGACACGCAGCGCCGTCCTCTGCGATGATGGGCGCCCTACTCTGCTAGAAACCATCCATGCGACCGCTGCGCTTCAAACGCTACCTATTAACTGGTTTACTCACCTTTATTCCGCTGTGGGTAACATGGCTGGTATTCAAGTTCGTACTGAGTCTGCTCGCTGACATTGGCGCGCCCTTGGTCGCCGCGCTGCTCGGCGCACTGGCACTGGTCGCACCGAAAGCCGCCAACGCACTTGATACGCAATGGCTACTTTTCATCATTGCGCTACTCCTTACCTTAGGTGCGTTGTACCTGCTTGGTGCGCTGGCCAATCGCGTGATCGGCCAACGTTTTATCAGCGCCTTTGATAATTTGCTCGCGCGCATCCCCGTCGTGCAAACCATCTACGGCGGCACCAAGAAATTGATGGCAGTGTTGCAACACAAACCGTCGGGTGTGCAGCGCGTGGTGCTGGTTGAGTTTCCGCGCCGCGGCATGAAGGTGGTTGGCTTTGTCACCCGCGTCATGACCGAAGAGGGCAGCGGTCGCCAGATGGCTGCCGTATTCATTCCCACGACGCCTAACCCCACCGGGGGTTATTTGGAAGTGGTGCCACTGGACGAACTGACCCCCACCGACTGGACCATGGACCAAGCGATGGCGTTCATCATTTCCGGCGGTGCCGTGGCGCCTGACACGCTGCCTGCTTCACCACCACACTCCGCCATCGACCGCCCCTTGTAGGAAGGAGCACCTTGCGCACCGGAGCCCTTACGGTGTTGCGCGAACGCGATTCAGGCCCGCGCAAAAAGCCCCTCGCGTCCAGGGTGGCCTCCGGCAGCTAGCCCTCCGAGACGTGCGCTGAAGCGATGGCGATTAGATACCCTGCCGTGGGCTCACGCACTCTTTCCCCAGGCACAGAATGCTGCACTTGTTCGAATTACACAGCACCTCACCCATTAAAGGATTGCCAGCTGACTCTGTCATCGTGCCAATGGATCACCATGCGACCAATCACACCAGCAACCTACTGTCGCCAATTCATTGCTGCGTTGAAGCTTCAACAACGCCATAAAACACGCTGGCCTTGCCGCACGCCCCTGACCTTTGACACTGTTTACCCTATGACCTTTGACCTAGCGTGACCCGTCGTGGCTACGTGCTGCGCAACCAACACATCACCTAGCCAAGAAAAGTCACCACCTCGCCCACCGGCGAAATCCATCACAGAAGGGATGTTCATGACTAAGCATTACTTGAAGCCACTGGCATTGGCCGTCAGCGTGGCACTTTCGCTTACTGCCTGCAGCAAAAGCGAGCAGCCTGCTGCGCCCGCGGCACCGGCGACAACAAGCACCGCCGCACCGGCAAGCAGCAGCACGGTGGCTGCAGTCGACCCCAGCAAAAGTATTTTTGACGTCAGCGAGCTGGGTAATACCGCCTTGGCCTGCACCGACTTCAACGGCTTCGTCAACGACAAATGGGTCGCCGCCAACCCGATCCCGAACGACCGCACCCGCTGGGGCGCCTTCGACCAACTCGCCGAAGACAGCCTCAACACGCAACACACCATTGTCGACAACGCCGCCAAGGGTGCCGACAAGGCGACCGCCGGTTCGATCGAGCAAAAAATCGGCAACCTGTACAAGTCGGGCATGGACGACGCAGCCATCGACAAGGCCGGCTTCGACCCAATCAAGCCCAAGTTGGCCGAGATCGACCAGCTGAAAAACAGCCAGGACATAGCCAACTACCTGGACAAGAGCTTCGCCAATGGCGATATGCAGGTGTTCCAGTTCGGCTCCGGCGCTGACTTCAAGCACGCCGAAACGCAGATCGGCTACACCTTCCAAGCCGGCCTTGGCCTGCCCACCAAGGATTACTACACTGACCCGAAACACGCTGATCTGCGCAAGGCGTACCTCGACTACATCGCCAAAACGCTAGAGCTGACCGGCGTTGCCGACGCTGACGCCAAGAAACAGGCGGACGAAGTGCTGGCGTTTGAGACCAAACTGGCTGCCGCATCGCTGGCACCGGTGGAATTGCGCACGCCGGAAAACCAGTACCACTTTGTCAGTGTCAAACAAGCGGACAAGATCACGCCGCACTTCAGCTGGGAGAATTTCTTCAAGGCTCAAGGCGTAACCATCGACAAGGGCTTCTCGCTGTCGCAGCCGAAGTTCTTCGTCGAATTCGACAAGCTGTTGGCTAAGGCGCCAGCTAGCCAATGGCAGGCTTATTTACGCTTCCACACCATTGACGACGCATCCGACGCGTTGAGCAAAAACTTCCGCGACAACAAGTTCGCGTTTTACGGCAAAACCCTGTCCGGCCAGCCAGAACAGAAGCCACGCTGGAAGCAGGTACTGGGCGCGGTGAATAGCTCGATGGGCATGGCGCTGGGCGAGTTGTATGTGAAGCAGGAGTTCACTCCAGAAGCCAAGCAGCGCGCCGAAGAGCTGGTGACCAATGTACGTAATGCGCTGAAGGCTCGCATCGAAAACCTCGACTGGATGAGCCCGGAGACCAAGGCCAAGGCCATCGCCAAGTGGGAAACCTTCCTGCCGAAGATCGGCTACCCCGACAAATGGCGTAGCTGGGACAAGCTGAGCATTACGCCGGATAACTACTACGCCAACGTGGAAGCGGCAGCCAAATTCAACTACGACTACGACATTGCCAAAATTGGCCAGCCGACGGATCGCAAAGATTGGGGCATGACCCCGCAGACGGTTAACGCGTACTACAACCCGACTGACAACACGATCAACTTCCCGGCCGCGATCCTGCAGCCGCCGTTCTTCAACGCCAAAGCCGACGACGCCATCAACTACGGCGGTATCGGTGCGGTGATCGGCCACGAAGCCAGCCACGGCTTCGACGATGAAGGCAGTCAGTTCGACGGTGCCGGTAACAACGTGAACTGGTGGACCAAGGCCGACCGCACCAAGTTCGACGCGCGCACCGCCAAACTAGTGCAGCAGTTCAACGACTACACGCCGATCAAGGACAAGCCGGATGCGCACGTTAATGGCAAGCTGACCCTGGGCGAGAACATCGCCGACTTGGGTGGTTTGAACGTCGCTTACGATGCGCTACAGGTGGCACTGAAGCAGCATCCGGAAGAAGCCAACAAAAAGATCGACGGTTACACCGAAGACCAGCGCTTCTTCCTGAACTGGGCGCGCGTGTGGCGCGGCAGTATTCGCGAAAAGCAGGCGTTGCTGCGTCTTAATACCGACCCGCATGCACCGGCGTCGCTGCGTGCCATGGGTGCGCCGTCGAACATGCCGGCGTTCGCCACCGCGTTCCAGTGCAAGGCAGGCGATGCGATGGTGCGCCCGGCCGACAAGCAAGTGAAGATCTGGTAATTCACCGAGTACTAGAGGTCGGTCGGCGTTAACGCCGGCAGACTCTCACAGTCGCCGTTCACCGCGGCCAGAAATACCTGAGGCCCCGCATGCAGATGTGGGGCCTCTCTATTTGACCGGCCACCAACCACCCATGCCCCTGACCTATGACACTGTGCACCCCATGACGTTCGGCCTAGGGTTGCCGGGTATTGCCCGCGCTCTGGGGGACCCAGCGACGCGCACGGACAAGCACATCAATCACCATTTGCAGAGGGACAATCCATGACCAAGCATTATCTGAAGCCCGTGGCGCTGGCAATTGCTGTCAGCCTGGCACTTGCCGCCTGCGGCAAGCAGCAGCCAGCCGCCGAGGCGCCAGCGCCAGCAAGCACTGCACCCGCCAGCACCGCGCCTGCCGCCGCTAGCACAACAGCGGCTGTCGACCTCGGCAAGAGCATCTTTGATGTCAGCGAGCTCGGCAACAAGGCCGAGGCCTGTCAGGATTTCAACACCTTCGTCAACGCCAAATGGGTCAACGCCAATCCCATTCCAGCTGATCAGACCGTGTGGGGTGCCTTCAGCATCCTGCATGAAAAAAGCTTGGCTGAGCAACACGGTCTGGTGGATAACGCGGAAAAGAATGCCGCCACGGCCAAAGCGGGTTCGATCGACCAGAAGATCGGCTGGCTATATCACTCCAGCATGGACATGAACGCACGCAACAAGGCCGGCTTTGACCCGATCAAACCAGATCTTGCCGGTATCGATGCGTTGAAATCCGACAAAGACGTGCCGGCATGGCTAAACCAGTCTTTCGCCAAAGGTGATGGCGCCGTCTTCAACTTTGGTTCCGGCGCCGACTTCAAGGACGCAAAAATACAGATCGCCTATGCCGAGCAGAGTGGCTTGGGCTTACCGACCACCGACTACTACACCGACGCCAAGTACAAAGACATCCGCGCTAGCTACGTGAAATATCTTGCCAAGCTGTTCGAAATGACCGGTAGTAGCGCCGATGATGCCAGCAAGCAGGCGGCATTGGCGATGAAGTTTGAAACCGATCTGGCCAAGCATTCCATACCACGTACGGAAATGCGCAAGCTGGAAAATCAGTATCACTTCGTCACCGTGGCGCAAGCTGACAAGATCACCCCACATTTCGACTGGAATGCGTTCTTCAAGGCACAAGGTGTCACCATCGACAAAGGCTTCTCGCTGTCGCAACCGAAGTTTTTTGCGGAATTCGATAAGCTGGTTGCCAGCGCTCCGATGGACGAATGGAAGGCCTACCTGAAGGCACGTACCATTTCCAGCTCAGCCACAGCGCTGTCTGAGCCGTTCGTCGACGCGCAGTTTGATTTCTACGGCAAAACCCTGCGCGGCCAGCCGGAACAGCAGCCGCAATGGAAGCGCTCACTCAGCTCCGTCAACAGCGCCATGGGTCAGGCACTGGGTCAACTGTACGTGGCCAAATACTTCACGCCTGAGGCCAAAGCCAGTGCGGAAAAACTGGTCACCAACATTCGCGACGCACTGAAAACGCGTATCCAGAATTTAGCCTGGATGAGCGAAGCGACCAAGGCTAAGGCGATCGAGAAGTGGGGTAAATTTCTGCCCAAGATTGGTTATCCCGACACGTGGCGTAGCTGGGATGGTCTAACCATCTCGCCGGACAACTACTACGCCAACATGCAAGCGGCCAGCAAGTTCAACTACGACTACGACATTGCAAAAATCGGCAAGCCGACCGACCGCAAGGACTGGGGCATGACCCCGCAGACGGTCAACGCGTACTACAACCCAAGCGACAACACGATCAACTTCCCGGCTGCGATCCTGCAACCGCCGTTCTTCGACGCGAAGGCTGACGACGCCATTAATTACGGCGGTATTGGCGCGGTGATCGGTCACGAAGCGAGCCATGGTTTCGACGATCAAGGCAGTCAGTTTGATGGCGACGGCAACAACGTCAACTGGTGGACCAAAGCGGACAAGAAGAAGTTTGAGGCACGCACCGGCAAGCTGGTCGATCAGTTCAACGCGTACGCTCCTCTCTCCGATCACCCGGACTTGCACGTCAACGGCAAGCTGACCTTGGGCGAAAATATCGCCGACCTAGGCGGCCTGAACATCGCCTACGACGCCTTGCAGACGGTGTTGAAGAACAAACCAGCCGAGGCCGAAAAGAAGATCGACGGTTACACCGAAGACCAGCGCTTCTTCCTCAACTGGGGTCGTGTGTGGCGTGGCAGCATCCGCGAAAAGGCGCAGATGGTGTACTTGAACGCCGATCCGCATTCGCCGATGAAGTTCCGCGCGATGGGTGCTCCGTCGAACATGCCGCAGTTCGCTGCCGCGTTCCAGTGCAAAGCCGGCGACCCGATGGTGCGTCCGGCCGACAAGCAGGTAAAAATCTGGTAAGTCGCACGCCACATCGACCGCTGTATATCGTGGCCGCATAAGCCAAGCCCCGCATCTCGATGCGGGGCTTTTTTTATGAGCTGGTCATACCCGGACGCATTCCAAAACGTAGAAATCGTCAGTGAGGCGACCTACGCGCTGTCGCGTCTTGTCGGCAGGAAATCGGAAATGGAGATAACCCGGCGGACCCAAATTTGGCTGTAGTTGTGTCCACCCTCAGTGCGCGAGCGCCTAGCAGAAATACCAATTGTAAGCATTGTTGCAAATCATTCTCATTCGCAATACATTGCGCGTCAAGTTGTCACGCCAGCGGCCGCCCGCGCCGGCAACCATCACCAAATCTAACGGGGACATTCGATTTTGCGTACGCCGACAACTCGTCGTCGCACTCGGCAAGGTCGCGTCATTCCATAACCCACTACAGGAGTCCACATGAGTCCCATCACGAGCAAGAAGCACCCGATCAAGCCGGCGACGCCGCCCACCCTACCGGGCGCGCTGACAGCCGCCTTGGTGGGAAGCCTGGCGCTGGCGCTGCCCGCCTACGCGGCTGATCTTCATGGGCCTCACGATTCCAACGAAACACTCATCACCCAAGCAAAAACTCTGCCCCAGGTTCGGGTACAAGGCTACGCGGGCCCCGATTACCGAATCGATCAGCTGTCCTCCTCAAAATTTACCCAGCCGTTACTCGACACGACGCAAACAGTAAATATCATCGGCCGCGACCTGATCCAGCAACAAGGCGCCACCACGCTCACCGAAGCGCTACGCAACAGCCCTGGCGTAGGCACCTTTTATGCTGGCGAGAACGGTGTCACCAGCACCGGCGACGCCATTTATATGCGTGGCTTTGACAGCTCCGGCAGCATCTTTATCGACGGCGTACGTGACCTTGGCTCAATCTCGCGTGACGTCTTCAACGTCGAGCAAATTGAGATAACCAAAGGTCCGGACGGCACCGAGTACGGTCGCACTGCCCCTACCGGCGCGATCAACATGGTCAGCAAGCAGCCGCTGCAAGGCGACGGCGTGTCCGGCACCGTGTCCTACGGCAGCGCACAGCAACGGCGCACCACCGCCGACTGGAATCAGGCTATCAGCGGCACAGCCGCATTTCGGCTCAACGTAATCGGCCAGAAGAGCGGAGTGCCTGGCCGGGACGACGTGAAGAATAATCGCTGGGGTGTGGCGCCGTCGCTAGCTTTCGGACTGGGTACGCCGACCCGCGTCTACTTGGATTTTCTACACGTTAAGCAAGACAACACACCCGATGGCGGCGTCTCCACCATCGGCTTACCCGGCTACAGCAGCCCCGACCCGACCCGACCATTCCTTGCTAACGCAGCACCCGTAAACCCACGCAATTTCTACGGCACACAGCAGGATCACGATCACGTTCAGGCGGACATGTTCACCGCCATCGTCCAACACGACTTTTCTGATAACGTGGCGCTGCACGACACGCTGCGCTGGGGTCGCACCCAGCAGGATTACCTGCTGACATCGTTCATGGCGAACGCCGCAAACTTACAGACGCCAAACCCGACTGCTCCATCAACTTGGACCGTCGCACGCAGTAATCCTAATTTCAAAAATCAAACCAACCGCATCATCACCAACCAAACGAATCTAACCGCCAACTTCACTACCGGCGCGATCACGCACAACCTCAGCACCGGTATCGAGTTGACTCAAGAAAAAGCCACGGCGACCAGTATGGCTGCGCTCGCTGGCAGCAGCTGGCCAGCGGCCAACCTTTACCGTCCTGCTGTGAGCGTTGGCGGCTTGCGGTACGGAGCAACCGGCGCATACACCAGCGGCACCACCGATACCGTCGCCGCCTATGTGTTTGACACACTGAAATTTGGCGAGCATTGGCAGATCAACGCCGGCGCGCGACTGGATCACTATCGCACCGACTACAACAGCGCCGCCGTTTGTGGCGGCCGCAACGGTCCCGCTTGCGGCGCTCTGCCAACCGGCACCGCAGTGCCGTACATCAACACCCGCGTCGCCGACAACCTGCCTAACTACAAACTCGGTGTGCTGTATAAACCGACCGCAAACGGCAGCATCTATGCCAACTTCGCGCTGGCACAAGAGCCACCAGGCGGCGACACGCTAACCTTTAGCAGCTCCGGCAAAAGCCAGAACAATCCAGACCTCGACCCACAACAAGCCCGCACCGTCGAGTTGGGTACCAAGTGGAGCCTGCTCAACGACAAGTTGCTGCTCACCGGCGCGCTGTATCGCACCACTGTCAACAACCAGCGGGAGCAGGACCAGACCGATCCCACCCAGTATTATCAAATCGGCAAAAAGCGCGTGCAGGGTGTGGAAATCAACGCCGTCGGCAGACTTACCGAAAACTGGGCGCTCAGCACCGGCTACACCATCATGAACACCAAGGTGCTCGGCGGTAACGCCGTAACCGCAGACGGCACCAGCGTACTGGCCTACACACCGAAGAGCGCCTTCACTGCCTGGACGACCTACCACCTACCCTTCGACCTCACCCTTGGCGGCGGCGGGCGTTACTCCGGTGAACTGCACCGCGGCACCGATGGCGCACTCGGCACACCGACTTATACCGAGGCCTATTGGGTGTTCGACGCCGTGGCCAGCTACCCCATAAACAAGCGCTTCAGTCTGCAGTTGAACGTATACAACTTGTTCGACAAGCACTACGTCGCATCCATCAACAAGAGCGGTTACCGTTACATTCCAGGCGCGCCACGCTCGGCCATGCTAACCGCCAACATCAACTTCTAATGGATGGAGCTGAGTCGGAGCGTAGCCTGTGCGCGATGGGCACCCTAAAAAGGCCGTCGCGCACGATCAAAGGAAGTGCCTTGCGAACAAGGCAACTTCCCCATCTTGACCACCCAGCCAATACCACTCAAATCCGATTCACAGGTGCGCCATGCTGTTGCACATTCCCAATATTTTGACCGCCGAGCAAGTGTCGCAAATAGCCGGTGCGCTGGAGGCGGCGGACTGGACTGACGGCCGCGAAACGGTCGGCGCCCAAGGCGCCCAAGTGAAACGCAACCAGCAGTTGCCAGACGGCTCATTGCTACGGCGACAACTTGGCCAACAGGTGCAAGCCGCACTGGCAAAGCACCCGCTATTCCACGCGGCGACCTTGCCACTGCGCATACTGCCACCGCGCTTCAACCGCTACGTCGACGGTGGCCAATACGGCTTCCACGTCGACGGCGCGGTGATGGCGTTGCCCGGTGCGGACGGCCAATTGCGCAGCGATATTTCCTGCACGCTATTCCTCAACCAGCCAGAAGATTACGACGGCGGCGAGCTGAGCATTAGCGACACCTACGGCGAGCACGAAGTGAAGCTGCCCGCCGGCGACCTGATCGTGTACCCGTCCAGCAGCCTGCATCGAGTAACCCCAGTGACTCGCGGCGCGCGACTGGCATCATTCTTCTGGGTGCAAAGCCTGGTACGCGACGACTCGCAACGACGTCTGCTGTTTGAACTGGACACCTCCATTCAAACCCTGACCCAAACCGGCGCGGATGCCAGCGCACTGCTGCAACTCACCGGTATTTATCACAACCTGTTGCGGCAGTGGGCGCAGAGTTGAGCCGCCGCCCCTCCCAGCCTTAAGCGCCTCAACCCGATCCACCCATCGGGCAGGCGAAACATCGTCCGACACCTCGAACGAACACCTGATATAGCGCAACCACAGTGCATCGATCAAGCAACTGCAAGCCGTTCCCCACAACGAGACTCATTGCTGAATATTACGTACGCTTGCGAAAGCGTCACCGCGACCCGGCATGACCTGGTGCTCAGGCATCTACCGCCAAACTGAAACCAGAATGACGCCAAAGCCGTACAGCTAGCAAACTCGCGCAAGCTCATAGAGCCCTTGGTCTCCCTGTGGTTTTTAGGGGACCTCGAACTCATTGCACGTGTCAGCCAAAGCGTTACCTAGCTACCCCTCATCGTGTCCGCTTCCGACAAAGCGCTCTTTCGGTAGCTTTCCTTTCGGCAAAATACGATCAATCGCTGTCGCGAGAACACACTACCAAGTTGTTGCACATCTCATTTTTGCAGTGATGAACGGTAGTAAGAAACCGACGAACGGCACTGCTACGCAAGCTAACGTCGCAAGAAATAGCCTTCATTTCCCAGTCATATTCGAGCGCTGAATCTACAAAACAAGACCGCGCGTTCGCGGCGTACCACCATCCAGAAACACCGGGGAATCCGCCATGCAATTCTTGTCGCGTCAGCGCGGGGTATCGCTGATCGAAGTAATGATGGCGATGTTGATTTTTAGCATCGGGCTAATCGGATTAGCGGGACTGCTGGTGATCTCCACTCGCGCCAATCAGTCGGCTTACACTCGCACGCAAGTAACGTTTCTCGCCAACAACATGGCCAACCGTATGCGTGCCAACCCGCAAGCGGTGTGGGATTCGAGCTACAACACGACCTACCCCTCCACTGATACTCAGGATTGCGACAGCACAACGGCGTGTACTGCGGACCAACTAGCCACCCACGACGAACAAATGTGGAGTGCGCAGCTCAAAACATTTCTGCCCAGCCCATCCGCCAAAATCACCTGTGACAACACGAGCGCCGGCTACACACCGACCGCTAGTCAAATGGGTATGCGTCCTCCGTATGGCGGCAACTGCAGCATGATCATTACGTGGTCAGAGCGCGGAAATGGCGACCAAAACCACAGTGATGCGGCACCCCAACAATTTGCCTGGGAGTTTCAGCCGTGACTGATCACCGTATTTCGCCGCGCCAAACTGGCGTCACCCTGATTGAATTGATGGTAGCGATGGTGTTGGGTCTGCTCGTGGCCGGTGGCATCGTTTCCATCTTTATCTCTACTTCCAGCAGCAGCAAAGTCCAAACCCAGCTGGCGCGACTGCAGGAAGAGGGCCGCTTCGCAATTACCCGGCTCAGTGGCGACCTGCGGATGGCTAACGGCCAGTACTGCACCAACAGCGGTGGTGTCGCCAAAGCACAGAGCAATGGCACATATCTCGACGGCCTACGCGCTCCAACGGTCTACGCAAAAAACCTCAACAGCGCGATTGCTGATCTGAGCACGCCCATGGGCACCGGCGTATACCCGGCCGACCCAAAACAAAAGTATGCGTTTCCCTCGTTCATGTCGATGCGCGGTTACGACTGCGGCAAGACCGCTTGCACGCCTGCCGATCCCAACACAGCCATCACCGGCACAACGATCCCTGTCATGGGGACCGCGTTCGACGACCGCGTGGTCGGTGCCAGCGTACTCACCGTGCGCTATGTGAATCCGGCACGTGGCTGGGTCGTAGGTAATACGGCAAGTACTACCAGCATCAACGCGACGGGCAACGCTCTCACCGACATTACGATACGACCCAACACTGCTATCGGCGAGCCCCCAGCTACCGATTTTAAAACCGGTGATCTAGCGATGTTGGCGGACTGCTCCAACGCGCAAATTTTTGCAGCAAGCAACGCCAGCGGTGTCATTACCCCAACCGCCGCCAGCAACCACGGTGCGCCGACGCCACAAACGCCGTCATCTGCTCCCAAGTTGTTCGACTTCAATCGTGATTTCCAAACCGTTACCTATTACCTGAAAGTCGTCAGCGTCAACAATAATGGTGTGGCACCTTTCACTGGCGCACTGATGCGTCGCGTAAACGGTGACAACCCGGCTAAAAGCCCAGCCCACGGCGGTTCCGAGGATGAATTGGTGCGCGGTATTGAGCGGCTTAATTTTAAGTACGGCGTAGAAGACGCCGACGGTAACACCAGCTTTCTCACTGCCGCCGAGGTAGATGCCAGCACTGCTTGCCCACCCGCTGCGCCGTCAGCACTAAGCACAAGCGCCGACCCCGGCTGTCTCTGGCGGGCCGTGAAAAGTATCGAAGTAGACATTCTGATGGATGGCCAAATACCACTTTACACGTTGGCGCCCAACGAACTGCAGTACGCCTACACCTCCGACAAGACCACGGCTGCCTTGGCTGCGCCAGATGCGCACGCCATCAAGCCCAGTGATCAAGGGTTCGTCGACCCTCTTCTTCGCCGTGAATTTACCGCACTGGTTTCAGTGCGCAATTTCAACCCGTAACACCGCGGGGCGGCGCGCGCGGTCGCCGTCAGTTTGTCAGCTAACGGAGTCAAATTATGCTGGTGCCAAGCAAGCTGCACCCCATCCAACCGTCTCTGCATGCGCAGCGCGGCGCGGTGCTGGTAGTAGCGCTGATCTTTCTTCTGCTGCTGACCATCCTAGCCATTAGCTCCAGCGGGCGGTCATTACTGCAAGAACGAATGGCCGGTGGTATGCGTAACGCCCAGCAAGCTGAAATGAGCGCCGAAACAGCGCTGCGCGGCGCCGAATGGAAGCTGTGGACCAACACCAACAACCTGAGTGCGTCGCCACTGCAATGCGGCAGTGGCGTTCTTGCCGGTAGCTGCTACAAATACGACCCAGACAATGGCGTGTACGGCGCGACCGGGGAAGTCACCCAATTCATTCATGGCCAAGGCTGGATCACTGCCGGCGCCGCTACCTACAAGGGACCAAGCGGCGGCGTAGATTACACCGCGCTCAACAGCACGTTAGGGCCAAGCGCGCAATTAGCCGACAACCCGGTCTACATCATTGAAGACCTTGGCGTGGAATTACCGCCGGGTATCAACAGCGGTCTGCATGAAGCGGGCGACACCGGCACCACCGGCGGCGGCTACACCAGCACTACCCGCCACATTTACCGCATCACTGCCCGCGCCACCGGCGGCAGTGCCAATACCGTGCGTGTGCTGCAAAGCACGTTCGCCGCCAAAGGCAATTGAGCCGGAGCACGCAGACCATGTTCAGCTATCCCCACGTTTCCAGTCGAGCCGGCTACGCCACACTCGCCGCATTATTAGCTTTCGCCTGCGGCGCCTCCGCACCGCTACCACTACAAGCATCGCCCTACGCGGCAGCTTTCGCGGCCAGGCCTAGTCCAGCCGCCGCTAGCACGGCGCCAGTACCAGCATCGCCCAGCTCGGCTGCACTCGCTGGCGAAGTAGAAATCAGCCCCACCCCACCGAACCAGACGCAGTCGGTGCCGCCCAATATCGTGATGACGTTCGACGATTCCGGATCGATGAACTGGACCCGGATGAGCGATAAACCACCCTACACGACCGACAAAACGGGCACTCAAATCGCTGACCTGCCGGATTGGAGCGACGGCCCGTGGCGTTGCGCCAACGTGATCGATCCCGACCACACTAGTGCCACCGACGCCAGCACCCGCGCGCTTGCCATGAACGGCGTGTACTACAACCCCAATATCACCTACACGCCGCCGTATTACGCCGGTGGTACCGCGTTCTCTAACGCCGACTCAACACTCGCCGCGGTGTGGGTTGACGGCATGGCAGTCAATCGCCCTTTGGGAGCGGCAACGGCAGACACGACCGCCGCCTACAACAACAATCCGGATTTGGACTATCCGGGTGCCGGTAGCGTGACCAACGTAATGGGCACTGGAAGCCACCGCTGGAAGTGTGGCAAAGGCGGCAGTAATCAAGGTTCGGAAGACGGCTGGAACGACGTTAGCCCGATGGATAACGCGGCACATACACTGAGCGACAAAACGGTGGTTACCTACCCGGACGGCGGCCCGTACTATTACCGGTTGAAAACCGGTGTAACGGTCGCTATGGACAACAAGTACGGTAAGCCCACTACCGCCGGCCTAGCGGCGTTGTACACCGCCAGCAATTGGGAGGCCGTGCCGGTACCCAGCACCCAGTATCAAAATTTCGCGAATTGGTACGCCTATTACCGCACGCGCAACCAGATGGCACGCACTGCCATCTCGCGCGTCTTCGGTTCCGGTAGCTTGGCAAACAAGACCAGTGATCCCGGCATGGCCGACGATGGCAACTTCGGCAGCACAATCCGTATCGCTTGGCAGAACCTCAACAAGACGTATCTGCTGCCAAGCACCGCAATCATCAGCAGCCTGATCGACACCAGCGCGTGCACGACCGCAGAGTCGGCTAAGGCGAGCCCATCAACCATCCAGCAATCAGGCGCAACCCAGACCCCACCCTCCTGCTATCGGAGTGCCTTTTTCAACTGGATTTTCCAGATTCCAGCGAGCGGCGGCACGCCTACACGCAGCGCTGTTGCGCGCGCGGGCAAGTTCTTCCAACGCGGCTCCGGCAACACCGGCGCCAGCGGCACCTTGGAAGATCCTTATTGGCAGCCACCAGCCAGCGGTACCGGCAACGGCAACGAATTGGCGTGCCGCCAGAACTACCATATGTTAGTCACCGACGGCTTGTGGAATGGCGACAGCGATGGCCCCTCCTCTTCGTCGCCACCCGCGACTCTGCCTGACGGAACAAAGATCCCGGACACCTCCGCCGCAGGCGTGACATCGATCTACAACCCGGTACACGACGCGGGCGACGCCGGCTACGCCTCGCTCTCTGACATCGCGTTTTACTACTGGGCGACCGATCTACGCACGGATCTCTACAAAAAACCAACTAGCAGCGACATTGTCTCTCCCTATCTGCCCGATCAGCACACCAATATCTTCAGCCTCAGCACCCTAAGTGGCTCCACCATTCCCGCAACCAATATCAACCAAGAGATTTACTTCAACCCGAATAACGACCCGGCCACCTGGCCGCACATGTCCGAATACCTAGTTGGCTTGGGTGTCAGTGGTCAGCTGAACATTTCTACCGACACCGGCTGCAGCAGCGGCGCGAACTCAGACACCTCCGACGCATGCCTGCTCCGACAGGGGCTCACCAACTCCTCTGGCGCTGTGGGCTGGCCCGCGCCTGACGGCTCCGGCAGCGGTATTGCCGCCAACATCGACGACACCTGGCATGCAGCGCTGGCGGGCCGTGGCCAGTTTTTCAGCGCAGGCAATCCGCAAAATTTGGTTGATCAGCTGACCAAAGTCCTCAGCAATATCATCGCGCGTAACGTTCCGGCGGCCATCAATGCACTGAACACTAGCGTCTTGGTACCAGGGGCGCTGGCCTTTACTACCGGCTACAGCTCGGCCGACTGGAGCGGCACGCTTGATGCCGTGCAAGCCAATACCGATGGCACAGTAGGAACCACAGATCTGTGGCCGAAGAAGGAAGCGGGCGCACAGCTAGCCGATCGACCTCTCACCGGTTCCAACATGCGACAGATCCTGACGTCCGCGAAGAACGCCGACGGCACCTTCAGCGGCATCCCGTTCGAGTCAGACAGCGCGTTCGACACCGCAGCAAAAGTAGCACTGATGCTGCCGGCACCCACCGACACGACCAACGATACGCTGGCAAATCGCGTCAAGTATCTGCGCGGTGACCCAGCGGAAGAAACCAGTGGCGTCATGCGCAAACGCAATAGCCTGCTTGGCGCCATCATTAACTCGCAGGCGGTTTACGTCGCTTACCCAGCCAGTGGCTATCTGAATACTTGGCCCGCAGGCTCGCCCGAGGCGCTGGCTACGGCCAGCGATACAGCTACCTGCGGTACGACAACGCCGACCACTTGTCACACGTATGAAAGCTTCGTAAAGGATCATCTGACGCGTACGCCGGTGGTTTACGTAGGCGCCAATGACGGCATGCTGCACGCATTCGACGCGTCTGAAACACAAGACACCAGCACACCACCGAAGACCGTGCCAACCGCTGGTGGTGGTCAAGAATTGTGGGCCTATGTGCCGCGTGCAATATATTCAGGGTTGGGCAACCTGACCAGCAGCAGTTTCGCGTTTGCGCCTACGGTAGACGCAACGCCAGTGACACGTGATGTCTACTTTGACGCCGCAACGACAACGCCGGCAATTACTGACCCTGGCTGGCACACGATTCTAGTAGGCGGGTTACGTGGCGGCGGTCGCGGCGTGTACGCGTTGGATATCACCGATCCATCACAAGTTACTGAAGCCAACGCAGGGAAGAAGGTGTTGTGGGAGTTCAATTCGGATACACCCGCTCCGGCATCTGGCTGTTTTGCGAGCTACGGCAGCTGCAACCCAGCTGACCTTGGCTATACGTTTGGTCAGCCAAACATCGGCCGCCTCAATAACGGCACATGGGTAGTCATCGTGCCGGGCGGCTATTTCCCCGACTGCAGCAAAGCACCTTACACCGCAGCCAACTGCCCCACGCCGACCGGTGCACCCACAACCGGAACACCGGCAGTCGCCTTCAGCTCACTATTTGTGCTGGATGCGCAAACCGGCGCAATGCTTGCCGAGCTGAAAACCACATCAGGTATCTCCAGCTACGGCCTGTCCTCACCGGTGTTGGGCGACTACAACAACGATCAGGTTGAAGACGTGGCGTTTGCTGGCGACCTGGCCGGCAATTTGTGGCGCTATGACTTGACTGGTGCCACACCCTCCAGTTGGACGGTGGGGTTGAGCTATAAAGGCATGGCAGACAAAAACGGCAACCAAGGTTTACAGCCCATTACTTCGATGCCACGTTTGTTCCCGGACCCCGCGACCAATCGTTTCATCGTGGTATTCGGCACCGGTAAATATTTGGGTACCAGCGACAACACCAGTACAAGTGCCAAGACGCAGTCCATCTATGGCATACGGGATTTAGTAGGCGCCAATAACGTGCCCATTACAGTTACTGATCGGACCAACCTCCAGGTGCAAAATCTGGCTGAAGTCGCCGTTACCAACAACGGTATTACCAATATTGCACGCGGTTTGAGCAACAACCCGGTGAGTTCGACCAAGAATGGCTGGTATATCGACCTAGACCTGACGGACGCGCCTGGCGAGCGAGACGTGGTCACCCCTGGCGCCTTGTTTGACACCAACCGCGTGGTCATCACCACGCTGATACCGGGCACTAGCGATCCCTGCAACGCCACTATCGGCGGAGCCCTTATGGTGATGGATGCCGCGACAGGTGGTTCCGGGAGTGGACTGAGCGGACCGGGTGGCACCGGCTGGACGGGTACCAGTAAATACCGCGTGGTCGGCGGACGCGTCGACAACCCGCCCACCGGTGGCACCGTGCCGGTGGCGACCGTCATCGGCGGTGGCCAACTGCTGGTTCCTGGACTGGGCCTGTCCGGCGGCGGCAACTTAGGTATCGACGACGCAATCTGGCGCCGCCGTTCTTGGCAGGAGCTAAGCAATGGCCAATAACGCCAACAAGCAGCTATCCCTGATCCGGTCGACGCGCGGCTTCACGCTAATCGAGTTGATGGTAGTAGTGGTGATCATCGGGATCCTTGCCGCCATCGCTGTCCCAGCCTACGGCCGCTACGCGTTCCGCGCACGCCGCGGCGACGCGCAGGAAATTCTGTTACGCATAGCCAGCGCGCAGGAGCGCTTCTACGCCACCAATAATCACTATGGCAGCTTGGCCGATGTGGGCTTCCCGGGCGCAGTGACCTCCGAGAAGAAGTTCTATTCGGTGACGTCACTGCCCGCGTCAGCGGGCACCACGCAAGTGTTTACTGCGGTGGCTACTCCAGTGCTCACGCAAAGCTCTGATGTTTGCGGCGTGATGACTATCAACAACGCCGGCGTCAAAACACCTGGGCCAGCATCAGCCGCTTCCAACGCTAACGGCCACTGCTGGTGAAGACCATGCCACACCCTTCGAATGTTCGTGGTTTCACCTTGATTGAGCTGATGGTGACGCTCGTCATCATGGCAATTTTGATGGCTTTCGCCCTTCCGAGCTTTCGCGACACCATCCGTCGCGGCCATGTCAGCTCATCCAGCAACGCCTTGTTGGCCGCTTTGTCTTATGCGCGATCAGAGGCTATCAGCCGCAGCCAGTTGGTCTCCATGTGCGCCAGTACCGACGGCACGACCTGTTCGGGAAGCAAGGCTTATGAATTAGGCTGGCTTGTCTACACCTATCCTGCCTCCACAGTTGCCCCGCTCAACACCACTTACGCAGCGGCGTCAGCGACGCTGTTGCGGGTTACTGACGCACAGACAGGCGTGTCCATTCAAAGCGCCGACACGGGCGTAGTTACGTTTGGTCAGCAGGGCCAATTGGACCCTACCAACACCACACCCGCCACTACGTTGAAGTTCGTAATTTGCTCACGCACTGATAGCAGCGGCACTGGTGCAAGCACCTCGACGGTGCCAGGTACGGCGCTAGACGCAAACCCTTCCGGTAGCGTCACAACACAAGCATGGCCAGTAGGTACCGCCTGCACTCGATGACACTCGCCGCCTATACCAACGCTAACGCCGCGCGTATAAGCGGTTAATCATATGTCTTGGTGAATCGGCAAATTGTCGAGATCCAGCAGCCGGCTAACGTCGGGTGTTGGGAGACTCTTCGGATTTGACCAGCTTCGTGTGCATCGCCGCTGGAAAGACGGTGCGCGATTACGTCGACCGGGCTAACGAGATCGTAACTCACCATTCCAACTGTCAAAACACGACCGACACGCAACGCACCTAACGTTCAAAACGTACCGATACACCACGGGCCGGTCTGAACAACAGTGGATTACAGATCGATAACGAGGGTCAGATCGACGCTGCGCGGGGCTCCGGGCATAATTTGGTTGTCGCCGTTCGCCGTGGCGTAATAGCCGACATTGAATAGGTTGTCGACATTCAAACTGACGCGGTACTTGCCTTGTTTGTAGTACGCCATCGCATCGAAACGCGTATATCCGGGAAGTACCACGACGTTGTCGAACGAGGTATAGACGCGAGATTGACTGACCCAGCCGCCACCGATGCCCCAATGATCCGTGAACGCATAGCGCGACCACAACGAGGCTTGATTCTTCGGCACCAAACCAACTTTAGCGCCAGCGCGCGCGTCTTCAGTCGTGCTGCGAATCTCGGCATTCAGATGCGCATAGCCCGCGTAAATACTCCAACGCGAAGTCAGGCTTCCGTTCAAGCCAAGTTCGAAACCACGGTTGCGCTGCGCCCCCGTCTGCACCAGCTGCGTGGGGTCGAACGGGTCTGGCGTGTTGACGTGATCCAGGTCCAACTGAAACACGGCGGCAGTCAACGCTAGCTTCTGGTCGAGCAGATTGAATTTGCCACCAATTTCGTAATTTACCGCCTTTTCCGGTGCCAGGTTGGCGCCAACCGGGCTTTTCAGCGACAGCGCCAAGTTACTGCCTTGCGGGGTGAACGAGCGTGTGACGCTGGCATATAACGACGCATTGTCGGTCGGTTTGTAAATCACGCCCACACGCGGGCTCCATGCCGTATCGGTGTGCTGCGTACCCGTGCCGGCCGGCAACAAGTTATAACGGGCGCCCACCGAAAAGCGGTCCCAGCGAATACCTGCCAGTGCCTTCCAATGCGGCGAGAGGTCGACTTGATCTTGCACGTAAGCACCAATCGCATGAGCAACGGCGTGGTTGTTTCGATCGGGCTTATTTATGACGATAGGAACACGCGGGTCCGTCAGCGCTACACCCTTAGCGATGCTGCCCGTGAACTTCACGTCGTCATCGAGCTGGACGTCTGTTTCCACGCCATACAACAACGTGTGACGCATAGCGCCTGTGTCGAGCTGCTGCACCAGTTCGGCTTGGTTGAAAAAGCCGTTGCGCTGCTCGCCATGGCTGTACGCCTTTATGCTCAACGTGTCGTCAGGCGCCACCGCACTGCCCGGGTAGGTGTTCTGGTAAAACTTATCCAGCCGGGTGGCACGAAAAGTGTCGCGTAGTACCAGGTTCTCGTTAATGTCGTGCTGGAGCTTCGCGTGGAAGCTGTCGACGGTGGTGCGCGCGAAGTTCTGCTGCGGCGAACCAAAGAATGTCTCCGGCGTCACATCGACCGGACGATTACCACGTGAGGGAATACCACGATCGGCACGGCGGTTGTCGTAGGCGCGCTCAAGGCCAACATCCAGCGTCGTGCGATCACCTAAACGAAAATTGAAGACCGGGTTGATCGCATAGCGATGTAGGAACGCGTAGTCGCGAAAGCCGCCTGAATCTTCACCCATGATGTTGAGGCGATACGCCACGGCATCAGCCAACGCTCCGCCCAAATCCAACGCGGCGCGGCGGTGCTGCCAAGAGCCCGCCTGCAGCGTCAATTCGTGAGTCGGCGATCGCACCGCCTGCTTGGTTACCAAATTGACGACACCGCCGGCACCAGCGCGACCAAACATCATCGCCGTCGCCCCTTGCAACACGTCTACTTCGGACACGTTGTAGAGGTCGCGGTAGTACTCGGTGTCGTCACGCACCCCATCGACAAAGAAGTCAGCCTTGGTCTTGACGCCACGTATCACGATCTCGTCGCGGTTGCCTTCACCCTGGTGCACCGACACGCCTGGCGCATTACGCATCGTGTCACCCAGCGATTGGGCGTTCTGGTCACGCAGCAAATCCTTCGGCATCGCCTGAATCGTCTGCGGAATATCAATCAGCGGCGTATCCGTGCGGGTCGCGGTATTGGTGCCCTCAACCATATATGGCACGAGTGCCGTGCCATCCACTTTCACGCCCTTCAACGTCACCGTGCTGAGCTCAGCACCGGCGTCAGATGCGCTGACCAAGGCAGCACTACTTCCTACCAATGCAGTTCCGCTGCTGCTGCTGTCTGCCGCCGCCGGCATCACCAGAACCATTGATAGTAGTGGCGCACAAAATGGCACCGCGAAAGCGCGGAAACGAAATGACATTCGGATTCCTTGTGATGGAAGTTCGATGCGCAGTAACCAGCTATCGAGGACACGAATGATAATGATTCTTGTTGCGTTATGCCAGAACCAAGGCGATTCCCTCGCCCCGCGCGAACTCGAAGCGGCGGCAAGTGCCTTCGCACAGCCACTGAATCCGGCTATCCGAGCGATAACGGTTCACACCACGCGCCGCACAGCGGATAATTACCGGCCCTTGATGTCAACGGCTGCGCAATGTTCGTACCTGGTCAACGCTGGATCTCTTCTGCCGAACCCGAGCTGGGTTTAGGTACCATTTTGCGCGTGGAAGGACGCGGCGTGCAGGTGCTGTTTGCCAAGGCTGGTGTGCTACGACCCTACGCCATCGACTCAGCGCCGTTGCTGCGCGCGGAATTCCGGGCCGGGCAGCGCGTCGCTGGCAAGGGCCTGGCATTTCTGGTCGAGCGCGTGGAAGTGCGCGACGAGCTACTGGTTTACCGCGGCGAAGGCCGCGAGCTAGAAGAAGGCCAGTTAGACGACGAACAAAGCGTGTCCCAAGCGGACGACCGTTTAATGGGCGGCCGCACCGACTCGGTGGCGCAGTTTGAACTGCGCTTGGAAGGCTTACGTCGGCGTGCCGCTGCGCGCCGCTCGCCCACTTGGGGTGTATCCGCCACGCGCATAGGTTTGGTGCCGCACCAGCTGCGTGTCGCGGGCATCGCCTCCGCCAGGCGGCCGCCGCGCGTCTTGCTGGCCGATGAAGTCGGCTTGGGCAAGACGATCGAAGCCGGTTTGATCATTGCGCGACAACTCGCCACCGGCCGCGCCTCACGGGTACTGCTACTGCTGCCCGACGCGCTTGTCTATCAATGGTTTGTGGAACTATTGCGGCGCTTCAACCTGAGCTTCGCCATCTACGACGAAGAACGCTGTGAGGCACTAACCTCCAGCGATGAGGATGCGCCCGCAGACGAGCGCAATCCGTTCGAGGACGAACAGCTGGTCATCGCCAACTTCGGCTTTCTCGAAGGGTCGCCTAAATACGCGCAGAAACTACTGGACGCGCCGTGGGATCTGTTAATCGTCGACGAAGCACACCACTTGGCGTGGTCGCCCGAGGCCACCAGTCCACGCTACGCGATGGTCGAGAAGCTCGCTGCTGCCATACCCGGGGTCATCTTGCTAACGGCGACACCGGAGCAATTGGGGCGCAGCGGTCACTTCGCGCGCCTGCGCCTGCTCGATCCACAGCGCTATCACGACCTGGATGGCTATCTGGCCGAAGCCGATAGCTACCAAGCTTTGTCAAAGATTGCCGACAAGCTGCTCGACGGCGAAGCGCTGGACAAGACGCAACACAACGCACTGGCCGCCGCCTTTCACGGTGACGCCGCGCTTACCGAGCAGTTGGCGGACTCCACCAAGCCGGCAAACGCACGCGAGTTATTGGCGGCACTGATCGATCGCCACGGCACCGGCCGCGCCATGTTCCGCAATAATCGGGCCGGCGTCGGTGGTTTCCCACAACGTGAGCCGGAATGGCATCTGCTGGATGCCGATACGCTAGAGGAAAGCACGCGCCAATCATTACTGGCCGAGTTTCACGCTGATATTCAGCAACCACCGGCGCTGATCGAAGTCGACTACAGCGCCGACCCTCGCGTCGACGCGTTGCTGTCTTTGCTCGATCAACACCCGGAAGACAAATTTTTGTTGATCTGCCGCACGCAAGCCAAAGTGCGCGCGCTGGAAGAAGCACTACGCAGCAAAAGTGGCATTACGGTAGCGCGCTTTCACGAAGGCCTCGGTCTTATTCAGCGTGACCGTAACGCCGCTTACTTTGCGCAACCGGACGGTGCGCGTCTACTGTTGTGCGCGGAAATCGGCTCCGAAGGCCGCAATTTTCAGTTTGCCCACCAGCTGATCTTGTGGGATTTGCCGCTCGATCCGGATTTACTGGAACAACGCATCGGCCGACTCGATCGCATCGGTCAAAAACACACCATCAACATTCACATCTTTGCCGTGGCTGACAGCGCGCAACACGTTCTAGCGCGCTGGTACGACGAGGGCATCAACGCGTTCCGGGTGAGCCCTGCCGACGGGCGCGGGCTACTACGCCGCTATGGTGAGCCGCTGACCCAACTAGCGACCGACCACGCCCGCGGCGACGACAGCCGTGACCAGGAACTAGACGCGTTGCTGGTGGAAACCCGGGCCAGTCACGAATCATTGGCTGCATTAGTGCAATCGGGCCGTGACCACTTGTTGGAGCTGGCCGCCAGCCGTGACTTGCACGCCGATGAATTGCAGCAAGCCTTCCGCCGCGAAGACGACGATCAAGGACGCGATGACTTTATCCAGCGTCTGCTGGAGGCTTTCGGCATTCACGCCGAAGATCTCGGACACGACGTGTTGACGCTGGACCCGCAGTATCTGTCCACCGACGCCCTGCCCGGCTTTGCTGACGGCCCGCAGTCGGTAACATTTAGCCGCGAAGTCGCCTTGGCGCGCGACGACCTCCCCTTGTTGCGGTTTGACCATCCCATGGTGACGAGCGCGCTCGATTTAGCGCTGTCCGGCGAGCAAGGCAATGCGGCGTTTATGGTGGACGACGAGTTGCCTGCGCGCACTGCACTGCTGCAAGCCATCTTTGTCTTGGAATGCGTGGCGGACCGCCGGCTGGACGCAGAACGCTTTCTGCCGACATTACCCATCGTCGTCACGGTCGACACCAAACTGGTCGAGCGCGCCGATTTTCATCCCAGCGACATTGCCTTGCGTCGCGCCCCCAGCCGCACGATTGAAGTGCCGCGCTATCGTAAATTTCTAAACAAGTTGGTGCCGCCGATGCTGGCGCGCGCCGAAGTCCTTGCTGGCACTTACGCGCAAGCCAGTATTGATGCCGCCACGACGGCAGCTACCGACTCGCTAGACGCCGAGCTGTCACGGCTGGTCGCGCTACACGCTGTCAATCCCTCCGTCAGCGAAACGGAGATAGCCACACTGGCCGACGAACGGGCGCAACTGCTTGCCGCGTTGCCAACCTCGCGACTGCGCCTCGACGCGGTGCGCTTTATCGTCAGCGGGGACTTCCTGGCGCTGAAGTAAGCCGCAGAGACGCCCTACCAGTCTCGCCATACCATCGTAGGAGCGCACCCTGTGCGCGATGCTCTTCACGGGTCTCCGAGAAAAACATCGCGCACAGGGTGCGCTCCTACAATTTGGTCAGCGCATCAGCCGCCGCTTCGGTTTAATCGGTAAATGGCCGCGCCAGTACTCGATCAGCACGATTCCACCCACCATGCCGCCTAAGTGTGCAAAGTGCGCGACGCCGGCCTCTGTGCCGGTAACGCCCATCACTAATTCCACCGCGGCGTAACCAATCACAAACAGCCATGCGGGCATCGGCACCGGCAGAAAGATCAGCATGACTTTCTCGTGCGGATACAACATACCGAACGCCAACAACAGACCAAAAATGGCACCCGACGCGCCCAGCGTAGGGTAGAAGCCGTGCGTAAAATAGCTCACGACAACCAACTGCGCGAAAGCCGCCACAATCGCGCAAACGAAGTAGTAAATAATAAAATTACGCGCGCCGAACGTGTGTTCAATCGCGCCGCCGAACATGTACAGCGCCACCATATTGAACAAAATATGGGTAATGCTGCCGTGCATGAACGCATACGTCACCACCTGCCACGGCCGAAAGCCAATGGACACCACGCCTTGCGCCGCTTGAAACACTTGGTCCGGACCCCACGGCCACAGCGCGAAATACTGCAGAAACACATCACCAAACATCTGTTGCAGTAGAAACACCACAACATTGGCGATTAATAAATTACGAGTAATCGGTGGTAAATCAAAAGACATCGATATTCATTCCGAAAAAGAGCGGCAAGCTGCGGCGGCGCGACAAAGGCGCCAGTATGCCGGACAACTGCTGCACGCACGTACAGCAAGGAGGCCCTAAGGCTGCGTTTCAGACCAGCCTTAGCCGTAATCGTTCACGACAGTGGTAGCTAGCCTGGCCGCTGCAAGCGCCGCATAACCCTAACAAGCAAAAGCCGCCTTGCGGCGGCTCGAGCGATAACGGCGTAACAAAGGTCAGCCGTTATGTGCAGCTAGCGCTATCGCCTCCGGACGTTTCGCGCCGGCGAAGTGCTTGGCCCAATACGACTCGCTCAAGCTCGAGACCTGTACCGACTTGCCCGTGGTGGGCGAATGGATGAAGCGACCGTTGGAAATGTAGATACCCACGTGCGAAATACGATGCTTCCGCCCCGTGTGGAAAAACACCAAATCGCCCGGCTTCATTTCGCCACGGCTGACCTTCAAGCCATCCAGAAACTGCGCGGCGGAATTGGTCGGCAATTTGATACCAATGGCATGGGAAAACACGTAACGAACAAAGCCGCTGCAATCAAAACCCGTAGATGGGCTGTGGCCACCGCGGACGTAGCGCGTATCGCGCAGATTCATCGCCAGCGCGATCAGCGCTTTGCGTAAGTCAGTAACATCTTCTTTGCTGGCCGGAACCGTCGCATCTGCAGCGTCATCGGCCAGATCAGCCGTGTCCGTGGCTCCCACCGATAGCGTCACCGCATTGTCAGAGGTGTTGGCAAAACCGTTACCTACCGCCGTAACCGCCGCAGACGGTAGCAAGGAGTTAGGAACAAGCAAAGATGACTCGTCTGACGGTACTGACGCCACATCCTTTGACGGCTGCTGGTGATCGCCATGAACTGGGGTGGTTTTCTTATGCGCTGTATGCGACCTCGCGACACTGTGTGCGGCGGCCTTTTTGTGCGTCTTGTCCGCGCGGTGGCTGGTGTGAGCGGAGGCGACTTTGTGCGACTTCTCTGCCTTATGCGTTTTGTTGCTAGCAACGACGTGCGATTTGGCGGAGTGCGCTGTCTTGGCGGTGGTCTTTTCCGAAGCCTTGCTAGCGACTGACGTTTTGTGAGTTGCCTTCGCGGTAGTGTGCTTGGCGATAGTGTGTGACTTGCTAGCGATGTGAGTGCTAACCGGCGCCTTTACTTTAGCGTTGGTAACGACTGTCGCTTGAAGAGACCCAGCCACCAGCAGCAACGAAACGAGCGCGGCAACAACTGTCAATCGCTTGATGGGCATGCGGAGGGGGATCCCTTTCGTGTTCGCGGAATCAGTCACCGAATGGGGTAGTGACGTGATTAAGGAGTGAACTTACCAAGAAGATTCCGTCAATATGTTCGATCCGCGTTAAGTGAACCCTATCGTTTTCTGCGTAAGAACAACGTACTTATTTGTATAACATACTGATAAACAACGATATTTAAGAACGACTGCAACGTGAACGGGGGTTCCCTGCGCCGTTAATCGGTCTTTTCCGGCCAGTAATACGAATCCGGATACGGCCGCGTGCCAAAGATTGCCGTGCCGATACGCACTTCGGTAGCGCCCTCGGCAATGGCCAGCGGAAAGTCGCCACTCATCCCCATCGAAAGACGCGGAAGGTCGTGTCCGCGAACGACCGCCGCGTCGCGCAATTCACGCAACAAGCGGAAGCAGCCACGCACTTCCTCGGCTGACTTCGACAGGATGGCTAGCGTCATCAGACCGCGCACACGCAATGTGTCGTACGTACGCAGACTATCCAGGAATGCCGGCAATTCATCGGGCGGTAGCCCGTACTTGCTTGGTTCAATCGAAGTTTTGACCTGTACCAGCACGTCGATAGCGCGTCCCTCGTTCTGCAATCGACGGTGCAGCGCCTCGGCTAGCTCGGGGCGGTCCAAGGACTGCACTTCACTCGCCAAACGCGCCACGTCCTTGGCCTTGTTGGTCTGCATATGACCAATCATTACCCAGTCGATGCCGCAGTCCGCTAACGGCTCGGATTTCTCCCGAATTTCCTGCACCTTGTTTTCGCCAAAACGGTGCTGCCCTAAAGCCACCGCTGCGCGAATAATCTCCGGCCCAAAAGTCTTACTTACCGGCAGGATAGTGACGCTGGAGCGCTCGCGACCCGCAGCGCGGCAAGCATCATCCACGCGCCGATTAATTTGCGCCCAATTGGTCGTTAGATAAGTGGTATCCGTTGTCATGCAAACCTCCAGAACCGATGTTGAGTGATCACGCCACGACGTGTCAGCACGCGCAGCTCAAACAGCCACGCGCGCCGACACCCGCATAAATGCTGACGTCTACTCAGGCTTTACCGGACTGCTCGAAGTGCCGTGCGACGACTTCTGCCACCACCATCGTGACCTTTTTACCAGTCGGGATATGCAGAAATTCATTCGGACCATGGGCGTTGGAATGTGGTCCTAACACACCCGTAATCAGGAACTGCGCCTTCTGGAATTTTTCACCCAACATGCCCATGAAGGGAATGCTGCCACCCTCGCCCATAAACGTCGCCGGCGCGCCAAAGTAATGCTGCGACGCTTCGCCGACGACTTTCTCCAGCCATGGAGATAACGCGGGCGCGTTCCAGCCGCTGCCGTCCTTCTCTAGGTCAAACGTGACCTTAGCGCCGTACGGCGGGTCTTTTTCGAACAATTGCTTGAGGAAATCACCCGCTTTGCCGCCGTCCAGTGTTGGCGGTACGCGTAAGCTGATTTTTACCGCCGTCATGGGGCGCAATACGTTACCTGCGCTATCCAACGCCGGCATGCCGTTCATACCGGTTACCGCCAACTGCGGGCGCCAGGTACGGTTGAGCACCAACTCGGACAGGTCCATGGTGACCGGCTGCATGCCATCCACCCACGGAAACTTGTCATAAATATCTGCGCCCAAGACTTCAGCGGAAAGCTTGGCCTGCTCTAAGCGTTGCGCCGGAATTTCCACATAAAATTCTTTCGGCTTGATCTTGCCCGTGGTCGGATCTTCCAAGCGCGACAAGACGTCACGCAAGACACGGAAGCTGTCCGGCACCACGCCAGAGGCATCGCCCGAATGCACGCCTTCGGTCAGCACTTGCACCGTCAGGTTGCCGCCGGTCATGCCACGCAGGGATGTAGTCAGCCACAACTGGTCATAGTTACCGCAGCCCGAATCAAGGCACACGACCAAGGTCGGGCTGCCAATGCGGTCGGCTAAATGATCCACATAGAACGGTAGGTCGTCGCTACCCGATTCTTCGCACGCCTCAATCATGATGACGCAGCGCGCGTGCGGCACACCTTGCTCCTGCAGGGCCAGCAACGCGGCCGTTGCGCCAAAAATGGCGTAGCCATCGTCGGCACCACCGCGACCATACAATTTGTCGCCTTTCAGGACTGGCGTCCATGGACCCAAGCCTTCATTCCAACCGGTCATTTCCGGCTGCTTGTCCAAATGGCCGTACAGCATGACGGTGTCGTCGTTCTGACCCGGCACTTCAATAAAGATAAGCGGCGTACGCCCTTCCAGGCGCACCACTTCCAAGGTGGCGCCCGGCAACTGGCTGATCTTGGAACGCGCCCACGTCTCCATCAATTTCACCGCGTCATCCATGTAGCCGTGCTCAACCCACTTCGCGTCGTACAACGGTGACTTGTTGGGAATACGAATGTATTCAACCAATTGGGGCACGATTTCGGCATCCCACAGGCCGTCGACAAATTTGGAAACGCGCGCAGTGTCCATAGAAAAACTCCAGCTAACGGGTAAACGCCGATTGTAACAGCGCACCCGTCCGCCAGCGCCGCACCCACACACCGTCAGGCAGACCCCACACGCGCCTACGTTGTGCGCGCACGCAAGCCACGACCACCGCCGACTGCTCACCTGCCACGCAACCGCGCAAGGTAAAGACGCGGCACACAAACGCCGCCATTACCGCTCATGGAGGAACGTCATGTTTCAGAAACTTGCCGCATTTGCTTTCGCCCTAACGCTGCTCGCGCCAGGACTGTTGCTGGCCGCCACGCCAGTCAACGTCAACAAAGCCGACGCCGCCACCATCGCCAGCTCGCTCGACGGCATCGGCCAGTCCAAGGCCCAGGCCATTGTTGATTGGCGCGACGCCCACGGCCCTTTCAAAAGCGCCAACGATCTCATGCAAGTCAAAGGGATTGGTCAAGCCACGATTACGCGCAATCAGGACGCCATCCTGCTTAGCGGCGGCGCGACCAGCCACAGCAAAGCTCACGCCAGTACGAAGGAAAAAAGTACGGCATCTACCACACCGCGTCATCGTAGCAAGAAGGCCGCCGTGGCCACTGAGGAGTAATTGGGCCAACACAGAAAGCCCTGTCATGGACGACGGTCACGCGGCGCGGTGGTAAAAGCTCCCCGCCGCGTGACAACTCACCGCACGCCCCTGCGCTGTCCGCAGACGGCTCAAGCACAACGCGCGTGGCCCCCGGTCACGCTGGCGATACAAGCACGCGGAAAAACGAGCGCCACCCGACGAAACGGTGATTTGACGCCGTGCTATTCACAGCAACTGAGGCCCTCGACCCCACTTTTTCGCAGCAAGCGAACAGATTTACCAAGTCTCACCCTCAGTTCCCCCTTAGCGAACGCTGGTTTCGAGACCGATACACAGCGCCACCGAACCGGACTGGCAACGGCTACGCAACTAGACCTCAGCCCGACTGACCTGCGTCCTGGCGAGGCCGTATTCACACAAACACGACCGTCTCGACATGAAAATTACCGTCGATTCCTGAAAACGACCACCACCCACCAAACCAGAGGGTTTTACCGATTCGGTCTCAGGTGAGACAATGGCTGCGCTGTCTTGCACGGCAGCCTTGCCAGCAGCCCTCGCGCGCTGGCCCATTGACTGGGGCACTTACCGTAGATTCTGATGCTTGATATTCCGACTATTGAAACACCGCGACTGCGCCTTACCGCCCTGACCGAACAACACTTTGATGACTACGCCACGATGTTGGCCGACCCTGACAGCACGCGTTGGGTAGGTGACGGCGAGCCATTGGACCGAGCGGCCGCGTGGCGCTCCTTAGCCATGTTGTTAGGCCACTGGCAACTGCGTGGTTATGGCATGTGGGCACTGGAGCTGATTGACAGCGGCGAGTTCATCGGCCGCGCAGGCTTGATGTGTCCCGAAGGCTGGCCGGATCTGGAACTGGGCTGGATGCTCAAACCGGAGTATCGACATCACGGTTATGCCAGCGAAGCAAGCAACGCGGTCCTCGATTTCGCCTGGACACGGCTGCACGCGCCGCGCGTCATCAGCTTGGTTCGCTTTGGCAATGAAGAGTCTGACCGTCTCGCAGAGCGCCTTGGCGGCGAGCACATTGAAGACATGGATTTCTACGGCAGCCATAGCCACGTCTTCGCGTATTACCCACCACATCGCGATACTCGCCGCGCTTACGGCTGATTAGCAAAACCGCTCCTCTGCGAAACAAGCTCGTTCGTTTCCACCGTGAACTACTGCGGTGGGCAATGGGCTTTCGCTGCGATCACGCGCGCTCCGCGGATGCTTTGCTCACTGCAGGAAGCGCGCGTCACGCCTGCGAAATTGCCGTACTGATGACGTCTAGAAGGTCTGGAGCCGAATGGCGCCTACTGCGGCGAAGGTTCGGCCCTCCTGCGGCGCTTAACAGCCGAACAGCTAGTCAGGCCGGGCCTTCAATAGACGGACGTCTGCTGATCCAGCGGCACCGTCCTTCCTGGCCCCGCAAGACGTTGGAAAACTGGCTTTCACCGTTATTGACCTCTTTCCGCCTGCCATCATCGCGGCGATTGAAAGCGGCAAGGATGGTCAGACTCAATAAAACGCCGTGCCTGCCTGAGCGCTAGCTACGCTCGGGCTAGGAGGTACACCCGCGAAAGCGCAATGCACTCATCAGATGTCGAACGGCGCCCGCTCACCACCACTTAGAGGGCCGGCGGCACCGAAGGCGGCGACATTGAACGCGCCACCTCGGCCAAGGCAAAGACGCGTGCAACATGCGCCCACGCTACAGCAATCACCACCAACTGCGTCATTAGCATCGCCAACAACCAACCCAGCGTGCCGACTGCCGGTATATGAACGCGTGCCAGTCCAAAGCCGAACGCCGCGGCATAACCGACCAGACTGATCAGCACGTAATAGATCAGCGAACTACCCGGCCGGCGCAGCAATTGCACCCAAGCCCGCCCGAAGGCGCGTGTGGCTGAGCGCAAGCGAGTGTCGGCAATAAACGCCCCACGCGTCGATTCCACCACGGTTTGCGCCACTATCCACAAGATACCGAGCAACCAGAACACTGCATGCGATGCCATGTCCGCCTTGGATTCCAAGACAGCATGGTCGCCCACTTTGTCGGCCCAATGGAAACCCGCACCGGCTGCAGCGATCACCACCAAGTACGGCAAGATGGACCACAACATGACGCGAAACATGCGGCCGTATTCATAAATGCCACATTGCAATAACTCACCAAAGCCCAACGTGCGCGCGGCCCGACCGCTGCCAACCAGCATGCCATTGAGAAACGGTGACAGCAGCAAGGTCAGCAACAAACCCAGCAAAAATGTCGCACCAAACCAGGCAAAGCTGCCCTGCGTCAGCACACCCATGGTGTCGCCGAACATCACTGCACTGAAATGGTCAGCCCACGCCTGCGCGTGTATTGAGTGGTCTAGGATCGCCGCCAGGGAACGCCATAGAGGCAGCGCGACGATGGCCGTCGGCAAACTCAGCAGCAAAGCCCACAAAAGCAGCAGCCGCCACTGCGTGGCTGCGCGGATGGCGCGAATGACGGTGGCCGTGTGCACTGCGCGAGTATTAGTCGTCATCACAGTGTCCCCACCAACGTATAGAAAACTTTCACGAGCGAGGCCACGTCCGTACTCCAACGCAGCGATGCCGCACCATTCGCCTTCACCGTTTTGCTGTCGTTGATTTTGTTGTCGTCCAGCAGCATTTTTTGCTCGGGATCCAACGCTGCAGAGATCACTTTAGATGGCTTGGTAAAGACAAATCGCGCCCAGCGCCTATCGTCATTCCAGTGGACATCCTCGCTACTGCCATCGGCAAACTTCACCCGCAACAGCTGCGGCATGGAAGCACCATCACGCTGCACGGTGACAGTGCTACGCCACGGGTAGGGTCCGATGCCCGGTTTCGCTTTAGGATGTGCTTTCTTCCACATCTCACGCTGCGCCGCGATCTGCTTTTCCACAGCGTCTGCGGTAACTACCGAGCGTTTACCCGCTTTCAGCCAACTACCGGTCTGCGGCAATACCTCGGTGCTATCAATGCTGCTGACGCGATCGTCGATATGCGCCGTGCCATAGACATACTGATTGAATATTTCATTGACGTTTTTAGCGTCCCCAGACGCGTCAATCAAACTGGCGCGTAAATCAGCAATTGACGGGTGGCGAAAACGCCAACGCTGGTAGTACGCGCGCATGGCGCGTTCCATCACCGGCTGACCAAGACGCTCTTCTAAGTCATGCATCGCCATCGTCGTGCGCGTGTACACCGTGCCGTAGCTACTGCCTGAAAGTCGATCCCAGGCGTTTTGGCCTAGTGGATCCATCGGCTGCCTCAAGCCGGCACCCAGCCGGTCCAAATCAAAGCTGCTCATGGTTGGCGTAATGCCGAAACGCTTCATCCAGCTGTCAGCCATGGTGAGTCGCTGACCGCGCGCGCGCAGCATGTGGTCGTCCCAGTATTCGTTAATGCCTTCGTCGAGCAGTGGCTCTTCGAACTCATTGGACGCGAGGATGCCGTAGAAATAACCATGCCCAAATTCATGGATATTGACGAAGTCCAGCATGTACTGCGTTGTCGTGCCCGGTTTAACCTTGGCATAGCCCTCAGCTGTAAAGAACGTCGGATATTCCATCCCACCCGCTTCCGACGCGTTGTAGGGCGGCACCACAGCAGTCACCGTGTGGTACGGATAGGCGCCTAAGGTATCGGAGAAATACGTCAGTGAATCCTTGGTAGCCTGCAAGGTCGGCGCGGCGCTAGCGACATACTCTGGCGGATAAATTACGCGCAACGTTACCGGCGGACTGCCGGGGCCTTGCCAGTGACCTTCCAGTGTCTTGAAGCCCTTCGCGGCAACCCACGCAAAATCGTGCACATCACCTTGGACGAAGTGATAGGTCGTTTTTCCGCCTGCCTGTTGCGGTTGCCCTTGCAGCTCGCCAACGGCACCGACGGTGTAGTCACTGGGCACGGTCAATTTGACATCGTAAAGGCCGAAGTCCGCATAAAACTCGCTATTGAAATGGAACTCATGGACATTCCAGCGTGGCGCCGTAGCACCGCGTTCGCCGGCCAATTCCAGCACGCCGATCTTCGGAAACCACTGCCCCACCAAATTGAAATCACCCCACCAGCCGGTACGCTCCACCACGCGCGGCAACTGGCTCACAAAACCGATATCCAGCGTTAACGTGGCGCCAGCCTGCACCGGCTCGGCCAGTTCAATACGCGCCACTGTCCGATCGGTCTTCGGTCCGCCGTCGGGCTGCACGAACGTCCACTTAAGCTCCGACTCGCCTTGCTTGATTTTCTGCAGCTCGATCCAACCCCACTCACCTTCTTTCAAAGCTGCTCTGCCACGCGAACGGCCATGTGCCGTCAATACCGCGCGCTCGGTAAACCACGTGCTGCCGTTGTTGGCGAAGGCATTAAGGTAAAGGTGTACGTAAATGAATCGCACCGGACGATCGCTACGGTTGCGCCATGTCATGCGCTCTTGACCCGTTACGCGATGCTTTGTCGCATCCAGCGCGGCACTAATGTGGTAACTGACTACACGATCGGACAAGGTCGCTTCTTTGCCGGTGCGTTCACCGCCCCAAGCCGTAGCGGCGCTAGGAACCGTCACGCCGGCCGCGTGCGGCGACGCAAAGGGAATGTCGAGTAAGGCTGCCGGAGAATCGCTAAGCGGCGTTATCTTCGCGCCCCTCACTGCGGGAACGGACGCGACGGCAGTTCGCGCCGGCGCAACCGCTTGCGCTTGTGTCAGCCCAGGTAATAACACCACGCAAAACGTGATAGCGCAAAGATACTTCCACTGGCCTGTAGCTGATCGCATACGGACGACTCCCCTTCCAAGCATTAGAGCTTGCGCTTAAGCGTTACCAGCTACATAGGCCAGAGGTCACGCGAACAGCGGACAGCTCCCCACCCCAAAAATTAGCCAAACGCGGCGCCAAAGGCGGCTCAATTAAGACGACAGCTATTTAAGCACGAGCCGTCATGCTCCGTCATTTTAGCCCGATGTCTTTTAGCCACAGCACGGCTGGCCAAACGAAAAAATGCTCGTGCAGCCAACGCTAGTCATACGGCAGCGCAGCCTTTCACTGATCGAAAGGCGCTGGATCGCGGCTTATACAAGGATGAGGAGTTTAAGTAGACACCACCCGGCACCGTCCTCTCCCTTCACTTCAATAGACGTCTCGGCGATATCGCCCTTGCTGCCGCAGTTGCTCCAGCGACTCCGCGCCAAGCACGTCGTTCAGTACCGCATCAACGGCGGGCGCCATACCGGCAAGGCTGCCGCACACGTAAATGGCCGCACCCGCATCAATCCAGCGACGCAGCTCGTCAGCCGCCTCACGTAAGCGCTGCTGTACATAAATGCGTTCGGGTTGGTCGCGGGACCATGCGAAATCGGTACGCTCAATATAGCCATCCAGACACCAACGTTGGATTTCATCGTGATAGTAGAAATCGCACGCCTGCTGCCGCTCACCGAACAGCAACCAGTTTCGACGACAATTTGCCGCAACGCGTGCGCGCAGCAACGCATGTAAGGCCGCCATGCCGGTGCCATTACCCAGCAAAATCAACGGACGATCATTCGCGGGCACATGAAAATTAACGTTATTGCGCACCCGCAGCGCCACTTCCGCCCCCAAGGCGGCGTAGCTAGTCAGCCAGCCCGAGCCCATCCCCAAGCTCCCCTCGCCCGCTTGGGTCTGTCGTACCAGTAAATGAATAGCGCCGTCGCTTGGGATGGAAGCAATCGAATATTCCCGATGCGGCAACATCTGCAAAGTGGCAGCTAGCGCCGCCTCGTCCAAACCCCTGCCCTGTTCGTGCGTGGGTAAGTGACACCCCGCCAACGCATCCGACAATGGCTGCCGTAGCTTGCCAACTTTGACGACGACGCTGCCATCCAATCCACGATCAGCCAACCAATGCGCCACGGCGTCGGCGGCGTGAGCTGGTCCTACTTCCACCAAATCTCCGGCTTGCCAGCGGTCACCGCCGAGCGGCGGCTGCAACGCCACGTGAAAACACGGTCCGCCCAGACTCTCCGGATTAAGCAAACGCCGTTCCATCAGCTTCCACCGCTGATAACGCGGTGGCTGCCAGTCCGGCAACTGCGTCGCGCCGGATACCGACGCTAATTGATGCTGCCAATGGCGCAGCGATGCCTCATCTTCGCTGTCCACCTCCACCGGATCGAATAATGGTTGCGCGCCACTCGTTTGCAACCACTGCCGCAACTGTCGGCCAAAGCCGCAAAAATCTTCGTAATCGCGATCGCCTAACGCAAGCAAGCCGTAATGCAGATTCGTGAGCAGCGCGGGTGAAGCCATCACATGGCTAGCAAAACTCAAGGCATCATCCGGTGGATCACCATCGCCGGTGGTGCTGGTGACAAAGAGCACACGGCCGGCGCTGGCTAAATCATTCAGCGTCAATTCGCCCAACGGCTCCAGTCGCGCAGGTACACCCGCGCTGCCAAGGCTTTCAAACGTCTGCCGCGCCAACTGCTCGGCAAACCCGGTTTGACTGGCATACGCAACCAGAATGGCTGTATCAACCGAGGCGACTGTCTTCACGGCAGGCTCGGTGATGGTCACAGCCACCGATAAATCACCTGCACTCATATCGCTTTGCGCCAGCGAATCCGGCGCAACGAACGCAGCGCGGCGAAGACGTGCGCGAACAACCAGCGCCAGCCATCCGGCGGCAACTAACAAAACAACCATCCAACGCCACCACGAGACGCCATAAGCGCCCCATTCCATCACCCGCCACGACCACGTCATCCACGCCAGCACAACAAACCCTCCCAAACCCACGGTTTTATCCAGCGTCTTCGATGATGCCCACGAAGGGCTAACACGCGTCATAGCGCACAATCCCTAACGCGTATGGCACGCAAGGCAAACCATCGACAGCCAATAGCTGCGCACGGCGTGCCACGCGGCCACACCAAGAGTGGAACGGTGGCGTAGTCGCCTTGTCTGACGCGGAGCAACATCGGAGAATCCAACCAGACCATCGTACATATTACATAGTAAACGATAATCAGTCGCAACAACTTAATGCGCGTTTCATCCAAACCACCCGCTGCAACGCTGAGCACACCTCGCTCCGGAGCTTTTTGATGCGTATTCTGCTGGCCGAAGACGACACCTCCATCGCCGAAGGCTTGCGTGCTTCGTTGCGGCGCAGCGGCCATGCGGTAGATCATGTGGCCAACGGTTCACTCGCTGACATTGCTTTACGAGACCACGACTACGACTTGTTGGTACTCGATCTAGGTCTGCCGCAGCTTGACGGCAGCGAAGTACTGCGGCGCCTGCGCAGTCGTGGCACCAGCATGCCGGTACTTGTAGTGACCGCGCGCGACGGACTGCCCGAGCGTATTCGAGTACTCGACTTAGGTGCCGACGACTACTTGGTAAAGCCATTTGCCTTAGCCGAATTCGAAGCCCGCGTTCGTGCACTTCTGCGCCGAACCAGTAGCAAAGGTGTGCCCGAACTACGTTTGGGTAATTTGCGGCTGGACCTGCCTGGCCATCGTGCCTGGGTCGAGGAAACCGCGCTGGAGCTCACCGCGCGTGAATTCGGCCTGTTGGAAGCGCTCGCCCTACGTGCTGATCGGGTGACCAGCCGAGCGCAATTGGTCGAAGCGCTGTGCGACTGGGACCAGGAACTTACCGACAATGGCCTAGACATCGCCATCTACCGTTTGCGCCGAAAGCTGCAAGGTAGCGGTACCAACGTTCGCACCATTCGCGGCCTAGGCTACCTTTTGGAAGAAGGTAATGAAGCAACCGGTGAACCAGCATGAGCTGGTTACACCGCGGCGATTTGCGACCCAGCCTGCGTCGACGCCTGTTGACCTTCTTACTGATTCCCATGGCAGCGTTGTTGCTAGTGGACGCGGGTCTTACTTACGGCGTGGCGCTGAACTATGCCAATCACGTGCACGATCAAGACCTCAGCGACGACGCCGTCACCTTGGCGACGATGCTTGGCGACAAGAAACTCGGCAACGTATTGGCACCACAGGCGCGGTTTCTTTTGGAATACGATCCCGGCGGCCGCGACTATTTTTCCGTCAATAGCAGCAAGCGCGGTCTACTTGCTGGCAATTCGCGCCTACCACTAACGGCCGACGCCGTCGGTGCGGCGCCGACGCTATACAACACGCGATTAGACGATCACACGCTGCGCGCTGCCACCATCGCCACGCTAGCGCCTAACGACGCGCACGACATCCTCACCATCACCGTTGCCGAGACTCTGCGTGATCGCCACACGCAAGCCCGTGAAATCTTACAGCTGGCCAGCTTGATGCAGGCGCTGTTATTGGCAGCCGTACTGCTGCTGGTGTGGTTTGGCGTCAACCGTGGCCTGCGCGTCCTGAATCCTCTCACCGCGCGCCTAGCAAAGCGTACCAACGAGCTGACGCCGATCGGCGGCCCCGATGTACCGCAGGAAATCTTGCCGCTAACACGCACCATCGATGCGTTGTTCGAGCGCTTGCGGGGCACCTTGGCATTACACGATCGATTCATCGCCGACGCCGCGCACCAACTGCGTACACCGTTAGCGGGGCTGAGCCTCCACGTCGACCGCGCAATCGCCGACCCTCAGCCAGAGACCGTGGCAGACGCTCTTACCCATATCCACCGTCTGACCCAACGCGCGGCTCGCACCACCTCACAATTGTTGGCACTCACGCGCGCGCAATCACCCGCTTCCACCGAAGAGGCACACCATCCGCTCGATTTGGCCCGACTCATTCCCGACGCCGTAGCACTACGTGTGCACGAAGCGCTTGGCGCGGGTATCGACCTTGGCTATGAGGCGCCCACTAAGCAGCCGCTATGGATTGTGGGGGATGCTTCGCGCGTGCTGGACTTACTAGACAACCTGATCGACAACTGCCTGCGTTACGCCGGACGCGGCAGTAGCGTCACCGTTACCCTGGAATCATCAACAAACGATGCTGCCATTCTTAAAGTAGAAGACAACGGCCCCGGCGTGCCACCCGATTTGCTACCGCGACTAAGCGAACGCTTTTTCCGCGCACCTAGTAGCAACGAAGAAGGTAGTGGTTTGGGACTGTCGATTGTCCAAAGCATTGCCGCACGTCATCACGCCGAGGTTATCTATCAATCAGGCGAGGAGGGCGGCCTGTGTGTGGAAGTTCGCTTCCCTCCTATGGCAGCGGCAATCTAAACTACACAGGCGCCATCACTCCATCACGTTGGCGCGCTATCTCGCACGCACCGACAACATTTCGCGCTCACAATAGCGACCTCAGACCCGGTCAATACGCCACCTTCGCAGGCGTCAGCAAACCAATACCGAGCTGTCGCATCGTCATGGAAATCAGTACGTCGTGTTTTTTCTTTCCCAGCGCAAGGCTTACCGCTGTAGCCCACTTCGCAAGTGCCTGAGCATCGCTCTGCTGGTTGCGCTCGCCGGGTGTGCGGCACCTGTGCCAAAACTGCTAGCGCCGCTGCCCGCGCAATGGGCGCACACGGCGGCGGCAAACGCAGCCAAGCCGACTGACTTGCACGGCTGGTGGCATGTCTTCAACGATCCCGAACTGAATGCCGTCGTCGACCGCGCACTGGCCAACAATCTTGATGTTGCGCAAGCCGTCGAGCGCCTACGCGCGGTGCGCGCGGTACATCGCACAGCCAAGACACGTTACTTACCCTCGGTGAGCGCATCCACCCACGACGTCGTCGAGCCGAGCGCAAACGCCTCGTACCAGTTGGCCGGCTTCGATGCCAGCTGGGAGTTAGGACTGTTCGGCCGCGCCGAGGGCAGCCGCCGGGAGGCCACCGGCGCACTGGACGCTGGTGTCGCCGATCTGCGTATCGCGCAAGTTTCGCTGGTCGCTGAAGTCGTGCGCGAATGGATCAACTTGCGCACTGCACAGCAGCAGGAACAACTGCTGCTACAGATCAGCCACAGCCGCGAACAAGAATCACAGCTGCAGCAAGTGCGCGAGCATCTGCAGCTGGTAGCACCAGTTGCGGTGGATCAAGCACAGGCCGCAGTGGCACAATCCACCGCTGCGCTAGCGGCACCGCGGCAGGCAATCACTGCCAGCGCGCAGCAGCTGGCCATGCTGCTGGGCCAGAACCAGCCCGACGCTGCCTGGCTGAAGCCGGGCCCACCACCCGAACTGGGCACATGGCGGCTTGACTCCACGCCAGCCGACCTGCTGCGCACGCGCCCGGAGATAGCGCGAGCCGAAGCCGACGTGCTGCAGGCTGCTGGCGCACTGGCATTGGCTCACGCCGATCAGTTTCCCAGTATCGGCATCGGCGGCTCGATTGACTGGGCAACGGACATCGACAACGACAGGAAACATTCCGCCAACCTCAACTCGATTGCCTCGCTGGGACCGCAGTTAAGTATTCCTCTGTTCGACTGGGGCATCCGACTGGCCGCCAAGCACGCCAAGGATCACGAGCTGAAGGCCAGCGTGCTGGCTTACCGGCAAGCCGTACTGCAAGGCGTGACCGAAGTGGAGACGGCGCTGGGCAGCGTGCAGCAGCAGCAGCAACGCGAAAAGCACAGCTTGCTCGCGTGGCAGGCGCTGCAACGCGTCGACCAAGCCACGCAAACTCGGGTGCACCTGCAACTGAACAACCCGCTCGATCTTGCCGCGACGCAAATCGCCAGCGATCAAGCGGCGATCGAACTGGCTGACGCCCGTGCCGGACACAGCCTGGCTTTCGTAGCCCTGTTTAAAGCCCTTGGTGGTGCGCCGTTGCCTACTGCCGCCCAAACCGATGCAGCCCCGGCAGCCAGCGCCGATGAGGCGCACCACTAATGGTCGCACTCGCGCGAAAGACGCTGATCTACGAATGGCGCCGCTTTCTGCCCGCCATGCTGGCAGTCGGCTTCGCCGGCTTGTTGCAACTGCTGCAGGTTGCGTTGGTATTAGGTATTTTCGGTTCCACTAGTTTGTACATCACCGGCTCGTCCGCAGACATATGGGTGGGCTACCCGGGTACGCAGAGTGTCGGCCAAGGACGTTCTATCGACGCCGATGTGGAGTCGCGCATTTTGATGGACCCGGCGGTCGAGCGGGTTGAACCCTATCTGTGGGTAGACGGCGATTGGCGCGGCCCGGGTAAAACCGGCGGTGTCTCGGTCTTCATTTCAGGTATCAACACACGCGCCGATGGCTTGATGTTTTCCAAGGCGCTAGCACCCGAGTTGCGCGCGCGCTTAGCCGAGCCAGACGCCGTGGTAGTTGATCGCTCTGAAGTGGATCAGTTGGGCGTCAGTCTCGGCCAAACGGCCACCATCAACGGTCATCAAGTGCGGGTCGTCGGCATCAGTAGCGGCCTGCGCGCGCTAGGCGGCGTGAACGTGTTGTGCTCGCTGGATACGGCACGTCAACTGGATAGCGACGCCGCCGACAACGGGCCCACTTATCTTGTCGCCAAGCTGCACGACGCCAGCCAAGCAGAAGCTGTCGCCGTGCGCTTGCGCGGCAGTAGCGCATTTGGCCCGTACACCACCTGGACCGCGAGTGATTTCGCCAGCCGCTCGGTACGCTATTGGCTGTTTGATACGGGCGCCGGCGCCGGCATATTGTTTCTAGCCGGCATTGTCTTTCTGGTTGGCGCGGTCATTACCAGCCAAACCTTGATCGCGGCGGTGAATGGATCGGTGCGCGAGTACGCCACCCTCAATGCGCTTGGGGTGGGCGTGTCCGCGTTGCGTCACGTGGTATTGGAACAGGCGTTTTGGGTGGGTACGCTAGGTTTGCTTGGCGCTGGCGCACTTGGCATCGTCTTGATGCTGTTCGCGCGTAGTCAGGATGTCCCGGTGGTGTTGACCTTACCTGCCGCACTGGCCTGCGTGGCGCTGGTATTGAGCTTAGCGGCCGTGTCTGGCCTGGCGGCCATGCGTACCTTACGCAACGCCGACCCTGCCACGCTGCTGAGGTAATCACCATGTCAGCCTCCGCCATCGCTACAAATAAAGCCCCCACAGCCGCGCTGGTCGCCGTCAGCGTCTGCAAGGCGTTTATGTCAGGGAAACAACGCACGCAAGTACTCGACGGGCTTTCGCTAAGCGTCGACGCCAGCGAGCTTACCTTGATTTCCGGGCCGTCAGGCTGCGGCAAAAGTACCTTGCTCGCCGTATTAAGCGGCTTGCAAAAAGTCGATAGTGGTCACGTTCAAGCCTTGGGTAGCGAGCTGGGGCAGCTCGATTCCCGCGCACTCGAGCGCTTCCGGCTGGAACACACCGGCTTTGTCTTCCAGGGTTTCAACCTGTTCCCCGCACTCACTGCGTTGGAGCAGATCGAGCTACCACTCAATTACATGGGTCTGCGCCATGGCGAAGCACTCGAGCGCGCGCGCCAGTCGCTGGACGAAGTCGGTCTAAGCCACCGCAGCATGCTGCGCCCGTCCGAGCTGTCCGGTGGCGAGAAACAACGCGTCGCGATTGCCCGCGCTTTAGCAAAAGAACCCGATTTGTTGTTTGCCGACGAACCCACCAGTGCGCTGGATGCGGCCAACGGTCAGATCATCATCGATATCCTGCACCGGATCGCGCACACCCACGGCACCACCGTACTTTGTGTCAGTCACGACCCTCGTTTGGTCATTCACGCCGACCGCGTGTTGACGATGGAAGACGGCCGCATTCTTAGCGACCGCCGTAACCATGCATCAACCGACGCCAGTTAGAGTACATAACATGAAGTGCTTCGCTTTTATCCCGTCTGTGCGTGTGCGCGCCCTGCCCCTGAGCTACCTCGGCGGCGCCGCACTAGCACTCATGCTGTCTGCATGTTCTCCCTCACACAACGCGCCGACCGAAGCCGATGCCACGCCGGCCAGCCAAAACCTTGCCGCTGTGGCGCGCGGCAAGGTCGACATTGAAGGCGGCTTGCTAGCGCTATCCATGCCGCGCGAAGGTACCTTGACCAGCGTCGTGGTACACGAAGGCGACCACGTCAAAAAAGGGCAACTACTGGCCACACTGGACATCATTCCAGCGACCCTAGCCATCGACGCGGCAGCGTCGCAGGTGCAAGAAGCGCAAGCACAACAGAAACTCATGGCAGTCAAACAAACCGCGGCAAAGCAGCGTGCAACACGCCTGGCCGCTGCCGCCAGCGCGGGTGCCGGCGACGGGCAAAGCGCGGACGACGCCCGCGAAGCCGTTGAGCAACTAAGCGCCGAAGAACAATCCGCCACTGCCGCCTTAGGGATGAGCCAGCAAAAACTCACCCAGGCGCGCTATGAGTTGAAGCTACGCAGCCTGGTCGCACCGTTTGACGCGCAGGTTATCCATGTGTCGGCGCAACCGGGTGCCAGCGTCTCGCCAACCTCCGGCCCGCTCTTCACGCTACTACCAAAAAAACCTCGCATCGTTCGTGCTGAGCTAAACGAGAGCTTCGTTGGCGCCATCCACGCCGGCATGCACGCGCAGGTATCGGCCAACGACGGCGCAAAAAATACGCAATGGGATGCGCATGTGGTCCGCGTCGGCCAAGTCTATGGCCCCGCGACACTGGAAAATGACCCACAAGTACGCGCCAATGCCCGTACGGTGGAATGCGTTTTGGCCTTTGACCAACCACAAAATTTACGTATCGGTCAGCGCGTCATCGTACGTTTCGATGCGACCACCACAGCGACGCCGAGCAAACCACTCACCCTGCCGAAAGACTGAAGAAACCGCTGTCTGCAAGCATGCTGTGACAACCAAGGCGCCCCAGATCGCGGCCGCCTCGCATGCACAGGGCAACAGCGTGATTCAGAAGACTGATTTTTTCTTCCAGGGCGGACGCAGCGGCGTTCTGCTTATTCACGGACTGACCGGCACGCCGATGGAAATGCGGCTGCTTGGTAAAGGCCTGAATCACGCTGGCTTTACCGTGTATGGCATGCAACTCGCTGGCCATTGCGGCAACGTCGAAGACTTGCTCGCCACCGGTTGGCGCGACTGGTACGCCAGCGTCGAAAAGGCTGCCGACGAAATGCTTGGCAAAGTCGACCATTTGTTTGTTGGTGGCTTGTCGATGGGTGCCTTGCTGGCATTGAAACTTGCCGCCGAACGACCTCAGCAAATTTCTGGCGTCGGCGTTTATGGCGCCACCTTCCGTTACGACGGCTGGAGTATTCCATGGTCAGCGCGGCTTTCGTTTCTGTTACCACTTTTGAAAAAACTCGGCATTGGCCGCAACCGTAGCTTCATGGAACAACCACCTTACGGCATCCGTGACGAACGCCTGCGCGCACAAATTAGCAGCGCCATGCTGAGCGGCGACAGCGCGGCAGCCGGCCTTCCCGGCAATCCTTGGTATTCACTGGCCGAGCTGCACGACTTGGCCGGCAGCGTACGCCGTCAACTCTCGCAAGTGGTCGCGCCATGTCTAGTAGCGCACGCCAGCGAAGACGATGTCGCCAGCATCAAAAATGCGCAGCTGGTGATGCGAGAAGTCAGCGCACCGGCCGAGCTGCTGCTGCTAAAAGACAGTTACCACATGATCACCGTCGACAAGGAACGCCGCACCCTGATCAGTCGGTCCGCCGCATTCTTCGAGCGTGTTGTCGCGGCCGACACCTTACAAAAAGTGGCAGCGTAGTCATGCTTGCCGCAAGCGTTATCACGCCTCTGGTTGGTACCTTGTGGATGCTCAACATCGTGCTCGACACCGGCGGTCAGCTTGCCTTCAAGGCAGCAGCCGGTGACGATCGCGCCGGTGATGGGCTGGCGCGCTGGAAATACATGGCAGCGCGACCGTGGCTATGGATTGGTATTGGTAGCTACGTATTCGAGTTTTTGGTGTGGATCGCGTTTCTGTCATTGATTCCACTATCGGAAGGCGTCTTGCTGGGCTCCATCAACATCGTCGCGATCATGGTTGCTGGCCGTTTCCTGTTCGGCGAAAAGCTGACCCGACTGCGCGTCACCGGCATCGTGCTAGTCACCCTTGGTGTCTCGATTGTGGGGCTAGCCGGATGAGGCGCTTTTATGTGTTCGGCTTTCTATTGCTGATGGGCTTCGACACGCTGGCGCAAGTCAGTTTCAAATACGCCGGCACCGAAGCGCTTCCGTTTGCTGCCAATATGGCGTGGGTGTTGCGCGTCTTCAGTCACCCGTGGATTTACGGCGCGTTGGTCGGCTATGTCGGCGCCTTCTTTACCTGGATGGCGTTGCTGAAACATGCGCCCATCGGCCCAGCATTTGCGGCATCGCATCTTGAAGTCGTCTCGGTGATGCTGCTGTCCATCTGGCTATTCAACGAGCCGTTGACGCTGCCGCGCGTGCTCGGCGCCTTACTCATCATCGCCGGCATTGTTTGCCTTGGGCTGGCTGAAAATAACGAGCAACCGGCGCCGGCGACAGCCGACGCCGACGCGGCACAAGCCTGAGCTGGCGCGGTACGCTGCAACTATGTTGACCCGCCGCCAGCACGAACTTCCGCCAACCGCCGGCCTGCCACCGCACTGGTCTGACTTGCGCCCGGGCGCCGCCACGCTGGCCACTACGGTGGCTGCGCAATTAGGTACACCGCCGCTGCAATTGGAGTGTTCCGGCAGCGCCTGCTTGTTGATCGCCTTGCTCACGCTGCGCAAGTTGCGGCCGCAGCGCCGTCGCGTGGTGATGCCGGCGTTTACCTGCCCGTTGGTGGCCATCGTCGTCCATCAAGCCGGACTGGAATTGCAGCTGTGCGACTTGCTTCCTGACCATTACGACATGGACCCGGCCGCCCTGCGAGCTGTCTGCAACGAACAGACGTTAGCGATTATCCCCACCCATTTAGGCGGCCGCATCGCCGACGTCGACGCCGCCCTAACGGTCGCCCATCGAGTCGGCGCCTATGTCATCGAAGATGCGGCGCAAGCACTCGGCGCGCGCTACAACGGCAGCAGCGTCGGCCTCGCCGGCGACGTGGGTTTTTTCAGCCTTGCTGCCGGTAAAGGGTTATCCATTTACGAAGGTGGCCTGCTGGTTGCGCGCGATCCGGTGTTACGCGAGCAACTCGCACTTACCTCTACGCAAAGCGTACCTTCCAGCCCTAGCATGGAGTGTCGGCGCAGTATCGAACTCCTCGGCTACACCGCGCTGTACCGACCCCACGGGCTGCGACTGGCTTACGGCAATCCGCTGCGCCATGCACTGCAACGTGGCGATGTCGTCGCTGCCGTTGGTGATGACTTTGCACTCACCATTCCATTGCATCGCGTGGGTCGCTGGCGCCAAGCCATCGGTGCGCACGCTGCAACTCGCTTGCCCGCCTTCACCCTGCAGCTTGCAACGCAAGCCCAACAGCGACTGTCTCGGCTGCGTCAAATCCACGGTATCAACGTGCTGGACGACCCCACCAATGCCGAAGGCACGTGGCCTTTTTTACTGCTGTTGCTGCCCGATCAAGCGCGCCGCGATGCCGCACTCGCCGAACTATGGGAAGCCGGTTTTGGCGTCAGCCGTCTGTTTATTCACGCCCTGCCCGACTACAGCTACTTGAGCGACATCGTGCCAAAGCAGGACGTGCCTAACGCACGTAACTTTGCCAACCGTAGTCTTAGCATCAGCAATAGTTTGTGGCTCACCGGGGGCGACTTCGAGACGATCTGCAGCGTGCTCGAGTCGGCTTTGGCTTGATCGCTTCCAGCGACGCCATCAAGGCTTTACCGTTCTTCTCGCTCCATCTCGCAATGCGTTACGGTGCCCTGCAGATGGCCGCCGACTCTTTCGCCACGGCGTGACTTGGCGTCGCCGCATCATCGAACGCTTTCACGTAGGCATGTAGGTCAATTTGCTTAACCGGAATCGGCCTGTAATCCGCCGCCGCGAAGCTGACCTCACCAGGTTTCCAACCCGCTTTGCAGCGCACGGCGCCTAGGAAGCGTTTGGTGGACACCCAATGCAAACCGAGCAGGTTGTAGTTGTTATCCGCGTCAACGACCGGGTCACTGACTCCGGTTTTGCGCGGTGCTTCGCCATACAACGCGGTGCCAAACACCACGTCCCACACTGAGAACACTTGGCCGAAATTGCAGTTGTGCAGCCCTGGGCGTTCCGCATCGACCACCATATGATGTAGCCGATGAAACTTCGGATCAACGAAGGCTCGTTCCAGCACACGGCCGAAACCAATACGCACGTTGGTATGCGAAAAGTTTTGCATCAACTCCCCAATTAGCATCAACCAGGCAAACTCCTCCGGCTGCACGCCGATCAACAAACCCACCACGGCCAGCACCATCGACTGCAAGAAGCCATCGATCAAATTGCCGCGGTCGTTCGTCCAGCAACTCATCTGGCGCTGGCTGTGATGCATGCTGTGCAACGCCCACCACCACGGAATAGCGTGTTGGGTGCGATGCATCCAGTAATAGACGAAATCGTAAATCACGTAATACAGCAGAAATAACAACAGTGGATGCTGCCCAAACCACGGCAGCCACTCCACAATCGCCAGCGGCGACCCACCACTATCACCCGCACCACCACCGCCAAATAGATGGCTGAACGGCGTCAACACGAGATAAGTGAATAGTGGAAAGATGCCCAGCAGCATCAGCAAGGTGTATTGCCAATCGACGCGAGTGAGTCGACGGTCAGTCCAGCGCTCGGCCGGAATCCAACTTTCCAACGGGCGAAACACGAGCGCAATAATCGCCACCTGTAGCGCCGCAATCATCAATGCGCCCGCGATCTCATCCGGGTTGCCCGCCAAGCCGGTCAGATGCAACCAACCCAACAGCGGGCTGATCGCATGGCTGCTCAACCAAGCAACCCCATGTGACCACAAATGAGGCAAATCAAACGTCATCATTTCATCGTCTTCAACAACGGCTAATCATAGAACCGCGCGAGCACGCGGGGCTGAACAGTTGCTTCAATGCGACAACCCGTCGCGCACGCGATCACCCGGTACGCTCGGCAATCGCCGCCAGTAACTGCACATTCAACGCATGTTGTTGCGCCTGCCATCCGGCCAGCTCGGCCGGGTCAATTTCCGGCTGCTCGTCCAACGCAGACAACCGACGTTTCCACCAGCTGGCATAGTGATAATGCGATACCTCGCCGTTGATATCACTGCCGGCCAAGCCGTGCCGCAAGCTGCCGATCAACGCCACCGCATGCGTCGCCAATAGACGGCCCTGATCCCAATTGGTGTGCGCTACTTCTGGCGCAAAAGCGTCCTTGTCGATCGATAGATAACTTGCCGTGGTTAGGCCACGCTGCGCTTCAACAAACGCATCCACCAGCGCTTCGGGTGTCTCAAAATTGCGAAACGCGTGGGCCAAGCCCAACCGGCGCGACCAGCCGGTGTCAACGCCCATGCTCCAGTACGTCAGCTTGCCGCGCAGCAACGGCGTAAGATAATTTTCCCACGCATGGCCGCCGCCAATATCGTGCGACGTAATACCAAGCACATGCACGTGGCCAACCTGCGGCAATAGTGCCACCTTGCGCACCCACGAACCGCAGTGCACGCCAAACGGAAAACGCATGTTGTCGGGGTGGTTATCCAGTACCACCACTTGTATCGGCGCTGCCGGCTTCTGGCGTGCAATCAACGGCCAGCTTAGGTGGTGAAAATCACCGCTGCCCATGAATACGGTGCCGTGTTCTGGCGGTAGCAGTTCGTCCAATACGCTGGCAAAACGGCGCATCACCGCAAGCGAGCAACCAAAGCGCAGCGCCTCTTGCCAATGTTCCAGCGGCAGCACCAGCCGCTCCGGCAAGGGCCCAACCGAATGGTCAATATCGAGAACCACAGGGCGCTGACTCATATCATTCATGTGCGGCCTCCGTTGCCGTCTGCCAGCTACGATCACTTTCAAAATGGCTGCTAAGCCGGCGCAGCAACCAACGCAGTAAGGGATTGCGTGCGTACACAGCATGCCGCGTAAACGTCATCTGTGCACCAAGAAAAGACTTTACTTCCGGGTCGGTCCAGCCAGCCACGTAGTGGGTCAGCGCGTGCTCACGCGCATAGTTCAAATTGTGCATCCAACTGACAAAATACAAATTCTGTTCGCGTGCCTGCGGGTAGGCGAAGCCGATGTATTTGTCGATTAATTTGCCACCATGTTCGTAGCACAGGTTCCAGCCGATCATCTGCCCCTCACGGCGATACACAAACACGATGCCATGGGTTTCGGCATCTTGTAACAACGCACGAAAGAAGGTGGCGCTCAGCCGATCAAAGTGAATCTCACTTTGCGCGTAGACATTGTCAAATAGCGCGTAAAACTCGCTCAACACAGCCTCATCATGGAAGCATGCGTCACCGGTGCGTACGGTCTCGATGTCTAGATTGGAGCGAGAACGCAGCTTGCGCCGAATGTTTTTCCGACGACCTGACGACAGCCGCGCGAGGTATTCATCGTCGGACGCAAAATCGATCGGCACCCACGCCAGTGCCTGCCCTTCCAGCAGAACATAGCCTTCAGCTGCACACGCCGCCGCAAAGTCGCGTGTGCTGAGGTTTTCTGCCGCACTAAGCAACGGTGAGTCCTGCGCAATGTCCTTGACGATGAGCAGCTTGCATTCGCGCCCGTACGTCGCTTTTAGCCCGCGCGCCAACGCGATGGGCGCTACGCTTGCCGGCAACGGCGCGTATTCAGTGACCGTACTGCCGGCGAAGCGCGTACGCCACTTCAGCGCGCGGCCCCAATAGCGATACAGCGGCAGTCGCGTGATGCGCTGGCGCAGAGCATCATCCGCCGTTGTGAGCAAGTCGAACGGTGCAACAAAGCTCGGCATGCCCTGCGGCGACAACTCCGCGACAAAGCCAATCGGGGGATGCAGCATGAACGCTTGCAATAGCGCGTCGGGTTCCAGTTGTGAAATGAAAGGCATAAGTAAGCAAATCTACCTAAACTGAATGAAACAACGTGCTGTCACGCGTTACCAAGGAGAACCCCGCCGTGAACGAAACGACCCAGACCCAAGTATTTGAGATTATCGCCAAGGCGGCGAAAGTAGAGGTATCCACCATCCAATCCAAATCCACGTTGAAAGAATTAGGTATTGCATCATTGGATGCTATTGAGTTGATCTTCGATATTGAAGAGCACTTCAACATTAACTTCCCTGAGCAACAGGGCGCGAACTTTGACACCGACACCGCGCAAAGTCTGGTGGTCGCCGTGCAGCAAGCGCTGGACGCCAAAGCGACAGAAAGCAGCAAAGGCGCAGAAGACAAATAATGTCCATTCCATCGACACGCCGCGTGGTCGTTACCGGCATGGGCGCGGTCAGCTCGCTTGGCATCGGCGCCGAAGCCTTGTGGACCGGTTTGCGCGAAGGCCACAGCGGCATCCGCCCCTTGCGCCACAATGACGCTGACCGTCTGCGCGTAAAAATTGCCGCACAAGTACCGGAAACCTTCGACCCAAGTGCTGCCATCGACGAGCACACAATGCCGCTGCTGGATCGCACTTCCCAATTCGCATTGTGCGCGGCTCACGAGGCCATTCGCCAATCTGGGCTCGACTTCACGCAGAACAATCTTGGCACACGCACCGCAACCATCGTGGGGACCGGCGTCGGTGGCGAAACCACGCATGACGAACAAAGCCGGCGCCTGTACGCGGATAACGCGACGCGCACGCACCCGCTGACCATCGTGCGACTGATGACCAACGCCTCCGCCAGTCAAATCAGTATTGCCTATGGCTTGCGTGGTCCGGCATTTGCCGTAGCCAGCGCCTGCGCCTCGGCCAATCACGCCATTATTCAAGCGGCGCAGATGATTCGTTACGGCTTGGCCGACGTTGCGGTCACCGGCGGTACGGAAGCTTGCCTGACCTACGGCGCCCTGCGCGCTTGGGAAGCCATGCGGATTCTGGCCGACGACACCTGCCGTCCGTTCAGCGCTAATCGACACGGTTTGGTGCTGGGTGAAGGCGCTGCGATCTTCGTGCTGGAATTGCTGGAGCATGCACAAGCGCGCGGCGCCGTGATTCTGGCGGAGCTTGCTGGCAGCGGTATGACGGCCGACGCCACCGACATTGTGTTGCCCAACGCCAACGGCGCCGCCAGCGCGATGACCCAGGCGCTTGCCGACGCCGGATTGAATGCGGCTGACGTGGACTACATCAACGCCCACGGCACCGGCACGCAAGCCAACGACAGCAACGAAACACGCGCTATCCATCTGGCCTTCGGTGACCACGCCAAACACCTTGTTGTCTCTTCGACCAAGTCGATGCACGGTCATGCGCTGGGCGCGTCCGGCGCATTGGAACTGGTGGCCGTCATTGGCGCGATGCGTGACGGCGTGGTGCCGCCAACGGCCAACCTCGACGCGCCCGATCCCACCTGTGACCTGGACTACGTGCCCAACACCGCGCGCCAAATGCCCGTGCGCGTTGCGTTGAGCAACTCGTTCGCCTTTGGCGGACTGAATGCCGTGCTTGCGCTCAAGCACGCGCCGTAACGTTGCCCGCACCGCTAGCGTAGGAGCGCACCCTGTGCGCGATGCCTTTTCGGTAATTGTGCGAAGTGCATCGCGCACAGGGTGCGCTCCTACAATAAATGCATGGCCCACGAGGCGAGCCCTCATGCAACGACGCGTCACGCGATAGCCATCCAACGGAAACCGAAAAACAAAGAACCCGACGCCAACGCGCCGGGTTCTTGTTGCGCGTGCAGCACGCGCGATTCGCATTACGCTTTTTTGGCTTTGGTCAGCAGCTGATCCAACAACACCATCGCCAAGTCGATTTCTTCGTAGGTGATTTCCAGTGACGGCGCAAACGTAATCACGTTCTTGTACCAACCGCCCACATCCAGCACCAAACCGATCTTCTTGCCGTTATGTTCCAAGCCACCGGCCAGACCGATGTCAACCATCTTGTCCAGCAGTGCCTTGTTTGGTGTGTAGCCATCGTCCGTGCAAATTTCCGCACGCAAGGCCAAGCCCAAGCCGTCCACATCACCGATTTCCTTGTGGTGCTTCTGCAATTCCTTCAGGCCTTCGAGGAAATACGCACCCTTCTTCGGCACGCTGGTCTCGTAGTCCAGCTCGTAACCCATCTTGATCACTTCCAAGCCCAGCGCGGTACCGAGCGGGTTGGAGTTGAAGGTGGAATGGGTGGAACCTGGCGGGAAGATGGTCGGGTTGATCAGCTCTTCGCGCGCCCACAAGCCGGACAGCGGATTCAAACCATTGGTGAGTGCTTTGCCAAACACAATCACGTCGGGCTTTACATCGAAATGCTCGATCGACCACAGTTTGCCGGTGCGCCAGAAACCCATCTGAATTTCGTCGACCACCAATAAGATGCCGTACTGATCCAGCACCTTCTTCAAGTCCTTAAAGAAATTCCGCGGCGGAATCACATAGCCACCGGTACCTTGAATCGGCTCGACATAGAACGCAGCGTATTCGGCCTGCTTCACTTTCGGGTCCCACACACCGTTGTATTCGGTCTCGAACAAACGGGCGAAACGCTGCACGCAATCGTCGGAATATTCTTCCGGCGTCATGCCTTTCGGACGACGAAACGGATACGGGAACGGGATGAACATCGCGCGCTCGCCGAAGTGGCCGAAACGGCGACGGTAGCGATAGCTCGATGTGATGGACGAAGCGCCCAACGTGCGGCCGTGATAACCACCTTCAAACGCAAACATCAGGCTTTTGCCGTTGCACGCGTTGCGCACCAGCTTCAAGGAATCCTCAATCGCCTGTGCGCCGCCGACATTGAAATGCACGCGGCCGTCCATACCGAATTTCTTCTTCGCATCCAGCGCCACCGTCTTGGCCAGCTCGATGCGGGTCTGATGCAGATACTGGCTGGCGACCTGCGGCAACACATCAATCTGCTGCTTCAGCACTTCGTTCAGGCGCGGGTTGCGGTAACCGAAGTTGACCGCCGAGTACCACATCTGCAAGTCAAGAAACGGCACGCCGTCGGTGTCGTACATGTAGCTGCCTTCGCCGGTGCGGAAAATCTTCGGCGGGTTCACGTAATGCACGGTGTCGCCAAACGAGCTGTACTTCGCCTCGTCGGCCAGCAACTGCGCGTCGTCGATGAAGCCAGCGGCGTTCTTGTCAATCTTCATGGGGCAATCCAGGGTGATGCAGAGAAAAATCAGACAGCAGCAACCACCCGCGGGGGCGTTGCGTGATCGAGGGGAGTCATGATGCGCACGGCAGGGGTGGTTTCGTTGCAGGCCGTCAAACTGCCATTCAGTAGTTTCGGCAACAGCTCCAGCGCATCCTCAAACCCGGTGATCGGCATATACGGAATGCCGACAGCGCGGCAATGCTCGATCAAGCGATGTTTGGCGAAAACAAAATCGGCATGATCGGCAGCGCAAAAGTCCGAGGCGCCGTCGCCAATCAATAACGTTTTGGCGCCGGTTTCGTGCGCCTGTGCCAGGCACGCACATTTACAGGTGCCGCTAGCGCAACCGGCCGCTTGAAACGGCGAACTGAGTTGCCACAACTTCGGTGGCACCGCCGGCTCCAAATGATTGGCGGCTAGCGGCAAATCAGCTAACCCATAGCGACCAAGAATCTGCTGGATGGCGTAATCGAGACCATCGCTAACGATGCGAATGGGCACGTTCCACTCACGCGCTTTGGCGACAAAGCCAGGAAACGCGTGATCAATCCACAACTCAGCCAGATGGGTATCCAGTTCCGCCCGCGTCATTTGCAATAAATCGACCTGACCGGTCATGCACTCGCGCGAACCAATACGACCTGCGCGCCAATCTTTCTCCAGCACTTCCCAGCCAGGACGACCGAAACGGTCCAGTAGCGAATCGATGACATCTTCGACGGAAATGGTGCCGTCGAAATCACAAAGGATGGTCCAGCCAGACACAGACATGGGTCACGCGCTCAAACGAGAATACGTGCAGGTTAGAAACTCAGTCTTTCGGCGCCCTTTCCCTTGCCTAACAAACCCTGAGCGAGAGTCCGCCACTGCACGACAAATCCACAGCGCTACCTCTATGCTGCAGCGGCCATGAACCGCCTAACCTCGACATTATCTTCTCGCCTCTGGCTATCGGCGTGCGTGCTGGTGAGCCTGGCCTGGACGCAAGCCAGCGTGGCGGCGTCCGATCCCACCACGTTAACTGGCGGCGTCGGCATGGAACACTTGCCCAATTGGCTCGGCGCAAAGGCCGAGCAGTATCGGCCGATACCGTATATTGATATTGACGTCCCCAATCGCCTCAGCCTGTCGACTCAGAGTGGCCTTCAGGTGGACCTAATCGGCGGCACGGTACTGCACGGTGGCATTTATGGCGATTATCGCTGGGGTCGCGACAGCGATGATCTCGGCCCGCTGCGCCACCGCGTTTCGCCGTTGTCACCGCGCCTCACTTTGGGCGGCTATCTGGAATGGCAGCTCAACAAGAACATTGACGTGGGTAGCGACCTTAGCCACGACACCTCCGGCGCCGGCGCCTACTTCAATGTCTACGCCGAATGGGATCTGCCACAGGTTGGTTTGCTGCAGCATTCATTCCAACTGCGCTGGGAGGCAATGAACGCCCACGCCATGAACCGTTTCTTCGGGATCACCCCAAGCCAGGCTGCCGCACTCAACGTTCCCGCGTGGCAGCCCGGCGCGGGCAGCGAGTTTGCCTCACTGGAATACGACCTGTTTCTGCCGACCAGCCAACACACCGGCTTCGCCCTAGCACTCAGCTACGGCCGCTTGCTTGGCAGCGCTGGCGACAGTCCCTTGGTGACCCAGTTCGGCTCGCGCACCCAGCTGTCCGAGTCGCTGGCATTTGTTTATCACCGCTGAGCGAATTTGAACGGCCGTTTGCCTTCCTTCTACGCACCCACAGCGACCTCTGACCCGAGCGGCATGCTCGCGTTTCATGCATACGCCGCGAATCCTAAGCCGTGTTATTCGTGAAATGGAACGTGCTTGCGCACACCCGCCTCTTGCATCGGAGGCTTCTGCTCGGCACTGGGGACGGTTGGTGGCGGTAGGCTGGCCACCTCATAGCGTGCGCGTTGTAGGGCTTGATCGGTGTCTGGAAATTGCGGCGCTTTAGCCTTCTCTGCGCCGAAGCGGAATACCGAGGTCAGGTCGCCGAAGGTGGCACGTCGCCAATCACTGATGTTCGGCTCGGCTACGCCGGTCCACTTTTCCAAGAACTGCAGCACCGAGGTATGGTCGAACAAATCGCTGCACACCTTGCCGCCGGTCGTCCACGGCGAGATGACGATGCATGGCACACGGAAGCCCGCGCCGATGGGTAGGTCGTTGACGAATTCGCCGGGAGTGCCACTAGACGCTACCGGCGGTGGCACATGATCGAACAGCCCGTCGTTTTCGTCGTAGCAGAGAATGAATGCCGTTTTCGCCCAGACATCGGGGCGCGCTGCGACAGCGTTGAGTTTGCTGGAAATGAACGCGGCACCGGCGGCGGGTAGCATCGAGGGATGCTCGGAGTTCGCAAACTCCGGAATGATCCACGACACCGCGGGCAGCTTGTCATCCATCGCGTCCTGTTCAAACGATCCCTGCGCGGACAGGCCGCGCTGATACAGCGGAGAATCATGATCCGCCGCTTGGTATGCCTCAAAGAGCTGCAGCACATTCAACCCGCCACTATCGCGCGGCTGATAAACCTTCCAGCTCACGCCGGCTTTTTCCAGTCGTTCCGCATACGTGGTCCAACGATAGCCGCCGTTGGTTCTGTTGTTCCCGATTAACGGGCCACCACCTGCTCCACTTGGATCAAGGCTGCCGGTCATCCAATAAGCCCGGTTGGGCCAAGTTGGGCCCAGTACGGAGCAGTGGTAAGCGTCGCAAATGGTGAATAAATCGGCCAGCGCAAAGTGAAACGGAATGTCTTTGCGTGCGTAGTAGCCCATGACATAAGGCGCTGCCATATGGCGCGCAGTGCGGTGCACGGAAAGCCAATGGTCCATCTTGCCGACGTTCCAAGACGCGTGCTGCGCTTCCCATGTGTGGCTGTTGGAGGAAATTGCTTGGGCGCTGCTGGTGGTGGTGTCTAGATGAAACGGCAGGAGATAGCCGAGCGGATTGCTGTCGTCAGGTTGATAGAAGATTGATCTGCCATTGGCTTGGGTGAGCGCGTGCGCATCGCCAAAGCCACGCACACCCGCCAGCGTCCCAAAGTAGTGATCGAAGGAGCGGTTCTCCTGCATCAGCAGAACCACATGCTTGATGTCATGCAGTGCACCCGCGCGCGTTGATGTTTGTGCCAAGGCGCGGCGCAGGTTGGGGGGCATCAGGGACAACGCCCCCGCCGCCGCCGTTCCCGCAGCGACACCCAAAAAGCGACGCCGTGTCATCAGGTGAGGGTTACGCGTGGTGTCTTTATCGGCCATTGAAACATCTCCAGCACCTGATAAGGCGCGAAAACTGGGATTTTCGCAGCATACGAAAGACCGAGCGCGGCACACCTTGGCCCGTCATGAGAGCTTCCAAAGGCTGCCAGCAATCGGCACAGCGTGTTAGAGATAGTACGGTCCTCTGCGGTGTGGCGCGACGTCACCGTGAACATCGACAACACGACGGGCGGCATCGCACTGAGCACAGGCCTGCCAGTTGCTGTGAGAAAAGGTAGAAACCCCGGTAGCCCTTATTACCCTTCCACTGGATCCATGGACCCGGCGGCGTGGGCTCAAGGGGTTTGCTAGCCGTGCGGTGAGCGGCTAGCCCAGCGCATGGCGCTGGCGTGGCTGCGACCTTTGCAGTGCCCGGTGCCGCCAAACCCGCAAGGCATGGGCTGAGCGCCGCGATCCAACACTCCTCACCGATGCAACGCCCAGCAACGGCTGAACCCGACTTATTCACCAATTCAAGAAGACGTAAGGTAGAACTAAGCGGAATGAGCGCAGCATACCTAATGCTTTATGCCAATTTGCGACAACACACTCTCACTTTGCTACAGCAACGATCATCGACGTGGCGATCGTTTTCACGACCTCTGCTTGCGTTAAGCGCTAGCTGGATGCTGGCAAGCTGCGCTACCTACGCGCCCCTTCCACTCGGAAGCGGCCAAGGCGCCGCCAGCGTCGCGCAACTTGAAGCGCCGACCACAGCCATGTTGTCGCCGCTGCTTTCCACCCATCGTTTCGATCCAGCCGACGGGCTCGACGCCACCGAAGTCGCCATGCTGGCGGTGGTCAACAGCCCCGAGTTGAAACTCAAGCACGATGCACTCGGCATTGCTCGTGCGCAGTCTTTTGCGGCCGGCTTGCTGCCCGATCCGCAGCTCGCACTGTCCGCTGACTTTCCACGTCACCCCGCCGGTGGCCTGACTACGGCCTACAGCCTCGGACTTAGCGAAGACATCAGCGCCTTGTTGATGCGCTCCTCACGCAAAGCCGCCGCCAACCACCAAACGCAACAGGTCAACCTCGACCTGCTGTGGGCCGAGTGGCAAACGGTGGCGCAAGCACGACTACTGTTTGATCAAGTGCTGAACTGGCGCGCGCAACAAACACAACTTGAACAGGAGCAGACCGCGCTCGCGGCCGTCAGTGGTTACATCCACGAGGCGCTGAAAGCAGGCAACCTTACCTTCGACAGCGCGAGCGCCGGCCTGAACGCCCAAGCGGACATACAAAAACGGCTGGCTGGCAACGCGACCGCGCTGCACCAAGCCGAAGGCGATCTGCATCTGCTGTTGGGCCTGGCACCAAACGCACCGCTGGATCTGGTCGGCGCACCCTATCGACCAACGCCAACGGCCGCCCAATTGCAGGCGGCGTTAGCCGACCTTCCTCAGCGCCGCCCTGACCTACTCGCCTTGCAGGCTGGCTACCAGTCTCAACAAGCAAAGCTACGCGGCGCCATCCTCGCTCAATTCCCTGCGCTGACGATCGGCTTCAACACGGCTCGCGATACCAGCGCGGTCTACACAACCGGACCAAGCATTGGCATCAGCTTGCCATTGTTCAATCGCAATCGCGGCAACATCGCGATCGAGCGCGCTACTCGGCAACAGCTGCACGACGACTACTCGACCCGTGTCTTGACCACGCGCAACGACATCCAGCGTATCGGCAGCGACCTCACCACACTAAATCAACAGATCGCGCAGCTTTCCGCACACGTGCATGAACTCGACAAAGCGCGCAGCGCTGCCGAGCACGCGTGGCAGGCAGGAACGCTGGACTGGCCCACGTGGCTGGCCATCCGCAGTAACGCGCTAACCGCCGATCTGGACCTATTGACCGCCCAAGGCGAGCGGAACAAACAATCCATCGCGCTTGAAGCCCTGCTCGGCAACACCGACCTGGCTACTTCTTCTGTACTTTCCACGAAGGCGTCCACACCATGATGCGTTCCATCATCTTGCCGAGCCTGTGCACCGCCGCGCTCTGCGGATTACTAGTGGCCTGTAGCCCCGCAGATAAGGCGACGGCAGCGGCGGGTCAAATCGCGGTAAGCACCACCGCCGCCGTGCAACAAACCTTTCACACGACGATCGAAGCCTGGGGCAGCGCCGTGGGCGATCCGCAGCACGCTCGCTCGATCAGCCTCGCCCACGGCGGCCAAATCACCGCGCTGCAGGTAGCCGCAGGCCAAACCGTGAAACGCGGCCAGCCGCTGCTGACCATCACCCCAGATCCTGGTGCGCTCAGCGCTTATCAACAAGCGCAAACCGCACTGACAACGGCTCAAGGCGAGTTGCAGCGCACACAACAACTGGCTGCACAGCGGCTGGCCACGCAGTCGCAGTTGGCTACTGCGCGCAAAGCACTCGCCGACGCGCAGTCGACGCTCGAAGCGCAGCGTGCCCTCGGTGGCGCGGCGGCAACCGAAACCGTCAACGCCCCGGCAGACGGCGTGGTCACGCAACTTCAAGTGGGGCTCGGCGAACGCGTCGCCGCAAATGCGCCGCTACTCAGCTTCATGCCGGCGCACGCGCTGCTCGGCGTATTTGGGGTGCAGCCGCAAGACGGTGCGCAGCTACGCTCTGGCATGACCGTGCAAGTGCGGCCGGTCTACGGCGCCAAACACGCCTTCGTCGGAACGCTACGCATGGTCGGCCAATCCATCGACCCAACCACCCATCTACTCAAGGCCCAAGTTGAGCTACCAGCGACAGCTGGCGCCGACCTGATCGCCGGCGCCCCATTGGATGCACAGATCCGCACCGATGATTTCAAAGCGTGGGCAGTACCACGTAACGCGGTGTTACACGATGAACACGGCGACTACCTATTCCAAGTTGAGAAAGGGCATGCCAAACGCGTCAACGTGAAGTTACGCAGCCCGGACGGCGACACCGTTGGTGTCGAGGGGCCGCTTGATGCACAGGCGAAGGTGATTGTGTTGGGCGTGTACGAACTCAACGACGGCGACGCCGTACGGGAGCTCGCCAAGTGAGTGTGACTGCATGGATGCAACGGCATCGTCGATCGCTCCTGTTTCTGGCGGTGATGTTGGCAATCGGCGGCATCGTCAGCGCCTTTTTGATGCCGGTCGCACTGTTCCCCAACGTATCGTTCCCACGGGTGCAGCTGACCCTGGACGCGGGCGATCGCCCGGCTGACCAAATGGCGATCGAGGTCACCACGCCCATCGAAGAAGCGGTACGCCGTGTACGCGGCGTGCGCGATGTGCGCTCCACCACCAGCCGCGGCAGTGCCGATATCGCCATCACCTTCGACTGGGGCGCGGACATGGCCGCCGCACTGCAGGAGGTCAACGGCGCCGCCGGACAAGTGTTACCGCAGCTACCGGCCGGCACCAAGCTGGCCACGCGGCGCATGGACCCGACCACGTTCCCGGTGTTGGCCTACAGCTTGCGTTCGCACACACTCTCGCCCAGTGCCTTGCACGACCTTGCCGAGTACCAGTTGCGACCCTTGTTAAGCGGTATTACCGGAGTCGCCCACGTCGATGTGCAAGGCGGCGAAACAGCCGAGTTCCACGCCGATGTCGACCCGGGCAAGTTGCGCGCGCTGAATCTCAGCCTCAGCGACGTGACCAATGCCGTCGGCCACGCCGCCACTATCCAGGCGATGGGTCGGGTCTCTGATCACTACAAGCTGTTCTTGTTGCTCGCCGACAATCAGCCGAAAACTTCGGCGGCACTGAGCAATATCGTGTTGCGCGCCGGGCCCGGCGGCGTGGTGCGATTGGGTGATGTTGCGCGGGTCAGCTTTAGTCACGTGCCGCAGTGGATCAAGGTCAATGCTGACGGCCAGGACGCCGTGTTGTTGCAGGTGTATCAACAACCGGCTGGCAATAGCGTGCAGATCGCCAAGGAAGTGAAGCAACGCCTGGCCGAGTATCAAGCGCAGATGCCACCGGGCGTTACCGTTGCCAATTGGTACGACCAAACCCAACTGGTTACCGGCGCGGCCAGCAGCGTGCGCGACGCCATCCTGATCGGCATCGTTCTGGCTGGTCTGGTGTTGTTCGTATTTTTGCGCAACGCACGAGTCATCCTGATTGCGCTGATCGTGGTGCCAGCGGTACTGGCGATCACCGTGTTGCTACTTCGCGTACTCGGTATGAGCTTCAACATGATGACGCTGGGTGGCATGGCCGCCGCCGTCGGATTAATCATCGACGATGTCATTGTGATGTTGGAACACATCATGCGCCGGCTCAATCAAGGCGAGGGCCCGGTGCACGAACGCATCGCCGGCGCAGCATGGGAGTTCACTCGCCCACTTACCGGCTCCAGCGCCGCCACCGTAGTCATCTTCCTGCCGTTGGCATTTCTGACCGGCGTCACCGGTGCGTTCTTCAAGGCGCTATCGCTGACGATGGCAAGCGCGCTAATCATCTCTTACCTGCTGACGTGGGTGGCAGTACCACTGCTAGCCGAGCGCTTTCTGGATAAGCGCCACCTTGTAGAGCACGCGCCATCGCGCTTTACCACGCGGATGATGGACGGCTATCACAACGTGTTGGAACACTGGTTGCGACGCCCGGTGTTGGTGCTGCTGCTGATCGTTCCGCTGCTGTTGATCGGTGGCTTCGCCTACACCCGCGTTGGCACGGGCTTCATGCCGAAGATGGACGAAGGCGGTTTCATCCTCGACTACCGATCCACTCCAGGCACCTCATTGGATGAAACCAATCGACTGCTTAAGCAAGTAGAGACGATTATTCGCGCCAACCCGAACGTGGACACCTACTCGCGGCGTACCGGTCTGCAGCTTGGCGGCGGGCTCACCGAAGCGAACCAAGGTGACTTTTTCGTGCGCCTGAAGAACGGCTCGCGCCCGTCTACCGAAGAAGTCATGACTGAAGTGCGCACGGCGGTGGAACAGCAGGTGCCCGGGCTGGATATCGACCTCTCACAATTGATGGAAGACCTGATCGGCGACTTGGTCGCGGTGCCGCAACCCATTGAAGTTCAGCTCTACGGTGACGACCCCGCGCAACTCGATGCCACGGCCATAAAAGTGGCTGCCGCCATCGGCAAGATCAACGGCGTCGTCGGTGTACTCGACGGCATCAACCCGGCTGGCGATGCGCTGACGATAAACGTGGACCCAATCAAAGCTGCACTGGAGGGACTCGACCCGGTTGCCGTGACGGACCAAGTGGCAGCGGCCATCGACGGCACGGTAGTCGCACGATTACCGGTGGATGGCCGCGTAGTGGGCGTGCGCGTGCGCCTGCCAGATAGCGCACACCAGCGCCTCGATCAAGTGGCGGCACTTTCCATCCGTGCCGCCGACGGCCATCTGTTCCCGCTGTCTCAAGTTGCCACACTGAAACAGGTGCAAGGACAGCCGGAGATCACCCGCGACAACCTCAAGCGCATGGTGGCTGTGACCGGGCGCATTAGCGGCCGTAGTCTTGGCGCAGCTATCGTCGATGTGAAACACGTGTTGGCCCAACCCGGGCTATTACCCAAAGGCATGTTTCACCAACTCGGCGGCGTTTATCAGCAGCAGCAAGCAGCATTCCGCGGACTCACCATGGTGATGCTGGCCGCACTCGCCTTGGTGTTCACCCTACTGCTATTTCTGTACGAGAGTTTCCGCGTGGCACTGACCATTCTAGCCATGCCGCTACTAGCGTTGACTGGCGTATTTACCGGACTGTGGATTACCGGAATCGAGCTAAACATCTCATCCATGATGGGCATGACGATGATCGTCGGCATCGTCACTGAGGTCGCGATTTTCTACTTCTCCGAGCTGCAAGATGCGGAGAAGAACGTTGCCCTACACGGCGCTTTGCACGAAGCCGGCAAGCACCGCACCCGGCCGATCTTGATGTCGACCCTGGCGGCCATCCTGACCTTGTTGCCGTTGGCGTTGGCAATCGGCCAAGGCTCACAAATGCAACAGCCGCTGGCGATTGCGATCATCTCCGGCATGTTGCTGCAACTGCCGCTGGTGTTACTGGTGATGCCGGTGCTGTATTCGCTCTTGCGCCGCCGCGACAAGACGGCACCGACTCAAGATGTCAGCAACCCTGCGACCGCAGGCTGATTGTCTCCGTAGCTTCTGCCCAAGGTAATTGCCATGCAAAGATCGCTCCGCTTTCTGCCTGCCGCCTTGCTGCTGGCACTGCCCCTCGCCAGCTATGCGGCGACAGCTATGCCGCAGCCGCCACTGCGCGTGCTCTCAACACTACCGCTGGGTGGCCCGGGCGGTTGGGATTACCTCACGTTCGACGCGGCGCATCGGCATTTGTTCGTCAGTCGCGGCGATCACGTACTGGTGCTCGATGTCGATGAACACAAGCAGATCGGCACCATCGCCGACACGCCCGGCGTGCACGGCATCGCGCTTGACCCCGAACTGCAGCGTGGCTTCACCAGCAATGGCAAAAGCGCTTCGGTCACCGAGTTCGATCTGCGTACGTTGAAGACGCTGGCCACCATCGCCGGCACTGGCGAGAAGCCGGACGCGATCCTCTACGACCAAGCGTCGCACCACGTACTCACGTTCAACGGCAAAAGCCATTCGGCCAGTGTGATCGATCCAGTCAAAGGCGCGGTGATCGCCACCATCAATCTGCCGGGTGCGCCGGAATTTGCCGTGGCCGATGGTGCGGGTCACGTTTACGTGAACCTGGAGGACAAATCGGACTTGGTACAGCTCGATACCGCCAGCAACAAGGTGTTGCATGTGTGGTCATTGGCACCGTGTCAATCGCCCAGCGGCTTGGCAATCGACCTTGCCCATCAGCGCCTATTCTCGGTTTGCGACAACGAGGTGATGGCCATCACCGACGCCAGTGATGGCCATCAAGTGGCAACCGTGCGCATCGGTAAGGGTCCGGATGCGGTGGTGTTCGACGCCGCTGAATCGATAATCTACAGCTCCAACGGCGAAAGCGGCACGCTCACCGCCGTGCATCAGGATGATGCAGATCACTACCACGTAAGCGCCACCGTCTCCACGCAGGTCAGCGCACGCACCTTGGCGCTAGATCCCAAGTTGCACCGTCTGTATCTCTCCGCCGCGCAACTGGAAGCAACCCGTCAGCCGAACCGCCGCCCAACGATCAAGCCAAACAGTTTCGTCATTCTCACCGTAGGACGGCCTTGAGCACCATCTGACGGCGATATGAACCGACAGACACGAGGAGCGTGGGCGGTAGAAGCGTTCGAGACGAAGAGCTTTACAACAGCGAAGCTGGTCAATGTCCTCTGTGCGAGGACAGTTTTCCTACGATTCGCCGGGCCATCGACGTTCTATGGACCAAGTAACGGCGGATAGTGGACCGCGTAGGGGGCGTTGCAGTCCGGGCAGGTTCTAGCGCACACGCTGCCAGACATTTAAATTCACCACGCTCCCTCACGACGATGGCTTTGGGGGGCTGCCAGCATGTTCACAGCGGTTGTGTTGACTCAGGCGTCTGCGCCATCGTGGACTGTCGGGCGTGCCGATAACACTCGTGCGCACCACGTTGCAGCGGCAGTCGCCGCGGCTACAGCATCCATACCACGGGTATCGAGCGCGGCGCTGGCACTACCATACGGGGCGTATTTTGCCGGATCAGTGACCGAGAACATGCCAAACGTCGGTGTGCCGCTGGCGGTGGCCAAGTGCATGACGCCGCAGTCGGCACTGATGAAGCCGTCCATGCAAGAAATCATCGCCGTCATTCGATGCAGATCACGCGAGTAGTAGAACGGCAGCTGCGAGCCAAGTTGCGACCTGCCATGGGCCGCCAGTACGTCAATCAACTGGACCTGCGGACATAACGTTTGGAAAGTACCCACAAACTGGTTCCACCACTGCTCGCTGTAGCACTTAGCACCAGTGGCGTTGGGGAATATTCCTACCGTCGCCGCGTAATGCCCGTTTCCGCCAGCGCAGATCTGTGCCAGAACCTTTGCCGCAACCTGCCGTTCGGCCGGCACCGTTTCCAGGTTGAGCGCCGGATAAGCCGCTCCCGTGGAACCCGCATACGCATGACGCAGTAAAAACACGCTTCGGTGCGCAAGGTGCGCAGGCCACTCCAAGGCATGCCAAGCCGATTCAGGATTCAGATGCGGATCAGGAAACCCGAGCTTATAGGTAGCGTGTGCGAGAGCCAACACGATGCGCCCAGATTGCGATCCTTCACACGCATCGATGGCCAAGTCATAACGACAGCGGCGCAGCGCACGTAACACACGCAGCGACAGCCAAAGATGTCGCGCGATTTTTTGTGGCAACACGAAAACGCTGTGAACGCGGAAGCGGTCGCTGTACAGGGACTCGGTCGCCTGACTGCCCAACAGGTCGATCTCCGCGCCCGGATAAAGCGCCTCGATCTCCGCTATCAAAGGGCTGATCAACACGCTGTTGCCTAGCCGATGATTTGGCCGGCACACGAGCACGCGATGGATGCCGATAGTCGACAACCCGCCCGGCTCAAGCAGCGCACCACCCACCCGTCGAAACAGGCGATGAAGGATGCCGGCCACCGCTTTGCGTCGCCGTGTGTCCCACGTGGGCGCAACTTTGGGCGAACAGTCCGTAATGGGCTGCGCGGCGACGAGGAAGCGAACGATGTGTGCGATCGACATGCCACAAGCCTGTACCCACTTGCTTTCATTTCGCTTATCGAAATGTAAACATCTGGTGACGTCACCGCTGGCGTTCAGCCAGCGGCGACCGCCCTTTCAGCTAGGCTATACGGCTTAGTCGTTGTCGGCGCCTTCCACCGAATTTTCCAGGACCTTACCGGTCTTAGCGTCCACCCCGACCTCGTGGGTAGCTTCCGTTGACTTGATATCGAACGAATAGCGCAAGCCGCTGCCGCCTGACTCTTGCTCCAACTCTTCTTTAATGATCTTGCCCGGGTAAGCCTTCAAGGCAATGCTTCTGGCGCTGGCCATACTGACTTTCGCCTGTGCTTTGAGGTTCATCGGCGCCGCGGCCTGAGCCGACAGCGCAGCACCAACAAGCAGCGCGGACAACGCGATCGACGCAATGAATACGTTGCGCATGGGTTCTTCCTTCTTCGTGGGTGGATCTCCAAAATTGCAAAAAAAACTTTGGCGAGCCTTAGCGCCCATCTGATTCATGGATCCATTCAAACTCTTGCAAACTGTGAGCTAATGCGTCTCCTCACCCGAAAATTTCGCTACGAATATCGCATGTCACGCGTTGCGGCAGCGGCAGCACGAGGGACATAGATTGAGATAACTCACATAACCACATCTAATAATTTACGACGTCACAGGTGCCGACAACGCAGCCATGTCGCTACTGGGAAAGCCGGCTGCGCGAGCCGCATTGTGGGGGTACTTTGGGCCGCTGAACCGCTGGACCGATCAACGCGCTCGCGCTGAAACATGTATTTGATCACCGTGGTGGCATCGCTGTTACCCGTCAACACGTCGACTGATCGCGAAAGCGTAACGCGGGGTATAGCGCCATCATCCCGGCAATGCGCAACCCTGCCGCATCGCTTCAAACCTACCGATGACTGGTGTCGCGCCCAGCGGAAACCACCAGCGAATCGTGAACGATGTAACTCTAGGCGCGAGCGCCACAGCGACTCGCCGAATCACTATTCCACTCGTCGCGATCGACACGTTCGGGCCGCGTGGCCAACGCCCTAGCGAACGCGATTAGCGATCGTCTTGCGTCCAGATAAAGCCGTCTTCTTCGCGCACCGGAAAACTGGCAATGGGAATGTACGCGGGTGGTTTAGTCACTGCACCGGTACGTACGTCGAAGCGTGCGCCGTGACGAGGGCATTCTACTTCAAAACCAAATACCTCGCCGCCCGCCAAATCACCGCCGTCATGCGTGCAAACGTCTTCGATCGCATATAACACGCCATCGATGTTGTAGACCGCAATGGAGGTATCACCGTCCCACACCACCTTGAACTCGCCAGGCAGGAACTCGTTGCGCGTACCCACTTTCACCCAATCATTCATGTCGCTTCCTCTGCAAATGGCTTGACCAACACTTCAAATCGCAAATCATCCCGGCGCGGAATACCAAAACGCTCATTGCCATACGGAAACGGTTGGTGCTCGCCAGTACGTTGATAACCACGTCGCAGGTACCACGCCAGCAGTTCCGTGCGTTGCTCGATCACCGTCATGCGCATGCCATGACAGTGCCAGCGTTCGTGCGCTAGCCGTTCTGCTTCCGCCAACACTTGCTTGCCAACGCCACCGCCTTGCTGCGCCGGGTCCACCGCAAACATGCCGAAATAACCCCATTCACCCTGCCGTTGAATATGGCAGCTGGCCACCAGTTGTCCGGCCGACTCGGCTAGCAACACACAATCATCGGCATGCTGCAAAAGCCCGCTCACCGCTTCCACGTCGGTGCGCCGCCCATCCAATAAATCTGATTCCGTGGTCCAGCCACGCCGGCCGGAATCACCGCGATAGGCCGATTCCACCAAGGCGACCACGGCGGCGACATCGGCGGCATTAGCGGAGCGAAAGTCGAGTGTGGCGGCTGCATTCATGACGCGATGATAACGGGCCGACACTCCGTTCCACCATGATCTGCAACAGGGCGCCGCAGCGCCTCACCATGACCTTCGACACTAGGTAAACATGCACGTAATTACCTACGGTGCACGGTCACGTGGCTCGCACCCGCCGAGCCCTTGCACTGCGATTACGAGGAGCCTGTCGGACTTTGGCTGGCCGGCCTGCGAATCCGCCTGTGCGGTCCATATTTGCGCTGATTCTTGGTCCATAGAGCCCCTATGGACCGGTGAATCATCACAAACTTGTCCTCACACAGCCGAATTCTCGCCTCGATCACCAAAGTCCGACAGGCTCTTAGGGAGAAACCATGACACACCGATTTTTGAAGCCGCTGGCCCTCGCCATTGGCATGGGCTTGTTTACCAGTGCCATGGCCGCACCCGCCAGCGTTTTCGATGTGCACGAGTTGAACACCAGCATCAACGCCTGCAATGACTTCAACGGTTTCGTCAACGCCAAATGGGTCGCTGCCAACCCGATTCCCGCGGACCGTACGCGCTGGGGTTCGTTTGACGCCCTGCGCGAGGGCAGTATGAACGTGCAGCGCAAGTTGGTGGAAAATGCTGCCAGCCACGCAAGCTCCGCCAGCGCGGGCTCCATCGAACAGAAAATTGGCTACTTATATGGCTCAGGCATGGATGAGGCCGCGATCGACAAAGCTGGTTTTGATCCGATCAAACCACAGCTGGCACGCATCGACCGCCTTAGAGATAGCGCCGACGTCGTCAACTATATTCGCGACAGTTACGCACGAGGCCAACCGGTATTGTTCCGCTTCGGCGGCAATGCCGACTTCAAGGATTCCAATCAGGAAATTGCCTACGCCAACCAAGGTGGCCTTGGTCTGCCGACCGTCGACTATTACAGCAAAGCCGACTTTGCCAAAATCCGCGCAGCCTACGTCGCGCACATCGCCAAACTATTTGAGCTAACGGGCACTAGTGCCGCCAGCGCCCAGACTCAAGCCAAATCCGTACTCGCGTTCGAAACGCGTCTCGCCTCCGTGTCGCTGCCACCCGTGCAAATGCGCAACCCGGCAAACCGTTACCACTTTGTCAGCGTTGCCGACGCCGACAAGGTCACGCCAAGGTTCGACTGGGCCGCATTCTTCAAGGCGCAGGGCGCCAAGGTGAAGGACGGCTTCTCCCTATCGCAACCGAAGTTTTTTGCCGAAATGGAAAAGATGCTTGGTGATGTCCCGGTTGCGCAATGGCAGGCCTATCTGCGCTTTCACGCCATTGCGAATGCCGCGCCGTACTTGTCTGCATCTTTCCAGCAAGAAGACTTTGCGTTCGACGAACAAACCCTCAACGGTCAAAAGGAAATGAAGCCGCGCTGGAAGCGCGTACTCGATTCCACCAACGGTAGCATGGGCATGGCGTTAGGGCAGCTTTACGTGAAGGACAACTTCTCGCCGACATCCAAACAGCGTGCCGAACAACTGGTGCACAACTTGAGTGCAGCCTATAAGGCGCGCATTGAGGACTTACCGTGGATGAGCGCGGAAACCAAGACCAAAGCACTGCAAAAATGGGCCACCTTCGTACCAAAAATAGGTTACCCAGATAAATGGCGTGACTGGTCCGGCTTGACCCTGACGCCAGACAATTACTTCGCCAACGTGCAAGCGGCGAGCAAGTTCAATTACGACTATCGCATCGCCAAGATCGGCAAACCGGTGGATCGCAGCGAATGGGGTATGACTCCACAGACGGTGAACGCGTATTACAGCGCGCAGAAAAACGAAATTGTCTTCCCCGCCGCCATTCTGCAACCACCATTCTTCGACGCCAAAGCCGATGACGGCATCAACTACGGCGGTATCGGCGCGGTCATTGGTCACGAGATGGGCCACGGCTACGACGATCAGGGCAGCAAATTTGACGCCGAAGGCAACAACGCTAACTGGTGGACCGACGCTGACCGTAAGGCCTTCGAGGCCCGCACCACCAAGCTTGCTGCACAGTTCAACAGCTACGAAGCACTACCCGGAAGACACGTCAACGGCCAGCTCACCATGGGCGAAAACATCGGTGACCTAGGCGGCTTGAATGCGGCCTACACAGCACTACAGATGGCGCTGAAGCAGAACCCCGCCGAAGCCAAACGCAAGATCGACGGCTATACCCAAGACCAACGTTTCTTCCTCAACTGGGCGCGTGTATGGCGCGGCAACATTCGGCCAGAGGCGCAACTCACTTTGCTCAACACCGACCCGCACGCGCCGGCAAAATTCCGCGCCATCGGCGCGCCGTCCAACATGCCCGAATTTGCCATGGCATTTCAGTGCAAAGCCGGCGACGCGATGGTGCGTGATGCCGACAAACAAGTGAAGATCTGGTAACACGCGATCGCTGTTTGCGTTGAGAAGCCGCGCCCCCGGGTCGCGGCTTTTCTTTTGCCCGCAACGGCGCCAACTGTGCGCCAAGTCACTGCTCCAAACGCGTGACTTTCACACCCACAACGAAAGCATGCAACGCAGACTCGTACAATAACCACCGGACGATCGGTCGTCGTCCATACGCGCGATGACAAATGCCCCACGCTGCGACGTCCCCGGCCGTTGCCCTTGCCATAATCGCCGCGCGACGACGCCGTCACCGCGCTGGCGATAGCATGGCCGATAGAATCAAAGCACGAGCTGACCGCAACCAGATTCGGGCAGCACCCCTACCAAGGAACGACTGCAAACATGAGTGAGCCACGTTGGGACCGACTGTTGTTGAACGCCACGCTGGCGACCTTTGCTAGCGACACACCATACGGTTTGATTGAAGGCGGTGCCATCGCGTTGCATCGTGGCCATATCGCGTGGGTCGGCCGCATGGGCGATTTGCCCGACGAACCCGCGACATTGGCAGCTATGGTCGAGCCAATGGACGGCGCTTTGGTGACGCCGGGATTGATCGATTGCCACACTCACTTGGTTTTCGGTAGCAATCGCGCGCATGAGTTTGATTTGCGCTTGAACGGTGCCAGTTACGAAGAAATCGCGCGCGCCGGCGGCGGTATTGCTTCCAGCGTCAGCGCTACGCGCGCGGCTAGTGAGGAGCAGTTGTTCGCGCAATCCGTACCGCGCGCCCGAGCGCTGCGGGCCGACGGCGTGACCACGCTAGAAATCAAGTCTGGCTACGGGCTGGAACTGGAGAGCGAGCGGCGCATGCTACGTGTTGCCCGCCATATCGGCCGCGAACTCGGCGTTAGTGTGCGTACCAGTTTTCTCGGCCTACACGCCTTGCCCGCCGAATATAAAGACCGGCGCGATGATTACGTTACCTTGGTATGCGACACCCTTTTGCCCACGCTGGCCGCTGAAGGGCTGGTCGATGCGGTCGACGCCTTTTGCGAAAACATCGGCTTCAACCCCGCCGAAACTCGCCGCGTGTTTGAGCGCGCCCAACAGCTTGGCTTGCCAGTAAAGCTACACGCCGAACAATTGTCTGATCTTGCCGGCGCGGCGCTGGTGGCCGAGTTCGGCGGGCTTTCTGCCGACCATCTGGAACACCTGAGCGAAACCAGCATCAAGGCGATGGCCGCTGCCGGCACCGTCGCTGTATTGCTACCCGGCGCGTTCTACGCGCTGCGCGAAACCAATGCACCACCGATCGTATTGCTGCGTAAATACGGCGTCGCCATGGCGGTCGCTACCGACTGCAACCCAGGCACATCACCTTTGCTGTCGCTACGACTAGCCGCTGGCATGGGTTGCACCTTCTTCCGCTTAACACCAGAAGAAGCGTTGCGCGGCATTACCGTTAATGCGGCCCGCGCGCTTGGCTTGACTGACCGCGGCACGCTGACCGTGGGTCAACGCGCAGATTTGGCGGTATGGCGCGTCAAGCAGCCGGCCGAATTGTGCTACTGGATCGGTGGCCAGTTATTGCGCGAGCTAATCATTGAGGGCGAATCAGTCGCGCTGTAACGCACTGATTCGCTCCACTAAGGCGGCGTAAAACGCGTCTGGTAACTGCGCCTTGACCGGCACGCGCCAGCAATTGACGTGCGCGAAGTGCCGGCACTTCACCGCATCCTTGTCGGTCATCAGTACCGGCAACGCGTCGGCAAAATTTAGGTCAGCGGCAACGAACGCGTGATGGTCGGCAAACGCGTGCTCGATGACCTCCATGCCCGCGGCACGCAAGCTGTCAAAGAAACGTTGCGGGTTACCAATAGCGGCCACGCCATGTACCTGCTGGCCGCTGAAATCTGTCAGTGGTCGCTCACCGGCATCGCCAAGGCTGACGGCAACGTTGCCCGATAATTGCATGGCGTATTCGCCCGCCGCAGCCGTGCCGCCATTGCATACGCGAAAATCAATACTTGCCAAGCGGTGTAGTGGTTCGCGCAACGGACCGGCCGGCAACAATCGACCATTGCCGAAGCGGCGCACGCCATCAATCACGCAAATCTCCACATCGCGCGCTAACGCGTAGTGCTGCAAGCCGTCATCCGCCACCACCACATTGCAGCCAGCGTCCAGCAACAAGCGCGCAGCTGCGGCACGATCACGTCCGACCGCAACCGGCGTGCCGCTGCCATGGATGAGGCAAGGTTCGTCGCCGACCAGCACTGGGTCAGGCGTAGCGCCCAGCAAAAGTGGCTCACGCTGGGTACCGCCGTAGCCACGACTCACTACACCAGGTCGAAAGCCACGTGCGCTCAGCGCTGTCACTAGCGCAATCGTTAACGGCGTTTTCCCGGTACCGCCAGCCGTAAGGTTGCCGACAACAATCACCGGGGCTGGTAGTGATACGCGGTGCAGCCAGCTGATGTGATACAACCAGCCACGCAGTCGAATCACCGCTCCGTAAAGGCCTGCCAACGGCCACGCCCACCACGGCACTCGACCGCCGCTATACCAAGCCAATTGAAGTGTGTTGAGCAGCGCCATAGAGCTCCTCAGTCGTCGTTCGAAGCCGCTGTCGCATCGTGAAACTGCATCTGATGCAACACGGCATATTGGCCGCCCAGCGCCATCAACTCTTGGTGCGTGCCGCGCTCGACGATATGCCCTTGGTCCATCACCGCGATCTGGTCGGCGTCTTCAATGGTGGACAGGCGATGCGCAATAACCAACGTCGTGCGATCACACATCAGCCGCTGCAAGGCTTGTTGGATCAAGCGCTCGGATTCGGTATCCAACGCGCTGGTCGCTTCATCCAATACCAGAATCGGTGCATTTTTCAGGATGGCTCGGGCGATGGCAATACGCTGGCGCTGGCCACCGGAAAGCATGTTGCCGCTTTGTCCGACATGCGTGTGAATACCTTGCGGCATAGCGGAGATAAATTCCATCGCATTCGCGGCTTCAGCAGCCGCAATAATGTCAGCCTCGCTGGCGTCGGATAACTCACCAAACGCAATATTGTTGGCCACCGTATCGTCGAACAACACGATGCTTTGTCCGACCCAGGCAATCTGCCGCCGCAACGACGCTAGCGTGTAGGTTTCGTAGTCCTGCCCGTCCAGCACGATACGGCCGGAAGTCGGTGCATAAAACCGCGGCAACAGACTAACCAAACTACTTTTGCCACTGCCCGAACGCCCCACTAGCGCGGTCACCGTGCCTGGCGCGCAATGCAAATCAACCCCGCGCAGTGCCACGACGTCATTGCGCGGATACACCAGCGTTACGTTTTCGAAATGCAGGTCACCCCTAGAGCGAGTCAGGTCTTGCCGGCCGTGGTCCACCTCGGGCGACAGATCAATGACTTCAAACAAATCTTCCGCAGCCGACAGACCGCGCTGAATATTCGCCTGCACGTTGGTAAGACGTTTCAACGACGGCAGCATCGCACCCATTGCGGTTAGTACAGCGACAAAGATGCCCGGCGTCATCTGGTCAATCACTTGTGGCCGTGTACCTAAAAACACCAACGCCGCCAAGGCAAATGCCCCGGCCAACTGGATGGTGGAACTAGAGGCCGCGTTGGTCGCGATGATCTTCAAATTCAGATAGCGCGTGTGCCGTGTAACGCCTTCAAAACGATTGGCTACATGCGACTGACCGCCGTAAATACGTATTTCGCGATGAGCGCCCACCGATTCTTCGACCGTACCAGTCACCGAGCCCATGGTGCCTTGAATCCGCCGACTGATCTGCCGATAGCGGCGACTGACGACGGTGGCAATCAACCCTATCGCCGGCAACATCACCAGCAAGGCTAAGGTGAGATAGGCACTCTGGTGCAACATCACCACCAACATAAAAATGGCGGTGGCGCCGTCCGTTACGGCGATCTTCGCCGCGTCGGATGACGCTGAAGCGACCTGTTCGCTGGTATAGGTGATGCGCGATATCTGCTGCCCGGATGGTTCCTTGCCGAAGAATGCGGCCGGCAAGCGCAAATAGGCAGCAAACACATCGTGCTGAATTGCCTGCACGACGTGACGGCCGATGTAGGCAATGCCATAGGTACTGGCGAAGGTGCCACAGGAGCGAACGACAAAGATGCTGATGATCCAGATCGGCATCCAGAAGATCAGATAAGCATTCTTCTTCACGAACAAGTCATCGACCAAGGTTTGCATCAGGTCGGTGAACAATGCCAGACCGCCGGCATCCAGCAACATGCCAATAAACGCAATGGAGCCTATGGCCCAGTAGCGACGGGAATACGCAAATAGACGCTTGTAGACCTTCCAGCTTGCGGCGTCCCACAGGCGGGCTTTGGTGTCACTCACTTGTTCGCGCCCGGCTGGCTCGGCGTGGTGGCAATCGACAAACGGGTAAACCCAAGTTGGCCCAGCGCATCCATTGCCGTCACCACACTTTGATGCGACGACAGCGCATCCGCGCGAATCGTGACCTGCCGTTGTCGGTCAGTGCCGGCACTACGCGCAATAGCTAGTTTCAGCGGCTCGATGCCTTCGCCCATCACCGCATCGCTACCCACAAAAAAGCGCCCGTCACGATCCACCATAATGGTCAGCGCCGAGCTATTCATGTCGCGGTCTTGCGTGCTGGCGTTGGGTAAGGTCACCTGCAGGCGTGAGTGTTCAACAAAGGTACTGGTCAACACAAAAAACATCAGCAGCGTCAACAGCACGTCGATCAACGGAATGACGTTGATCTCGAAATCATCCTGCCGACGGTCGTTTCCAATATGCATGGTGAACTCAGCTTACGCTGGGCGTGGCAGCAGTGGACGCACGACGCGGTGCAGCCGCCGTGGCAGGTGTGCGCGGAAACGTCAGGTCATCCAGCAAGGCCGTGGCCTGTTTCTCCATGGCCACGCAATAACCCGCCACACGTGAACGAAAATAGCGATGCAGCACGTACGCCGGAATCGCTACGGTCAGGCCGGATGCCGTACAAATCAGCGCCTCGCCGATACCACCGGCCATTTTGGCAGGGTCACCAATGCCGCCAGCCATGACTTCCATGAACATGCGGATCAGGCCAATCACGGTGCCGAACAGACCGAGTAACGGGCCAATCAGCGCAATCGTGCCCAACGTGCTCAGATAACGCTCCATGCGATGAATCACATGCCGCCCGGTATCCTCGATGCGCTCCTTGATCAGTTCGCGCGGGCGATTACGTACAGCCAGCGCGGAAGCAAGCAACTCACCCAGCGGAGAGCCGTTGGACAGCTCCTCCAGATAGCGCGCGTCAATCTTTCCGGCGCGTGCCCGCTCACGCACTTCTTCGGTCAAACCCGGCGGCAAGACTGCCTTACCGCGCAGGGTCAAGAAACGTTCTAGCACAATCGCCAATGCGGCTGCGGAACAAATCAGGATAGGCACCATCGCCCATCCACCGGCCATTAGAATTTCAAGCACTTTGCGACCTCACCCTACAACTCGCTGACGATCGCGCATGATAACAGCCTCACCATGGCGTTCTACGCAACGGGTGGCAGTTTCCAGTGTTACTCGCGCCAGTAGCGGCGTCGTTGTAAACGTACACCTGCGCCGCGTTGTGGCGTTGTGCCGGGCGTGAAAACTAACGGAATGGCGCCCTGGATGGCCGTATTAAACACTGGCACGTGCGCGTCCGCGTAGCGCGCTAATACTTCCGGTTTGGGGTGACCAAAACGATTACGCCAACCCGCGGAGACGATGGCAAACGGCGGTTGCACTGCAGCAATAAACGCCGTGCTGGACGAAGTTTTACTACCGTGATGCGGTACCAGCAACACCGGCGCGGAACCAGCACCCAGCGCAGCAGCAACTTGCGGTTCTACCTTGTGACTAATGTCACCAGTAAGTAATAGTCGGCCGCCAGCTCCCACCACCAGCAACACGCACGAGCGGTCGTTACCCTTCGCACTCATACCGTCAGCTGGCGGGCTCAGTACGCGAAATTCCACGCTATCCCACTGCCATGACTGCCCCGCCACGCACTGCGACATGGGTACTTTCATTCGCGCTGGCTCGCCCGCCAAACGACGCGCGTCAGGAAACGCCGCTGCGACAGCCGCGGCACCACCGGCGTGATCGTTGTCCGCGTGGGTGATTATCAGCAGGTCTAGCCGCGTCATGCCCAGCGCGTGGATAGACGGCACCACCACCGACTCACCCAGATCAAACCCGGACGGATAGCGGGCGCCCGCGTCATAGACCAACACGTGGTGGCGGGTCCGTAGCAGCACCGACAAGCCCTGCCCCACATCTAAGGTCCACACCTGAAATGCGCCCGTCGCCGGTAACTGAATGGGTGGCCGTAACAACGGCAAAAACAACAACAGTCCCAGCCAACGCAGTGGCACACCGCGCGGTAAAAACAGCCACAGTGAACCGACCAGTGCCAATAACAATGCCCAAGGCTGCACCACCGGCAAATACCAGTGCGCGCCTGGCCACGTTGCCATCTGTTCCAGCAGCCACCATTGCGCGTGGACTAAGTGAGCTGCCAGCCACCATACCGGCGTGGCCAATGGAGGCCACACGCCTAACAACAACGTGCCAAACAACGCACACGGCACGATGACGAAGCTGACAAAAGGCACCGCAATCAAATTGGACAGCGCACCAACGAGAGACGCCTGACCAAAAAACCACATGGTCAACGGCAGTAACGCCACCGTCATCAGCAACTGACCATTCGACAGTTCGTACAGAAACGCGCGAAAGCCATGACCGCGCGCCTGCAAACACAACATTAAAAAGCCGACCCCGATGAACGAAAGCCAAAACCCGGCGGATAACACCGCTAGTGGATCGAACAGCAAAATTGCCAACAGCGCTAACGCCAACGACTGCGCGCCGTGACTTCCACGGCGGCTACATCGGGCTGCCGCTAACACGGCAATCATCAACAACGTACGTACGGTAGGCAGGCCAAAACCGGCCAGCGCGCTATAGGCTGCCGCGGCTAGAAGCGCTGCTGCCGCTTGCGCCTGCAGGCGCGGCACATACAGCCCAAACCGTGGCCACAAGAAATAACCAAATGCCGCCAACCACACGCCGAATACGGCTGCCACACCCACATGGAAACCAGAGATAGCGATCAGATGCGAGACGCCATTGGCCCGCGCTACGCTCCAGTCTCGTTGCTGCAAGCCACGCGTATCGCCTACGGCAAATGCCCGCAGCAATGAGGCATCGTGCGGGTCGTGGACACGGGCGACAATGCCGTGAACTACCGCGTTACGCACGCCGTCGATACACCAAGGCGCACGCGCCAATTGCGCATTTTCCACGTCTTTACGGACGTAGCCGGTGGCAATCACGCCGCGCTCTAACGCGGAACGTTCACTGTCAGCACCGCCAGGATTCAACAGACCACGCGGGCGCTTCAGCCGCAACAGCAAGTGCCAGCGCGTGCACGGCCGCAGTAGTGGTGCGTCGCCGTACCAGGACACGGTTACCTTGCCGTGCAAAGGAATTTGCTTGCCGTCAAGTGCGGCTTGCTCGATCCGCAAATTAAACCGACTCGCTCCAACACCAGCCAACGGTAACCCGGTGATCGTACCCACCACGGCGAAATCGCTGCCTTCTAATGATCTCGGTAAGCGCGCGTCCATGGCGGCGGCGCCACGCCACGCCGCCCACACCACGCCCAACAGGATGCACGCTAACCAGCAAGCGCGAGGGAAACGCCACCCCAACCCCAGCGCGCTCAACAACAACACGGCCAACCACAGGTGCGACGGCAACGCTGGCAGCCACTGCACCAGCAGCACGCCCAACAAAAAGCTGAGCGCTACCGTACTTGCTGCTGGCACCTTGATTACTCGCGCCACCCGGCGTGCCTCGTTCCATCCTGGATGCCTCCGAGGGTAACGCGGGAGCTACGGCCGCAAGGACGAAAAACGCGTAGGCACAGGCCGTGCGTGGCTCGCGCTGCGATAGCAATATCGCAAATTACAGTCAGGTTTTGAGCCGGACATCATTTGAGCCGAATATAAAAAGTGTCTTCCACCCAGCCTCGTCCGTAAGCAGAGGGACGTACATGGATGCGGCAACACGGTCAAAAGCGTCACAACCCCGGTCTTCCTCCCCTGCGCACAGGGGAGGACTGAGCTGGGGTCAGCTCTTCCGCTTTTCCTGTAGCAGGCCGCTATGCAGCACCGCCGTACGGTCTATACGAGCTGCCAGCCGGGCGTCATGCCACCACGATAAAGCCGGCGCCGGTCTGCCAAGCATCAGCATCTCCCCGAAACGGCGGTATGGCGGACGCAGCCGCAGCAGCTTTCTTCCTCCCCTGCGCGCAGCGGAGGATTGCAGTGGGGTCAGCTCTTCAGCTTTTCTTGCAACAAGCCGTTATGCAACACCAAGGTGCGGTCCATCCGTGCAGCCAGCCGGGTGTCATGCGTCACCAGGATGAAACTGGTGCCAATTTCTTGATTGAGCTCCAACATAAGCGCGTAGATTTGCGCTGCGTTGCCTTCGTCAAGATTGCCGGTCGGCTCGTCGCCGAGCACGCACGCGGGCTTGGTGACTAGCGCACGCGCTACCGCGCAGCGCTGTCGTTCACCACCGGAAAGCTCAGACGGCTTGTGTCCGAGCCGAGCCGCAAGGCCCACGCGCTCTAGCAACGCAGTGGACTGTCGCGTGGCTTCACCGATTGACGTGCCGCGAATCAACAGCGGCATGCATACATTTTCCAGTGCGGTGAACTCGGGTAACAAATGATGAAACTGATAGATGAAGCCAAGCGAGCGGTTGCGCACGCGACCACGCTCGGCATCGGACAGTTTCGACAGTACGCGACCATCCACTTCCACTTCGCCGGCGTTTAGCGTATCCAGCCCGCCAACAATATGCAGCAGCGTGCTTTTGCCGGAACCAGATGCGCCGACGATAGCCATCGTCTCGCCGCGCTTCAAATTGAAGCTGACGTCCGTCAACACGTCAGTCCGCAAGCCGCCGTCCTGATAGGTCTTTGCCACATGGCTGACACGCAGCACATTTTCGGTGGTCGAATTCATCGCTGTCTTATTCATAGCGCAGCGCCTGTGCCGGCTGCGTGCGTGAGGCGCGCCAGGCCGGGTACAAGGTAGCCAAAAGGGAGAAAATAAACGTAATTAACGCCACTGAGCCTACGTCGTGCCAGTCCAACCGGCTGGGTACTTCGCTGATGTAGTAAATATCTGGCGAAAGAAAGGTCACGTGGAAAACATGTTCGATCCATTTGATGATGGCAGCAAGCTTCCACGACAGCAGTGAGCCCAAGCCCACGCCAAAGCCAATCCCGACGAACCCCACAACCAATCCCTGCACCATGAAAATTCCCATGATGCTGCGCGGGGTTGCGCCAAGCGTGCGCATGATCGCTATTTCCGACTGCTTGTCCGTCACCAACATCATCAACATGGAAATCAGGTTGATGACAGCTACCAGAATAATCAGCGACAAGATGATGAACATCACCATTTTTTCCATCGACAGCGCGGAAAACAGGTTGGCGTTCGTATCCATCCACGTTTGCACGCGATAGACCTGCCCCAGTTCGCTCGATAGCTGGGTTGCTACCGGTCTCGCATTAAATAAGTCGTCCAGACGCAAACGAATACCTGTCGGGCCGCTCAAACTGTTGAGCTTTTCAGCATCACTGATATTGATGAGCGCTAGGCCCGCATCGAACTGTTGCATGCCCAATTCGAACACACCCACCACATGAAAGCTGCGCATTCTCGGCACGCCGCCCATGGGCGTGGCACGTAGTTCCTGCACCGCCATGGTCACGCGATCGCCGACGCTCACCCCCAGCGTCATGGCTAGCTCTTTGCCCAGCACGATGTTCCAACTGTTGGGCGTCAACTCGTTCAGCTTGCCGCTCACCATGTGCTGGTTGATATCAACCACTTTGGGTTCTTGTGCAGGATCAACACCACGCACCAGCGCACCCGAAGAACTACGCGCGGTGAGATAAGCCTCGGTTTCGACGTACGGAGCAGCACCCAACACATGCGGGTTAGCCTCGGCAATCTTCAGCGTTCGCGGCCAATCCTGCAGGCTTTCGCCGACGCCGGAAATGGTGGCGTGCGATACCGCACCCAGAATGCGTGAACGCAATTGGTAGTCGAAACCATTCATCACCGACATCACCGTGATCAGTGCGATCACGCTAATCGCGATGCAGACAATCGACACGGTGGAAATAAAGGAGATGAACTGGTTGCGGCGCTTGGCGCGCGTATAGCGCAGGCCGATGAAAAGTTCGAGCGGTCGGAACATGGCAACCTGAAGTAGATGAACTCGCTAAATAGAGCCGCGCAAACACCGACGGCAGACGCATCAAGGCAACGTATGGTTAGACCGCGCCGCTGCGGCAGAGTGCCTCAAGCAGGCAGGTACGGCAAGTTGTCACTGTGTGTGGGTGGATCTGCAGCGCCTCCACTGCGGTCAGTCCCCATCAAATGCGCGGTAGCGTCTCGTCCACTTGTACCGTGGCTAAGCGCATACGCATGCGTCGACGGATATCCTCGTCAGTGTTGTCCGGCGCCAGCAATAGCACCTGAATACCGGTCTCAGAACGAAAACGCAGCAGAATGAAACTCCCCATCACGCGAAAAGACAGCAGCGTGGCTGGCACTTCACCCAGCGATCCCATGTGCAGCATCCAACCGCGATCTGCATCGCCCCAACCAGCGGCAGACACCGACGCCTTGCTCCAGCGCTGCACGGTCCGCCAAGTCACCAGCAAGACGCCTGCGATCAAGAGCGCCTTCAGCCACAGCGGCAAGGCGCAAATGGCGACCGCCAGCAGCGCTAACGCGCCGACGATCCACAACAAAGCGCGCAGCCAATGCGACGGCCGGTATTCAAAGCCGATGGCGGGCGCGGATGTCATCGATGATCGCTTGCCAATCGGAACGCGCTGGACGTGCATGTCCCATTACCCAGTCCCATAGATCGGGATCTTGCTGATCCAGCAATTCATCAAAGGCTTGTTGCTGTGCATCAGTCGCAGCGGGAAAACTCTCGTTCAACCAGCCTCCAAGCAATTCATCCAGCTCGCGCGTACCGCGACGAACGCGCCATTGCAGACGTTTTATATGAGCAGCATCCATGGATTGTCCTAGCGCCGGAGCGCCATCGTTGCCGCCTTTTCACATCAAAAAGGAAGCCTAATAAAATACGTAACCGCGCCACATCTGAACACTTTGCGTCAGCACGATCAACCGCAGAGCGCGTGGACCGACTCCTCCACTCCGACAGGTAATAGCGGAAGGGTGGTCGGATAAGCTCTTGCCGGAATTAAAACGCAAGGGATATAGGGGCGTGCGAACGACACTTGCCTACGTTCACCAACATGAGGAAGACAAGCCGTTCAATAGAGGAAACCTAATCTTTCAACATCGTTGGTAGCCAGCGGTGCCGCCACGGCTAGCCAGTCTGCACTTTGAGCGCGCCGTTCCGTGGCTGAGAGGCGCCGAAAAGATACCAGCAGACGGAAAGCTCTGTGCGCAAGCAAGTGCCACGTCCCTCCGTATTATCAGCGGCCCCGCGCTACGTATCCAGCAACGCCATCCTCGTCGCGAGCAGCGATTCCAAGCTCATCCAAGCTCCGCCACCGGCTCGATGAGCGTCGAGCCGACGAACGTCTGAGGCCAATTGCTAGCACCTGCCCAGCCAGCAACTGCCGAAAAGCACCGCTGCGACGGGCATCCGCCTTGCGCGCGACTGATGCCATGCCGCGCCACGCGAATGGCCAGTTAGACCGGATCCAACAGAAGACTCACATCCGATCCTTGCTATGCAATCAGCCGCGACGTTCCGCCATCAGCTTCTTGATCTCGGCAATCGCCTTGGCCGGATTCAAGCCCTTCGGGCAACTGCGCGTGCAGTTCATGATGGTATGGCAGCGGTACAACTTGAACGGATCTTCCAAATCGTCCAGACGCTCGTTGGTCGCTTCGTCGCGACTGTCCACAATCCAGCGGTAAGCCTGCAACAAGATCGCGGGCCCGAGGTATTTGTCGCCGTTCCACCAATAGCTGGGGCAGCTGGTGGAGCAGCACGCGCACAAAATACATTCGTACAGGCCATTCAGGCGCTCGCGCTCTTCCGGCGACTGCAACCGCTCACGGTCCGGCGCCGGGCTCTGTGTGCGAATCCATGGCTTGATCGAGGCGAACTGCGCGTAAAAGTGGGTCAGGTCGGGCACCAAGTCTTTCACCACCGGCATATGCGGCAGCGGGTAAATCTTGATGTCGCCATCGGCGCATTCTTTGATCGAGCAAATACACGCCAGCGTGTTGACGCCGTTGATATTCATCGCACACGAACCGCAGATGGCTTCGCGGCAAGAACGGCGCAAGGTCAATGTCGGGTCGATCTCATTCTTGATCTTCAGCAACGCGTCTAAAACCATCGGACCGCACGACGCCAAATCGATTTCGAAGCTGTCGATAGTCGGATTCTGCCCGTCGTCAGGCGACCAGCGATAAACGCGGAAAGTGCGCGGCGTCTTGGCGCCCTTGGCCGGATATTGCTTGCCCGGCTTAATTTTGGAGTTCCGCGGCAGCGAGAATTCACCCATGACCTAGACCCTTCAATCTTTATGTAGGAGGGGCTTCAGCCCCTGACAGCTCTTCGATGCATGCAGTACCAACCGCGGCTGAAGCCGCCCTGCGAGCGATCATCAATAAACGCGTTTGCCCAGCGGCACCGACTTCACTTCGTCGGTCAACGTATTCATATGCACCGGGCGGAAGTCGAAGCGTGAGTTGCCTGCCTCATCCACCCACACCAAGGTGTGTTTCAACCAGTTGACGTCATCACGCTCAGGGAAGTCTTCACGGGCGTGCGCACCGCGGGTTTCCGTGCGCTGCTCTGCCGAATGCATGGTTGCTACGGCCTGCTCCAGCAAATTCGCCAACTCTAGCGTTTCAATAAGGTCGGAGTTCCATATCAACGAGCGATCCGTGACATGCACATCCTTGAACATATTGAAGACTTCAGTAATCTTCGCCTTGCCCTCGGCCAACGTCTCCTCGGTCCGGAACACGACGGCGTATTTCTGCATAGTCCGCTGCATGGTCTCGCGGATTTTTGCCGTTGATGTACCGCCGTCGGCGTTGCGCAATCCGTCGAAGCGCGCAAGGGCCTTGTCCAGCAGGCTGACGGGCACGTCTTTGTGCGCCGTACCCGGCGCGATGATTTCCGCGCAACGCTCAGCAACCGCCTTCCCGAACACCACCAGATCCAACAGCGAGTTTGAACCCAGACGATTGCCGCCGTGTACAGAGACACAAGCCGCCTCACCCACGGCAAACAAGCCAGGAACGATCGCGTCAACGTCATCACCGCGCTTCTGCACCACTTCACCATGATAATTGGTCGGAATACCGCCCATGGTGTAATGCGCCGTCGGCGTGACCGGAATCGGCTCTTTAGTGACGTCTACGCCTGCAAAAATGCGGGCAGACTCGGCAATGCCAGGCAACCGCAAGTGGATGACATCGGCGCCAAGGTGCATCAAATTGAGCAGCAAGTGATCCTTGTGCTCACCGACGCCACGACCTTCGTTGATCTCCACCGTCATTGCGCGACTGACCACATCGCGTGATGCCAGGTCCTTCGCGTGTGGTGCATAGCGCTCCATGAAGCGCTCGCCGTCGGCATTCGTCAGATAACCACCTTCGCCGCGCACACCCTCGGTAATCAGACAACCTGCGCCGTAGATACCGGTCGGATGAAACTGTACGAACTCCATATCCTGCAAGGCCAGACCAGCGCGCAACACCATGCCGCCGCCGTCGCCGGTGCAGGTATGCGCCGATGTGCAACTCAAATAAGTGCGGCCATAACCACCGGTTGCCAGAATCACCGCGTGGCCACGGAAAAAATGCAGCGTGCCTTCGTTCATATCCAGCGCCAGCACGCCGAGGCAAACACCCGCCTCGTCGAAAATCAGGTCGATGGCGAAATATTCGACGAACACGGTGGCACCATGAGCCAGCGCCTGCTGGTACAGCGCATGCAGCATGGCATGGCCGGTACGGTCGGCTGCTGCGCAGGTGCGCTGAGCTTGGTCGCCACCGTAGTTGACCGACATGCCGCCAAACGGACGCTGGTAAATCTTGCCTTCCTCGGTGCGCGAAAACGGCACACCCTGATGCTCCAGCTCAATTACCGCGCGGGGCGCATCCTTACACATGTACTCGATTGCGTCCTGGTCACCTAACCAGTCACCACCTTTTACTGTGTCGTAGAAATGGAAGCGCCAATCATCCGGATGCATATTACCGAGCGCTGCAGAAATACCGCCCTGCGCTGCAACCGTATGCGACCGCGTCGGAAAAACCTTGCTGATACACGCGGCCTTCAGGCCATTTTCGGCAAGGCCAAAGGTGGCGCGCAGGCCAGCGCCACCGGCGCCCACCACGATCACGTCATATAGATGCTGCTGAACCTTGTAGCTTTCCATGAAACCTTATCCTCGCGTATTAAGGGGTCAGCGCAATGCGCAGCACGGCCAGCACACTCGCCAGGGCGCCCAACACTGCAAGGAAATAAACCACCACCAGCAGAACAACCTCTTTCCACCGGGTGTGTACGTAATCTTCAATGACAACCTGTAGACCGAGCACGGCATGCCAGAACATAGCCAACACAAACGCTATCAACAACAAGGCGTTCCAAGGCTCGCCAACGGTCGCCCGGGCAGTAAGGTAATCGGCATGCAGCAGGCCCAGTACCAAAACGACAAACCAGATACCCAACACCACTAAAGCGGCAGCCGTTACACGCTGCACCCACCAATGGTGGACGCCCGAATGGGCTGAACCAAGACCGCGCGCTATCTTCAGCGGGTCGCGCATATCCTTCGCAGTCATGCTGCACCTCCGGCCATCAAGATGTACGCCCACACCAACACCGTCAGCACAATGCTGCAAATCGCCGACAGCCAGCTGGAACGGACAAATTGGGGAATGGTGTAACCAGCGCCGGAATCCTGAATCAGATGGCGGATACCGTTACACAGGTGATAGAACAGTGCCCAACTCCAGCCGAGCAGCAGAATCATGCCGACCGGACTACCAATCAGGCTCTTGTACTCATTAAAGCTGTCTTCGCCCGCTGCCAATTTGATCAGACCGCAGACCACAAGCAAGGTGCCGACGGACAAGGCGATGCCGGTAGCACGGTGCAAGATGGAACTGACCATCTGTACTTGCCAGCGATAGACCTGAATATGCGGGGAGAGCGGTCGTTGCGTATTTGCCATGGCGGCTATCCTGTATGGAATCGCTAATATCGGTGCATAGTAGTGCCCCGCTGTTCCAGCCCCTGTTCACCGACGGCGAAGAACGCCGCGTGAAACCAATCAGAAGTCGATACAGCGTCCGTTCTTTTCCCAATCACCGTAGCGGGTCGGATCGAGTGTCGATGGCTCCCGTGCCAATACTACTTTTTCCTTCTGTGGCGTCGGTTTGGCCGGCACGGCAGGTACTTCCGTCGGAACGGATTCGGTTGTAGGAGTAGTGGTAGAAGGAGTCTTGGACATGGTCTTTGTTAGCCGCTGCAGATTAATACGTGAGACAAGGCAGTACAACCTTCTCAGCATACTCGTCGCCGAGGATTGGTACCCCATCGGCTTGCACAGCGACGTACTCGCCCCCACATTTCCAACCTATGCCTACCTACCATTCTGCACAGCGTTTACAGATCGAGGGACCGGACGCCGTGGCGTTTGCGCACGCCCAATTCAGCAGCAACGTCAAAGCGCTTGGCACTGGCCAATGGCAGTTCAGCGCGTGGCTTGACCCGCAAGGCCGGGTTCGAGCGCTATTTCATTTGGTGCGGCTGGCGGACGATCACTTGTTGTTGTTATTGCGCGGTGGCGATGCCAAAGCGCTGAGCGACGCGCTGAGTCATTTCGTGTTTCGTGAAAAACTCAGCCTCCGCGTTGCCACGTCAATCTTGGCACTAAGTACCGGCAGACCACTTCCCTTGTACAGCGCAAACGACAGCGATTCGGAGACACTCACATTGGGTTGCGGCAGCCACAGCTTGCAGATTTGCAACGACCATGACGGCGACGATCAATGGTGTATTGAGCAACTTTACTTGGGATGGCCGTGGCTACCCGAGCAAGCGTCGGGCAAATGGCTAGCACCCGCATTATCTCTACATCGGCTACACGCGGTGGTTACCGACAAGGGCTGCTATCCCGGCCAGGAAATCATCGCGCGATTACATTTTCGCGGCGGCAACAAGCGACACTTGTGCCGTGTCACTTTGTCGCACAAATCGCAGCCGGCAGATGTCCTTCGATTGAACCAACGCGAGATTGGCTACGTGCTGAACACCGTGTATTCAGCAGAAGGCACCGAGGCTCTTGTTGTATTGAGCGATGACGTCGCTACACAAGCCAGCGACGGCCATTCGTTAGCCTTGGACGACAAGCAAACGTTGCGTCTGGTCACGGCCTGGGAAGCGTAGTTTATGCGGACGTCTACACGGCTATATGAAAAGGTGACGCAAGTCAATGAATCGTGAGCAAGACCTGAATCGCGACACGCCGGCACTTGCCAGCGACGTTTTCCGCCACTAGTCTCCGCCGATCAATAACGCGATATCCGCCAAAACGGTTATCGAATCACGCGACGAACCGGAAGACTCCGAATCGGCGCGACCCGACAGAACCTTGCCGGATGGGATACCCGCCTTGCAGCCGCAAGCGCGGCATTGTTGCCGGCAACGCGGCCCATAGGGCTGCGAACTCCTACGCAACACATCATGTGACTGGCACAGACGTGCCGTTCACGTTGCCACAATCCCGTGGCAAAGCGCCCGGCCGCCTATTCGGCTGTGGCGATTAATCCAGGTGGAACGGCCTGCCCGCCCGTCCACCGCAACGGCGTATCGAGTTTTACAAACTTGATGCGTACAGCACGCTGGAGGCAGATTTATGCAACTTTCTATGTTGTTATTGCTGACATCTTTGATGCCACAGCCCGTCGCCGACCAAGCGTGCTTGGCGACAACGGTGTATCTGGAAGCACGTAGCCAGTCGACCAACGGCCAACTCGCCGTAGCCGAAGTAGCCATGCGCCGCCGCGACCGAGGTAGCTGGGGAAATACGGTGTGCAAGGTGGTGACCGCCCCGCATCAGTTCGCCACGACAACTACACCTGGATCATTTGACATCACCAATCTCGATGCTTTTCATAAAGCATGGGTGATTGCCGGACGCTCTATTCACAACTGGCAATTGCCAGCAAACAAGCGCCACGTCTTAGTCCCTCGTGCGGATCATTTCGCCACGGTAGCGATCGCACCTGCCTGGTCGATCAACCGGCCAAGCGTTACTATCGGCGACCACGCCTTTTACGCGGTGAACTAATCGCGCCGCCCGCCTGCGCCGCAGGATGGCCAACACTAGATACAAACTACCTGCGCCAGATAAAATAAAGCCCTCTTCCGAGGGCTTTATTATTTTCAGACGTTTAAACGTATAGACGGCTTAAACGCAAAGTAACCATAACTGAAAGAAACACGCTTTTATCGTGCGTATACTTGACCGTCACGTACTTCTACATAATCACCATTACGCACATTTGGGTTCTGTCGCTGCGTCACCGTTGCATACTGGCCGTTGTCTAGACGTACGACGACGCGATAGGCCGTACCACCGCCACTCTCGTGCTTGCCGACCTGATTGCCAATAAGGCCACCGCCTACGGCACCAGCCACAGTCGCCGCCTTTCGGCCGTCACCCTTGCCCACGGTATTACCTAAGACGCCACCGGCCACTGCGCCAATGATTGCACCTAGGGTGCCACCACTTCCGCTGTTGCCATCGGTGTACACCTGCTGCACTTCCTGCACGACACCGCAATTCTGGCAACGCGTATTCTGGTTGCCATACTGAGTGTTACTGCTGCGCTGTCCACTGTTGTAGTTGCCATTATTGCCGTACGGACCAGTCGCGCAGCCAGCCAAGGAAAGACCGCCCGCAAGCGCAACTACCAAGGCCAATTTTCCAGATAAGTTCTTCATAAAACCGTCCCTCTTCAGTGGTTAGATCCACGTGCATCGGATACTGCGATAACGCCTTCCTCTATCTGTACGCGGTCGCCCGGGTCGTGATCCATGCGCGTCGTGCGCGTGACGCCGTTGTAGGTATAGCGCACGTCGTAGCCAACGATTTTGCTGCTGGAATCATTGACCGTGCTGCACTTACGCTCCACTGACGAGGTGACTTGACCGTGCTGACGGCTGGCCTCAATGCGGTTGCCCGCGTAGCCACCGCCGACGGCACCGGCCACGGTCGCCAAGGTCTTGCCCTTGCCACCGCCAACCTGGTTACCCAGGAGTCCACCCACTACGGCGCCAATGGCGGTGCCAGCAACGCGATGTTGATCTTTCGGCGGCGCGGTGTGATTGACCACCACGTCATGACACACCTGGCGTGGATTGTTGGTCGAACTGCGAACAGGATCGACGCTGACTACTTTGCCGTATTTAGGACCGGTGTCCGCAGCAGCGGCACCACCAGCCACATCACCCGCCACACCCTGGCTTGACTCGGAAGTCCCATTCGCCGTGCCGGCGTCAGCGCTGCGATTGCACGCACCCAAGCTAAACGTCAGCGCTAGCGCAATACCTACATTGAGTGCATTGACCATCAACTTCTTCATCGCAGTATCTCCTCTGTTTGTGGTGTCCTCAGCAATCACGCCAAGATCGACCGTAATTAACTACGCCGCCATTGAACCCGTATCAAACTGAATCAGGGCTAGACCAGCGCGGCCGATAATACACATTGCCTAAACGATCACATGACGCTCACAAATACTTCACATCACTAATCGACGCCGCATGTGGTAGCTATAAGGTCAAGTACCATCATCGCATGCCACCCTTAATGCCGCGGCTGCTCGACAGCCATGTACACCTAGACAGTGATGCGTTCGCACATGATCGCGATAGCGTCATTGCGCGCGCACATCGCGCCGGTATCGAGAGCATGATTATTCCCGCGGTCGATGCCAGCAGCTGGCCCAAGATCAAAGATTTGTGTTTACAAACGTCAGCATTGTTTCCTACCTACGGCTTGCATCCCATGTTTACGGCCAAGCATGCGCCGTCAGATGTCGATGCTTTGTCTTCATGGCTGGAGACGGGTGACGCGGTAGCGGTCGGAGAAATTGGCCTTGATATTCATGCTGACGGTCCAGACCCATTGTTGCAGCGGCACTACTTTCAACAGCAACTAACACTTGCACAAACGCACAACCTGCCCGTCATCGTGCATGCACGCGGCCTATTGGAAGAAGTGACCCTGACCTTGCGACGTACCGGCGGATTGCGTGGCGTAGTACATAGTTTTTCTGGCAGCCTGCAGCAGGCACGCCGCTTATGGGATCTGGGCTTTTACTTAGGCATCGGCGGCACCGTCACATACGAACGGGCGCAGCGTTTGCACCGCATTGTCGCGAATATGCCGCTGGAATTTTTGTTGTTGGAAAGTGATGCGCCGGACCAGCCAGATGCAGCGCATCGCGGTCAACGCAACGAGCCCGCTTATGTCGCCAATGTGTGCGAATACGTTGCCGCATTGCGGCACACATCCGTAGCAGCCATAGCAGAGGCCACGACCGCGAACGCGCGGCGTTTGTTTGCACTGGACTCACACCACACCTACGTGAATACCCCATGAGGTAATGCCACTTGCCAGAACCGGTGCCGCTTGTTATCGTTTTACTTCACTAGTGAACTATGCATTGATGAAATGGCACGTTTGACCAACTGTATCCAGATGCTGGACGAAGGCATGACGCGCGTCAGCCAATCTGTACCTGACATGCCTGTCCCTGAGGGGACCTTGGTACGCCTGCTGCTGTTATCGGGAACGGCGCTCCAGCAAGAACTGGAGCACAAGCTGAAACCACACAAGCTTAGCGATAGTGAATTTCTGACATTGATGATTTTATTTAGCCGTCCAGATGGCAGTTCATCGCCTAGTGAGCTGTGCGAACATACCTCGCAAGGTGCCACCAACATGACACGCATTGCGAACGCCTTAGTCAAACGTGGATTAATCACGCGTCGTGCCAGTACACAGGACCGTCGACGCGTATTAATTCACATCACGGCAGCGGGACGTCGCAGCGTTGGCCAGATGCTGCCGCCGTTGTTTCCACGTCTACGCTCAGCCTTCATCGACTTCAGCGACACCGACAAACATCAGCTAAGCCGACTTCTACGCAAGCTAGCTAGCAATCTGGATCAGATGGATATGGCATCCGTCCTGTGACGCCAGCACAAGACGCCGTCAGCACCAACGAGACGCACCAAACCCATCGCGCCCCCTTGCATGAACCGATCGCTATGAATCAAGCGCCCAGCAAACCCACCGTTGCTAATCGAAGCATCAGGAACTGCCGCAACGCATTGGCAGCGCTCTCGTTACTCGCCTTAGTGGCTTGCGCCGCCGCACCAGCCAAGCTCGATACGCCGACGCTGCGCGACACCGCGCCACTGGCAGGGGTCAGCACAACCACGCAAGCTGGCTGGCCGCAGGCGCAGTGGTGGACGGCCTACGAGGACGCAACGCTGAACCAGTTAATGGCGACCGCGATGCAGCAATCACCCGACTTGGCGTTAGCAGAAAGCCGCGTGCGCGGCGCGGAGCAATCGGCTCGCATGGCAGCCGCGCAAGCCGGGCTGTCGATCAATGGGCAAGTGCAAGTCGCCCGCCAGCGTATGAGTGACAACGGCCTTATTCCGAGTAAGTTTCTCGGGTTCAGCTGGTACAACCAAGCCGACGTCGGCGTGCAACTGGACTACGACTTCGACTGGTGGGGCAAACAGCGCGCTTCGATCGAAGCGGCGTTGGACCAGACACATGCCAGTGAAGCCCAGCGCAGCGCGGCGGCCCTAGCCATTCAATACGCGGTAACGGACACTTACTTCGGTTGGCAAGCTGATCAAGCGCGTTTGCAATTAGCCGATGCGGCGGTGGCCACGCAAGAAAAACTGGCACACATCGCACAGTTGCGCGTCCGCCAAGGCATCGACCTGCCGGACACCTTGCAAACCGCAACGGCCCAGCTAGCGGCGGCCCGACAAATGCAGGTGGCCTTGCATGGGTCAGCTGAAATCCGTCGCGTCGCATTGGCATCGCTGCTGGGCATCGCGCCGGCACAGCTGCCGGCCTTACACGTCAAACCACTGCCCGAAGTCACCAGCACGCTGCCAACCGATGCCGGACTCGACTTGCTTGCGCGTCGACCCGACATCACCGCCAGCCGCTGGCAAGTAGAAGCCGCGCTGCGGCAAACCGATGTTGCGCGGGCACAGTTCTATCCGGACCTCAGCATTAGTGCGTTAGCGGGTTTGTCTAGCATCGATCTCGGCAAGCTAGCCACCGCCGGTAGCCGCACCTTCGGGCTTACTCCTGCACTGCATTTACCCATTTTCAATGCCGGCCGCTTGCAGGCGAACTACGGCATGAGTCGCGCGCAACTAGACAGCGCCGTGGCGCAATACAACAACACCGTCGTCACTGCCGCGCGTGAGGTCGCCACCCAGGTGACCAGCGCGCAACAGACCGCCGCGCGACGGCAGCAGCAACAGATTCAAATTACGGCGGACGAACAAGTACTCGCCAACGCGCGAGCCCGCCAGCGCCAAGGTGTGCGCGATGCGCGCGAGGCGCTTGGCGCGTATGCGCAATTACTGCAGCAACGTGACGCTGCCGCACAGCTACAGGCGCAAGCATTGTCCACCGACTTGAATCTGATCAGGGCACTTGGCGGTGGTTACCACCGTATCGACCCACCAAATAGCCCTAGCAGCGACCGCCGCAAGGACGCTGCAACGTCCTCCCTACCCTCTGCCGGAACCGTCTCGCATGAGCGCCACTGAAGCTACCCAGTCGTCCGATCAGCCTTCCACAAAGGCCAGCGAAAGCGGTTTTACCGCCAAGAATCCGGCCAAGCGCAAACGCACGCTGCTCATCGTGCTGGCGGTCTTCGTACTAGCCGGCATCGCATGGTTTGTGCTGTGGTTGCTAGTGTTTTCCACCCGCGTAAAAACGGACAACGCTTACGTCGGTGGTAACCAGGTAGCTATCTCAGCGCAGGTGCCCGGCACCGTCGTGGCCATTCTGGCGGACGACACCGGCCACGTTAAAGCCGGTCAAATACTAGTGAAGCTCGACGGTACTGACGCCGCTGTTCGTCTCAGCCAAGCGCGTAGCGCCTTGGCCCAAGCTGTGCGACAAGTCCGCCAACTAACCGATTCTGCCGGCGGTAGCGATGCCGCCGTCAGCGCTCGGCGCATTGATGTAAAAAAGGCCCAGGCTGACCTCAACCGCCGCCTGCCCTTGATTGCGGCACAAGCAGAGTCTCCTGAGATCGTGCAGCATTTGCGCGACGGCGTTGCTCAGGCACAGGCCGCGCTGGACGTGGCGCAGGCACAGGCGTCCGCCGCGCATGCGGGTATCGAAGGCACCGACGTCTCCAACAACCCGGCAGTATTGCAAGCGCGCGCCAACTTTCGTGCAGCGTGGATTGCGGCACAGCGCAACACGATTCTTGCGCCAGTTTCTGGTTACGTCGCGCAGCGCAGCGTGCAACTGGGCAACAGCGTGCAGCCGGGCCAGCACCTTATGACGGTGGTGCCACTACACAATTTGTGGATCGACGCTAACTTCAAGGAAAGCCAACTGCGCCACGTCCGCATCGGCCAAAGCGCCACCATCAGCACCGACCTTTATGGCGGCAGTGTCGAGTTTCACGGCAAAGTAGTGGGCTTGGGAGCCGGTACGGGCGCTGCGTTCTCGCTACTGCCTGCGCAAAACGCGACCGGTAACTGGATCAAAGTGGTGCAACGCGTTCCCGTACGCATCGCCTTGGATAATGCCGAATTGGATAAACATCCACTGCGCGTTGGTCTTTCCTCCGACGTCAGCGTCGACATTCGCAACGACAAAGGTAGCGTGCTGACATCATCAGCCACCGCCGCGGAGCCGGTCGCGCAGACGGCGATCTATAACCAGGTGGCCAGTAGCGCCGATGCCGAAGCAGAAAAAATTATCGACGCCAACCTCGGCAATGGAAAGCACGCGCAGTAGCACATTGCACTGATCGCACGCACTGAACTCACCGGAAGCCTCGCCGCGCATGGCCGCCAACCCAAAAGACATCACTCCCCTGCCGCCGCTACAAGGTGCCGCGTTGGTCCTATTGACCATCGCGGTAGCGTTCAGCACGTTCATGGAAGTGCTGGACATGACCATCGTCAATGTCTCGGTGCCACACATTGCCGGCAGCTTGGGCGTCAGCGCCAGCGAGGGCACTTGGACGATCAGCTCGTACGCATTGGCCAGCGCCATCATGCAGCCTCTGACCGGCTGGCTGGCGCGCCAGTTCGGTGAAGTAAAAACATTCGTCGCGTCAGTGATGCTGTTCGTGGTGTTTTCGATGTTGTGCGGCCTCGCCACCAGCATGCCAATGCTGGTGGTATTTCGCTTGCTGCAAGGCGCCGGGTCTGGCCCGATGGTGGCCTTGTCGTTAGCGCTATTACTGTCGAACTATCCGAAAGCCAAACAAGGCATGGCGTTAGCACTGTGGGCGATGACGGTGGTAGTCGCGCCTATTTTCGGGCCCATTCTCGGCGGTTGGTTGACGGACAATTTTTCGTGGCCGTGGATCTTCTTTATCAACGTACCGGTCGGCGCAGCGGCCGCTGCCGTTACGTGGGCGCTGCTACGCAAACGCGAGACGAAAACCTTCAAAATGCCGATCGACATGGTCGGGCTGGTGTTGCTGGTGGTTGGCGTCGGCGCGCTGCAATTCATGCTGGACAACGGCAACGACAACGATTGGTTCGCGTCGCCCATGATCATCGTATTGGGTGTCACCGCCTTGGTCTGTCTGACCTTCCTTATTGTCTGGGAAATTCACGCCAAGCACCCAGTGATTGATTTGTCGCTGTTCAAAAACCGCAACTTTACCGTGGCGGTCGTTGCCCTATCGCTGGGCATGATGGCCTTCTTCGGCATCAACGTCGTGTTCCCGCTATGGCTGCAAATAACACTTGGCTACACCGCCACGTGGGCCGGCTTAGCGAGCGCGCCCGTGGGCGTCTTGGCCTTTGTCATGGCGCCGATTATCGGCGCCAACATGCAACGGCTGGAGCTGCGAGCGGTGGTGACATTCGCCTTTCTTGTGTTCGCGATTACGTCCGCCTGGTTTGCCTTCTTCGATAGCTCGGCCTCCTTTGGCACCTTGCTACTACCGCGCTTCGTCATGGGTATTGGCATTGCGTGCTTCTTTATCCCGCTGAACCAAATGTACTTGTCCGGATTGGGCTCAGATCAAGTGGCCAGCGCCTCGGGGTTGGCCAACTTCTGCCGCACCCTGGGGTCAAGCATTTCTACCGCCGCGACGGTCACGTTATGGCAACACCGCGGCGAATATCACCATGCGGTGCTGACCGAGCACATCAACCCCGGTTCGCCCGCGGCCGTCAGCTTTTTGGATCAACTCAAGCACTTCGGCCTCTCACCCATGCAAGGCCTGAGCGTTGTCGACCAGCTGATTACACGCGAAGCGCTAACGCTGGCAGTGAACGATGTGTATTGGGTGTGTGCTGTGATGTTTCTCGCCCTGATTCCGCTGCTGTGGTTCGCCAAGCCGCCCTTTGGCAACACTGGCGGCGCGGTCGGGCATTGACGACGGCCGTGCCCGCCGTCGTCAATGCCGCCGATGCTGCAGCCATGCGCTGCAACATAAATCCCTCCACGCCGCTGGTGCGTCGCAATATCTTCTGCTAGCGTGTCGCGCATGGCACAAACCAAGCGCACTATCAAAAAGTACCCGAACCGTCGCTTGTATGACACGGAAATCTCCAGCTACATCACGCTGGAGGAAGTCCGGCAGTTGGTTCTGGATAACGAAGACTTTGAAGTCCGCGACGCCAAAAGTGGCGCTGACTTAACCCGGTCCGTGCTGCTGCAGATCATCTCCGAGCACGAAGACGATGGCGAGCCGATGCTATCGCCGCAGTTGCTCAGCCAGATCATTCGCTTCTACGGCAACTCGCTGCAAGGCTTCATGGGACCGTATCTAGAGCGTAGTTTGCAGGTATTTCTGGATCAGCAGTCGCAGTTCCGCACCCAGCTCAACAGCTTGATGGGGCAGACACCGTGGAACACGTTGAACGACCTGACCCAGCGCAACATGGATGCCTGGACAGCCATGCAGCGCGGCGTCGTCGACACGGCCACCAAAGCTGCTTCTACTAGCGCCAAACCTAGCGACCGCGGCGGCAAGAAGCCGCGCTAAACGCAGGACACAACCACGCTATTGCGCCACAACACCGCAGCAGTTATTGCTGCGCTGTTGTGGCGAGATGCGTCGTGCTGCCCTGCCGCACAAACTTTATTAACAGGCACCCCACATGGATTCTTCGGCAGAGCGCAAACGACTGGCCTTGGTCACTGGCGGCATTGGCGGGTTAGGCACCGAGATTTGTCGGCAGTTGGCTCAAGCCGGCCGCCAGGTGGTCGCACTTGATCTGGCCACGCGCAGTGAACGTGTTGCCGCTTTCAACAGCGAAGTGGTCGACTGCGATGGCGCCGTTACCTTCGCACCCGTCGACGTCAGCGATTTTGCCAGTTGTCAGGAAGCCATCACCCGCATCGAACAACAGCATGGCGGCGTCGATATTCTGGTCAATGCCGCAGGCATCACGCGCGACGCCAGCTTGCGCAAGATGTCGCCGCAACAGTGGCATGAACTTATGCAGGTGAACTTGGACGGCGTGTTCAACATGTGCCGCAACGTCATCGAAGGCATGAGCACACGTGGTTTCGGTCGCATCGTTAATATCAGCTCAGTGAACGGTCAGACCGGCCAATTCGGGCAGACCAACTATTCCGCAGCCAAGGCTGGCGTACACGGATTTAGCATGGCCCTCGCGCGCGAAACAGCACGCAAAGGCATCACCGTGAACACCGTCTCTCCCGGCTACTGCGACACGCCGATGGTCGCCGCTGTATCCGCAGAAATTCGCGCGCAGATTGTCGCCGGCATTCCCGTTGGCCGCCTTGGTGCGCCAGCGGACATTGCGCGGGCCGTGCAATTTCTCAGCGCTGACGACGCCGACTACATCACCGGTGCCAACCTGCCAGTGAATGGCGGCTATTTCATGAGCTTCTGAACCGCCTCGTAGCGCCATGTCATCGGCGAGTGCCCTCACGCGAAGATTCTTTCACACGAAGTCAGGGCTAGCTGATTGGGGAAACGGTAGGCTCGGAAAGCGCAGCGGCGGAAATTAAGTCTCAACCGTCACGGTAGGGATTTACGATCGACTAATTCGCCAGTCCGATTGCGCCCTCTTTCCATCCATCGCATCCGGACTTGGCACGTGATCCCAAGCCCGGACGAAACCTCCACGATGGAAGGGACTTCTTTCCCGACCATTCGCGATCTTCCTTCTCACACCCTTCTTATAGCGTTTTCAAGTACTCCACCAAATCACTCTTCTGCTTGGGCGTAAGCCACAACCTCTGTTTTGTGTTGTAGGTCTGCACGACATCCGCCAGCGTCGCGGCAGAGCCATCGTGGAAGTACGGCGCGTGCTGCCACAGACCGCGTAGCGGCGTAGTGCGATACATCCCGGTCGCGGAGCGGGTCACGTAGAGCTTGTCCTTGGCCATGGAAGCTGTAGGCCCATGCAGCCTCACATTAGCGTCGGTGAACTGCGGGCCACTGTGGCAGCTGGAACAGCCAGCCGTCTTGAAGACCTGTTTCCCGCGCTGGGCGGCAGCAGGCTCAAAGCTCCCCACCGGCGGTGGCGGCGCCGGGATCGACAGTTGGTAGGCTTCGATCGACGCCAACGCGCTGCTGGTCATATCCTGCGTGCCGTTTACCACCAACATGCCGGGGTGCCAGTTGGGTGCCAAGCCAGGGGTGTGAGGGTCTAGGTGTGCGCCAACCCGCGGGTCCGAGAAAACACCTTGTCCGCCCATCTGGGTTACAGCAACGTAGCGGTTCCAGTAGGAGAGATTGGGACCGTCACCGGTATAGACCACGCGATTCACGCCGGCTAGACCGTACGCCGGCGGTATCACCACCGGATTGCTGAGGCCATCGATATTCCAGCGCGGGTCAAACATGCCGGGGCCCCACGAATTTAACTGCGCCTTCTGCGCGGCAGAAAGTGCCGGCGACAGCGCAACGATTGCGCCGGGGTTGAGATCGTGATTGGGCCAGCCGTCGAGCCGGTGACCGATGCCGGGCGCGAATGAGTTGTCGACCGTCGAGTGGCACAACGCGCAGGTGACTCCGAACCGGGTCAAGGTGTCTGTACCGTTGATGTTTTCGACCGTTCCTTGGGCGCCGACCACCGCATTGAGTTTCAACAGCGCAATCGTGATGGCGGGGTCATCCAGCTTGATGCTTCCATCGGCAATGCCTTTTTTCACCGCCTCGGGCAGCGCATCAACATCAACTTTCAAACCAACCGCTAGTGCTAGTTCGGGACTGACGGTGCTGAGCACCTCATTCATGCGCAACTGGTCAGTCCAATGAAGTTCATCGCCGAACGTGTCGTAGCGAAAGACCTGCTGACCTTGCTTGACCAACTTCGCGTTGCTGAGCGACTGGCTGGATTGGGTTGCCGCATAGATTGCGCCACCCGAAACGGCCAGCAGCGAAACGCTGCCGGCGATCAATACCGAGAGAACCTTCAACTTCTGTTTCATAGCGTTACCCTCTCAAATTTAGTGCTAACTCGACGATTCAACTCTCGCGTTAACCGCAGCCAAGACCAGTCATCAGCCCAAGCGCCGGCATGGGCTCGCCAGCGGGCAAACCTTCCGTCACAGCCAAGCCGAACTGACGCCGCCTGACTTGCCTCGCCATGTCGGCCTTAACGGCGCGACGTGATGTGGCCGCGAAAGTTCTGCAAGTAGACGGGGCCATAGCCGTAGCCAATGTCGATCGGGCCGCTGTTACTGCCCTGCATGAAAGATCCCCCGCTGAAGTTGACCAAAGAACCCACCGGCGTGCCGATACCGGGATAGGTGGCCGGCGATCGCGTGGTAGTGAACTGGAACTGCACTTGCTGGCCTCTTGCGTTGAGCAAAGTCACGTCGTATTTGAGCGGTGTGATGCCGCTGATCTCAGGGCCTTGCGTGAGCACCTTGTTGAAAGTCGGAACGCCCCAAAGAAACGGAAACCTCACCGCCACCGAGATCACGCGGCCAACGTTGCCGAAAGACGGATCGGTGAAATTGGGGTCTACGCTCATCGTTCCAATAAAGGGCGTCGTGAGCCGCAGATGGCCCTGGAAAAGCTGCGCTTGTCCGTAGACATAGAACGTCTGTGTCGGCGTAGCGGCAAGCGCGACGACGGGAGCTAACCCGGCGATCATCACGCTCCACAGCAAGGACCGCTTCAAAGACTTCAGGCTGATCGATTTCATTGCCTTACCTCCCAATGGTTCGCCATACGCTGGCAAGTCGGTTGGTTGCACAGACTATGGAAGCTGCATTGCCAACCCACACGAACCTAGTCATTCACCGCCATATTCCTTTGCAACGCCTCAGTCTCTTGAGGCTGTTGCAACCGAAAACCTGACGGACCGGTGCCGCGTTACCCCCTGTACTGAGTTAGACGCAGTGAAGACAAAAAAGGTTACAGAGCAGGATTCGGATAGCCGCGCGAAGTTAGTGAAAAGCGACTCCCGTTAAAAACTACTCAGGAGTGACAAGTGAAGGCCTACCAAAACTAACGTGGCGATTGGACTTCCATACACAGGTACCGACACCCGGCGGACGATAGTTTTCAGCGATAGCCCGAAGCGGTTACTCGTCGCCGCCCCAGCTAGCTTCTGCCGCAAGCCATGCCATCAGCACCGTCGTCATGCTCTCGCAGCGCACGCCGAGAAAGGGAAACGTGTCGGTCAGCATCGTGCTAAGCGTCGCGTCGAGGGAATGGCGCAGCAAACGGCGCGCGCGATGCAGTCGAGTTTTAACGGTCTGCGGATTAAGCGCCAAACGAGTGGCCGTCTCCTCTACGCTGCACTCCTCGATCTCGCGCAACTGGTAGACCGCGCGATAGGGATCCGGTAACTGATCGATGGCGCCTTGCAACAAGCGGCGAATCTCTGCGTGCGCTGCGTGCAACGCCGGGTCACCACCGCCTAAACTTGGGTCGGACCGACTAACCCAATACGGGTCCAACACCGACGAGCTGACTTGTTCCAAACCAACCGTAGTGTGCCGCTTGCGTAGACGGCTACGCGCCTCATTGAGCAGAATACTGATTAGCCAGGTGCGTAGCGAAGCATCCCCACGGAACGCATCAAACTTGCGATAGGCGCTCAGAAAGGCCTCTTGCACGATGTCCTCAGCTTCGCCATCGTCATTGACGACGCCACGCGCGATCCGATACAGATGCTGTCGGAAGCGCTGCACAATGTGCCGAAATGCCTCACGGTCGCCAGTCCGCACCAGCGCAACCAACGCACCGTCATCCAGCACGGTGTAATCGATTGACACGGTATTGAAGGACGGTGGCGTGGACCGTTGCATAATTCATTGGATGCAGTTCACCGGCAATGGGTTCCGGAACCCTTGCCAGAAAGTCACGACTATGAGAGACGCGCGTTATCTGATCGCGGACTGGCGTGCAGCGGAGCGCGCGCTAACGAGAATACGATGGCTCCGACATTTGATCATGGCGCAGTGACCGACGAACCGCGCCGTGGCAAAGCGCGTCAGCCCACTCCGCAACAAACGAACTGACGCAAAACATTGCAGTTGTCCGTCAGTTGCGGAACAGTGGCGTGATTCCTCCTACGGGCTGTCCCATGCAGCAACCACCTATCACCATCATCGGCGCCGGTCTGGTCGGCACCCTGCTTGCGCAACAACTTGCCCGGCGCGGCATCGCCGTTGACGTGTTTGAAAAGCGCCCCGATCCGCGGCGCGCGGGTTTCGCCGGAGGTCGCTCGATCAACCTGGCACTAGCCGAACGCGGCCTGCAAGCATTGCGCATCAGCGGCCTGGCCAAAGAGGTGCTGCAAACGGCCGTAATGATGCGCGGACGCATGGTGCACACGTTGGATGGTCGCAGCGCGCTGCAGCGTTACGGCATCGACGACAGCGAAGTCATTTGGTCGGTAGCGCGCGGCGCACTAAATATCCTGTTGCTTGATGCCGCAGAAAAAGCCGGCGCACGCTTTCACTTCGGACAGGCCTTGGTCCGCGCGGACTTCGACCGCAAACGTATACGGCTAGCGGACAGCGACGGTATTGAACGCGAGACCGATGCTCACACGCTTATCGGTGCTGACGGTGCTGGCTCGGCTCTACGCGCGGCAATGAATGCACACAGCCCCTTGGGAGAACGGGTCGAATCGCTCGGGCACGGTTACAAAGAGCTGGAAATTCCGCCCGCCCGCGCGTTACCCGCCGCAGCCGTGGAAGCCAGCGGTGGTCGCGAGCAGTTTGCGTTGGAGCCCAATGCCCTGCATATCTGGCCGCGTGGCGGCTACATGTGCATTGCGTTACCTAATATCGAAGGAAGTTTTACCGTCACCTTGTTTCTGCCTGCGCAAGGCGAGGCACCCAGCTTTGCGACGGTGCCCGACGCCGACGCTGGCGCGGCTTTCTTCGGCGAGCAATTCCCCGATCTATTACCGTTGATTCCGCAGTTCACCGCTGACTACACCGACCATCCCGTCGGTACGTTATCAACGCTGTATCTCGATCGCTGGCACCTTGGCGCCAACGCCTTGCTGGTCGGCGATGCGGCGCACGCCATTGTGCCGTTTCACGGCCAAGGCATGAATAGCGGTTTTGAAGACACCACCGTGCTGTGCGATTTGTTGGCGGCCGAGCCAGCTGACCGCGCCGGCGTGTTTGCTGAGTTCCAGCGCGTACGCCAGCCCGATACCAACGCGATTGCCGAGATGGCGTTGCAAAACTATATCGAGATGCGCGACTCCGTCGCCGACCCGCACTATCTGGCCAAACGCGAGCTGGGTGCACTATTCACCGCACGAGCTCCGCAGCACTACATGGCGCGTTATCGCTTGGTCAGCTTTACCCGTCTGCCCTATAGCTACGCTTTGGAGCGCGGGCGAGCACAAGACGCCTTCGTGCAAAATCTGCTGCGCGACACCACACGCGTCGCTGACATCGACGCCGACGCCGCGGTTGCCGCACTACGAGCCGCCTTACCACCCTTGCTTCCACTGCGTTATGGATGAAGCGCTGTTGGCTGAATATCGGGCAAGCACGTACTTGGTCTGTCTAAACGCAAGCCAGTGGTCGTCCATCCACATCGGCACAGCGCTACCCGAGACGCTGCAAGCGCTGGTAAACGGTCGTGGCTGGGGGTTCATCACCGCATGGAACCCACGATCTATCCGGCGCGCTGACGCCGAAAACGCGGCAGCGCAACAGCAACTGCTGGCAGCCATTCGCGCCAGTACAGGGTTCGTGGCGCTCTATCCCGGGATCGGGATCGGCACGCAAGGTTGGTACGAACCCAGCTTATTCGTCATCGGCCTTGGTCTCGATGCGCTTGACGATGTGTGTGGCGCGCACCACCAAAATGCCTACGTTTACGGCTCAGGATGCGATTTTGCCCACCTACGCGAACTTCCAGCGTAAGCCAGCGGCAGCACGCCGCATGGACAAGCCCTACCTCCATTGCGGACAATTGCGGGGATGACCGCCGCAAATTCCACCTCGCCCTTGCTTGAAGCGCGCGCCGTAAGCTTTCTGCGCCAGGACGATGCCGTGTTCGCGCCGCTGAACTTCCAACTGCGGGCCGGCGAACTGGCGTTAGTCGAAGGCGCTAATGGCAGCGGCAAGACGACATTGTTGCGCGTACTCGCCGGCCTGTTGCACGTAGGTGCTGGCGAATTATTCTGGCACGGCGAAGCACTCCAGCGCGACCTTTGCAGTGGAGACATTTTGTTCCTCGGCCATCAGCTCGGACTTAAAGCCGACCTCAGTCCACGCGAAAATTTACGCATCGCCAGGGGGCTATACGGTCAACGCGTCGACGCAACCATCCCTGCCGTACTCACCGAGGTCGGTTTGAGCGGATACGAAGACGAACCCACACGGCGCCTATCCGCCGGACAAAAAAAACGCGCCGCACTCGCCCGGTTACTGTTGTTACCGGCCGCGCTATGGCTGCTCGACGAGCCGTATGCGAACTTGGATCGCGTCGGTATCGACTTGGTTAATCGCCTATTGAAGTGGCATGCCCATGCCGGCGGTGCGGCGCTGGTCAGCAGCCACGGCACGGCCAACTTCGCGGACGACAACACGCAGCGGATTCATCTGCATGGTTAACTCTTTGCGATGCGCAACCCTACGCGCGCAACGAGGCTGCCTCGCGTGCTGCGTGCTCGGCGCGACCGCCGTCATCAGCTTGCGTGTTACGGGCTGGCTTGACCTATATCAAGCAAATTTACGATTGTGTGCCACTGGCGGGGAACTGAAGTGACTCACCCGCGTCCAATCCCTGCATGCAAGGCTATGCTGCAGCGTGACCTTACGCTCGCATGGCGGCGGCGCGGCGACATCGCCATGCCGGTCTTATACGCATTAATCGTAACGATGTTGTTTCCGTTCGCGCTCGGTCCGGAAGACACGTTATTGCAGCGGATTGCCGGTGGCGTCGTGCTGGTCACGGTCTTGCTGGCCATGCTGTTGACCTTAGATGCAATGTTTTCCAGCGATATTGAGGATGGTTCATTGGAGCAACTGGTACTTTCACCGCAACCACTGGCGCTGCTGCTGGGCATGAAAATTCTTGCCCATTGGCTGACCAGCGCGCTGCCGTTGATTGTGATTACGCCGTTGCTAGCGATCATGTTGCATCTACCAGCACACGTGATTCCTGCCCTGTTGCTGGCGCTTTTGTTGGCCACACCCTTACTCAGCTTGCTCGGCGCCGTGCTGGTGGCGCTGACGGCTGGGACGCGGCGCTCTGGTATGCTGCTCGCCTTGATGTTGTTGCCGCTGTGCACGCCAGCGGTGATCTTTGCCGCTGGCGCTGTAGCGGCCTCCCAACAGGGACTACCGTGGCTCGCACCGATTGCGTGGCTGGCGGCGGCATTGGTACTGGCCGTTGTATTGGCGCCTCTGGCCTGCGCGACTGCCCTTCGAATTGCCTTGGACGCCTGATCGGTTATGTCTAACTGGATTCCACTCTGGGTGCACAAACTCAGCTCGCCGCCGACCTTCTACCGCTTTGCTGGCGCGGTATGGCCTTGGGCGATGGTTCTCGCCCTGCTGCTCGGTGCCGTGGGCTTATACGGCGGACTCGTGCTTGCGCCGCCGGACTACCAACAAGGCGACGCCTACCGCATTATTTTCATTCACGTGCCCAGCGCGTGGATGAGCATGTTTATTTACGCGGTGATGGGCGTTGCGGCCTTTGTTGCCTTGATATGGCGCATCAAGCTGGCCGAAGTGGTGGCCATGCAATCAGCGTCCATCGGCGCCGCTTTTACCTTCATCACCCTGGTCACCGGTTCGCTGTGGGGCAAGCCGATGTGGGGCACGTGGTGGACGTGGGACGCACGGCTTACCTCGGAATTAGTACTGCTGTTTTTGTACCTCGGCGTGATCGGCTTGTATCACGCCTTTGAAGACCGTCGCCAAGGTGCGCGGGCCGCTGGATTCCTGGCCATCATCGGCATCATCAACGTGCCCATCGTCCATTTTTCCGTGAACTGGTGGAACACGTTGCATCAAGGCAGCACGATCAACGTCTTTGGTACATCAAAAATGGCAACCGACATGCTGTGGCCGCTATTAGTCATGGTATTAGCGACGAAGCTTTACTACGTCGCGAGTTTGCTGCGCCGCGCCCGCGCCGACTTGCTCGACATGGAAGGCGGCAAAGATTGGGTACGCCAACTCGCCGAGCGTGAGGCGCATTCATGAGCATGCATGCGTTGCAGACATTTTTTGCCATGGGCGGTTACGCCGCTTATGTGTGGCCGGCTTACGCTCTGTTCTTCCTGGTATTGATTGCCGACAGCGTCGCCCCTAGCCTACGCCGCCGTCGTGTACTGGGTGAGTTGCGCGCTCGACTGGCCCGCCAGCGCGCGCGCTCAAATCAAGTGCAGTCAAATCAAACTTTATTGGATGCGGCACGCCAAAGCGCCGACGACCACTCTTCCACCACCCTTCCACCATCCCGTTAATCGGGAGCGGCTTCAAAATTATGTCCATGAATCCCACTCGCAAACGTCGACTTATTATCGTGCTCGTAGTCGTTGCCGCCGCTGCATTAGCAACAGCGCTAGGCGTCTATGCGCTGCAACAAAACATGAATTACCTACTGACGCCGAGCCAGGTGCAATCGGGCCAAGCCGCTAGTTACAAGACATTTCGACTCGGCGGCATGGTTCAAGCTGGGTCCGTTCAACGCAGCAGCACCTCACTGAAAACGACGTTTACCGTGGTCGATGCTGGTGGCGCGATGCCGGTGGAATATACCGGCATCCTGCCCGATCTATTCCGCGACAACCAATCGGTTATTGCCACCGGCCACATGGATAACGCCCGATTCATTGCCACTGAAGTATTGGCGAAACATGACGAGACTTACATGCCCGAAGAGTTGAAGGCCGCTATGGCCAAGGCACACGCCGACAAGAAGGTGGCCGATGCCGTCGCGAAAGAAAAAGCCATACAGGACAAAACGCCGTGATGCCCGAACTGGGGCAACTCGCGTTAATCCTGGCGCTGTTGCTGTCGCTGGCCCAGGGCGTGCTACCGATGATCGGCGCTTGGCGCGGCAACCACTCGTTAATGGCAACGGCACGCCCTGCCGCGATCATGCAGGCGGTCTTTATTACGTTGGCGTTTGCCTTACTGACGTGGGCCTTCATAAGTTTCGACTTCTCCGTGCAGTACGTGGCAGACAACTCCAACCTTGAGTTGCCTTGGTATTACCGTGTCGCAGCGGTTTGGGGTGCGCACGAAGGATCCATGCTGCTGTGGGTCTTCATCCTTAGCCTTTGGACCGCGGCGCTGGCCCTTTTCAGCCGCAAGTTGCCGGAAGTATTCGCTGCGCGCGTGCTGGCCGTGATGGGGCTGGTCGCCTTTGGCTTCCTTGCCTTCACCATCTTCACCTCCGATCCCTTCGGGCGGCTACTACCCATGCCCGGCGACGGCGCTGATTTAAACCCCGTGTTGCAAGACCCCGGCATGACGCTCCATCCGCCCGTGCTGTACATGGGCTACGTCGGTTTCTCCGTCGCCTTCGCGTTCTCCATTGCGGCCCTATTGGGTGGTGAACTGGATAAAGCGTGGGTGCGCTGGGCACGGCCGTGGACCAACGTTGCGTGGGGCTTCCTGACGCTGGGTATCGTGGCGGGCAGTTGGTGGGCTTACGACGAACTAGGCTGGGGTGGCTGGTGGTTCTGGGACCCAGTGGAAAACGCCAGCTTCATGCCGTGGCTGGTCGGCTTGGCCTTAATTCACGCGCAGGCGGTTACCGAGAAGCGTGACTCGTTGCGGGCGTGGACCATCTTGCTTTCCATCTTTGCGTTCTCGCTCAGTTTGCTTGGCACGTTCTTGGTGCGTTCGGGCGTGCTGACCTCAGTGCACGCGTTCGCATCAGATCCACGTCGTGGCCTATTTATTTTGGTGCTGCTGGGTATCGTTATTGGCAGCTCGCTGCTGCTCTATGCCTGGCGCGCGCCCAAGGTTGCGGGCGGCAAGCCATTCAAATTAGTTTCCCGCGAGACGGCACTCATTATCGGCAACCTGATGTTTGTGGTGTCGGCAGCTATGGTGCTTTTGGGTACCTTATTCCCACTGATCGGGGATGCCTTGCACCTAGGTCGCATTTCAGTGGGGCCCCCCTACTTCGGTCTCTTATTCCCGATATTGATGGCACCGGCCGTGCTGTTGATGCCCTTTGGCCCCTTCCTACGCTGGGGTAGCGCCGACGGTACGGTGCTGAAGCAAGTACTTATGCGCGTCGGTATCGCGGCAGTAGCTTGCGGCATCATTGCGGCATTTTTTGTCGACGGTAAATTGAAGGCCATCGTCGGCGTGGCGGCCTTGGTATGGCTCGGCGTAGGTGTCGCGCTGTATGCCATCAAGCGCTGGCGCACGATGCCACGTGGTCGCCGCTACCCGGCAGAAATGGCTGGCATGCTGCTAGCGCATCTCGGGGTCGGCGTCTTCCTCGCGGGCGTGTTGCTGTCCGAAGCTCTAAGTACCACCACCGACGTACGGATGGCGCCCGGTGATACCCAGCGCGTCGGCAGCTACGACTTCCACTTCGAAGGTGCCCACCGCGTCATCGGGCCAAACTGGCGCGCGGACCAAGGCGTGATCACCGTGACGCGTGACCATAAGCTCGTCGCCACCATGCATCCGCAAAAGCGCACTTATTTGCGCGGTCAGGTGCAAACGGAAGCCGCGGTGGACGCTGGCGTTCTACGTGACCTCTACGTTGCGCTGGGCGAGCCAATGGACGCCAACAACATTGAGGGCGCTTGGTCACTGCGCTTATACGACAAACCGTTTGTCCGCTGGATTTGGGGCGGCGGCCTCCTGATGATGTTGGGCGGTTTCACCTGCGCAGCAGATAAGCGCTTCCGCATCAAACGCATTGCGACGGGTTCCAGCGAACCGCTTGACGATAACCCCACGCCGGATCCCGCCGTATGAAGCCGGCCCGACTACTACCGTTTTTTGGCTTTGTCGTATTGCTGGGGATATTCGGCTTCGGCGTTTGGTGGAATACCGGACACGACCCCAGCGCTATTCCTACACCGTTGTTGAATAAACCAGCGCCAGAGTTCAACTTGCCAGAGCTGTATAAGCCGACCCAAACAGTCAGCAAAGCGGACCTATTGGGTAAGCCTTACTTACTTAATGTTTTCGCTAGCTGGTGTATCGAGTGTGGTGTTGAACACCCGGTACTGGAAGCCATTGGCCCGACGCTGGGTGTGGCACTTGTCGGCTACAACTACAAAGACAAGCCGCAGGACGCCAAGCTTTGGCTGAGCGAGCATGGCAGTCCATACAAGATAGTGGTCGCCGACCTCTCCGGTAATACGGCGATTGATTTTGGGGTATACGGCGCGCCAGAGAGTTTCCTCATCGACGCGCACGGTGTGATTCGCTACAAGCACATTGGCCCGTTGACGCCGGAAGTTGTTGCCAATGAACTGAGGCCCGCTATCGCCGCGCTGTCACACGAGACGAAGCCATGATAAAGCCCTTCCTGTTAGCACTGTTCGCAACACTCTTGCTATGTGGTAGCGCTGTGTACGCGCAGGCCATCGAGCCAATGCCATTCACAAGCCACGCGCAAGAACTACGGTTCCAGCATCTCATCAAGGAACTGCGTTGCCCCATGTGCCAAGACGAAAGCTTGGCCGATTCCAACGCGCCCATTGCTCGCGACTTGCGCAATCAAGTGTTTCGGCTGATGCAGAAAGGTCAGACCGACCAGCAAATTAAAGACTATCTCGTCGCGCGGTATTCCAACTACGTGCTGTACGACCCACCCTTGCAACCCAGTACTTGGCTGCTTTGGTTTGGCCCGATTGGCATTCTGCTAGGCGGTGCTGGCGTGGTGTGGGTGGCGCTGAAGAGACGCCATCACAACGCGGCAGAAAAAGTAACAAACGAAAGTACGCTCACCGATAATGGGGACGACTGGTGAAAATTGTTTTCTTGATAGTCGCTGCCATCATGATTGCGGCCGCCTTGGCCGCACTAGTGTGGCCGCTTCTGCGCTTCGGCCGAACATCCGGGCGACCACGTAGCATCTTCGCGCTTGCCATATGCCTGGTGTTGGCGCTGCCGCTGATGGCCGCTGGCGTGTACGCGTTGGTAGGCGCCCCGGCGGCCCTCAACGGCGTGACGGCACCGTCGTCCGCGCCGCTCAGCATGCAGCAGGCGGTGGTCGAACTGCGCACGCACCTGACGCAAAAGCCGGACGATCAACAGGGCTGGATGCTGTTGGCCCAAACCTACTCCATGCTGGGCAATCCGGCGGCGGCGCGCGATGCCTACGATCATGTATTGAAGCTGGATGCCAACAACGCGCAGGCGATGGTGGGTTGGGCTGAAACTGACTCTATGGCGCGCCCCGACCATCTGATCGAAGGTCGTGCGTTAGACCTGCTCAAACATGCCGTGCTGCTGCACCCCGATAGCCAACGCGGTCTATGGCTGCTCGGCATTAGTCAATTCCAGCACGACCAGTTTGCCGCTGCCGCGACCACGTGGCGTTTGCTCCAACCCCAACTGGAACCGGGGTCAGGCGTTGCCAAAGCGGTTGCCGAACAAATCAAAGAGGCTGACAAACGAGTCAGCGGCGCGCCAGCTAATGCCGCCTCGGCCGCAGCGACCGCTGCACCAGCTGCAGCGTCCGTGACCGGCGCTTCCTTGCAAGTGCAGGTCGCCCTGGCGCCCGCGCTGAAAAGCAAACTTGCTCCGGGCGACGTGTTGTTCGTGTTTGCACGCAAAGCCAGCGGCCCACCAATACCGTTAGCGGTCACCAAGCTCAATGCTAGTGAGCTGCCGGCTACTGTGTCGTTGACTGACGCCATGGCGATGACGCCGAATTTGAAATTGTCATCGGTGTCCGAAGTATTCGTTGGCGCACGCATCAGTCACAGCGGCCAACCGATTGCACAAAGCGGCGATTTGGAAGGCGACGCCGGGCCGGTTGCGGTAGACCGTAAAACGCCGGTAAAAATCAACATCAACAAAGTGCATCCGTAACTGTGGACGCACGTCGTTACTTTGCCCTGCCGTCACCCTTTCCCATGAAGCGCGGCGGCGCCTTAAATGGCGCACACATCGCGTACGAAACATGGGGCACGTTGAATGCCGAACACAGTAACGCGGTCTTGGTGCTACCCGGCTTGTCTCCCAGCGCACACATGCTCTCCTGCGCGGAAGACCCTAGCGAAGGTTGGTGGGAAGGCATGGCCGGTCCCGGCAAAGCGATCGACAGCAATCACTGGTTTGTTATTTGCGTCAATTCGCTCGGCAGCGACCGCGGTTCCACCTGCCCCACTTCTATCGATGCCGCCACCGGCGAACCGTACCGGTTGAGTTTTCCTGATCTCACCCTGGAAGACGTCGCCAACGCCGCGCACGCAGTCGTCGGTGGTCTCGACATCACCAAGCTTGCATGTCTGATCGGCTGCTCCATGGGCGGTATGGGCGCGCTCGCGTACATGGTGCTGCACCCCGATAGCGTGCGTGCGCACATCAGTGTCGACACGGCACCGCAAGCGCAACCGTTCGCCATCGCCATCCGCTCCTTGCAACGCGAAGCGATCCGCCTAGATCCGCATTGGAACGATGGCAATTACGACATTCAGGGCTGGACCAGTAGCGCCAACGCAAGCGGTACAGAAATAGCTGAGATCGATGCACCGCAAAGCGACAACTACCCCGATATCGGCATGAGCATTGCGCGCAAGCTCGGCGTCATCACCTATCGCTCCGCGATGGAGTGGAATGGCCGCTTCGCACGCATCCGCCTTGACCCGGAGCAACGAGACGAAGAGCCCTTCTCGCGCGAGTTCCAGGTGGAATCCTATCTGGAAGGGCACGCCCGCCGCTTCGTGCGGCACTTCGATCCGAACAGTTATTTGTACTTATCGCGCGCCAGCGACTGGTTCGATATGGCCGAATATGGCCAGGGCAATGTTCACGAAGGACTACGGCGCATTTGTGTCGAACGCGCCATGGTCATTGGCGTAAGCACCGACATCCTGTTCCCGTTGCAACAGCAGGAGCAGATCGTCGACGGCTTGCGTGACGCCGGTGCGAAAGTGGAATTCGTCGCGCTGGATTCACCGCAAGGCCACGACGCCTTCCTGGTTGACATCGAGAATTACAGCCACGCCATTGGTGGCTTCTTGCAGCGGCTGGCCAGCAGTACCCGCGCTGCCTGAACCGCGCACTTTGGTCTGACGCCCGATCGCACGCCTACGCGCCACCGCCGCCCAGGATGTCATTACGTCGCTAGTCCATGGCGTCACTCATACGCTCGCGGCGTCACGCTGATAACATGAAGCGCCTTCGTATCGTCAGAGAATCGTATGCTTAGTTTGGATTTCCCCGGCAGCCGTCAAATGATTGACAGCATCGATGCCGCCGTTGCCAAGGGTGACACCCATGCCATCACGCAAGCCTTGCGGCTAAGCCTGTGCGACATGATGCACGGCACCGAAGTGTCCCTGCCCGAGTGCGTCTTCGAACCAAACCCCGAGCACTACGCTCGCCGCGAGCTGTACCGCAGCGAGGAACACGGCTACTGCGTCGTGGCCATGACATGGGGTCCCGGGCAAGGCACACCCATTCACGATCACGACGGCATGTGGTGCGTTGAGGGCGTATGGCACGGCGCACTGGATATCGAACAGTATGAGTTGACGGAACACGCCGACCAGCGCTACCGCTTTCAAAACGTCGGCTCCCTTCGCGCTGGCGCAGGTTCGGCCGGCAGCCTGATTCCGCCCCACGAATATCACAGCATTCGCAACCCAAGCGCTAGCGACGTCACTGTCAGCCTGCACGTTTACGCTGGCCCCATGGTCCGCTGTGCCGTATTCGAGCCGGTAGAAGGTGCCAATCAATGGTATGAACGCGATTTACGTCAATTAGGGCTCGACCGCGTGCATTAAAACCTGCATAATTCGTAGCTCGACATGCCGGTGTGGCGGAATGGTAGACGCGGTGGACTCAAAATCCACTGACAGCAATGTCGTGTAGGTTCAAGTCCTATCACCGGTACCAATTGAAGAAGCCCGCCCAGTGCGGGTTTTTTCTTGCCTGAAATTATCAGGCTAATCATTTGGTGTTCGGACTTCGTCCGCGCCAAAGTGGCGCCAAGGCAGTCATCCTGGCTCTGCGCTTAAACCAGATAGGCGTGGACAAGAACCGTTGTCAGAGCCGTGGCTGCTCCCTCACGTATTCACGTCGCTAGATACTAGGCCACATCGGACGCTATGCGCTCGACTACGCCCGCTCCAGCGTCGAACTGAAGCCAGCCAGATTCGCCCTAAAGCTTGCGTACCCTACTGCGCTCAGAATGATGTAATCGGCTTTTGCCGGGCATTTCAACTCTTGGCAGGCTGCGCAAGGAAACGTTGCATGTTCACCTGCAATGTTGCCGCTGAAAGCGCACCTACGTGGATGTTGCGCACTTGGCCCGACGCGCTGACAAAGAGTGTCACTGGGCAGCCAGGAAGTTGGTAGTCCCGCATCAGCTTACCTTGGCTGTCGAGCAGTACATGCTGCGGATTGAAACCCGCCCGCTGCATATAGTCTCGGACCACGCTAGCCGACTCACCATGATCGACGAATACAAAGCGCACCCCATTCGTTTCGTGACTGGCTGCCATCAACATCGGCATTTCACTCCGGCACGGTCCACACCACGTTGCCCAAATATTGATAACCATCGGCTTACCTTCGAGTGCAGTCAGCTGCACCGGTTGGCCGTCCAACTGTGTCATGACAATATTTGGTAATGGTGGGTAGCTGCCGTGTTTGCCAAGCCGTGGCGCGCCTAGCGCCACCATGGCCCACATGGTGAGCCCAGCGCCTACGCTGATCGACAGTGGTCGCCGTAGCTGGGGTCGACGCACGATCCAGACCAGCGTGCCCAAGATCAGCACAGCAACCCCGACAACCCACGAAAAGCCGCCATCACGGACGTCCAAGATACTGACCGGAGAGCCAGCATAAGCGTGCCAGCCACGTACGACGAATGCGGCGCGTGCCGCCACCAACGCCACCAGTAGCAGCACCCACAGCGGCGTGCCGACATCGATCTGTGTGCGCCGCTTCACGAACCATGCCGCGCCATTAGCGACTACCCAACCCACCACCAACGCCACCAAGCCGATGGCAAATATCCAAGGTCCAATGGTTATCGCGTGCATCGTTACTACCTCATCACTGCCCCGCACACGATACGCTTGCCCACGGTCAACTGCAGAATTGATCAAGACTCTGCGCGATTCCAATGGCCACGTCGCAGACAGGCCTCAGGGTCGGACGGCTATCCACGTTGGCAGCAATTCATCAAACCGAAGCCGCGTTGCGGGCTTACTCCAGCCCCGCTATGCACCGTCCACTCGAGCGTCTGCGATATCGCCCCACATCAAAGTGACCGCTCACTACGGCCCGACTAGAGTCGCCACGCTAGGCTCACCTCCAATGTATGAAATCGCAAATCCCTGCGATCACTGCCTATAAACACCAGACGAGGCACACTTCTTGGCCGTACTGCAGTGTTTGTCTGCGCCCATGCCACGGCGAGTGTGCACTTGACTTGCCAGATGACGTCCATCGCAGCGACCACCTTCCCGTCAATGCAACAGGAATCAATCGTTATGGCAGCGAGCTTCAGTGGCAATCTTGCCGGTCAAGTCACCGACCTTCCCCACTTCTGGGAACACACCGTGGGCAGTGGCCACGCGACACTGGC
>JBDTBF010000031.1:0-8596 GCA_039924175.1 Rhodanobacter sp.
CACAGCGCCAAAAACCGTTCCATCGACGCGGGATCCGGTGCGAAACCAAGCGGTGCTTGAGATCGCTCGAATGCCTGCTGCAGCTGATACTTGAGTTGTGCCATGAGCGCCCCGTAGTGGAGGATTCTTTGCGGCTGAAAATTCCGCCGCCGCACGCGTCCCGGTCCTTTTCCCCTGTTGCTGCGCCATTATGGCAAACCTTGGCGCCATACGCAGTTTCAGTTTTCTGGAAGTTTGCTGCATACTTCGCCGTTACGCGAACGCGGCATCGTTGCCGCTGTCGTTCACAAGGGTTGCGCCGAGGTCTGCGTGGCGCGTCATCATGATTCAGCGGGGACCCTTGTCGCTAACCCGCCTCTACTGCTGGCCGACGTTCGGTCAAGGAGAGCCGCCGTGGTCAAACCACTTCCTCGTCTGCGCTTGCAGGGTTTCAACAACCTGACCAAAGCGTTGAGTTTCAACATCTACGACATTTGCTATGCGGTCTCCGAAGACCAACGTCGGCGCTATATCGAATACATCGATGAGCAGTACGACGCGGATCGCTTGACCCAAATTCTGACGGATGTGGCCGAGATTATTGGCGCCAACATCCTCAACATTGCGCGCCAGGATTACGATCCGCAAGGTGCGTCGGTGACCATGTTGATCTCCGAAGAGCCGGTGCTGGAGAAGCTCGGACGCGACACGATTTCCGGTGCGGTGGTCGCGCACATGGACAAGAGTCACATCACCGTTCACACCTATCCGGAAACGCATCCACATAACGGTATCGCCACGTTCCGCGCGGATATTGATGTAGCGACCTGTGGCGTCATTTCGCCACTAAAGGCGCTGAACTACCTGATCGATAGTTTCGAGTCAGACATCGTGGTGTGCGACTACCGCGTGCGCGGCTTCACCCGCGACGTGAAGGGAAAGAAACATTTCATCGACCACAAGATCAACTCGGTGCAGGACTATCTGGCGCGGCATATTCGCCAGAAATATGAAATGTTCGACGTCAACGTGTATCAAGAAAACATCTTCCACACGAAGATGCACATCAAAGACTTTGACTTGGACACCTACCTGTTTGAGTCGCACGCCGATGATCTTTCGTTCAAGGAGCGTCAGCGCATTGAGTCGCTGGTCAGTCGCGAAATTGAAGAATTGTTCCACGGCCGCAACTTGATGTAACGAAAGGGTTGAGCCAAAAAAAAGCCGCCGAGAGGCGGCTTTTTTTTGGTTCGACAACAGCTCGCCATCGTGTAGGAGGGGCTTTAGCCCCGATGCTCTGGTTTTGATGCTGTGCCGAAGAGCAGCGCGGCTAAACCCCTCCCACAAAACTAGGTCCTGCCGCTACAACCGGTACGCGACCGTCTTCATCACCATCGAGCTGGCGTGCATTAATTGTGGCAGCGGAAACGACAGCTTGATGCCGCCGCGATCTTGCGCGGCTTGGGCATGACGAATTTCATCGGCCTGCATCTGCGTCAATACGGCGCGTGAGCGAGCGTCCTGTGCCGGCAGCTTGGTCAGATGCTCGGCCAGGTGCGCCTCTACTTGGTGCTCGGTTTCCACCACAAAGCCAAGGCTGAACGGGTCGCCGATGACGGCGGCGGCGGCACCCATGGCGTAGCTGCCGATGTACCACAGTGGGTTGAGTAAGCTGGGTCGACTGTCGAGCTGCTGCAAGCGCTGCGCACACCAAGCGAGGTGGTCGGTTTCTTCTGCCGCGGCGTGTAGCAGATGGGCGCGATTGTCGGCGCTGCGCGCCAACGCGGCTTGGCCGAAGTACAAGGCCTGGGCGCAGACTTCCCCGGTGTGGTTAATCCGCATCAGGCCGGCGGCATGACGTCGTTCCGTTTCGTCAAGTTCCGCGTCAGGCAGGCCGGCGGCGGGAGATGGGCGCTGCGCCGAGGGCGAGCCGGCGATGGCCTCAAGCGCACGTTCAACTTTGCTCAACAAGCGATCGAGGGGTGTCAGTGTGCGAACGTTCATAGGCAGCTGTTCCTTTAAGTGACTGGCCTCGGTGACTGCCAGCTGCGAGCGATGACTTTAATTCCGGGGTGACTCGAAATGAGAGCGGTCGATCACCAGCAAGAAGGTCACTTAGCTACGCAAGCGAGGCCGGCGGTGGCCTTCAGCATGCTGGCATGCAGGATAAGTGCGGATTTTGCTACCAGTTTCGGTTCTGTGCACGGGCCACGATGATCAATATAGTGGGGGTCTTTTCAAGTAACCCACTCATCATGCTATCATTACCAACTCACAGCTCGCCGGTCGGTGGGCTTGCGTCGTGGGTGAAAGCTCCGCTATCATCTCGCGCCTTTGATCCATCCGATGATGCGACCCGCTTCACTGCGGCATATTAGGTATTCTGAAATGAAAACGTTTAGCGCCAATGCAGAAACGGTTAAGCGCGACTGGTTTGTGGTTGATGCCACAGACAAGACGCTTGGCCGCTTGTCGACCGAAGTAGCACGTCGCCTGCGCGGCAAGCACAAGCCAGAATACACGCCGCATTGCGACACGGGTGACTATGTCGTCGTGATTAACGCGCAGAAAGTGCACGTTACTGGCGCCAAGCTGGATGACAAGAAGTATCACCGCTTCACCGGTTATGTGGGCAACCTGAAGACGATCAGTCTGAAAGATATGTTGGCTACGCATCCTGAGCGAGTCATCGAGATTGCCGTCAAGGGCATGCTGCCGAAGAACTCGTTGGGTCGCGAGATGTATCGCAAACTCAAGGTGTACGGCGGCGCCGAGCATCCGCATACCGCACAGCAGCCACAGGCGCTGGAACTTTAAGGAATTCATGATGACGATCCAGCAAAATTACGGTACCGGCCGTCGCAAAACCTCCGCTGCACGCGTGTTCTTGCGCAAAGGCAAGGGCGACATTGTTGTCAACGGCAAAGCGCTTGAGGCCTTTTTTGGCCGCGAGACGTCCTGCATGATCGTGCGTCAGCCGCTTGCGCTGACCGAAAACACCGACAAGTTCGATGTCACCGTGACCGTGTCAGGTGGTGGTATCACCGGTCAGGCCGGCGCCATCCGTCTGGGCATTGCCCGGGCACTGATTGAGTACGACGAGACGTTGAAGTCGCCGCTGCGTAAAGCTGGCTTTGTGACCCGCGATGCTCGTGAAGTTGAGCGTAAGAAAGTTGGTTTGCACAAAGCACGTCGCGCAACCCAGTTCTCCAAGCGCTAAGTTTTCAGTACACTGGTTTCACGGTCGTGTGCACAAAGTCAGAGAGCACTCGCCGCAGTTTATTGGGGGATCGTCTAACGGTAGGACAACAGCCTCTGACGCTGTTTATCTAGGTTCGAATCCTTGTCCCCCAGCCAAACAAGAGAACCCGCCAGCGGCGGGTTTTTTTGTTTCGCGCAACAATACGGTAATTTTAAGCCGACAAGTGACGCCCCGCTATTCGCGATTCGCTCGCCGAATTCAACGCCGCGTCCAGGCAGCCGGCTATTTCGTGGCGGCAACGAGTGAGTTGGATAATGTGAGGTGTCAGCTTCGAGTAAGCACTCGGTGAGCGGGCCTTGGTAGGTTCAGCGCCTGCGCCGCAGGCAAGCTGATCGTGGATTGTGTCATTTTGGAAATTCGATGAGCCCATCGCAGGGAAAATTACCCGAGCAAAACAGTGTCCGCGTTCAGGGCAGCACCGACGCCTTACCGGTAGCTCCCGCGCTTGGGTTGTCGCTAGATGCGGCAAGCATGCCGCGGAAGTCAACCCTGGTAACCCACCGCATCATCATGATCAGTGCACTGGCGATCTTGCTGGGTGCGGCGGCGGCTGAGATCGCACAGTTTTTGATGTTCCTGATCAATTTGATCACGGATATCACCTTTTATGGTCGCGTTTCCGACGTGGTCGGCCGTAAGGTCGGCGACGCAGGTTCATTTGTGTTGTCGCCCGCTAACAATCATTTGGGTGCCTGGGTCATTTTGATGCCGGCCATCGGCGGCTTGATTGCCGGCATCATGGCGCGCTGGGGCTCGCGCGCCATTCAGGGACACGGTATCCCCGAAGCGATGGAACAAGTGCTGCTGAACGAGTCGAATATTGCGCCGCGAGTAACCTGGCTGAAGCCGGTTTCCTCGGCTTTCGCCATCGGTACGGGCGGTCCGTTTGGTGCGGAAGGCCCGATTATCTCCACCGGCGGCGCGCTGGGGTCGTTAGTCGGTCAGCTGCTGCGGGTGACCGCGCAGGAACGCAAAGTATTGCTTTCCGCTGGTGCGGCAGCGGGTATGGCGGCGGTGTTTGGCGCGCCCATGTCGGCGCTGGTGATGGCGGTCGAATTGTTGTTGTTCGAGTTGCGCCCCCGCTCGTTGATCCCCGTGGCCTTGGCAACAGTCACGGCTACCGGTGTGCGTTATGCCACCTATGGTTCTTCGGCAGTGTTTACGATGCCCTTGGTGCTGCAGCCCGGTGGCCTTGCCTTGGTCTCCTACATCTTGCTGGGTGCGTTGGTCGGCTTGCTTAGTATTGGCGTGTCCAAGTCCGTGTATTACGTTGAGGATATGTTCGCCAAGCTGCCGTTCCACTGGATGTGGTGGCCGGCGGTGGGCGGCATCGTTGCCGGGCTGATCGGCTGGGTTGTGCCACGCACGATGGGTGTGGGTTACGACAATATTGACGCGATTATCTCGGGCGAGTTCGGCGTGCAAATGCTGATCGTTATGTGCGTGATGAAGTTTCTCGCCTGGGTGATTGCCTTGGGCAGCGGTACCTCGGGCGGTACGCTGGCGCCGTTGTTCATCATTGGTGGTTCTTTTGGCGCGCTGGTGGGTATTGGTCTTGGCTACATCGTGCCGACGTTCGGCATTGATCCGCGTATTGCAGCGTTGGTCGGCATGGCGGCAATTTTCGCCGGTTCTTCGCGCGCCCTGCTGACCGCGATAGTCTTCGCGTTTGAGACGACCAGGCAGCCGGCGAGTCTATTACCGCTACTCGGCGGTTGTACCGCGGCGTATCTGGTTTCCGCGTTGCTGATGCGCAACACCATCATGACCGAGAAGATTGCGCGTCGTGGCGTGCGTGTTCCCTCCGAATATGCTGCTGATTATCTGGATCGAATCACCGTCGGCGCGGCGTGTGCGCGCAACGTGTATTCATTGCGTACCAGCCAAACGCTGGCCGAGGTGCGTCGTTGGCTGGGCGAGGGTCTGCCCGAAGCGCAGCATCAGGGTTTCCCGGTGGTGGATGACGCTGGGCAAGTGCAGGGTGTTTTGACGCGCCGCTCGTTGCTGGATCCGCAATGGCATTACACCTTGACGGTCGGTGAGTTGATTTCGCGCCCGCCGGTGCTGGTGAAGGAAAGCCATTCGCTGCGTGAAGCAGCCGACCACATGGTGGCGCAGGAAGTGGGACGGCTGATCGTGGTCAGTCAGGATTCGCCGTACAAGCTGGTCGGTATCATTACGCGTGGCGATATCTTGTCCGCGCACGCAAAGCGGCTGCATGAGGCGCGACAGACTGGCCGCCACATCAAACTTGGCAAGCGGAAAAAGCCCGCCTCTACGTAAGTCGTCATGTGGGCGAGTCCTGCGCCGGTAACTCGTGATGTGGGTATTAAGGCAAGAGCATCGCGGCTAAAGCCGCTCCTACGAAAGCAGGCTCCGGCAGAGTGCGCCTATTTGATCGACTTTAGATTTTGGAATCGCGGCTAAAGCCTCTCCCATAAAAGAGTGGATGCATCGCTAAGTTGCGCGAGGGGCTTTAGTACCGATGCTTCTCGATAGCGACATCACATTGAGCATCGTTTAACAGCGGGTTCCCACAACCGCAAAATGTCGGCGCGCTGTGCTGTTGTGGGAGGGGCTTTAGCCCCGATGCTGTTCGATGGCGACATCACGACAAGAGCATCGCGGCTGAAGCCGCTCCTACAGAAGCCGGCTTCGGCACGGAATGCCCGGCTGCTCGGCGCTTATATCTCGGTGTTGCCAACTAGCACTACGTCGGCGGGGCGACGCGCAAACAGGCCCACAGTGACCACGCCGGCGAGCTGATTCAATTGGGTTTCCAGTGCGGCCGGGTCGGTGATTTTCCAACCGTGGACGTCGATGATCCAGTTACCGTTGTCGGTGACCACGCCGTCACGCCATACCGGCTGTCCACCGAGCTTGACGATCTCGCGGCCGATCAGACTGCGCGCCATCGGGATAACTTCGATAGGCAAGGGGAATTTACCGAGCAAGTCCACACGCTTGCTGGAATCGATGATGCACACGAATTTTTCCGCAGCAGCGGCAACAATTTTCTCGCGCGTGAGTGCCGCGCCACCGCCCTTGATCAGGCGCTTGTGCGGGTCGCATTCGTCAGCGCCGTCGATGTAGATGGACAACGGGCCGTCTGCGTTTAGATCGAGAACTGGGATGCCTAGTTTTTTCAGTAGTACCGTGGATTGCTCGGAGCTGGAAACGGCGCCTTGAATACGATTACGCATATCCGCCAATGCATGGATGAAAAATGCCACGGTAGAGCCGGTTCCCACGCCGATGATGGCGTCGCTTTCTACGTAACGGATGGCCGCTTCTCCGGCTTGACGTTTTTCATCGGCTTGACTCATCGCGTGTAATCCTGAGTAGTGGGTAGTGAAGGCTTGTTGTCATCGCTTCGCAGCAGTGTGCGACGTGCTGTGAGCAGCACGATGGTAACGGTTTGCGCTAGGGGTGTCCCGATACCGCCGCCAATCTACTGAGTGCGCGCCGAATGGTCATTTACTCGACGGCGTCATCCCTACCAAAGCAGGGAGGCTAATGCCGAGGGGCTGGTACCGCGTGCTTGAATTACCGGGTGACTAGACGTTTGTCTGTCGACGTTGCGTTACTACAGCCGCTTGTCTGTTGAAACACCTCTGGCGAGAACCACGAAACTACGGAAGTGGGGCCTCGATAAACGCCTGGGTGAGCCGCACTCATTACTCCAATGTCAGGATGTAATCCCATTCACTGGCACCCACTGGCATCACCGACAAGCGGTTGCCCTTGCGCACCAATGGCATGGCTTCCAGTGCAGGAAGTCTCTTCAGCTCATCCAGGCTGATCGTGCGTTTTAGCTTGCGCACAAATTTCACGTCGACCAGCATCCAGCGCGGCTTATCGCGTGAGCTTCCAGGGTCGAAATGGCTATTCTTCGGGTCGAACTGGGTGGGGTCGGGGTACGCGTCGGTAGCTACTTCGGCAATGCCGACGATGCCGGGAACCGGGCAGTTGGAGTGGTAGAAAAATACGCGGTCGCCCGGACGCATATCGTCGCGCATAAAGTTGCGCGCCTGATAATTGCGCACACCGTCCCACGGCTCTTGCCGTTTGCGTTTGAGATCGTCGAGGGAGAACGTACTGGGCTCAGATTTCATTAACCAGCAGCGGCCCTCGCCTTGAGGTTCGACGTGGGTGGAAGTCTTCGTCATCGTTGCGCCTCAAGCTGGCAGTCGATCAATTCCTTATCGGTAGCAATGAAATCCAGCGGTATATCCCACGCCTGCGCATCGATGGTTTCCAACTGCTGAAACGCGTAGCCGATACCCACCAGCAACGGCGTCGCCGGGCGTGCTTGCTGTTTAAGGAAGGCGAAGCTGCGGTCGTAATAGCCACCGCCGTAGCCGAGTCGGTGACCACGCCGGTCAAAGCCTACTAGCGGTACCAAGACCAGATTCAATTGTTCCGGTGTGAACCACTCGCGCGGCGTCATTGGCTCGGGAATGCCATAACGGTTGGGTTGCACGTCATCGCCAAACGCCCACGGCGCGAATAGGAGTTGTTTGTCTGTACCGACCAGCGGTAATAGAAATTGTTGGTTGCGTGTGGCTAGTGGTGGCATCACCAAGTTCAGCGGCAGCTCGCCATTGCTAGCCCAGTAGCCGGCCACGCGCGCATCCGTGAAGTACTCGGGAAGTTGTTCAAGGCTACGCCGCAAACCTTGGGCGCCGGCCATCCGTGCGGCTGGGGGCAGGGCGCGGCGGCGTTCAAGTAAGGACTGACGAAGCGCGTGTCGTTGGGCGTCCACGGTCAAGCTTCTCCGTCACAGTGCGCCCGACTCGTGGTGACCGAGCCGCGCAGAAAAATAAGTGGCGTTAACCGCGATGCCGCTGCCCACTAAACGACCTTGATCCAAGAGGATCAGGTGGGAGGACTACATGGCATCCAGGCTTTCCGCACGTGGCGGACATGCACAACAACCGATGTTAAGTCGACCCGGGGCCGTATATAGGAACAAGGCAAATGTAGAGTGTGCTGGCGCACATCGCAGAAAACGCCGAGGTCTATTCTAAGAGCTTGCCCATGCCGGTGCCAGCAAATATGGAGTGTTGGTGGGCTAGCTGAATGGTGCTTCAGCGTTTGATCAGATCGCTGTCAAACGCGACATCCAGCTTGTGCCGCAACGTGGCCAAGCCATCGCTGACGCGCTGTTCTTGTGAGTCGTGCTTTTTGCGCAGCGTAATAAGTTCGTGAGCCACGCTGATCGCAGTCAACACGGCAAGCCGTTCAAAACTGGGGGCGCGAGCGTTGGCGCGCAGTTCGCGCATTTTTCGGTCAAGGTAACCGGCAGCTTCAAGCAAACCATCACGCTCGTCCGGTGAGCATGCAATCAAGAAC
>JBDTBF010000032.1:0-2749 GCA_039924175.1 Rhodanobacter sp.
TCTGGCACTCACGATCCAACGCTGCAGCCTTTGCGCCAACTGACCCAAACGTGGAGTGGCCACGCTGCCGTCACTAGCGTCGATTATCGTTTGGTGCGTGCGTTTCGCCAGGCGGTCAGTGAGGCCGCACTCGCGCCATTCGTTGCCCAGATCAAACGGCGTTATCCCGACTTCAGTTGGCCCGGCGAAAGCAACGCTGAAGCTGCGGTCTGGGCGCTGGTCCGCCAACAGCCAGCACAGTTACTTGACCCGGAATATCATGATTGGCATGCGCTACTGATCGATGCCGCCAAAAAAGTGACTGACGACCTCGGCCACGAACCAGGCGGCCTCGCCGCCCAGCAATGGGGCAAGCACAACCGCAGCGCGATCAACCATCCACTCTCCGCTGCGCTGCCCGGCTGGCTCGCGTACTTCATCGACATGCCCGCCCAACCGCAGGCCGGCGACAACGACATGCCACGCGTCGCTGCTCCCGCCTTTGGCGCCTCGGAACGGATGAATGTCGCACCCGGCCACGAAGCCAACGGCATTCTGGAAATGCCCGGCGGCCAAAGCGACAACCCGTTGTCACCGTACTTTGGCGCAGGGCACGCGGACTGGGTGAAAGGTCGGCCCACCCCGCTGCTACCTGGCAAAACCAAGCACACCCTGACGTTGCGTCCGCGCGCCAGTCACTAGCGGCGCAGCAACTTCTCAACCGACTCGACGCCAGCACGCGTCGAAGTCGAGCACTTGACGGCAGCATGAATCCCCGTAAGCGGATTCTTTCGCGCTACCCTTGGGCTCTGACCGCCACGAGGGCTACCCCATGTTCGATCGAACCGGCACACTCGCTGCACTCTTGATTGCTGCGCTCTGGCTCCCGCTCGGCGCCAGCGCTGCCACCGCACCGCCTCCGTCACCGCCCCCAGCGGCCACCACGGCAGCGCTACACGCCGCGGTGAACGGCACCTGGCGTTCGTCCGAACACAAGGCGCGCGACGGTTTTCGCCATCCGGTCGAGACGCTGCAATTCTTCGGCCTTCAACCCGGCATGACCGTGGTTGAGCTGGAACCCGGCGGCGGTTGGTACACGGAAATACTGGCGCCGTTCCTGCACGATCACGGTCACCTCATCGAAGCCGCGCCGCCATCTAAAACATTTGCCGCCAAGATCAAGGCGACACCTGCCGTGTACGGCAATATCGCGAAGATCGTACCGTTCGCACCACCGTATCAAGTGAACCTGGGCGCCGACCATTCGGCTGATATGGTCGTCAGTTTTCGTAACACGCACGACTGGCTCAACAACAATCCAACCACGCTTGCCGCTGTGTTCACGGCAGCCTTCAAGGTACTCAAACCCGGTGGTGTATTCGGCTTGACCGAGCATCGCGCCAAACCGTTTTCAGACGCCATCGAAAGCGCGAAGACTCTGCATCGCATTCCTGAGGATTACCTGATTGAAGCTGGGCTCAATGCCGGCTTCCGCTTGTCCGGCGTGTCGCAGATCAACGCCAACCCGAAGGATCCCGAAGACGTCAACGTGCACCGCCTGCCACCCAATCTCGCCGGCCCGGAAAGCGAGCACGCGGCGATGCAGACCATTGGTGAATCGGACCGCATGACGTTGCGCTTTGTGAAGCCGTGACGCTCAGTCAGCCACCTTCACGAAATCTTCGTGCCGAAGACATATAAGCGACGACGTCACATTGAATCGTCAACCGCGGAGGCGCCGGCAGGGAAGCTGGCACAACCGCGTTCAAATGAAAATCGACAACTCATGCCGGGTGGCGCTGAAGCGGATCGACGCCCACCGGTACTGTCGTTATTCGCCAGCCTTGCGCGCAAGAAACGTCAGAAACTCGTCATCGTCAGCGCGCGCGGCCATGCAGGTCAACTTGATCCGCATCAGCAAGGGTAATTTCGACGGACGACGGTCATACGGAGACCTCCCTGCTTGCATGCGCAGGCTGGCCAGATAAATGGATTTTCTGACCGCTGTACGCCGCTTCGCCTCGACGCTCACAAAACCCACCGACTGCAGCAGCTCGACTAATCCGGTCGTACTGAAAAGTACCAGATGTCGTGGTGCTTCCAGACCGCGCCAATCCTTTCCCCACAGCGTCGCACCTTGGCTGTTGATATTCGGCGTGTCGACGAAAATGATCCCACCCGGCCGCAACAGCCGGTGCACCGCGAGAATGGCCTGCTTTGGTTGATGCAAGTGTTCCAGCACGTGGCTCAGTGTGATGGCGTCAAAGCACTGGAATTGATCGGCGAACAAGTCGATGGAACCAACACGGGCATTGAGACCACGCTGCGTGGCGATCTCGATGGCCTTCGGATCGGAATCAATCCCCACCACGTCCCAACAGGCATCGCGAGCGTTCAGCAAAAAGTCGCCATTGCCGCAGCCCACATCAAGCAGCTTCTGGCCCGCGCTTGGCTTTGGCAAGAAACGAAATGCGGCATCACGTTTCTGCCGTTGCCGCGGCAAAAGCCCAGCCAGCAGCACTCCAAATTTGCTCGCCGGCTGACGTCGGGTTCCATAACGCGCATTCAAATAGCCGTTGACCAACGCCAGCTTCAAGCGCTGTTCCCTGCTGGCACCTGCCGCAGGCCGGGGCGCGTCACCGTCATGCGTGTAATAAACCTCGTAAGCCTTGCCGATGCTCGCCTCATTCGGGCGTGGGTCCAGATAAGCGCATTCGCATTGCGCGCAGCGATACAGATCCCAGCGACCCGGCGCAACAAAGAACACGTT
>JBDTBF010000033.1:0-8362 GCA_039924175.1 Rhodanobacter sp.
AAGTGGCGTTAACCGCAATGCCGCTGCCCACTGAACGACCTTGATCCAAGAGGATCAGGTGGGAGGGCTACATGGCATCCAGGCTTTCCGCACGTGGCGGACATGCACAACAACCGATGTTAAGCCGCCCCGGGGCCGTATGTAGGAACAAGGCAAATGTAGAGTGTGCTGGCGCACATCGCAGAAAACGCCAAGGTCCATTCTAGGTGCTTGCCCAAGCGCTTGCCAGCGAATGCGCCGCCTTGGTGTCCTAACTGAATGGTGTTTCAGCGTTTGAGCAGGTCGCTATCAAAAGCCAGCTCCAACTTGTGCCGCAGTGCGGCCAAGCCGTCGCCGAGACGCTGTTCCTGCGAGTCGTGCTTTTTGCGTAACGTGATCAGTTCATGCGCCACGCTGATGGCGGTCAGTACAGCCAAACGCTCGAAGCTGGGGGCGCGTGCATTGGCGCGCAGTTCGCGCATCTTGCGATCAAGAAAGCCGGCCGCCTCAAGCAAACCCTCACGCTCCTCTGGCGAGCACGCGATCAAGAATTCGCGGTCTATCAGTCGCAGTGCGACTGGATCGTTGGCAGGCGTGTTCATCAACCGTTGTTCTCTAGCGATTTCAGCCGCTGGATCATGGTTTCGACGCGGCTGCGGGCTTGCTCGTTGCGTTCCATCAGACCGGCGCGTTCGCCGGATAGTTGTTCCTGACTTTGGCGCAAGCTGCGGTTTTCTTCGTTAAGCCGACGCACATGTTCCAGCAAGCGGTCAAACTGCTCGCTCAAGGCAACAATTTCGTCGTGGGCTGCATCAGGCATATCCATGCGCGAAACTATACCAGTACGTGACCGCAAAGCAGCGACCCATTCGACGCGTTGCGGCAGTTGTTGCGGTAGCTGCATTAAACTCTCGCTCATTCTTTCAATGGAGTGCGCCATGTCGGCCACCGACGACGTCAGTCATGACCAACTGGACGCGCTGATTATGCGTCTGCATTTAGGTACGCCGGCCAGCGAAATGCATGGGTCGCTATGTGGCTACCTTGCTGCGGGTGGCGTGTTGCGTGGCAGCTCCATCTTGGCGGCGCTGCAGCTGGATGGCGAAGCTACGGCGCCCACAGCGGATGATCAGGCGCTATTAGACCACTTGACGCGGCAGAGCGAGGCGGCCTTGGCTGACCCGGAAATGGGCTTCGAACCGCTACTGCCTGAAGATGATCGCCCGCTGGACGAACGCGCTGACGGCCTGGTCGATTGGTGTCGTGGTTTCCTCGGCGGCTTTGGTCTAGCCGGCACACCGGCGCATGCGCAATTAACCGATGAGGCGAAAGAGGTGCTGCATGATCTTGGTGCCATCGCCGCGTCGTCGTTTGATTTCGACAACGTTGACGAAGATGAAGATGCATTGATTGAAGTGCAGGAGTTTGTCCGCGTCGGCGCGATGCTGTTGCACACTGAATGCACGGCGTACCACGCACCGGCCAGTGACACCTTGCATTGAGTATTGCCGCTGACGAGTTTGCGCGCCGCCGCCGTCAGCTGATGCAGATGGCAGGCAACGACGCCGTGCTGTTGGTAGCCGCGGCACCCGAGCGCATGCGCAACGCCGATGCGGCGTGGCCGTATCGGCAAGATTCGGACTTCCATTATCTCGGCGGTTTCCCTGAGCCGGACGCGATTATGGCGCTGCTGCCCGGCCGCCAACATGGCGAGGTCGTGCTGTTCTGTCGTGAGCGTGACCCGCTGCGCGAACGTTGGCATGGTCCGGTGATTGGCACCGAGCGCGCCGTGACTGACTACGGTATGGATGATGCTTTCCCTATCGACGATATTGACGACATTTTGCCCAGCATGATCGAAGGGCGTGGCCGTGTGTATTGTCATTTCGGGCGTGAGCCTGATTTCGACGCACGCTTGCTGGCTTGGATGCGCCGCTTGCGTCAGCTTCGCGGTGGCGGTGTGGTGCCAAAAGAATTTGTGGCATTAGGTCATTTGCTGCACGATTTGCGTTTGTACAAATCGCGCGCCGAGTTGAAGTTGATGCGCACGGCGGCGGCCTTGGTGGTCGAGGCACATTTGGCGGCGTTGCACGTAGCGACGCCGGGGCGACACGAATATGAAGTCGAGGCCGAGTTGTTGCGTGTCATGCGCAGTCATGGTGCCGTGCCATCGTTTCCGCCGATTGTTGCGGCGGGTGCTAATGCATGCGTCATGCACTATCAAGCCAAGCGCGCGCCGTTGCGCGCCGGCGAGCTATTACTGATCGATGCTGGTGCGGAATGGGACTGCTATGCATCTGACGTCAGTCGCACCTTTCCGGTCAACGGCCATTACAACCGCGAGCAGCGAGCACTTTACGAAGTGGTGCTGGCCGCACAACTTGCGGCGATCGACGAGGTGCGGCCTGGACGTCCATTTAATGCCGCCCATACGATGGCGGTACGCATGCTCAGCGAGGGTCTGTGTGCGCTTGGCTTGCTCAAAGGAAGTGCCGACTCGGTTATTGCTGACGGCAGTTACCAACGTTTCTTTCCGGCTAAAACCGGCCATTGGTTAGGGCTGGATGTGCATGACGTGGGCGATTATCGCGTCGACGGCGAGTCGCGCATTTTGGAGCCAGACATGGTGCTGACGGTGGAGCCTGGCTTGTACGTGGCGCCCGATGATCACAGTGTTGCTGAGCGTTGGCGCGGCATCGGCATCCGGATTGAAGACGATGTTGCGGTGACGCAAGACGGCCACGAAGTGCTCAGCGCGGCCATGCCGAAAGAAGTTGCACAGATCGAGGCGCTGCTGGCGAAACGTTGATGGTTACTTTGGCTACGGCGCGCTGGGTGCGACGTGGTTGGTACTGAAAACGGATGGCCGTCCCCAACGCATCGCACGCAAGCTGACGCGGCCGCTGATGCTGGCGGTGATCGCCTTCATGCTTATGGTTAGTGGATGGCTACCATTTTTGGATTCACGCTTGATGGTGCGCGGATTCACCTAGCCGGGCTTCCTGCACTTGTCACCCGTGCCGATCCTTAACGTCGTGGTGGTCTCGTCGCTGTGGCGCCGCACTGGCCCATCGCGAGGTGGCGCCGTGCGTGCTGGCATGGTGCCTCTTTGCACTGGGTTTCCTCGGCCTCGTCGTCGTGTGGCCCAACATCGTGTCGCCTAGCATGAGTATCCGGGCCGCTGCTTCACCGTCATCCAGCCAACGCTTTGTCCTGGCTGGTGCCGCCATCATGATTCCGGTGGTGCTGTTCTACACCGCGCATTCGTAACGCGTGCTTCGCGGCAAAGTGCGGGAGGGCGGCGGCCGTCATTGAGCACCTTTACTAGGGTACCCAAATACTGCGATAGGTGGCTCAAGCTCCGTCGTCGTTGGCGCAATTTTTGTTTACTGGCGGCAGCGGAGTCGCTCTCATGGGACTCACCGATCGTGGCTAGTGGCGATTGATGGTATGCACGAGATCCATGTGGTTACTGCGTGCTTCCGGTTAGCGAGTTCCACTAAAGTTTCCTTTTGCCGTGTATCAAAGCGGTTGGTCACGCAACGCCTGTGAGAGGATTGAAACCGACCGCGTCAATGGGCATGCTGTGAAACTTATAGAGGAAGTCGCGCATGCAGATTTTGCAGCTGGAACATTTTGCCGGGCAACTCAATCAGATATTTATAGTTGACGTGGCGGAGTCCCGTGCGCCGTTCGTGCTGGTGGAGGCGCGGCCGCTGGACCAGCCGGCGCTGGTTGACCAGAGCCGGCATCCGTTTTCGCTACTGTTTCGCAACGAAGCGGCGATCGTGTTTCCTCAGCGCATTTACAACATGCATCACGAAGCTACCGGCGAGTTTGGTATCTTCCTGACCGCCATCGCTCGCGACCGTGACGGGTTTCTTTATCAGGCTGTCTTCAACTAAGCGAAGCTAATGCGTGAGTGGCGCCAGCGCATTGGCGCGCCATTGCATGCGCAGGTACGCCTGTGCTGTCTCATGATCAACCAGCACGAAACCTAATCGTCGATAGAGTCGTTGCGCGCCTAGGTTGCGCCGGTCGACGTGCAACTGCACGCCACAGTCAGCAGCCGCTGCCAATTTCTGCACCGCAACGATGAGTCGACTGCCAATGCCCGTGCCTTGCGCACGTTGCAACAAACTGATGTCGACGATTAAAAAATCTGGTGCGGTGCGCTGCAGATAAAGCCGACCTATTACTTTTTTATCTTGTTCCAACATCAAAAAATCGGCGTCGGCGTAATGGTTGACGTAGTGCCGATGCTGCAGATCAAACTGACTATTCAGAAATTGCGTGCGTGCCGTTTCGGACCAGCCGAAGACTGCCAGTTCGGCCGCGCGAGTCTCGCTATACAGCTGCCGCAGAAACAATATGTCGGCTGCTTTCGCACGGCGTAGCATCACACCAGCCCGGCTCAGTTCGGCCGCTACCTGTGTGATATCTGCACGGTCGACCGGGAAGTCCGGTGTGGTAACTAGCATCAAGAAAAGCTGGGGTACACGCCGGTCAACGCGATGCAGAAATTAACCGCTAGATACGGCTGGCGATTCTCGTGTGGCTGTGAACCGCCAGCGGGCCCGATCGCGGTGCCGGCAAAGGATGCATTGGCTGTTGCCCCCGCAGCAAACGCGAAGGTCGAGCGCCCTTCTGGCGGTGCGAGCGCATTGCCGGTCGACGGCGTGGCAACCATTTTGCTGGGGTCAGATGGACGCAGCAGCTGCAGATTGTGAGAGTGTGTAGGCATCTCCGATTGCAGCAAGGTGACGCTGTTTTCGCCAAACGTCTCGCCCATGGTTCGCGGCGTGAGGCCTGGTCCGCGGCCTTGATTGCAGGCGGCCCTTGCCACGAAATTGGGCAACGCAAAGGTGGTCTGCCCGTTACCGCCGTAAGTTGTACCCAGCAACGAAAACAGGGCGGTATTCTGCGCTATGGGCAGTAGTACGCCATTGGCAGACGCCCACCCATAGGGCGCGAAGTTAAAGCCGAACAACTGGATTTCACCAACAAAAGGTGTGGTCATGCTGATTCTCCCGTGCGAGCTTTGACCGCTGCATTACAGCCTGCGCAGGCCCGCGCCAAATCAATTTTGTGATGGATAGATGCCGGAGTAGGCGATGCAATAGGACACCGTCAGCGTTGGCATAAGATTGTCGTGTGGCTGATTGCCGCCGGCCGCTGAGACTGCGGTTGGGTTCATCGGTAATGGGGTGGCCCCGGCGATGTCGGTTGTGTACATCTTGTCGTTGGCAAGTGCGCCAACTTGCACCGCCGATCCAGGGACGAAGGTATTGGCGTTAGCTGAGGTTGCCTGCATGGGATGCGTGTGATTCGGCAACTCGGTCGCTAACAGCGTCACCGTCTCGCTGCCGGAGGACATGCCGATGACCATCTCCGGCAATCCGGGCCCAACTCCTTGGTGTACCGGCACGCGACCGCGCAGGTCTGGTACGGAGAAGCTCGTTACGCCGTCGCCACCGTAGGTCGTACCAATCAAGGCGAAAAGGACATCGTATTGTGCGATGGATAATACGCCGCCATCGCAAGGGAGCCAGCCGTTCGGAATGCGCGGAAAGCCGAACAGTCGAATCTCTCCAACAAAAGGTTCACTCATGACAAGACTCCGTTCTGGTTTGGCCGCACGCGGCGGCGGGTCGCATCAGCCGCGGGATGGGAAGATTCCGGTCAGTGCAATCGCGAAACTAACAACCTCGTAGGGTTGCATGTTGTTGTGCGGCTGGTTGCCGCCGACAGCGCCAAGATTCTGTTGCGCCAGTACTACTTGCGCACCCGACGACGGCGCGTACAAGGCTTCCGTGCCGGAAGTGTTGCCGTACAAAGCTCCGGTTGGCGTTTTGGCGGCACCGGCCGTGCTGGTACCCAGCATGCCGTGGTTATGTATCGGCAGGTTCGCGTTGTTTAGAGTAACGCTAGGCACACCGCCTGCGTCGCCTGCCGAATAATTTGCGCCGGTGGCAGCACCACTGTTGAGCGGCACCCGTCCGCGCAGGTCGGGCAGGGCAAAAGTCCGCACCCCATCACCGCCGTATTGGACGCCAAGTAGGGCGAAAAGTGCCTGATTCTGCGCGATAGGCATGAGCTGGCCGTTGCACAGGGCGAAGTTTCGCGGCGCAAAGTTAAACCCGGTCAGCATGATCTGACCGATGAAGTAATCACTCATTTGCTATTCCCCGAAGCGTGTCCTTGGCGTTGTTGGCCTGCGACACGGGCGGTCTACTCTACCCCAGTATTTTTACTCCCAACACTGTCTAGATTGACAGGGTCCGCCAGCCGTTTTCTTGCCAGTGCAACTTATTGCCAAACTACTTTCAATGGGCGCAGGTTCTTGCTTAAATAGAAGCCGCAACAGGGGGAATGACTGACGCTCGTCGTTTATACGGATCATTGTTTAAACGGACTCGACGCAACCCGTCATGACATTGATCAAGGGAAAATCCACGCAATGCACGATGGGGATTCTTTCGCGCAATGCGGTTGATACGTGACAACGTCCGCTATCAAACAGACGCAAAGGGAAATGACATGCAGCAGACCATGACGGATGGATCTGGAGCGGTTCGTGCACAGCGAGCCGTGCGGCTATTGGGATGGCGCTGGCTGGTAGCGCTGCTGTTGCTGCTGACAGGGTTCAGTGGACAAACCTGGGCCGTTTGTGTGAGTCCGGTGAACGTGACCGTCGCCTCCGGTGGCAGCGTGATGATCAAGTGCGCAGGCGATGATGCTAGTTTCGCTGGCTGGGGCAATGACACGATCCCGCCAATGCACGGCACTGACACTACCACTGGCCCCGATTTCACCGGTCCTGGCTCTATTAATTGGTTGAAGTACACGAACGACGGAACGGGTACAACGGACACGTTCACTACCCCAGCCTATCGCGGCCATGGCCCCGAGCCGGTCGTCTTCAACGTCACCATCACCGGCGGCGCAACTGTGCCGGGCGTGCCGACCATCGGTACCGCTACTGCCGGCAGCGCCTTGGCCAAGGTGGCCTTCACCGCTCCGGCTAGCGACGGCGGCTCGCCGATCACCGGCTACACCGTGACCAGCAATCCCGACGCCGTGACCGGCACCTGTGCCAGCTCGCCGTGTACGGTGCTTAGTTTGACCAACGGCACCAGCTATACCTTCACCGTGAAGGCAACCAACGCGATCGGCACAGGCGTAGCTTCGGCCCCGTCAAATAGCGTGACCCCGTTAGCCCCACCGGTCGCCAATAACGTTATCGCAACGGTGGCCTTCAATAGCACCAACAATCCGATCACTCTGAACCTCGGCGGCGGCACGGCAACTTCGGTAGCGGTTGCATCGAGCGCAGCGCACGGCACGGCGACGGCAAGCGGCACAAGCATCACTTACACGCCCACGTCTGGCTATTCCGGAAGCGACGGTTTCACCTACACCGCCACCAATGGGAGTGGTACCTCAAGTGCCGCTACGATCAGCGTCACCGTGGGCACGCCAGCGGCACCGACTGTTGCCAACAAGTCGGTGAGCACGCCATACAACACACCAGCGTCAATTAACCTGGCCGGCTCGATCACCGGTGCCGGTATCACCAGCATCAGTGCCTCGACGCCAACGCATGGCACGGTGTCGGTCAGTGGGGAAACGGTAACTTACACGCCGTCGTCGACTTACTACGGTGGTACCGATAGCTTCACTTACACGGCAGAAAACGCTGGTGGTGTGTCGACTGCGGCAACGGTGACGATCACGGTGGGCACGCCTAGCGTTCCGACGGTGGCCGACAAGTCAGTAACGACGGCGTACAACACGCCCACGTTGATTGACCTGAGCAGCTCAATCACCGGTGCCGGTATCACCAGCATCAGTGCCTCGACGCCAACGCATGGCACGGTGTCGGTCAGTGGGGAAACGGTAACTTACACGCCGTCGTCGACTTACTACGGTGGTACCGACAGCTTCACTTACACGGCAGAAAACGCTGGTGGTGTGTCGACTGCGGCAACGGTGACGATCACGGTGGGCTTGCCTGCGATCCCGACGGTTGCAGCAAAGTCGGTGTCGACGCCGTACAACACGGCAGCCTCGATTGATCTGTCCGGTTCGATTACCGGCGCGGGCATCACGGCTATCAGCACTTCAGCGCCAACGCATGGCACGGTGTCGGTCAGTGGCGAAACGGTGACGTACACGCCGTCGGCCACTTACTACGGTGGTGCAGACAGCTTCACCTACATGGCGACGAATGCCGGCGGCACCTCGGCGCCGGCCACGGTGTCGATCACGGTGGGCTTGCCGGCTGCGCCGACAGCTGCCGCGAAAGCGGTAAGCACGCCGTACAACACGGCCGCATCGATTGATCTGACTAGCTCGATCACGGGCACCGGCATCACGGGCG
>JBDTBF010000034.1:0-21977 GCA_039924175.1 Rhodanobacter sp.
GGCACGACCTTCGCACAAGAAAAATGGACGCGGGGTCAAAGAAGACGAGAGCGCCCAGCAATAACGAAAGGGTCGCAGCACGCGTTGCGGGATGCAGCGCGTGCTGCGACCAAGTTTGACGGCCACCTTTCGCCTGTTGCGAGCTCGGTCGAGACGTCAAGCCAGCGCCTGCAGCAAGTGTACGGCGGTGCCGTCGCCGAATGGCACATGGTCGCGACCGAGCGAGCGGATCGGCACGCATGGGGCTGGGTGCTGCGTTGCACGCAGCGCTGAGTGCCACAGGTTATCTATGCAGGCGCGCCTCGTGTAGGCTGTCTCTCCCTTCGGTTTGCCTGCACCGCATGAACGACAAGATCGACGTTTTCAGCCCCATCAACCTGCGCCGTATTCGCAGTTTCGTATTGCGCGAAGGGCGCATGACACCGGCGCAACAGCACGCGTTTGATACGTATTGGGTGCGCTACGGTATCGATTATCACGGCACCATTCGTGACTATTCCGGCGACTTCGGGCGGGTCGCGCCACTGGTCCTTGAGATTGGTTTCGGTAATGGCGAGGCGCTGGCGTGGGCTAGTGAGCACGATGTCGCACGCAACTTTCTGGGTGTCGAGGTTCACGGTCCCGGCGTGGGCCGCTTGATGAATGCGCTGGCCGCGCGCGACGCCAGCAATGTGCGGATTTACAAGCACGATGTGGTGGAAGTGTTGGAGAACGAAGTGGCACCGGGGACCTTGTCCGAGGTGCGCGTCTGGTTTCCCGACCCGTGGCACAAGAAACGCCACAACAAACGGCGCCTGATTCAGCCGGATTTTGTTGCCATGCTGGCATCACGCATGCAGTCCAATGGCTTATTGCATCTGGCTACCGACTGGCAGGCGTATGCCGAACACATGGTCGACGTGTTGGAAGCGGCGCCGGCGTGGCGTAACCAGGTGGGGCCGGGTCAATATGCCGAGAAACCCGAGTGGCGCATCGAAACACACTTTGAGCGACGCGGTTTAAACCTTGGTCATGGCGTGTGGGATCTGCTGTATCGCAAGGTGTGATGCGACAGCCACAGTGTCTATTACATCCATCGCACGCGAAACATCGCAGCGATTCGTAGGAGCGCACCCTGTGCGCGATTGCCTTCGAATGACGCGTCTCAAGAGCCATCGCGCACAGGGTGCGCTCCTACGAGAAATGACGCGGTAATCGTTTAGGCGGCAGCATTTAGTGTGTGGAAAGCGGTGCCACGCATATGCGGAAAGCGACGCAACGTACACGTGGAGTTGCGCAGCAAGAGCGTAGAAGCACATGGCAACTGGTGCTGAAAAAATCGATACGCAAACGAGATGAAGCAGCGTAATGCACCCTTCGTGAGATACACATCAAGCGTTCATGACACGGCCAAGCGAATGCCATGGTTCACGGTCACCCAATAAAAAGGCCGGAACTCGCGTTCCGGCCTTTTCGTATTCGCAACGACGTTTCGTCGCTACGTTGGATCAGTAGCGGTAATGCTCCGGCTTGTACGGGCCATCAGCGTCGACGCCGAGATAGGCCGCTTGCTCAGCCGTGAGCCGGGTGAGCTTGACGCCGATTTGTTCCAGATGCAGTCGCGCCACTTCTTCGTCCAGTTTTTTCGGCAGGCGATAAACGGTTTTCTCGTAGACGTCTTTGTTGGCCCACAAGTCAATCTGCGCCAGCGTCTGGTTGGAGAAGCTGTTGGACATCACGAAGCTCGGGTGGCCATGGGCGCAACCCAGGTTGACCAAACGGCCCTCAGCCAGCAAGTAGATGCTGTGGCCATCAGGGAAGGTGTAATGATCCACTTGCGGCTTCATCGTTTCGCGCACGACGCCCTTGGCGGTGTTCAGGCGATCGACTTGAATTTCGTTATCGAAGTGACCGATGTTGCACACCAGTGCGTTGTGTTTCATCGCCGCCATATGTTCCAGCGTGATGATGTCGAGATTGCCGGTGGTGGTGACGTAAATGTCCGACGTGCCCAAGGTCTCTTCGATGGTGGTGACCTGGAAGCCTTCCATCGCCGCCTGCAACGCATTGATCGGATCGATTTCAGTGACGATGACGCGTGCGCCGAAGCCCTTCAACGAATGCGCGCAGCCCTTGCCGACGTCGCCATAGCCACACACCACAGCGACCTTGCCGGCGACCATTAAATCGGTCGCGCGCTTGATGCCATCGGCCAGTGATTCACGGCAACCGTACAGGTTGTCGAACTTGCTTTTCGTCACTGAATCGTTGACGTTGATGGCCGGCACTAACAGCGTATGGGCTTCCATCATCTGGTACAGGCGATGCACGCCGGTGGTGGTTTCTTCGGAAACACCCTTCCAGTCAGCCGCTACTTTCTTCCAGAAGCCAGGACGCTCTTTGGCGACACGCTTCAGTAGATCCTTGATGACCTGCTCTTCGTGGTTGGCGCCTGGGCTGTTGACCCAGTCCGAACCATTTTCCAGCTCGACACCCTTGTGAATCAGCAAGGTGGCGTCGCCGCCATCATCGACGATCAACTGCGGGCCAAGTTCGCCAGGATGAGTCAGCATGCTAAGCGTGCAATCCCAATATTCTTCCAGCGTCTCGCCTTTCCAGGCGAACACCGGAATGCCATCGGCCGCGATGGCGGCGGCGCAGTCGTCTTGCGTCGAGAAAATGTTGCAGGAAGCCCAGCGTACCGAAGCACCCAGTGCCGCCAGCGTTTCGATTAGTACGGCAGTTTCCTTGGTCATGTGCAGCGAGCCGGACAGGCGCACGCCTTTCAGTGGCTGCAGCGGCGCGTAGCGCGCGCGAATCTGCATCAGGCCGGGCATTTCTTCTTCGGCCATACGAATGCGGCGGCGACCCAGCGCGGCCAGCGACATATCGCGCACGTTGAAATCCTGTGCGGCAGGGTTTTGAGTAACAGCATTCATTAAAGAGTCTCCGGGCGTAATGTTGGCGTCCGACCGTTGTGGCCGGGTTCGGCGCGAAATAAATCGCATGCAGCAATGAGCGCCGTTGTGAAACGTGTCGCGCCGAGCCTGGCCGTTGCGCATGAAGTCGGATGGTCTCGATCACGAACGGTCGCAGCGCCCCTCGGCGGACAGGGCAAGCCAGTCATTGTAACGGTTGCCGTGGCTTGTCGTCTTCCGTCGGTGTGGTTAACCCTCAGCTTTTGTTGTGGTTGGGTTGACGTGCGACTCATGCCTCTTGGGAGTCTGGCGGGCTTTGGTGGTCGAGGCGAGAATTCGGCTGTGTGACGACAGATTTGTGATGATTCCCCGGTCCAGCGTGGTTCTATGGACCAAGAATCAACGCAAATATGGACCACACAGGCGGATTCGCAGGCCGGCCGACCAAAGTCCGACAGACTCCTAAGCTAGGCTTGCAGCACCACTTGCTGCCGGACTTGCCCCCATGGATCTAATGCATACGTCTGAATTAGCCGAACCGGATGCACCGCTACGTGACGACGTGCGGCGGCTGGGTACCTTGGTAGGCAAGATGCTGGCCGAGCAGGTGTCGGCGGAGTTTCTCGCCACCGTCGAACGCATACGCACAGCGGCGATCGCGCGGCGGCAGGACGCTGCGCCACTGGCGCCATTGAGCGCGTTTTTGACTGATCTCACCCCAGCAAACGCCGAGGCGTTGGCACGCGCGTTTTCCACCTATTTTCAAGTGGTGAACATTGCCGAACGCGTGCATCGCATTCGCCGTCGTCGCGACTATCAACAGGCCGTTGATGCGCCGCAGCCGGAATCATTGCTGGCAGTGTTGATGCAGTTGAAGACGCAAGATGTCGGTGCCGACGAATTGATCGATTGGCTAGAGCGACTACACGTCGAGCCGGTATTTACCGCGCACCCGACCGAGGCCGTGCGCCGTTCGCTGTTGGAAAAGGAGAGCGCGATTGTCACGGCGCTGGCCGATGGCTTTGACAGCAGTCGCACGCCGCAAGAGTGTGCGGCAGATGACGAGCGCATCAGTATGGCGCTTAGTGCGGGCTGGCAAACCTCCGAGGCGTCTGCGATCAAGCCGACGGTGCAGGACGAACATGATCACGTCGATTTCTATCTGGCCAACCCGATCTACCGCGTAGTGCCAGCATTCTATGAGGCGTTGAGTGCGGCGCTGCAAGAGGTCTATGGTGTCGCCGTATCGCTGCCGCCGCTGCTTGGCTTCGCCACCTGGGTCGGTGGTGATATGGATGGCAATCCTAACGTCGGTGCCGACACTATTGCTGCGAGTTTGGCGACGCAGCGCACCCACGTGATCGAGCGCTATCTCGCCGAGGTGTCGGCGTTGGCGCAGGTGCTTAGTCAAACCGGTCGACGTGTGGCTGTGGCCGCTGATGTAACCGCGCGACTGACCGACTATCGAGAGCGCTTTCCGGCGGCTGCGGCGGAAATCCGACCGCGCCATGCCGATATGCCCTATCGCAACTTTCTTGATTTGATGGGCGCGCGTCTGCGCGCGACGGAGGACGATCAGCCCGATGGTTACGCGTCCGCCAGCGAACTGCTGCAAGACCTGCAGTTGATCGCGCGCAGCCTGGTTAATCATCGCGGGTTGCATGCCGGCGCCTACGCCGTTGGGCGTTTGATTTGGCGTGTGCGCACCTTTGGCTTCCACTTGGCGCGACTCGATATTCGGCAAGATTCGCGCGTCCACGACGATGCCCTAAATATCTTGTTAGACGATGCGAAGTGGAGCGAGCGCGAGCCGGCTGATCAAGCTGAGCGACTTCGTCCGTATGCTAGCGGTGAACGTGCGTTCGATGTCGAAAGCAGCGGCGCCGCCAGCGTGCTGCAGGAGGTGTTTACTACCTTGCAGGACGTCGGTGAGCTGTACGGTAAGGCGGCCATCGGTTTGTACGTCATCAGCATGGCGCGCTCGGTCGCCGACGTTTTAGCGGTGTTGGCGTTGGCGCGTTACGGCGGCATGCTGGAAGACGAGGCCGTGCCGCTGGATATCGCGCCACTGTTTGAGACGATCGATGATCTGGCACACGCGCCCGAGACCTTACGTACGTTATTGGCTGACCCGGTGTATCGCGAACACTTGGCCACGCGCGGCCAGCAGCAATGGGTGATGCTTGGCTATTCGGACAGTGGCAAAGATGGTGGCACGCTGGCTTCACGTTGGAGCTTGCAGCGTGCGCAAGTGGAATTACTGGAGGTGGCGCAGGCAGCGGATGTATCGCTGGCGTTCTTCCACGGCCGTGGCGGCTCTGCCAGTCGCGGGGGCACGCGCATGATGCCGGCATTGATGTCCTCGCCGCGCGGCTCGGTCGCTGGCGTGTTACGCATCACCGAACAAGGCGAAGTGATTCATCGCAAATACGGCATTCGTGCGTTGGCACTGCGTAATCTGGAGCAGACCGTGGGCGCCGTATTGCGCGCATCGTTGCGTCCGCGCGACAGCGACTCACGCGAAGCGCGTTGGCGCGAGCAAATGACGGCGTTGTCGGGCTACAGCAGACAAACCTATCGTGCCTTCGTCGAACGCGAAAACTTCGTGGATTATTTTCGCACCGCCACACCGATTGATGTGATTGAGCAGATGACCTTGGGCTCCCGTCCTGCCAGCCGGCGCAGCATGCAAGGGGTGCAGGATTTGCGCTGCATTCCATGGGTGTTTGCGTGGACCCAATGCCGCTCCATCCTGCCCGGTTGGTACGGTTTGGGTAGTGCGTTAGAACGTGGCGTGCAGGAGTTTGGTGCCGAGGCGATGGCAGAAATGGCGCGTGATTGGCCGTTCTTCAATAACTTGTTGAACGATGTGGAGATGGTGCTGGCCAAGTGTGATCTGGATATTGCTGAGGCGTTCTCGCAGCTTTCTGGCCCACTGCACGAATCGTTCTTTGGCTTGATTCGCGCTGAGTTTGCACGGACGCAGCAGCTACTGCTGCTGCTCAAAGGCAATGCGGACTTGCTACACGACGAGCCGCGTCTGGCAGCGTCCATTCGCCTGCGCAACCCGTATATCGATCCGATGAGTTTGCTGCAGGTGGATCTGCTGCGTCGGTGGCGTGCGTCAGATAGTGCGGATGACAGCTTGCTCAACGCGCTGGTTGCGAGCGTCAATGGCGTCGCGCAAGGGCTGCAAAACACTGGTTAATGGTCTGCGCTGGAGCTTCAATTTCCTCGATACGCCCGTAGGAGCGCACCCTGTGCGCGATGCCTTTCGTGGAATGACACCGCGGCAAGAGCTTCGCGCACAGGGTGCGCTCCTACGAGGTGCCGTCTGATGCAAGGCATCTTGGCATATCGGGTTCTCGTTATCGTCGTGGCAGGACTTATAGCGCGCTCGACGGACGCTGCCTCGTTGCGATGTCACGCACGTTCGCGCGCCGTGTACGTTCTCCCGCGGGTCGGTTTGATGAGCGAGTGGTAGCGCCGTCGGTAAGATGAGCAGTGGGAATATTCCCAGCCAACGCAACTGTCCGTTGTTGGATGACGCTATCCGAAAGCGGACGGTTCGTTCCGTCGTGCAGCGCGGGGCCGCTGCGTATCTCGTTGATAAGTCGTCTATTGCCCCATTGTTCGCCATTGGCACGCATGTTGCCTCTTAAGACACATGGATATGGCTAATCCAAGCTTGAAGATTCGCAAACGCCGCCGCCTGCGCGCGATCGTTGTCGCGGCCGTGCTGGTTGGCGCGGCCTTGGTCGTGTTGCTGTGGCGGCTCGGGCCGGCGATGCCGCGGGTGGATCGTTCAAGTGCGTGGATCGATACCGTGCAGCAAGGTGACATGCTGCGCGAGGTGCGGGCGACCGGCACCTTGGTGCCGCGTACCTCACGCTGGCTGGCAGCCTCCACGGCGGCGCAAGTGGAGCAAATTTTGGTGTGGCCTGGCACGGTTGTACAGCCCGATACCGTGCTGATGAAATTATCCAACCCCGAGGTGCAGGACAGTCTGCACAACGCCCAGGCGCAAGTGGCCGCAGCGCGGGCCGATATTGCCGCGAAGCGGGCGGAGCTGCAGTCGCAGTTGTTGGATGAGCGCTCGGCCGAAGCGCAGGCGCAATCGGACTACGCGTCAGCCAAGGTCAAGGCGGATGTCGACGCCAAGGCGGCTGCGGAAAACCTGATTCCCCAGGTCACCTTTCAGCAGGGGAAGATTGCGCTGGCACAACTAAAAAATAGAATGCAGATCGAGCAGCAACGGGTGCATGCCTTCGGCGGCAATATGCAGGCGCAAATGGACGCAGTGAAAGCGGCCCTGCTGCAACAACAAAGCAATCTCCAGTTACGTGAGCGACAGGTTGATGCGCTCGACGTCAAAGCCGGTATTGCCGGCGTGTTGCAGGAAGTGGCGGTGCAGGAAGGTGCACAAGTGGCGACTGGGGCAAACCTGGCGCGAATCGCCCGCACCGATGTACTCATTGCACGTTTGCAGGTGCCCGAGGTGCAGGCCAAAGACGTGGCAATGGGTATGTCGGTCAGCGTGGATACCCACAACGGTATCGCCGCCGGCAAAGTCACTCGCATCGATCCCGCAGTGCGCGATGGCAGCGTGCAGGTCGACGTCACACTGACGGGCGCATTGCCGCCAGGTGCACGCCCGGACCTCTCCGTGGACGGCCGTATCCGCATCGCGTTACTGCACAACGTGCTATCGGTCGGTCGCCCCGCGCTGGCCAAGCCGGATGGCGATATCAGCCTGTTTCGCCTTGATCCGAAGGGCAACGTCGCCACGCGAGTACCGGTGCGCATCGGCGCGGCGTCGGTCGATCGCGTGCAGATCCTGCGCGGGCTCAAGGCTGGCGACAAAGTGATCTTGTCCGACACCAGCCAGTGGGACAAATACGACCAGATCAAGGTGCAATGACCATTATGAAACCGCATCACTTGACCCCAATCAAATTCCGTAGGAGCGCACCCTGTGCGCGAACGTCTTCCTTTGAAGGCCGGAGCGTGTCGTGCCTCTAACGAGAGCTTCGCGCACAGGGTGCGCTCCTACGATCGACGAATGTTATCCGGAGTTGTCATGAACGAATCGACCAACGTCATCGCCTTGCAAGGTGTCCGCAAGGTTTTCCAGACCGACGAAGTGGAAACTCACGCGCTCAGCGATGTGCACTTGAAGGTGCAGCGCGGCGAGTACGTGTCGATCTCCGGCCCCTCCGGTTGTGGCAAAACTACTTTGCTGTCGATCCTCGGGCTACTCGACACAGCGAGCGATGGCAGCTACGTACTGAACGGCCATGACGTCGCTTCGCTCAACGCCGCTGCGCGTGCCCGCATCCGCAATGCCGAGATCGGCTTCATCTTCCAGGCGTTCAACCTGATTGGCGACCTCAGCGTGCAGGAGAATGTCGAGCTGCCACTGACCTATCGCAACGGCATCGATGCAAGTGAACGCCGTGCACGCGTGCAGGAGGCTTTGGAACGTGTCGGCATGTCCCATCGCACGCGGCATTACCCGGCCCAACTTTCCGGCGGTCAACAACAACGTGTGGCCGTAGCGCGCGCGCTGGTTGGCAAGCCCGCGATCCTGCTCGCCGACGAGCCGACCGGCAACCTCGACTCACGCAGTGGCGAAGCCGTAATGACCCTGCTCGATGAACTGCACAAAAGCGGCGCGACCATTTGCATGGTCACCCATGACGCGCGCTACGCCGAGTTGGCGCAACGCAAAATTCATATCTTCGACGGCCGTGTCGTTGACGAAGAAACCTTCGATCGCTTGCGGCACGAAGACGAACAGCGACTCGACGCGCTGATCGGTCAGCGTGTGGATGTCGGCGCATGAATATTTGGCTGGCTGAAATCTGGCGTGCGTGGCGAGCGAGTCTGCGTCGGCCGGGCTTTCTGGCGCTGGCGGTGGCCGTGTTGGCGTTGGGCGTGGGCTCGTGCGCGGCGGTGTTCACCTTGGTCGACAACGTGTTGTTGAGGCCACTGCCGTATGCAAACGCGCAGCAGTTGGTCGCGCTGGGCCCGCTGCAAGGGAGTCAAGTGAGCTCGGTCTCTCCGCAGCAATACCAACATATAGTGGGGCTGGATGGTATCGGCTCGGTCGGCTTGGTGGAAGGCTTTTCGCCACCGGTGAATATAGCTAGCGACGGTACGCCGGCGTTGGTCTCGGCACTGCACGTGGATCGTGGCTTGCTGCCCACGCTAGGTGTGCAGCCGACGCTAGGGCGCAACTTTAACGCTGCCGAAGATAGCCCGCACGGTCCGGCCGCGGTGATTTTGACCTGGGGTTTTTGGCAGGCACGGTATGCTGGCAAGCCGGACGTGATCGGTCGCGTTTTGCAGGTGGAGGGCGCACCGCACACCATTATTGGCGTGCTACCGGCTGGCTTTAATATTCCCGGCGCCGAAGGTCGCATCATGCTGCCAACGGCGTTGGAACCGGCCAGCCAGAATGACGGTACCAACTATTTCGCCATCGCACGGCTGGCCGATGGCGCAACGGCGGCCGGCGTTTCCGCGCAAGTGAATACGCGCTTGCACGCCATGTATGTCGCCGCCAACAACACCTACTGGATGCGTGGCCACTTCGGCGCTGCCGATCTGAAGGCGACACTTCACGCCGACGACAAGCCGGTCTTGCTGATGTTTACCGTCAGTGCGTTGCTGCTGTTGCTGATCGCGTTGGTTAATCTGACCAACCTGACTTTGTTGCGTGCCTTGTCGCGCACGCACGATGTAGCGGTGCGTGGAGCCTTGGGGGCACCGGCGCTGCGGCTGGCGCTACCGGCGCTGGCCGAAGGGTTGCTGATCGGCGTCGGTGGTGCGCTGTTTGGCATGCTGCTGGCCACGCTTGGGTTGGCGCTGCTGCAGGGTTTTATTCCGGCCGAGTGGGCTGCTGGTGGCCAGTTGCATCTCGGTTTGTCGATCTGGGGCCTAGCCGTGCTGTTGGGTGTCGTTAGTGCGCTATTGGCCACGGCGCTTGGCTTGTGGCGCGGCCGGGCGGTGGCGGGGATCGACGAACTGCGTGAGGGTGGTCGTTCCGGTATTAGCCGCCACGGCGGGCGGCTTGGGCGCGTATTGGTGGTCGCACAGGTAGCGCTGGCCACCGCCTTGTTGTCGGCCGCTGGAGTGTTTCTACATACCCTTTACGTGGCTTCCAATACCCCGCTGGGATTTTCGAGCCAAGGTATCTTCACCTTCGAGTTGGCGCCAGTGAAGGCGGACTACAAGGATGCCGCTGCGGTGCAGGTCTTGTCCAAGCAACTACTCAATCGACTGCGTACGTTACCTGGCGTGATCGATGCCACGGCGGCCACGAATCTTCCAGCAGGCGATCAGTTGGGCCAGTTCAATATGGGCATGCACGTTCCCGGCGGGGAGGATTTCGGGGCGCAATACCACGGCGTCGAGCCGGGGTTCTTGTCGATGTTTCAGATAGCGTTGCATCAGGGGCGTGGCTTCGATCGAGGCGATATCCACGGTGGTGAAGCGGTGGCAATCGTCAACCGCGCGTTCGCCAAGCACCATTACGACGGCCATGCATTGGGCAAGTTAGTGCAGCGTGGCAGCGGTACGGATGCGTGGTCAGCGCGCATTGTTGGCGTGGTTGGCGACACCCACCAGTACGGACCATTGGGCCATCAGCCCGACGTGTTGTACTTGCCTTTAGCGCAGGTGCCTGATGACGTGCTGCAGATTTTTCGCAGCTTTGAGCCGCTGCGCTTTGCGCTAAAGGTGCACGGTAATCCAGATGACTATCGCGACGCCGTACACAAGGCCGTCGCCGAGGTCGCGCCGAATCAGTCCATCGCCAACCTGCAAAGCATGCAGCGCATCGTGCATGACACCACTGCAGATATGCGCCTCAATCTTCTACTGGTTGGTCTTTTTTCTGCACTGGCGTTGTTGCTCGCGGTGGCGGGTTTGTATGCGGTGATGGCGGTGGCCGTGGCGGCGCGGGAGCGTGAGTTTGGTGTGCGGTTGGCATTGGGTTCGTCACCGGCGCGGTTGACGCGATTGGTGTTGCGCGGCGGCCTGTTGCAGATCGCGGCGGGTCTGGTCTTCGGCGTGGTTCTTACGCTGGCGCTGTCGAAAGTATTGCGCGCCGTGATGCAGGACCTCGCGCACAATGCGTTTGATCCGGTTGCTTTGCTGGGAGTTTGCGTAGTGCTTGCCAGCGCTGGCGTGCTGGCCTGTTTGTGGCCAGCCGTGCGCGCTGGCCGGGTGCAACCCATGCGTGCCCTACGCGGAGAATGACGATGATCATTCGCGAAGTTCACCAAGCATGGCGTCGGTTGACGCGGCGTCCGGGCTATGCGCTGTTGTCAGTAACCGTGCTGGGTGTCGGCTTAGGTATCGTGCTGTTTGTGTTCGGCATCATCAATAATCTGGTGTTGCAGCCGCTGCCGTTTCCACAAGCGGCGCGACTGGTGTCAATTGGCGAGCCGCATAACAACAACATCGAAGGCTTGGACAGCGATCAATATCTGCAGCTGCTCGGCAAGCTGCGCAGTGTGGATCTCATGGGTGCGTACTCGCCCGTAAATCTGAATCTGGACAATGGCAGTGGGGCGACGCATTACAAGGGTGGCGAGCTGACCGCGTCGATGATGCAGCTGTTGGGAGTGAAGCCCTTGCTCGGGCGTGGGTTTCTGCCTGCTGACGATGTCTCTGGCGCAACCCGCGTGGTGCTGCTGAGCGAAGCCATCTGGCGGCATGTGTTTCACGCCGACCCACATATCGTCGGCCGCAGCGTGCGAGTAAACGGGCAATGGGACACGGTGGTCGGCGTACTGCCGGCGACTTTTGGCTTTCCTTATACGGGCACGCAGGCGTGGTTGCCGCTGCGTCTGGATGTTGGCCAACATCGTTCGATCGGCACCGTGGCGCGACTTGCGCCAGGCATTCAGCTAAGCCAAGCACGCGCAGAGCTGGATACCTGGGAGGCGCAGTTGCAGCGTGCGTTGCCGATGGGGCAGCATGTAAAAGCTCTGGTGGTTGGGCCGATGGCCTCGAGTTTTATACCCACGGACTTATTGCGTTGGGTGTGGTTGATGTTCGGCGCTAGCGTGCTCGTGCTGCTGTTGGCGTGCATCAACGTGGCCAACTTGCAACTAGTGCAGACCTTACAGCGGCGGCAGGAACTGGCCTTGCGTAGTGCGCTGGGCAGCCCCCGCTCACGCTTGATGCTTGGCGCCCTAGCGGAAAGTTTATTGTTGGGCGCTGGCGCCTTAGCGGTGGCCTTTCCGATCACTTACGCAGGCAGTCTGTGGTTGGATGCGACCTGGGTTGCCAACGATCCGTACTCAGCCTCGTTTCTGCATCATGGCATCGATGGCTGGGTGGTGGCGTTTGGTGTATTTGCCGCCGTCTTCAGCACGCTGTTGGCTGGTGCCATCCCCGCCTGGCGTGCATCGAAGGCTGATCTACAAGATGCACTGCGCGATGGTGGCAAGGGCTCCGGCGGCGGTTTCGCCCATGTCGCTAAGATAATGGTGGTGGCGGAAGTAGCCTTGACGGTGGTGCTGCTGGTTGGCGCTGGTATGTTCGTCCGTGCGGTGGACGTACTGCTGACTCAGCCGACCGTGGGTACGACGCACGCTTCCCATGTGCTTACGGCGCAGGTCGCGCTGCCACCCTTGCTGTACCAGAAAGACGCTCAGCGCATTGCCTTCTTCGAGGACGTGACCGAGCGCTTGCGCCGCGATCCGGCTGTGGTCGACGCTACTGCTTCAGACACCGTGCCGAGCGCGGTGCTCGGCAGTCATGAGGATGTTTCGTTGCCAGGTCAGCCGGAGCCGTCGGACGGTTGGCCGGAGGCGCAGATGGGTATTGTCGATCCGCACTTTCTGGCGACCTACGGAGTGCGCCTGCGCCAGGGGCGCTTCTTCGACGCGCGTGACACGGTCGCTAGCACGCCGGTGGCGGTGATCGACGGCAAGATGGCGGCTGCGTTCTGGCCGCATCAAGATCCTTTGAACCGGACCCTGGTCCTCTACCCGGGTAGGGCGAATGAGAAGTTGACGGTTATCGGCGTGATAGAACCGCTGCAACTGGACGGTCAGCTGGAACGGTCGGTGCCGGGACTGTTGATCCCGCTACGGCAGTCAATCGGTACGACGCCGTTGCACAGCGTGGGCCTAGCGGTCCGGACGCATGTGGATGCCGCAACCTACACGCAGCGACTGGCTGCGGCGGTGCATGAGGTGGACCCGCAGGCTGCCGTGTATCAAGAACTCAGCCAGACGCGTCGAGTGAAAATCAGTCGTCTGGGTCTGACTGTGTTGGCTGACGTGTTCAGTGCGTTAGGCCTGATTGCGTTGTTGCTGGCTGCCGCTGGGCTCTATGGCGTGCTGGCGTTTTCGGTGGAGCAGCGCACCCGCGAAATTGGCATCCGCCGCGCTATCGGGGCGGGTGCGGGAGCCATCATTATGCAGGTTGGACGCCGCTTGTTCTGGCAGTTGGGCATTGGTTTGGGCATTGGCTTTGTGCTGGCGTGGCCGTGGTCGAACCTGCTCGCCGGTGCGGGATTGAGCCTGCGCGCCCACGATCCCGCCGTGTTGGTGCCGGTGCTGCTGTTGTTGCTAGGCGTGTCGGCACTGGCCGCCTTGGTGCCGCTGCTGCGTGCATTGCGCGTTGATCCGGCGGTCGCCCTACGCTACGAATAACACGAGATATTTTTGGCGATATTTTTGTAGGAGCGCACCCTGTGCGCGAGCCCTTCGTGGACGTACCTAAGGGCATCGCGCACAGGGTGCGCTCCTACCGGGGCTGGGGGTCGGTATGCTGAAGGCTGCGGGTTCTCGGAACGAGTGGAAAGATATGACGCGCGAATCAAATTCCACCGTGCTGGTGGCCGACGACCAAGCTGACGTGCGCGAGGCGTTGCGACTGCTGTTGAAGTCCGACGGCATCGCAAGTGTCGGTACGGATGGCCCTACCGGCGTACTGGAATCGGTGCGTCGTGACGACTTTGATTGCGCACTGATTGACCTGAATTACACGCGCGACACGACGTCGGGTGAAGAGGGCTTGGCCCTATTGCAGCAGCTGCGCCAGCTCGTACCCGCTATGCCCGTGGTGGTAATGACTGCGTGGGGCAACGTGCCACTGGCGGTGGAGGCTATGCGGCGCGGTGCGGCGGACTTTATCGAGAAGCCGTGGGACAACGCGCGCCTGCTCGGTGTGCTGCGCGCGCAGATTGCGCTGGCTCGCGGCGAGCGCCGCGAACATCGGCTTGAAGCGACCAATGCGTTATTGAACGAAGCGGACAAGGCGACGGACTTCATCGCCGAATCGCCGGCGATGCGACGGGTAATGGCGATGGTTGCCCGTATCGCCCCCAGTGATGCGAACGTGCTGATCCTGGGTGAGAACGGCACCGGCAAGGGCGTGACCGCGCAGCAGTTGCATGATTTGTCGGCGCGCGCGACGCAGCCGTTGATCAAGGTCAACATGGGTGGCATCGCCGAGACGGTGTTTGAGTCTGAAATATTTGGCCACGTGCGCGGCGCCTATACCGACGCCAAGAGCGAGCGTATTGGGCGCTTCGAGCTGGCTGATGGCGGCACGTTGTTTCTGGACGAAGTGGGTAACGTCCCCGCGTCACAACAACCGAAGTTGCTGCGCGTGTTGGAGGATGGCGAGTTCGAGCGGCTCGGTTCCTCGCGCACCCGGCACGCCAACGTGCGGCTGATCTCGGCAACCAATGCGGATTTGGCCGTAGAAGTGGCCGAAGGGCGTTTCCGGCGTGATCTGCTATATCGCCTAAATACGCTAGAAATCAGGTTGCCACCGTTGCGCGAGCGGCTGGAAGATATTTTGTTGTTGGCTCGCACGAGTCTCGCGCGTAGCGCCAAGCGTTATGGTCGCTCCGGGCTACGACTGGCGCCATCGGCGGAGCGAGCGCTGCAGGCTTACGCATGGCCTGGCAACGTGCGTGAACTCGGGCACCTGATGGAACGTGCAGCACTGCTGGCCGAGCATGACGAGATTGATGCTGGCGGATTGGCTTTCGGCGCCAGCGCGCAGGCCGATGACAACCTTGCGCAGATGACCTTGGACGAAGCCGAGGCGTGGTTGGTGCGCCGGGCGATGGAGCGCCACGATGGTAATCTGCAACATGCCGCCGACGCGTTAGGCATTACTCGCCAAGCCCTGTACCGACGGCTGGAAAAGCACGGTCTGCGCGACGGTACCGAGCAAGCCGATGACAACCCCTGAGCCGGCGCCCACGGCACGCCGACCGGTGCGAATGCCGGCGTACGAACGGCGCGTGCTTGGCGGAAGTTTGCTGGTGGCAGCGCCTGCCGCTATCGCGTTGCTGGCCACACTTTTCTGGAGCCACCCTGCCGGTATGGCACTGTGGCTGTTGCTGGCGGCGGTGGCGCTGTGCACCTGGTGGCTAGCGCAGTGGCAGTACCGGCGCCTGATTTATCCGATCCATACCTTGGCTAGTCTGCTGGAAGCGCTACGTGAGGGTGACTACAGCATGCGCGGTGCGCAGCACAGCGTGCTTGGCGATGTCGTTTACGACATCAATGCATTGGCCGATCGGCTGCAAAGCGAGCGGCTGCAGTTTGAGGAATCCTCCTACCTGCTTAGCAAAACCCTGGCGGCGCTGGATAATGCCGTACTGGTGTTTGACCAAGATGATCGCCTGCGGTTACTTAATCCCGCGGCGCAGCGTCTGTTACACGCCGAACGACATGAATTGTTTGGCCGCACCGCGCAGGAGCTTGGCGTGCAGCCGCTGCTGGATGCGCCGTCCGGCGAGTTGCTTAGCCACACGTTTCCCGGCCGCAGCGGCCGTTTTGAGATTCGTCATGCACCACTGCGCCGTGGCGGTAAAGGCGGCCATTTGTTGGTGATCAACGACGTTGGTCGTGTGCTGCGTCAGGAAGAGCGGCAAGCGTGGCAACGCTTGCTACGGGTGCTCGGGCACGAGGTGAATAACTCGCTAGCGCCGATCCAGTCGATGGCTGGCACCTTGGCGACGCTGCTGCAACGGCAGCCGCTGCCGGACGATTGGCGCGAGGATTTCAATAGTGGTTTGGAGGTCATCGGCCATCGTGCCCGATCGCTAGCGCGCTTCCTTTCCAGTTACGGAAAGCTGGCGCGGCTGCCGGCGCCGCAACGGCGCACCGTTGAGCTGGGCGAATTGGTGAGCAAGGTTGCGCGACTGGATCAGCGCGTGGCGGTGACGGTGATGGCAGGTGAGCCGATCAAGGTTGCGGTCGATCCGGATCAGCTCGAACAGGCGTTGATCAATCTGCTGCGCAACGCGGTCGAGGCCTCGCTGCAGGCGGGCGGCGAGGTGCGCTTGAGCTGGCGCGCCGACGATACGCGAGTCACCATCGAAATTCGCGATGATGGTCCCGGGCTACCGTCTAGTGACAATTTGTTCGTGCCATTTTTTACGACAAAGCCCGGCGGGTCGGGCATTGGCTTGGCGCTGGCTCGGCAGATTGCCGAGGCACACGGTGGTGGGGTCAGCCTGACTGCTCGCGATGACGCGCACGGTGCCGTGGCGCAGTTGTGGCTGCCATTGGAGGTCTGACGCGTATCGGGTGGGAGTGCATTTTTCGTTGGAACACCCCTGTCCACGAGAGACTTCCGTCGGTCGTGCGCGACGTCTTCGGTGCTTCCGGCGAAATGCCTTGCATGCAGCGTCGCCGGAAAGGCATCGCGTACAGGGTGCGCTCCTACGACGCGTCTTGAGATACAGCGGGCGTGTGATAGCTGTTGGCTTTTAACGCGGCAATGCGCTGCTCGCGTGGTAATTGCTTCCAAGCGTATTCCAGCCGCAATGCTTCGCTGTGCCCGGCCACCCACAGCCAGCCCAGCAGTTGCCGGGGTGGGTTGGAGCGAGTGAAACGCGCACCTTTGCCGGCGACGTGTTTTGCGTAGCGCGCTAGTGGGTCGCGCGCAATGCCGGTATAGACGCGGCCATCGTTGCATTCCAGCAAATAGACGGCCCACGCGGCGGCGCTTGGGGCAGCGTTGGAAAGTGGTGAGCTGTCCGTCATGCCGCGTGGCTTATGCCCACTCAACGAGTCCTTCCAAATCACATAATTGCTTCCAGGATGGGCGCGATTTCAACAAGGTCGTGAGTGCAGCAACGTGTGGCCAACTGGTTGCCGGCTTCGGCATATTGCGCGACCAGCGCATCAGCGTCAGTGCATACAAGTCGACCACGCTGAACTGTTCGCCAAGCAAGTACGGCCCGCCGTCAGCTAGTTGGGCATCCAGATGAGCCCAGCACAATTCAATACTGAGACGCGCGTTTTCCTTGACCATCGCGGCGCCGGAGGGAAGATGTTCTTCGGGATAAAACCATTGCCGGAACAAAGGCTGCAGGGAGTTCGCTAAATACAGCATGTTTTGCAGATAACTCGCTCGCTGTTCGCTGCCGACAGCAGGGGCGAGCTTGGCATCAGCGTGCCGCTCCGCCAGCAACATGGCCAACGCCGACGACTCACCGTGCGGCACGCCATCGACCAGTAACGTCGGCACGACACCGGCAGGGTTCAACGCCAAGTAAGCCGCGCTACGTTGCTGCCCAGCGTCTAGGTCGATGCGTTCCAGCTTATAGGGCGCGCCGACCTCCAATAGGGCGAGATGTACCAGCATGCTGGCTGCGCCGGGCGAGTAATAAAGCGTGTACATGGCAGTTATCCGTGGTGGCGATGCGCGGATGATACCGCGCGCTGCAATGTTCACTTGGCGACCTTCAACGATGCGCGATTGCGACGACGGACACTCAACTGGCGTGAATGTGCCGCAAGAAAATACGACTGGGTCGCGCTGCCGAACATTCGACGCCGGATGGTACTTGTAAACAAATTTGGCCATGTTTACGTTTACGCGTCGCATTCGCAGGGGCGTAGCGCGATATCCGGTGCGTTGCAGGGGGCGTGCATCTGTATTTCTTGCAAGGGAGAGGATCGTGAAACTTAAGCATGCCGTTACCTGGGGGCTATTGTCGTTGGCGTCGTTTGGGGGCGTCGCTAATGCCGCCACGCCGCAAACCGTCTGGCTCACCGTCGACCAAAAAACCTACGCCGTGCTGAATCAGGTGGATCCAGCTGCACGCAGTCTTGAAAGCCGCTACGTTGCCAATGGCACGACCACCAAGGGCCTCGTCAACGTCGATAAGATCCACATTGTTCCGGTCGATGAAAGCATGCTTGGCGCACTTAGCGCGCAAGTGCATCGCCAGTTGCATCATTGTGCTGGCTACATCACGTATGACTCGCTAGAGGCAGCACGCACCGCGCTGCAGCCGCGGACCACGTTGGCGAACCTCACGCTGCCCGACTACACGATCAAGCAGCAGGCGCTGGTGAAGCCGTGGATTCAGCAGCAGACGGCAGCCAATATCACCAGCACGATCCAGTCGCTGGCGGACTTCAATAACCGCTACTACAACGGCAGCACTGGCGCGCAAGCGTCAAGTTGGTTGAAGGATAAGTGGCAGACCATGGCGGCTGGTCGCTCCGATATTTCGGTCAAGCAGGTCTTCCGCGGCAGCGACAAGCAAGCCTCGGTGGTACTGACCATCACCGGAACGCAAAACCCTGACCAGATTGTGGTGATGGGCGCGCATCTGGATACCGTCAACTGGAATGATGCGGGTGGTAAGTCGCACGAAACCGCGCGCGCGCCCGGTGCCGATGACGATGCCTCCGGCGTCGCCGGCCTCACCGAAACGCTGCGCGTGCTGGTAGCCAATGGCTACAAACCGGCCCGCACGATTCAGTTAATGGCGTATGCCGGCGAGGAGTTTGGTCTGTACGGTTCCAACTACATCGCACGTGATTACGCTAGCCGCAACGTCAACGTGGTCGGCATGCTGCAGTTGGATATGACCAACTACAAAGGTTCGGCTGGCGACATCTACTTGGAAGATGATTACACCAGCGCGCAGCAGAACCAGTTCGTCGAGTCGCTCGTCAACACTTATCTGCCACAGTTAGATGTGCGGCATGACAAGTGCGGCTACGGCTGCTCAGACCACGCCTCTTGGCACAATCAGGGTTACGCCACCTCGATGCCGTTCGAGTCGCGCTTGGGGGACGACAACCCGTATATCCATTCCAGCAAGGACACCTACGCCAATTCGGGCAACCAGGCGACACATGCGTTGAAGTTCACGCGCTTGGCACTCGCGTTTGCGGTGGAACTGGGTGGCAATGGCGATGGTGGCGATGTACCGACGCCGCCGTCCGACAGTAACGTGTTAGACAACGGCGTACCCAAAACGGGGCTCTCCGGCGCTACCGGCAGCACGACGCTGTACAAGGTGGTGATCCCGGCCGGTGCCAGTAATCTGAACATTGCTATCAGCGGTGGTTCGGGCGACGTCGACCTGTACACGCGCTTCGGCGCCGCACCGACCAGCAGCAGCTATGACTGCCGGCCATGGCGCAACGGCAACAGCGAAAGCTGTACCGTCGCGGTGCCCCAAGCCGGAACCTACTACGTGCAGTTGAGCGGATATCAGGCCTATAGCGGCGTGACGTTGAAAGCCAGTTGGAGCACCGGTGGCCATCCACCAACACCAGCGGATGACGTGTTGGTTAACGGTGTCGCTAAAACGGGTCTGTCCGCCGCCAGCGGCGGTAGCGTGGCTTATAAAGTGATGCTACCAGCGGGAGTCACCAATCTAGTGATCGCCAGCAGTGGTGGCAGCGGTGATGCAGACATGTATGTGCGTTTTGGCTCCGCGCCGACCACAAGCAGTTACGACTGCCGCCCGTGGCGCAATGGCAATGTCGAAAGCTGCACGTTCTCGACGACTCAGGCGGGTACGTATTACATCATGCTGAAAAGCTACCAAGCCTTCAGCGGTGTTTCGCTGAAGGCTACGTGGAATGGTGGTTGATGGTGAGTGACCACTGAGCACTTGGGCTGCATGTCGGACCGCGTGGTCCGGCATTACCAAGTGCTAGAAACAACGTAGGCCCGGTCATTTGATCGGGCCTACGTTTATGAGTGCTCGACACGAGCCCTTTTTACGTACGAGTCATTCGAACTCGTGCGACCAACGACGGCGTGGTTTAGCCGTCTAGTTCGGACCAGCGTGCGTAGGTGGTATCCAGCTTGGTTTGCAACGCCGCGATAGCCTCATTGGCACGAGTGATGGCAGCGCTCTCCTGCTTGAAGAACACGGGATCGTTCATCGCCTCGACATGGGCAGCCATTTCAGTTTCCAGCTTCTCAATGGTCTTCGGCAGCTGCTCTAGTTCACGCTGTTCCTTAAAACTGCGCTTGGCCTTGACTGGCGCGGCAGCGGCTGGCGTAGCAACGTGGGTCTTGGCGATGGTCGCTGCGGTGTGCGGCGCCGGGCGCTGGCGTAGCCAGTCCGTATAGCCACCCACGTACTCACCGATCTGGCCGTGACCTTCTAGAACCAAGGTGCTGGAAACGACGTTGTCGAGAAACGCACGGTCATGAGACACCAGTAGCAAGGTGCCTTTGTAATCGGTCAATAACTCTTCCAGCAGCTCCAACGTTTCTACGTCGAGGTCGTTGGTCGGCTCGTCCATTACCAACAGGTTGGACGGCTGCGCAAATAACTTGGCTAGCAGCAGCCGGTTACGTTCGCCGCCAGACAAGCGGGTGATCGGCGCACGTGCACGTTCGGGCGAAAACAGGAAATCCTGCAAATAGCCGATGATGTGTTTGCGCTGGCCGTTGAGCTCGATGAACTCGACACCACCGGCGACGTTGTCCACCGCGCTGAGGGAGTTGTCCAGTTGCAAACGATGCTGATCGAAATAGGCGACCTGCGTGCTGGTGCCGACCTCGGCGGTACCCAGTTGCGGGATCAATTCGCCCAGCATGATTTTCAGCAGCGTACTTTTGCCGGCGCCGTTCGGGCCGATGATGCCGATGCGGTCGCCACGCATCACGGTGGTGCTCAAGTCGTCGATCAATACGCGGCCATCGAAACCTTGGATAACATGTTTGAGGTCGATGACCTTTTTGCCCGAAGCATGCATCTGCCCCAGCGTCATCTTCGCGTTGCCGGTCAGATTACGTCGCTCCGCACGCTCGTTGCGCAGGGTTTTCAATGCCCGTACGCGGCCTTCATTGCGGGTGCGGCGCGCTTTGATGCCTTGGCGAATCCACACTTCTTCCTGCGCCAGCTTTTTGTCGAACAGCGCGTTGGCTTGGCTTTCAGCGTGCAGCCGTTCTTCACGCCGGCGCAGATAATTATCGTAATCGCCGGGCCAGTCGGTCAGTGCGCCGCGATCAATTTCGACGATACGTGTCGCCAATGCACGGACAAAGCTACGGTCATGCGTGATAAAAATGATGCTGCCGCCAAACTGCTTCAGGAAAATTTCCAGCCAGCCGATAGCTTCGATGTCCAGATGGTTGGTCGGCTCGTCCAGCAGCAAGACATCCGGTTTGCGAACGAGCGCTTGCGCTAGCAAAACGCGTCGCTTCATACCGCCAGACAGGGCAGAAAAGTCTGTCTCGCCAGGTAATTCCAGCTTGGTCAGTACTTCGTCAACGCGGCGGTTCAGGTCCCAGCCGTGCTGTGCTTCAATTTTCGTCTGCACGTCGCCGAGCGCGTCGAAGTCGCCGACGGCCAGCAGGTGGTGATAGCGCGCCAACAAGCGGCCAAGGTCGCCTAGCCCTTCAGCCACCACATCAAACACGCTGCCGGCGGTGTCTTGCGGCACCTCTTGTGCCATGCGTGCGATGACGATGCCGTTTTGCACGCGCACCTCGCCGTCATCGGCATGCAGCTCGCCGCTGATCAGCTTCATCAAGGTGGATTTACCTTCGCCGTTACGGCCGACAATACATACCCGTTCGTTCGCTTCAACAGATAAATCGACATGTTCGAGCAGGAGCGGGCCGCCGATACTGAAGTCGACGCGTTGCAATTGGATAAGAGACATCCGCCCATTGTAACGGGTGCTTCAGCGAAAACAGCCCTGATAGATAACGACCGTGACGCAAAGGCTGCGTGGTCACTGCAAAGAGTGGCCCGAATGTGAGACTGAATATCCGTCATCGCCGTACTGGGGAAGACGAGATCTTGGGCCTTCGCAA
>JBDTBF010000035.1:0-11380 GCA_039924175.1 Rhodanobacter sp.
CCGATTCAAATTTCAGTTGCGAGTACGCGCCCTTGCCTTCCACGCGCGCCACTACTTCTTTGTAACCGCCGTGCTCACCGGCGTGCTCGCTGAGTATCTCAACGTGCCAGCGTCGGGTTTCCGCGTAGCGCACATACATGCGAAACAGGTCGCCGGCGAAGATCGCGGCTTCGTCGCCGCCGGTACCGGCACGTACTTCGATATACAGATTTGCGTCGTCACGCGGGTCTTTTGGCAGCAACAGAACTTCGAGTTCACGATCCAGTTCAAGCAGATGCTGCTCCAGCCGTGCTACGTCAGCGGCGGCCATCTCGTGCAGCTCGGCGTCGCCCAGCATGCTGCGCGCTTCGGCAAGTTCCTGGTTGGTCTGATCGTGCTGCTGCAGTGACACGGTGACCGGTTCCAACTGCGCGTATTCCTGCGACAGCTGGCGGAAGCGGTTGTTGTCAGCAAGGGCGTCGGGCTGCGCCAACAACAAGCCGATTTCCTCGTGACGCTCGGCCAGTGCTTCGAGCTTGCGGCGGATCGACGGGGTCATGGTGGTCCGGGACGAGAAGAGGGGAAGTGAAGGGAGCCGAGATGTATCGCGTAAGCGCGTGTTGCATCAAAGACGCGGCGCAATCAACGCACTATTTGTGCGTGATCTCTTGTTCCGTATCGTCGTTGTATAGACGGCCGGCGGCATGCAGCAAATCAAGGTCACCACTCAGCGCTGCTTCGCGCAGGCGAACGCTGGGGTGGTGCAGCAGCTTGTTGGTCAGCGTGTGGGCGAGAAACGCCAGTGCTTCGTCGGGCGATTTGCCGTGCGCCAGCATGAGGCGTGCCTTGTTCAACACCTCGTCTCGATAACACTCGGCGTGGTGGCGCATGTCCACGACGGGGTTTTTCAGTGTCAGTGAACGGCGCCACGCCATGTAACGCTCAACTTGTAAATCAATGATGGCTTCGGCGTCGTGTGCTGCGGCTTGGCGCGAGCGGCGATTGCCGTCGATGACTTGGCGTAAGTCATCGATGCCGTACAGGTAGACGTCCGGCAGTTCTGCCACGCTCGCTTCAATGTCGCGCGGCACAGCAATGTCTACCATAAACATGGGTTTGCGTCGGCGCGCCGCCATCGCTTGTTCCACCATCTGGTGGGTCACGATGGGCTGCCGTGCGCCGGTGGATGAAATAACGATATCCGCTTCGGCCAAGTGATGCGGCAAGTCGCTCAGCGGGATCGCGTAACCGCCGTAGCGGCCGGCCAGCTCCTGTGCGGTTTCCAGCGTGCGGTTGGCGACAATCAGTCGCCGGCACTGCTTGTCGGCAAGGTGTCGCGCGGTCAGCTCGATGGTGTCGCCGGCGCCAATCAACAGTACGCAAGCCTGTTTCAGGTCGGTAAAAACCTGTTCGGCAAGACGCACGGCGGTAAACGCGACCGATACCGTATGCGCGCCGATAAGGGTGTCGGTACGGACGCGTTTGGCGACGGAAAACGTGTGCTGCAACAAATGTTCCATCGGTGCGCGCAAGGTCCGCGCCTCGCGCGCCAACTGGTACGCCCCTTTTACCTGGCCCAGAATTTGCGGCTCGCCCAAGACCATAGAGTCGAGGCCGGTGGCAACGCGAAAGACGTGACGCACGGCATCCTGCTCGTCGTAGCGATACAGGAACTCATCGAGCTTGCCCGGGGTCAAGTGATGGTGGCGGCCCAACCATTCCTGCGGTATGTGCTCGGAGCCGGCGTGGACGCCGACGTACAATTCGGTGCGATTGCAGGTGGAAAGGATTAGCGCTTCTTCCACACCCGGCTGTTGTGCCAACTCACACAGCGCTTCACCGGCGGCGTCCGCATCGAACGCCACTTGTTCGCGCAGACTGACTGGCGCGGTGAGGTGATTTAGCCCGAGGGCGATCAACGGCATGGTGTAAGTAATATCTCGGCGGTGGAAGGGCGGCTGCGTACGCTAAGCTTGATCAAGCACGCCGTGCATTGACACAGATACGGCCGAAACAGGCAAACGAATGGAGAGCAGTGTGCGCAGCAGGGCGGTGAAGTTCAAGCAACTGCGGCATTTTACGGCAGTTGCGATCATAGCGTCGGTTATGGCTGCGTGTGCCAGCGCGCCCACTCAGCCTGCGGCCCCCGCGCCGACGGCGGCGTCGGTACAGCCACTGGCGCGTTTGCAGGTGGCCACGCCAGACGCGGATCACGACTTACTAGCGCAATTAATAGCTGGCGAGATGGCGCTGGGTCATACCGATTTGCCCGCGGCGGCCGGCTATTACGGCAAAGCCATGCGGTTAAGTCGCGATCCTCAGGTAGCCCAACGCGCCGCTGAACTGGCGATTGCGGTGCACGACAGTGCGGCGGCGCAACGCGCGCTGGACCGTTGGCAGGCGTTGGGTGCCAAACCGGCCGCAATGGCGCAAGCGCGGGCGGAATTGGCACTGGATCGTGGAGATTCGGCACAGGCACAGCAGCAACTGCAAATTTTGACGGCGAGCGGCGCAAAGGACGCTTGGCGCGATTTTGGCCGCGTTTTGCTGCGCGCACGCGATCAGGCGCAGGCGGCGCGGTTGTTGGAAGCGCTGGCGACGCCGCAGCGGCTGCCTGCGGACGACCATGCGTGGCTAGCCATGAGCGAATTGGGCGAGAAATTCGGCCGCCACGCTTACGCCGAGAATATTGCGCAGGCGGCGATGCGACGCTTCCACAGTGCTGAAACTTATACGTGGGCAGCGCAGTTAAAATTCAACGCCGGGGACAAGACCGGCGCACGCGTGTTGTTGCAAAAAGCCATTGCCAAGGCGCCGAAGAACGCACGCCTGCGTTTTGCCTACGCCAGCATGCTTAGTCAAAGCGGCGATTATGCGGCGGCGGTCAAATTGCTCGAGCACGGCCCACAAAATACGGAAACCTACGCGTTGCGCGCCGCGCTGGCAGCACGGAACAAGGACCGCGCCGCCTTAGCTTCGCTATACCAGCAGCTACAGCAAGCGCCATCGGAAGTGCGGGTTCAAAACGCGTACCTGCTGGGTCAATTGGCGGAGATGCAACACCTGAACGCGGATGCGCTGGATTGGTACGGGCAGGTAAGTGACGACGACGTCCATGCGTTTGACGCCGACTTACGTTCGGCGTTGATCTTGCATGCGCAAGGAAAAATAGCCGACGCACACGAACTGCTGGGACAGTTGCAGCTGGGCTACCTGGATCAACCAAAGCGGTTGCAACAGGCGTATCAGGCGGACGCCGAGCTGTATTTGCAAGATAAGAAGTACGCACAGGCCGAAGCCGCTTTTAGTCGTGCCTTGCAAGTAGTGCCGGATGACCCGGGTCTTTTGTATGGCCGCGCGTTGGCTTATGCCGAGGCGGGTCAGATTGATTTGGCGGTGAAGGATTTCCGCCGCCTGCTAACGATCAAGCCGGGTGATGTTGATGCCAGTAATGCGCTGGGTTTCACCTTGGCCGATGCCAACCGTGATTTGCCCGAAGCTGAACGGCTGATTCGTGTTGCTCGTGACGCCAAACCAAACGACCCGGCGGTCGCCGATTCGTGGGGTTGGCTGCAATACCGGCTCGGTCACCTGGACCAGGCGGAGCAAGTGTTGCAAGGCGCTTGGCAGGCGCGCAAGGACGCTGACGTGGGCGTGCACTTGGGCGAAGTGTTGTGGAAACAAGGTAAGACGGAAGACGCCCAGCGGGTTTTCAACGAGGTGCGCAAGCTTGACCCCAACAACGAAAGCCTGCGCCAAACCCTGCAGCGATTGCACCCATGAAGTGTCGCTTACGTTTTCTCGTCGCGTTGCTGCCACTGCTATTAGCCGCCTGTGTGCCAACGGTAAACATCAAGGGCGACGCCAGTCTGCTACGTGCGCAGTCGCAGCGCGAACAGGAATTAGCCCACGTTGACCACTGGTCGTTGCAGGGTCGCTTGGGCGTTTCTGATGGCAAGGATGGTGGCAGCGGCAGCTTTAGCTGGACTCAAACGGGTGACCAATATGAATTCGTATTGCGCGCCCCCATCACCGGTAAAAGCTTTCGTTTAAGTGGTGGTCCGGCTGGCGCCGTGCTGGAAGGCGCTACGCCCGAACCGCTGCACGGTGGTGACGCCGAAACGCTGATGCGCAAGGCGCTTGGCTGGGAGGTGCCGCTGCAAGACTTGCGCGCTTGGGTACTTGGTATGCGAGCCGATGGTGGCCCGGCCGAGCTAAGCTTTGGCACTAATCGTTTGCCGTCCTTGTTAGTGCAGGATGGTTGGACGGTGGAATACCGGCAGTGGGACAGCAGCCATCAGCCGGCCTTGCCCAGCAAGGTGTTTGCGGCGCGCCCGCCGTACAAGGTGCGCTTGTCGATTGAGTCGTGGGATCTACATTAGGGGCAGCCTGGACGAGTTTCCCTTCGTCATGCCATCCGGTAGACGCTGGAATTCAGTGGCCTTAACCGTCCGCGTGGTCACTCGTTGAGCAACTTTCAGTGGTTAAAAAGGGCCTCGGATTTGACCCACTGTTCGGCTCGTGCGAAGCCGCCGGATAGCAGCTTGTTCGATGCTTTCTTAAGCCGATGGCGCATCGGCTGGGAATACATTCAGTTACCATGCGCGTCTTTAATGCGCGCTTGCGCCGGTGCATGACGAGTCTCGAAACCACCATGACCATTTCCGTCGAACGTGCCGATGCCAGCCAAGTCGAGGCTTTGTGCGCGATTGAGCGGAAATCGCTGCAGCTGTTTCGTGGTCATCCGGCTTGGGCTAGTTATTCCGAGCTATCCATTCCCCCCGAGTTGTTACATCGCGCCGTCAGCCGAGGTTTGGTGTGGGTGGCGGTGGATGAGGGCGGGACACCCGTAGGCTTCGTCTGGCTGGACACGGACGTTAACGCCGGCGGCATCGGTATCGCGGAAATTGACGTGTTGCCCGCGTATGGCCAGCGCGGTATTGGCGCAACCTTGCTGGAACATGCCGTTGCTTGGGCGCGCGCCGCTGGTTACCGCCGCGTTGATCTGGGGACGTTGTCTGACGTGCCGTGGAATGCGCCGTTTTACGCCAAGCACGGGTTTGTCGTCGTCGATAAACGAGATCCGGCATTTGCGCGGGTGCGTGAGCGTGAGCGGGAGAACGGCTTTCCCGACCATCTGCGTGTCTTCATGAGCCGGTCGCTGCCACCGCTGACCGATACTGATTGGACGGTGTGGCCGGCGCCGGCCAAGTTGAACTTGTTTCTGCGTATTACCGGCCGCCGCCCCGACGGTTATCACGAACTGCAAACGGTATTCCGCTTACTTGATTGGGGTGATGAAATCCGTTTGCGCGTCCGCCCGGACGGCGAGATTCGGCGCGTTCAGGCCGTGCCTGGCGTGCCCGCCGAGGCAGATCTAACTGTGCGCGCGGCGCAGCTGTTGCAGCGGTTTACGGGCGTGGCGCTGGGGGTCGACATCGCGGTCGAAAAGCACATTCCGCTGGGCAGTGGCTTGGGTGGTGGTAGTTCTGACGCGGCGACCGTGTTGGTGGCGATGAATTTTTTGTGGCAATTACAGCTGAGCGAAGACGTATTGGCTGAATTGGGTCGCCAGCTGGGCGCCGACGTGCCAGTATTCGTGCGCGGTCGTTCCGCCTGGGCTGAAGGAGTTGGCGAGATATTGTCGCCGTTGCCCCTGCCGCGTCGCCATTACGTGGTGCTGGATCCGCATGAAACCGTATCGACTGCTGCGCTTTTTCAGGCGAAAGAATTGACACGAAATGCTGCGCAGGCGACAATTTCGCTCTTTGCTTCGGGCGACGCAGTAGAAAATGCCTTTACACCCGTAGTGCGTGCGCGACATTCGCGCGTCGCGGCGGCGCTGGATTGGCTGGCTGGCTTCGGTCAGGCGCGTTTGTCTGGTAGTGGCGGTTGTGTGTTTTTGGAAACAAAATCATTCGACCGGACGCTGCTTGTTGCGGCAAAATGTCCGTCTGCATTTACGGCCCACGTGGCTGCCGGTGTAGATGTTTCATCGTTACAGCAAACGCTCGCGCGTCAGCGCGGTACTTGCTGAGTAGTGTCTCAACGTGACGGCTGCGCCGTTGGCGCAACGGTTACCGAGGTTGGCTCAAGCAAGAACGAACACATAAAACTATTACTGGGGCGTCGCCAAGCTGGTTAAGGCACGGGATTTTGATTCCCGCATACGCAGGTTCGAATCCTGCCGCCCCAGCCATTCATGATGGCTGTTGGTTTCGAGGTAACAAGTGTGGACACGTCCACTTCGATGATGCTGTTTACCGGCAATGCGCACCACGTGCTTGCCGAAGATGTCGCCCATCGATTGGGCGTGCCGCTGGGTAAAGCCCTAGTCGGCACGTTTAGTGACGGCGAAGTTCAAATCGAAATCGAAGAGAACGTACGCGGCCAGGATGTGTTTGTGCTGCAGCCGACTGGTGCGCCCAGCGCGGTGAACTTGTTTGAGTTGCTGGCACTCACTGACGCGCTAAAGCGCGCCTCCGCCACCAGCGTTACCGCGGTGATTCCGTACTTTGGCTATGCCCGCCAAGATCGTCGGCCGCGCTCGGCGCGAGTACCGATTACCGCCAAGCTGGCGGCGCGGATGATTGGTGCTGCCGGTGTCGATCGGGTTCTGACGGTGGATTTGCATGCCGATCAGATTCAAGGTTTTTTCGACATGCCAGTGGACAATGTGTATGCCTCGCCGGTGCTGTTGGCGGACATCTGGCGCCACCACAGCATGGAAGATTTAATCGTCGTCAGCCCGGACGTCGGCGGCGTCGTGCGTGCACGCGCCATTGCCAAGCGGTTGGACGATGCCGATCTGGCTATCATCGACAAGCGTCGGCCGAAGGCCAACGTGGCGACGGTGATGAACATCATCGGTGACGTCGACGGTAAGTCGTGCGTGCTGGTGGATGACATTGTCGACACCGCTGGCACCTTGTGCGCGGCATCGGCTGCACTGAAAGAGCGCGGCGCGAAGCGCGTCACGGCGTATTGCGTGCATCCGGTGTTGTCCGGTGCGGCAATTAGCAATATCGAGCGTTCGCAGCTAGACGAGTTGGTGGTTACTGATACGTTGCCGTTGCGTGCCGAGGCACTAGCCTGTGCCAAAGTTCGGCAGCTTTCGGTAGCTGAATTGTTGGCAGAAACTATTCGCCGTATTGCATTTGGCGAGTCGGTAAGTTCGTTGTACGTGGATTAATTCGTTGTGGCGGCTTATGGCCGCCCGACATGACGACTTTTCTGGTCGCGGGAAAGTCACAAAACCGCCGCGAGGCGGTTCTTCAAAACCTAAGGTAGTAAATAATGGCTAAGACTCATGAGATTAAGGCAGAAGTCCGCAAAGACGAGGGGAAAGGTGCGAGCCGCCGCCTGCGTCATGCTGGCTTCGTGCCTGCCATCGTGTACGGTGGCGAGCAGCAACCGGAAAGCATCCGTATTCTGCACAACACGATCCTTCTTGCGGCAAAGCAAGAGTGGTTCTTCTCGTCCGTGCTTGATCTGAACGTCGATGGCAAGATGCAGAAGGTGTTGGTGCGTGATTGGCAGAAGCACCCGTACAAGCAGTTGATGATGCACATGGACTTCTTGCGCGTAAACGAGAAAGAAGCACTGCGTGTCAACGTGCCGTTCCACTTCCTTAATAAGGAAATTTCACTGGCAGCGAAGACCGCTGGCGTCGTGATTTCGCACAACTTGATCGAAGTGGAAATTTCTTGCTTGCCGAAGGATCTGCCGGAGTTTATTGACGTCGATCTGGCTGACTTGAAGCCCGGCGACATCATTCACTTGTCCTCGGTGAAGTTGCCGCCCAACGTCGAGTTGGTTGTGCAGAATCTTGACGAGAGCAACGACATTGCCGTGGTGACCGCCAACATGATGCACGAAGAGGTTGATGCTGAGCCGGCGGAAGTTGCCGCAGCTCCGGCGGCGGGCGCAGCAGCTGCACCGGCGGCTGGCGCCGCGAAGCCGGCAGCCCCCAAGAAAGACGACAAGAAGTAAGCTGCAGCGGCTCGCTCCCGACTGGGTGCGAGCCGCTACTGCTGCTTGGTCGCATGGCGGATTTACGGCTTATTGTCGGACTGGGCAACCCTGGTGCCGAATACCTCCGAACCCGGCACAATGCCGGGTTTTGGTTTATTGACGCGCTGGCTAGCGAGCACGGCGCGCGCTTTGCGTTCGACGGAAAATTGCACGGCGAGTCGTGCAAAGTCGACATCGCTGGCAAGTCGGTGTGGCTGCTCAAGCCCGCCACCTTCATGAATAAAAGTGGCGCTGCCGTAGTGGCGGCGTTGCATTACTACAAAATTGAACCCGAGCAGTGTCTGGTCGCGCATGACGATTTGGATTTACAGCCGGGTACGGTGCGCCTGAAATTTGATGGCGGCCATGGCGGGCAAAATGGCTTGCGCGACATCATTGCGCAGCTCGGTCATGCGCGGTTTCATCGGTTGCGCATGGGCACCGGGCATCCACGCGATCGCGGCCAAGTGACTCCTTGGGTATTGGGTCCGCCCTCGGCGCAGGATGAAGATGCGATCCTTGATGGTCTCGCCCGCGCGCTGCAGGTCTTGCCGTTGGCGGTGACTGGTCAATTTGACAAAGCGATGCAGCAGTTGCACACGGTAGGGTTGGAGAACGGTGGCCACGAGGCAGGGCAGAAGCTGCCGGACAAATAGACTTCGCTCTCAGCTGAATTAGCCAATCGCTAGTTTCCGCGAGTTTTTATTTCGTGTTTCTGGAGTTTCCACATGGGCATCAAGTGCGGCATTGTGGGTTTGCCCAACGTCGGCAAATCCACCCTTTTCAACGCGTTGACCAAGGCTGGTATTGCAGCGGCTAACTTTCCGTTCTGCACCATTGAACCGAACGTTGGTGTGGTGCCGGTGCCTGATCCGCGGCTGGCGCAGTTGTCCGCCATCGTGCATCCGCAGCGCATCGTTCCGACCACGATGGAGTTCGTCGACATTGCTGGCCTTGTCGCTGGCGCGTCGAAGGGCGAGGGCTTGGGCAACAAATTTCTTGCCCACATTCGCGAAGTGGACGCCATCGCTCATGTCGTGCGCTGTTTCGAGGGCGACGTGATTCACGTTGCTGGCAAAGTCGATCCTATTTCCGACATCGATACGATCGACACTGAACTGGCGTTGGCTGATTTGGAACAAGTCGAAAAGGCGTTGAACAAGGCCGAGCGTGCCGCCAAGGCGAATGACAAAGATGCGTTGGCCAAGAAACCGGTCTTGCAGAAGCTCGTTGCGGCGCTGAGTGAAGGTAAGGCGGCGCGGTCCATTGGCCTGGATGCCGAAGAAAAGGCGCTGGTACGCGACATGTTTCTGCTGACGCTGAAACCGCTGATGTACATCGCCAATGTGGCCGATGATGGCTTTGAGAATAACCCGCTGTTGGACGTGGTCCGCGCCCGCGCCATGACCGAAGGGGCTGAAGTGGTGCCGGTGTGCGCGTCGATCGAAGAAGAAATGGCGCAGCTGGAAGACGCTGATCGCGACGAATTCTTGAAGGATATGGGGCTGGATGAGCCCGGCTTGAATCGGGTTATTCGCGCCGGCTATACCCTGTTGGGCTTGCAGACGTATTTCACCGCTGGCGAGAAGGAAGTTCGGGCCTGGCAAGTCCGCGCTGGCTCGACCGCGCCACAGGCGGCCGCGGTGATTCACACCGACTTCGAACGTGGTTTTATTCGCGCCGAAACCGTCGCCTTCGCTGACTTTATCAAATACAAGGGTGAGGCAGGCGCGAAAGAGGCCGGGCGGCTGCGACTGGAAGGCAAGGATTATCTGGTACAAGAAGCCGATGTCTTGCACTTCCGCTTCAACGTTTAGCCAGCGTTACTACGCGTGACACCTTGCGGCGCCGGTGCCTATGCCGGTGCCGCTGATAGCTTGCTTTGGAGCCCTTATGCCCGGCCGACAGAATCAAGTGACTTTTCGCTTTCTTGCGCAGCCGACGGACGTCAATTTCGGCGGTAAGGTGCACGGCGGCATGGTGATGAAGTGGATTGATCAGGCCGGTTACGCCTGTGCCGTCGGCTGGAGTGGCGCCTACTGCGTTACGGCGTCGGTGAGTGGTATTCAGTTTGTCGCGCCCATCTTGATCGGTGACTTGGTGTCGGTGCAGGCGCAGCTCATCCATACCGGGCGTTCCAGTATGCATCTGGCGGTGGATGTGCTGGCGCGTGATTTGCGCAAGGGCGAGCAGCGTTTGGCGACGAGTTGCGTGATGGTGTTTGTCGCGCTGGATAGCCCGGATGGCAAGCCGACGGCGGTACCGTCATGGGAGCCGCGCGACGACGACCAGCTTCGTCTGCAGGCCCAGGCGCAGCAGTTGCTGGAATTATCCAAAGGCATGGAGAGGCTAGTCGCGACCCGCGGCGTCGAGTTGGGCTGACCGGCGTGGCGCCGAAGCTGAAAAAAACCTCGCTAATTCATCATTTTTTCAACGCTAGGTGTTGACAGCTCGCGGCGCGATCCACACAATACGCGTTCTTTGTTGCACGAAAGTTTGTGGGGCTCCTATGGCGGCCCGGGAATTTGCTGCTGCAAGGTAAGAAATAAGCGATACAAAATTCTGGAGGGATACCCAAGCGGCCAACGGGGGCAGACTGTAAATCTGCTGGCTTACGCCTTCGGTGGTTCGAATCCACCTCCCTCCACCAGTTAAAGTTGAGGACTATGTTTGATGAGGTGGATTTGAACCACCGATTCAAATGAATGGTTCGACAAGATCGCTCGGAGCGATTTTGTACGCGACGCGAGAGCGACGCGGCCCCGGAGGGGCGCAGGGCAGGACGCCCGGAGTCATCCACCTCCCTCCACCAGTGTTGATGTGGCATCGAATTGGATGGCCGTCAGTTCGAGCAATAGTTTTTAGCAAAGCCAGTGGCTGACTTTGCGCGCGACGCGTAAGTGGCGCGGTAGCATTAGCGAGAGTTCCGCGCAGGGCGGGAGTAGTTCAATGGTAGAACATCAGTTTTCCAAACTGATTACACGGGTTCGATTCCCGTCTTCCGCTCCATTGCGCTACCTTTGCCGAGTTCGTTGACCGGCGTAGGTAATGTCAGTGGTCGACGTTATATTTAAGTGTCCAGCATGGATGTTGGTCGGTTCTTTGCCATCATGGAGGATGGCTGAAATACATTCGCTCATGTAGCTCAGTCGGTAGAGCACTTCCTTGGTAAGGAAGAGGTCACAGGTTCGATTCCTGTTATGAGCACCACGTTATACGGCCTCGTGGCCGGTACCCGTAAGGGTTCGTCTTTCTTCATTCATTGACTCCATCGGAGTTTAGCGCGCATGGCAAAGAGCAAATTCGACCGCACCAAGCCGCACGTCAACGTCGGCACGATTGGTCACGTAGATCACGGCAAGACGACACTGACGGCAGCGCTGACGAA
>JBDTBF010000036.1:0-2712 GCA_039924175.1 Rhodanobacter sp.
CACAACTCGGCCTGCCAGTAAAACTGCACGCCGAACAATTGTCCGATCTTTCTGGTGCGGCACTGGTTGCCGAGTTCAGCGGCCTATCCGCCGACCATCTGGAGCATCTGAGCGAAGCCAGCGTCAAGGCCATGGCGGCAGCCGGCACCGTTGCCGTGTTGCTGCCAGGTGCGTTCTACGCGCTGCGCGAAACCCACACACCACCGATTGCACTACTGCGCAAATACGGCGTGCCGATGGCTATCGCTACTGATTGCAACCCAGGTACCTCACCGCTGTTATCGCTGCGGCTGGCTGCTGGCATGGGTTGCACCCTGTTCCGCCTGACGCCGGAGGAAGCTTTACGCGGCATCACCGTCAACGCCGCGCGCGCCCTCGGCTTGCCCGATCGCGGAACACTTGCCGTAGGTCAGCGTGCTGACTTGGCACTGTGGCGCGTAAAGCAGCCGGCCGAGCTGTGTTACTGGATTAGTGGCCACCTGCTCCGCGAGCTGATTATCGACGGTGAATCAGTGTCGCTGTAGTGCTTTGAGTCGTTCGACCAGCGCCGTGTAAAAGGCTTCGGACAACTGCGCTTGCACGGGTACCCGCCACCAGTCAGCGCGCGCGAAACGCTGACACTTCACCGCATCCTTGTCAGTCATCAGCACGGAAAGCTCGTCGTCAAAATCCAGATCAGTGGCAGCGAAGGCGTGGTGGTCGGCAAACGCATGTTCGATGACCTCCATGCCGACAGCGCGCAAGCTATCGAAGAAGCGTTGCGGGTTACCAATCGCTGCTACACCATGGACGCGCTGACCGTTGAAACTGGCCAGCGACTGCTGGCTGCCGCCGCCAAGGCTTACTGCAATCCCACCGTCCAGACGCATGGCGTATTCGCCAGCCTCTGCCGTACCGCCGTTACATACGCGAAAGTTCACGCGCGCCAAACGGCGCAGTGGTTCGCGCAACGGGCCAACCGGCAGCAAGCCACCATTGCCAAATCGGCGTACACCGTCAATCACACAAATTTCCACATCGCGCGCTAATGCGTAGTGCTGCAAACCATCGTCAGCCACCACCACGTTGCAGTCAACGTCCAGCAACAAACGCGCAGCCGCGGCACGATCGCGGCCTACAGCAACCGGCACGCCGCTGGCGCGAATGAGGCAAGGTTCATCGCCGACCAGCGTTGGATCAGCTACGTCAGTGAGTAACATCGGCCCGCGCTGACGACCACCGTAGCCACGACTCACGACGCCGGGTCGATAACCGCGTGCGCTCAACTCCGCTACCAGCGCAATCGTCAACGGCGTTTTGCCGGTACCGCCCACGGTAAGGTTGCCGATGACCACGACTGGCACGGGCAAGGTGACGCGACGCAACCAGCCGCCGCGATACAGTTGCGTGCGCAGTCTGATTACCACGCCATAAAGTGCCGCCAGCGGCCATGTCCACCATGGCACTCGACCTTTGCCGTACCACGCCAACTGCAATGTAGTGAGCAGCGCCATGGCAACTCCTCAGTCGTCGCCCGCTGTTGCGTCGTGAAACTGCATCCGATGCAGCACTGCATACTGGCCACCAAGCGCAGTCAGCTCCTTGTGCGTACCACGCTCGACGATACGTCCCCGATCCATCACCGCAATCTGGTCCGCGTCCTCAATGGTGGACAGCCGATGTGCAATGACCAGCGTCGTGCGGTCACGCATCAATCTTTGCAACGCTTGTTGAATCAAGCGTTCGGATTCCGTGTCCAACGCACTGGTGGCTTCATCCAGCACCAGAATCGGCGCGTTCTTCAGGATCGCGCGCGCGATGGCAATACGCTGACGTTGACCGCCGGAAAGCATGTTGCCGCTCTGTCCAACCGGTGTGTGAATGCCTTGCGACATGTTCGCGATGAATTCCATCGCGTTGGCTGCTTCAGCCGCCGCGATGATGTCTGCCTCACTGGCGCCCGCCAATTCGCCAAAAGCAATATTGTTGGCGACGGTATCGTCAAACAGCACGACGCTTTGTCCCACCCACGCAATCTGCCGCCGCAGCGACGCCAGCGTATAGCTTTCGTAGTCCTGTCCATCCAACACGATCCGGCCAGAAGTCGGGGCATAAAAGCGCGGCAACAAACTGACCAGACTGCTTTTGCCGCTACCGGAACGACCGACCAGCGCCGTCACCGTACCCGGCACGCAATGCAGATCCACACCACGTAGCGCCTCAAAGTCATTGCGCGGATAGACCAACGTCACGCCTTCGAAATGCAGGTCACCACGCGTACGAATCAGCTCTTGCCTCCCATGGTCCGCCTCTGGCGGCAGATCAATGACTTCAAACAAATCTTCCGCCGCGGATAGACCGCGCTGAATGTTCGCCTGCACGTTGGCCAGTCGCTTCAACGACGGCAGCATCGCACCCATCGCGGTCAGCACGGCGACAAAGATGCCCGGCGTCATGTGGTCGATCACCTGCGGCCGTGTACCCAAAAACACGAGTGCGGCCAAGGCAAACGCGCCGGCCAATTGAATAGTGGAGCTGGACGCTGCATTGGTCGCGATGATCTTCAAATTCAGATAACGCGTATGCCGGGTCACATCTTCAAAACGGTTGGCCACGCGCTCCTGGCCGCCGTAAATACGTATTTCGCGGTGCGCGCCCACCGACTCTTCGACGGTACCCGTGACCGAGCCCATCGTGCCTTGAATACGTCGGCTGATCTGCCGATAGCGACGG
>JBDTBF010000037.1:0-15332 GCA_039924175.1 Rhodanobacter sp.
ATGAAGAAGGCCCACTTTCCGCTACTTTTCAGGCATCAACCAAGGGTCACGCTGACTTGTGCCTGCACGTGGCCGGGTCGGTGAGCACCGTCACTTTGATTAAGCCATGCCAGCGTTGGAGGTAGGAACGTCAGCTTCGTGGATGCTGTCCGAGGTGGGTTGGATGTCGCAGGCTGCAACGTCCGTTACCGAGCGACTCGACCGCAGTTGTGACCGAGAATCCGATCCCTCCTGGCCGGCACGCAAGCCGTTGTCGTAGTGCCCTCACAGCCGCGCTCCCAGGTAGCTGCCGATACGCAGCAGATCGGCGAACACGCCGGCGGCGGTGACTTCGGGACCCGCACCCGGTCCCTGTACCACCAGCGGATTGTCACGATAGCGGCGGGTGGTGAACTGCACGCAGTTGTCGGTCAGACGCAAGTGCGCAAAGGCGTGATCGGCCGGCAACGCGGCCACGCCAACGCGCGCGCTGCCATCGGCGCCCAAGTGCGCAACGTGACGCAGCACCTGCCCCTGTGCGCGGGCTTGGTGCAGGCGCTCGGCCATGGCGGCGTCGATCACGTGCAGTCCATCCAGCACCTGTTCGCGCGGTACGTCGGCCAGCGCGGCCGGCACCAGGCTTTCCACCACGACGTCGGCCAGGCTCAAGAGCATGCCCGCTTCGCGCGCCATGATCACCAACTTGCGTGCCACGTCCATGCCCGACAGATCCTCGCGCGGGTCGGGTTCGGTGTAGCCCAGTTCGTGCGCACGACGCACCAACGCGGAAAACGGCACACTGCCGTCATAACTGTTGAACAGCCAGGCCAGCGTGCCGGAGAGGACGCCATCGATGGCGACCAGCGTGTCGCCGGTGTCGAGCAGTTCGCGCAAGGTCTGGATCACCGGCAGTCCGGCGCCGACGGTGGCCTCGTAGCGGAAACGGCTGCCACTGTGCGCGCAAGCAGCGCGGATCGCCCGCCAGCGCTCCAAGTCACCGGCACCCGCCTGCTTGTTGGGCGTGACCACATGAATACCGGCGGCCAACCATGCCGGATACCGCTCTGCCACCGCGTCACTAGCCGAACAATCGATGATGACCGCGTGCGGCAGGTGTTCGGCGTGCACGTGCGCGGTCAGCGCGTCGAGGTCGCAGGCGGCGGCCGACTCGTCCAGTTCGAGGGGCATGGCACCGGCGTGGCCCAGCCACATACGCCGGCTACCAGCCAACGCGCGGACGCGCAGGTCCAGTTGCACATCGCGGCACAGACGTTCGCGTGCATCGGCAATCTGCTCCAGCAGCGCGCGGCCGACGCGCCCTGGACCAATGAAACCGATGCTGAGCGTCTGCGGCGACAGCCAGAACGCCGCGTGCACGGCGCGGATGGCGCGTGGCACGTCACGCTCGGCCACGGCCACCGAGATGTTGCGCTCAGACGCACCCTGGGCGATCGCGCGCACGTTCACGCCGGCGCGCGCCAGTGCGCCAAACAGACGCGCGGCCGCGCCCGGCGAGCCGGCCATGCCGTCGCCGACCACGGCCAGCACGCCGACGCCGATATCACTGGCGATGGCATGGATGCTGGCATCGGCCAGTTCCAGTGCAAAGGCGTGTTGCAGCGCTTCACGTGCGTGTTGGACTTCGCCCACGCGCACCACGCAGCAGATGGAATGTTCGGACGAGCCTTGCGAGATCATCACCACCGACACACCGGCGGTGCGCAGCGCACCGAACGCGCGCTCCGCGGTGCCGGGCACTCCAATCATGCCGGCGCCCTCAATGGTAATCAGTGCCAGCCCGGTCACCGCGCTGACGCCTTTGACGGGCGTAGCGTCGGACTGCGCGGTGATGCGCGTGCCCGGTGCCTCCGGCGCCAGCACACTGCGGATACGCAGCGGCGTGCCAGCGGCGATCACCGGCGCCAGCGTCTGCGGATGAATCACGCGCGCACCGAAGTAGGCCATTTCGCACGCTTCGCTGTAGCTCAGCGCAGGCAGCGAGACGGCATCGGGTACTAGCCGCGGGTCCGCCGACAGCACGCCATCAGTGTCACCCCACAAGGTCAGTTCGGCAGCGGCGAACAGGCGCGCCATAATCGCTGCCGAATAATCACTACCGTTACGCCCCAGCGTGGTGGCACGGCCGTTACGGTCGCTGGCGATGAAGCCGGTGATCACGATCATCGGCGCATGGTGGCCCGTGCGCCACGCGGCGAGACGTTCGGCGCTGGTGTCCCAGTGGACCGTCATGCCGAGTTCACCGCGCTGCACGACCAGCACGTCGCGCGCGTCCAGCAGGTCGGCCTCACCACTTTGTGCCAGCAGGTCGCGCAACAGGCCGGCACTCCACAACTCACCCATGCCGTGCACCGGTTCTACTGCCTCGGTGCTGGCCAGGCCGAGTACCGCCAGTGCCTGCAGCCGTGCGGCCAAGTCATCGAATGAAGTACGCAGACGGGCGTGGCAGGCGCTCTCGGCGACTCCGGTCAGCTCAGTTGCCGTGGTCAGGTGACGCTGGCGCAACGCCTCCCAACCGGTCCGCCAGTCCCCGCCGCTGGCTGCGGTCGTGGTCAGTTCGACCAAGGCATCCGTAGTGCCATGCATTGCCGATACCACCGCCACGCGCAGGCTGCCTTCGGCGGTACGGATGATGGCGGCCACACGCCGAAAGCAGGTGGCATCGGCCACGCAGGAACCACCGAACTTGTGCACGCGGCAAGAGGTTGCGGCGGCAGCAACGGCGGCAGCAGCAGAAAGTGGTCTTGCGATGGATTTCATCACGGTCTCCTGCTGGAGCCCCGCACCGGCGGGAACGGGCCGGCTGCGCCGTGGCCCGCATCCCGTTCCGGGGTGGGGCCGTTGGTTTGTGGTAACTCAAACGCGCACGGGCACCCACACCGGGGTCATAGTCATACCGGTGCCCGTACCAATCATGCTGATGTGCGCAAAGTGCATGTTTGCAGTGCAGCAGAAGGTTCCGGGGCTGTCAACCACGAACCGCCCAACGGCCGCACCCACACTCCCGTCACTCCAGCGAAAGTCGCGGGCCAGCTTGATCTTCACAACAACACAATAGATTCCCACGCTACGTCTTGCGCAGACGACTGACGTGCACCTCGATGGTGTTGCTCTCGATCTCGGCGCCAAATTCATACAGCCGCTCTTCGAGCTGCGATTTCGAAAACAACGCACCAGGACGCTGCAGGAAAGTTTCGAAAAGAGCCCATTCGCGGGCGGTCAAATCGATCATGACTTTTGCACGCTGAATCGTTCGATCCGATAAATTGATGGACAGCTCACCCAGCTGGATTTTTGGATTTGGATTGCCACTGTAGCGTCGCGCGGCAGCGGCGACTCGTGCAGACAATTCAAATAGATCGAAGGGTTTAACCAGATAGTCATCGGCCCCTGCATTTAGTCCCGCGATACGATCCGAGAGCTGGTCCATTGCGGTCAGAATAATCACGGGAGTGGTGTCCCCGGCAGTCCGACGCTTACGTAAAAAGTCGATGCCGCGCCCGTCCGGCAAAATCAAGTCGAGCAGGATCAGGTCATACGCCGTCGACTGAACGCTGAGCTCAGCATGCGCGAGCCGCTGCACCCAATCCACCGCATGACCATCGTCGGCGATTTGCTCGCGCACGGCTTGACCTAGCTCGGCTGTGTCCTCGATCAAGAGTATTCGCATACCGGTTCCCTGCGCTGGACCTCGGGTGCCAAAACGTATGGCGGTTGGTCAGTCTAGTCTGAAAAGCTCCCAGCCCTAACCTTAAGGTTGACATCAGGATGCGCGCTTAGAGTCTGCTTCATACACTCGTCAAGGAGACCGCATCGATGAAAGCTCTCACGCTCGCAGGCGCCGTTCTGGTCAGCCTGATTTTCAGCGGCGCCGCGCTAGCAAGCAGCGACTGTACCGACCCCGTGGCGGACTGGCAGCCGCGCGAAGTATTACGACAGCAGCTGGAACAGCACGGCTGGGAAGTGCAACGGATCAAGGTGGATGACGGCTGCTACGAAGTCCGGGGCATCGACAAGAACAAAAACGCGTTCAAAGCCAAATACGCGCCGGCATCGTTACGTATCCGCAAACTTGAAATCACTTTCGATCAAGGTGGTAGCGCTGCCGACTATCTGGACAAAAAGCCAGACCAAAAGCCAAACAAGCAACCCATCGTCACGAAATAATCTGGAGAATAACCATGAATAAAATTATGCTTTCACTTTGTTTGGCCGGCGTCATCGCCCTGCCCACGCTGGCTCAGGCAAGGCCAGTGACCTTGATCACGCAACTTAAAAGTTACGGTGGTAACGGGGCGTACCTCGCCATCTACGTTACCGACGCCGCCGGCAAGTATCAAAAGACGCTGTGGGTCTCCGGCAAGAAGGCCAAGTACTACAAAAATCTGCGCGACTGGGCACGCGGCAGCGGCATGCGGGCGAGTGAGTTCGACGGCGTGAGCGGCGCGAGTGTGGGTAGCGGCCGCGCTCTGAAAGTTACCGTCGACCTCGCCGATGCCTTGATCGACGCCGGCTATGAAATTCGCGTGGACTCCGCGGTAGAAGACGGCCGCGACAATCCTGCCGAGGTGCGCACACCGCTAACCACAGCAGGCGCCGGCAAACCAGCGGCTGGGCGCGGTTATGTCCAATCCTTCACTTACGGCTTGTGATCCCCTTCCCAGGCCAAGGAGCGTGTCGGACTTTGGTTGGCCGACCTGCGAATCCGCTCGGGTGGTTCAAATCTCCGCTGATTTTTAATCGATAGAACCACGATGGATCCGCAAATCGATACAAATCTGTCCTCACCCGGCTGAGTTCTCGACTCGACTACGCAAGCCCGACTGACTCCCAAGAGGACCACGCCATGCTCCGCCGGACTCACTCATTACCTGCCTTGATCCTTAGCGCGCTGCTTGTCGTGCTGGCGATCAGTGGTGCCATTTTGTCGGTCAATCCTTCGATTGAACGGCTCAGCACCAGCGTGCCTAGCAGCGGGCAGATCAGCGTGGCCACGTTGGCCAACCGGGTGGCGCAGCATTATCCCGGTGTGGAACAGATCCAACGCTCTCCGTCCGGCTCGGTCATCGTGTATTACAGCCGCGACGGCCAGACCGGCGCTGAGCGGATCGATCCGCTCAGCGGACAAGGCGTTGGCCCCTATGCGCCTTCCACTTTCGCCCGTTGGGTAAAAAATCTGCATCGCTCGTTTCTCACGGGCACACCCGGTCGTGCTGTGGCAGGGCTATCGGCGCTGACCATGCTGGTGCTGTGCCTGTCGGGTATCGCCTTACTGATCAAGCGCGTGGGCGGCTGGCGGCAACTGATGCGTCCACTGCGCGGCAATTTCAGCCAGCGTTGGCATGCTGAGTTGGGGCGGGTCGCGGTATTTGGACTGCTGCTATCCGCACTCACCGGACTGTATATGTCGGCGGCGACCTTCGGTCTGGTATCGGACGGTACGCAAAGCGAACCCGCTTTCCCCAGCGTAGCGACGCCAGGTCCAACCGCGCCGATTGGTACATTGGTTGCGCTGCGAGCCGTCGACTTGAATGACTTGCGCGAACTGGTGTACCCAAGCCCGGGCAATCCAGAGGACTTCTATTCTTTGCGCACCGCACAGGGAGACGGTTATGTCGATCAGGCGAGCGGCGCCCTGCTCTCCTGGCAGCCGCATGGTGGCGTCCAGAAGACCTATGAACTGGTTTATCAATTGCACACCGGCGAAGGCCTGTGGTGGTTGGGTCTGTTGCTGGGGCTGAGTGTGCTGAGCGTGCCGTTGATGAGCGCCACAGGCATCATCATGTGGTGGCAGCGCCGCCGCTCGATGCCGCGCATCGCCGACAACAGCGGAACGCAATCGGCCGATACGGTGATTCTGGTAGGCAGCGAAAACAACAGCACGTGGGGTTTCGCGAAAGCCTTGCACGATGCCTTGCGCCGCGCTGGACAGCGCGTGCATACGGCGCCTATGAACCAACTGGCGACCGAATATCGCCAGGCGCAGCATTTGTTCGTCCTGACCTCAACCTACGGCGATGGCGACGCGCCCAGCTCGGCTAATCGATTCCTCGCGCGCTTGGACAACTTTACCGACGGCCACAAACCGAGCTTCGCTATTCTGGGCTTTGGCGATCGTCAGTTCCCAAAATTCTGCCAGTTCGCGAAGGATGCACAAAGCGCCTTGCTTGAGCACGGGTGGATGCAGTCCCTCGAACTCGACACCGTCGACCGGCAGTCGACACAAGAGTTTTCCCGCTGGGGACAGGCGGTTGGCAAGTTGTTCGACCGCGCGTTGACGCTGGAATACACGCCCCATCTTCCGCAAACCCAAGCGCTGGAATTAATCAGTCGGGTTGACTACGGCGTACAAGTCCAGGCGCCCACCAGCATCCTTCGCTTCGGACCTATTGCGCCGCAAAACCGCATCACTCGGTTCCGACGTCTGCTTGGGCTAAATGGCTTGCCGCGCTTCGAAGCAGGCGATCTGGTGGGAATCTTGCCGCCAGACAATCCTGTGCCGCGATTCTATTCGCTGGCCAGCGGCTCAAAAGACGGCATCCTGGAAATCTGCGTACGCAAGCATGCGCAAGGGGTGTGCTCGCAAATGCTGCATGGCTTGAAACTGGGTGAACGCATCGATGCATTTATCCAGGTCAATCCAACCTTTCGACCAGCCTCCGGCAAGTCCCCCGTCATTCTTATCGGCGCGGGCACCGGCATCGGCCCGCTTGCCGGATTCATCCGCAACAACACCGGCAGGTACCCAATGTATCTGTATTGGGGCGGGCGCGATCCTGCTTCTGATTTTCTCTATGAACCGGAACTCGGTGTCTACCTGGCCGATCATCGGCTAACCGAATTGCATGCGGCCTTTTCACGCGTCAAGCAAGGCGAGTATGTCCAGGATCGACTTCTGCACGACGCCCCGCACATGCTCCAATTGATTGAAAGCGGTGCACAGATTCTCGTCTGCGGCGGTCGCACCATGGCGGCCAGTATCGCGCAAGCGATAGACGAAATTGTGTCCCCCATCGGTCTGGACGTCCAGACCCTCAAACTAAAGGGGCGCTATCGTGAAGACGTATTCTAAGCCGCGTGATGCATCCAACGTCGTCTGGCAACGTTACAGCCTGCATGGCCAGACGATGGGTACTCGCTACAGTGCTGTATTTTTCGCGGCGCCGGGCGCCGATGAAGCGGCCATTGGCGCCAGACTTTTCGCAGCGGTGGATAGAGTGGATCGGCAGATGTCTAGTTGGAAACCCGACTCCGATTTGAACCGACTCAACAACGCGCCCATACATCAATGGTTGGCCGTTCCTGCAGAACTGTTCACTGTGCTGGATACCGCGCTGAGCGTCAGCCGGCAATCGCAAGGCGCCTTCGATATCGGCGTGGGCGATCTGGTCCACGCCTGGGGTTTTGGCCCTGCCGAAGGACGGATCGACGAACAACGGATTGATGTATTGAAAGTCCAGGCTCACCGACCCGCTAGCGACGTGTTGGAGATCGATCTCACCCATCGCCGGGTCCGCAAACAGACGGCCATCACACTGGACCTTTCGGGCATCGCCAAAGGCTACGGCGTTGATCAACTGGCCCACTGTCTCGACACGCTTGGCATCAGCCGTTATCTAGTCGGCATCGACGGTGAGATGCGCGCCTGCGGTACGAAACCGGATGGACGGCCTTGGGCAATCGCTATCGAGAAGCCCGTCCGCCATCTGCGTGATGTCATGGGCGTGATGGAACTTGACGATACCGCCATTGCAACTTCCGGCGATTACCGCCATTGGGTTGAGCATCACGGCAGATCCTACGCCCACACTATCAACGGCACTCTGCAGGAACCTTCGTCCAACCGACTTGCCGCGGTCAGCGTCGTGACATCGAGCTGCATGCTTGCCGATGCGTGGGCGACCGCCTTGCTGGTGCTAGGCGAAACGGCAGGAATTGAGCTGGCACGAAAGCGCGGCATGACGGCTTTGTTCGTATTGCATGACGGCGACGGCTTTCAGGAAATATCCATCAGCGCGGGCGAGCTGTCCGGCGATTGACGCGGATAAGGCGACGATTCGTGGCGATGGTTAGAGAGCCATCGCTTGGAAGTCTTCGTCAACGCCCCCTGCTGACCGGAATCAACAACCTCATCCATTGCCAGTGTGGTGATCATGTGTGGCGACCAAACTGAAGTGAGCGCTGTGCGAGCGCACGACTCAGCTTATAGATCAAGGATGGCGGTGCCGTATGCTGAGCTAGTCCTTACGGAGACGTCGCCAATGTCCACCACGCTAGCCAAAACTCGCCTGATCTCACTGCCTGGTAATGGCCCCGAGGATGTAGTGGTCGATGCCGAGGGCTGGCTGGTCGTTGGGGTGGAGGATGGCCGCGTGCTCCGGGTCGATCCACACACGGACGAGGTGCAGGTGCTCGCCCGACTGGAAGGACGACCGCTGGGGCTAGAGATCCTGCCTGACGGAATGATCCTGGCCTGCGTCAGCCCCGGCGGCGTGGTACAGATCGATCCCACCACCGGCAGCGTTACGGCATTACTCAGCGAGTTCGAGGGTAAGCCGTTGCCGTTCTGCAGCAATGTGGTGGCGGCGAGTGATGGCAGCGTTTTCGTCAGCACCTCAAGCGCCCGTTACACGTTTCCGCAGTGGCGCATCGACATCGTCGAACACATCCCCACTGGGGTGCTGTTGCGGCGGCATGCCGACGGCCGCGTGGAGAAATTGCTCGACGGCTTGCAGTTCGGCAATGGGCTGTCGCTGGCGCGGGACGAGTCCTTCATCATCGTGGCCGAGACCAACGCGATGCGGCTGCTGCGCTACTGGTTGGTGGGGCCGCGTGCTGGGCAGCACGATGTGTTCGCCGAACTACCGGCGTATCCAGACAATCTCTCGATGAGCTCGGACGGACTGATCTGGGTAGCGCTCACTTCGTCGCGCAATGCATTGCTAGACAAGATCCACCAACTGCCACTGCTGTTACGCAAGCTGATAGCGCGCCTGCCCGAATCACTGCAGCCAGCGCCCGAAAAGATTGCCTAGGCAATGGCTCTGAATACGGACGGTCATATCGTGCATGACTACTGTTGGAAGGATGGCCGCTACAGCATGGTCACCAGCGCCTGCCAGCATCAAGGCACGGTGTATCTGGGCAGTATGCTCGAGCCTTCCCTACTCGCGTTCAAGCTGCCGCTGGCAATGGCATGATCAGCTGACGACGTGATCCATTGGTGGGCTGGACCGCGTATTGTCCTGCAGCACGGTGATCAGCGGTGATGCTGGCGGTCGTGCATGTAGTTCTAAGCTTGCCAGCTTTTGTTCAGGCTCAGCGGGCGGCTTTCGACCCATTGCCGACGGTGGCGAGCGTCCGCTTCCAGGATGGCTGATCGACGACGAATGTCTGACAACAGCGATGTCCGCAATACGGAGGTTGGCTGCATCAACACGTTGTAAACGAGCACGCGGGCAGGAGGTGAACCAGAGTATGTTTTCCAAAACGGTAACGGTAGCTAGCGGCTGCGTCAAAGGCTAACGGAGGCGCGGTTCCTCGCATTCGTGCGGAACGGGGGCAACGAGATCGCAGCTTCCACAAATCTCGTTAGACTTTGCGCATGCCCCGCATCTTATTTTCTCCAGCCATTGCCGCCGCCGTAGGCGCGGCGCTGTTGTTTGGCGCCAGCACGCCGATCGCCAAACAATTGCTCCACAACACGTCGCCGATTCTTCTGGCCGGTTTGCTGTATCTGGGCAGCGGCGTCGGCTTGGGCTTGATCCGAACTGTGCGGGATCGCGGCTGGCAGGCGCCATCGATGACCGCGAACGAGTGGCTCTGGCTGTTGCTCGCGATCGGGTTTGGTGGCGTGCTCGGGCCGGTGGCACTGCTACTCGGTCTGACACGGACCTCGGCAGCGTCCGCATCGTTGTTGCTAAACCTGGAAGCGGTGTTGACCGCGCTGCTGGCGTGGATCGTCTTTCGCGAAAACGCAGACCGCCGCATTGTGCTGGGGATGGCACTCATTGTTGCAGGCGCCGTGGTGTTGGTCGTACCCGATGCTGCGCATGGGGCAAGCATGGGATGGGGCGCCGTGTTGATTGCTGGCGCTTGTCTGTGCTGGGCGCTGGACAATAATTTCACCCGCAAGGTATCGGCGTCGGATGCGTTGTTCATCGCCGGATTAAAGGGGCTCGTGGCGGGGGTCGTCAACGTGGCGATTGCGCTGCTGCTCGGCGCGCGTTGGCCTGCCATGCCGTTCGTCGGCATAGCAATGACGGTCGGGTTGTTGGGCTATGGCATCAGTCTAGTGCTGTTTGTGCTGGCGTTGCGGGGCCTGGGGTCGGCACGCACGGGCGCGTATTTCTCGACCGCACCGTTCATGGGCGCGGCCATCGCGATCCTCGCGTTTGGCGATCACGCGTCACCCGTATTCTGGCTGGCAACGGCACTGATGGGCGCCGGTGTGTGGTTGCATCTGACCGAACGTCACGAACACCTGCATACCCACGAGCCGATCACGCATACCCACCGCCATGTACACGACGAGCACCATCAGCACGTGCATGACTTCGATTGGGACGGGAGCGAACCGCACACACATGAGCACACCCACGCGCCGTTGACACATAGTCATCCGCACTATCCGGACATCCACCACCAACACGACCACCCTTAATACCCGTTGGCGGTCCTTTCGGCACCGGTGTCGGTCGAGCCATCTGTGAAGGGGCGATATCGACCCGAAGGCACTAGTTACCAATGTCAGCCGTCTAGAAATACACAAACACGGAGCTGTCCACGGCCTTAACTTCACCGTCGGCAAAACAGCGGTGCAGCACCCTAGTTTGCAGCTATATAAGCCACCCATTGTCAATCTTGTGCAGGCTCCGCTCACGCTTTAAGTCGCCCTGTTCGGCCGCCAATCCCACGCTTGCCTTTCTCGCTCGGCTTGTGCACTCTCCCCGCTATGTCTTTTTTGCGCGCCCTCCGCTACCAGCAACAGCGCCACGCCTCGTGCGTGCGGTGGGGAATGCTGTTGGTGATGCTGAGTGTCATTGCGGCAGGCATGCCGCGATGGATCGTGCATGCTCACGCGGCAGATCATGCATCCGCTTTGGTGGTGGCCTTGGATAGTCACAACTTGGTGCTGCACGACGATGATGCGAGCAACCCCGCAGAGCCGGCCCCGGACAGCACCCACTTGCACGGACATTACCTAGGCACGTTGTCTTCCCTGCTGTCACCGGTGTTGATGATTGTCATTGGAGATGCACAGCGGACAGAGCACTGCCCGCCGGGCCAAGTCTCCTCGCCTTGCGAGGGTCATCTCGCTACGCTGCACCGCCCTCCCATCGTCTGAACCAACGTTTCCGGTGGCCGCATCGCGGCCTTTGATCGTTGCTTCATCGTTGGATGGGAGAACTGCGTGCCTTCTTTACGCTGTATCGGTTTTCTGCTGCTTGCAGGAAGCCTCGCAACGCCCGCGGCCTACGGCCAGGCGTTATCACTGTCGCAGGCGGTACAACGCAGCCTGACGACTAATGCCGCCTTGCGCGCGGCCAATCAAACCATCGTCGCCACCGAGCGCCGCGCCGATCTGACGGGTCTGGCACCGGCGTGGACGGTCGGGGCAGACATCGAGAATGCCGGCGGCACGGGACCGTATGCGGGTCTGCAGGGCACCGAGACCACGCTGAGACTTGGGCGGGTGATCGAGCTGGGCGGCAAACGCGACGCGCGCCGAGCGGTCGGCACCGCCGAGGTTGAGCGCTCGCGGCTCGGGCTCGATCAGACTCGCCTGAAGCTGGCCACCGAGACGACCATGCGGTTCGTCGAGGTCCTCGCCGATCAGACACGCATCGATGTCGCCGCCAAGGACTTGGCATTGGCACGTGAACTGACCGCGACCGTAAATCACTGGGTCAAGGTGGGCCGCAGCCCCGAGTCGGATCTGGCGCTGATGCAGATCCGGCAGGAACAGGCGGATATCGAGGTGGAACATGCCGAGCATGAGCTGGCCGCTGCGCGGGTTTCGCTTGCCGCGCTGTGGGGTGCCGAGGAAGCTGATTTCGCTTCCGCCAGCGGTGACCTGTTTACGCTACCCACGGTGCCATCCTTCGAGCAATTCGCCGCACGCCTGCCGGACAATCCTGCCCAGCGCGCGCTGCTCCTCGATGCACGCACCTCCCAGGCACGCGAGCGGCTGGCCTCTGCGATGTCTCGACCCGATATCACCGCGCACGTAGGCGTTCGGCGCCTGGGAATCTCCAACGACGTCGCACTGGCTGCCGGGGTCACGATTCCGCTGGGCAGCCCCCGCCGCTCGGCACTCAGCGTGGCGCAGGCACGGGCCGAAACGAATGCGCTGGAGGCGCAAGCCGAGGCATCCGCCACGGAAATCCGTCAACAGTTGTTCACCGCTTATCAAGAGCTGCTGCATGCGCGTACGGCGTATGAAGCCCATCGCGACCGAATGATTCCCAAGGCGGAGTCAGCGCTGGCACTGACCCGCAAGGGCTTCGCTGCCGGCCGCTTCAGCTTTGTCTCGCTCGCGCAAGCGCAACGCACCCTGCTTGACCTTCGTACCGCGCAGATCGATGCCGCGCTGCGCTATCACACCCTGCTGGTCGACATCGAACGGATGACAGCCACCACTGGAGTTGCCCCATGAATCCCCCGATCATCCGACGCACTCTTGTCGTGCTGTTGCTCTTGCTTGGCCTGACCGCCTGCGGCAATCGCACGTCCGGCCAAACGTCCGCTACCGCGCATGAGTCGGCCACCGCCGACTTTGAACGCGGCCCCCACAACGGTCGGCTGTTGCGCGACGGTTCTTTTGCCATGGAGATTACCGTCTACGAAACCGGCGTGCCGCCGCAGTTCCGAATCTATGCCTATCAGAACGACAAGCCTTTGTCGCCGCAAGCCGTGCAGCCTGCGCTTGAGGTCACCCGGCTGGATGGTGAGATGAATCGTTTTGCGTTCCGTGCCGAAAAAGATGCATTGATCGCCACCAGCAGTGTGGTCGAGCCGCACTCGTTCGACGTCAAGGTCAGCGCCACCCACGCCGGCAAGACGCGCGTCTGGAACTATGCCTCGTACGAAGGTCGCGTCGTGATTCCCGCCGCCACCGCAAACGCTTCCGGCATAAAGGTGGCCAAGGCTGGGCCGGCTACGATCCGCGACACGCTGCCGCTGATGGGGCAAGTGGCGATCGATCGCAGCCGCTTTGCTCAGGTGCGGGCGCGTTTCCCTGGCATTGTTCGCAGTGTGCCGGTCAATCTTGGGGATCACGTCAAACGTGGACAGACGCTGGCGACGGTTGAGGGCAACGAGAGCATGCGTACTTACGCGGTCGTGTCGCCACTGGACGGCGTCGTACTGGCCCGTAACACCAATGCCGGCGATGTCGCTGGCGATACGCCGCTGTTCGAGATCGCTGATCTTTCCTCGGTCTGGGTAGAACTGCATGCCATCGGCCGCGCAGCCGATCGTCTGAAACCTGGGCAGTCAGTGGTAGTGCGTTCGGCTACGGGAGGTGACGGCGTCCAGACCACGCTCGATGCGCTGGTCCCGGTGAGCAATGCGGGTCTGAGCGTGGTGGCGCGGGCGCGCCTGGCCAACCCCGACGCGGTCTGGCGCCCGGGCATGCCGGTAGTCGGTGAGGTGACCGTTGCCGAGCGACTGGTGCCGCTGGCCGTGGCGATTTCCGGCCTCCAGCGCTTTCGCGATTTTACCGTGGTGTTTGCCCGGGTCGGCGAGGCCTATGAGGTGCGCATGCTGGAGCTGGGAGCGCGTGACGGGCAGTCGGTGGAGGTTCTCGATGGGCTCAAACCCGGCACGACCTACGTGACCGAGCAGAGCTTCCTGATCCGCGCGGACATCGAAAAGTCCGGCGCCAGCCACGACCACTAAAGGACAAGGCCATGCTCGAACGACTGGTTCGCGCCGCGATTGCCCATCGCGGCCTGGTACTGATTCTGGCCCTCGCGCTGGGCGCGCTGGGCATCTGGAACTACGGTCGGCTGCCGATTGATGCGGTACCCGATATCACCAACGTGCAAGTGCAGATCAATATTGAGGCGCCCGGATACTCCCCGCTCGAAGCGGAGCAGCGCCTGAGTTATCCGGTCGAGACCGTGCTGGCCGGATTGCCTCGTCTGGAATCCACCCGCTCGATCGCTCGCTACGGCCTTTCGCAGGTCACTGCGGTGTTCGAAGACGGCACCGACATTTATTTCGCCCGCCAGCAGGTCTCCGAACGACTCAAGGAAGCCGGCAGCCAGTTGCCGGCAGGAATTGAACCCGCGTTGGGCCCGGTGGCGACCGGGCTGGGTGAAATCTTCATGTACATGGTCGAGGCCGAGCCGGATGCGCGCCGCGCCGATGGGCAGCCGTGGTCGCCGACCGACCTGCGCTCGCTGCAGGACTGGGTGATCCGGCCGCAGTTGCGCCATCTCGCTGGAGTCACCGAGGTGAACACGGTGGGTGGCTACGTGCGCCAATTCCACGTCACCCCCGATACCGCCAAGCTGGCCGCTTATCACTTGACCCTTGCCGACGTACAGACGGCCATCGAACGCAACAATGCCAACATTGGTGCCGGTTACATCGAGCGTTTCGGTGAGCAGTACTTGATCCGCGTGCCGGGCCAGATCACCGACATGAAAGGTCTGCGCAACACCGTGATCGCGCGTCGCGAGGGGGTCACCTTGCGCGTGCAGGATGTGGCCCAGGTTGCCGAAGGTTCGGAACTGCGTACCGGTGCCGCCACCGAGAACGGCCAGGAAGCGGTACTCGGCACGGTCTTCATGCTGATCGGTGAAAACAGTCGCGTGGTCGCCCAGCGTGTCGGCACCAAACTGGCGGAGATCAACAAGCAGTTGCCGAAAGGAGTCATCGCGCGAACAGTCTACGATCGCACGCAGCTGGTGGATCGAGCGATCGACACGGTGCAAAAGAACTTGGTCGAAGGTGCGCTGCTGGTGATCGCCGTGCTGTTTCTGCTGCTGGGAAATCTGCGCGCGGCCTTGATCACCGCAGCGGTGATTCCGTTGACCATGCTGATGACGATCACCGGCATGGTGAATCGGAATATCTCCGGCAACCTGATGAGCCTGGGCGCGCTGGACTTCGGTTTGATCGTGGACGGTGCGGTGATCATCGTGGAGAACTGCCTGCGCCGGCTTGGCGAAGCGCAGCACCGGCGTGGACGCCTGCTCGATCGCAAGGAACGCTTCGACCTCACCGCCAGCGCCACCGCTGAGGTGATCAAGCCGAGCCTGTTCGGCATGCTGATCATTGCGGTGGTGTACGTGCCGATCTTCAGCCTGTCGGGCGTCGAGGGA
>JBDTBF010000038.1:0-3318 GCA_039924175.1 Rhodanobacter sp.
CCGCGCTTGTCCAGCTTGTCCACTTCGCGCAGCACCAGCATCTGTTGCCCGCCATCGAGGATGCCGAGGCTTTCGAAGTAGCCGCGCATCAGCTTGCGATTGTTGAGCTGGATGGTGAATGCGCCGACGTTGAGCTCGCGGAACACGCTGTAGATCACCGCCGGGATTTCAGCGTCATAGCGTACCGACAGCGCGTCCTTGCCGATCACGTCGATGTCGCACTGATAGAACTCGCGGAAGCGTCCGCGCTGTGCGCGCTCACCGCGATACACGCGCTGCATCTGGTAGCGACGAAACGGAAAGCTCAAGTCACGCTCATGCTCGGCGACATAGCGCGCCAAGGGGACGGTCAGATCAAAGCGCAACGCCAGCTCGGGCACGCCCGAAGCGCTCTTCTCCGTATGATCCAGCGCGCCGGTGGATTGCACGAAGTACACCTGACGTTCGGTCTCCCCGCCACTTTTGGTCAGCAGCACATCGGAGTATTCGATCACCGGAGTCTCGATCGGCAAAAAGCCGAAGCGCTCGTAGTTGCGGCGAATGACGTCCAGCATGCGCTGTAACGCAATCTGGTCGAGCGGCAACAGTTCGAGCACACCAGGCATGGTGCGGGCCGGGGTAAGCGCCATGAGATTCTCTTTCACGCAACGGGACGGGATGCCGCCAGACGCGCAGCGCACGCCAGCGACCGCCAAGATTAGCAGATGGTCAGCCTGCCCGGCCGGGCGCAAGTTCGGATTCACGCATCCAAATGTTGCCAAGCCCGCAGCCGCCGACTAACATACGCCGCTCCCTCGGGGTGTAGCTCAGCCTGGTAGAGCGCTACGTTCGGGACGTAGAAGTCGCAGGTTCGAATCCTGTCTCCCCGACCAAAAATTACACACATTCAGGCCACCGTTGCGGTGGCCTTCTTGTGTGCGTTGCCTAAAAATTGCCCAAACCGACCTATTTGCGGAGAGTCATAGCCAGCCTCTCCGCTATCTGCTCGCAACAACGTAAGTACTGCCCGTCTGGCAGCCACCGTCGATCGGCGCGCGACTTCGTGGCGAGCATGGCAATCACGAACTCGACGCTGACGATGGCCGCAGTCCAAGCGCCCAAGTCAGCCAACATGGCGACCCAATAGGAAGGAATCCAATCTGGTCGGCCGGGCGATCCTGACCCATCATCGGTAACGCCAACTGGCTCGCATTGATTGCAGACGCGCGCGATCCAACCAGCCAGCCTCTTTCCAGGCGGAGGCTTCTCAGCATCGCATCACTGCGATGCATGCCTGCTGCACTTCGCGCAACATGCGTATCGAGCACAAGAAAAGATGACGGGGGAAAATGTAATCAGAGATAGCCCGCGTGCTGTCTCAACAATGCCACCGTCGTCACGAGTCCTTGCTTCAGGTAGCAGTCCAACATGTCATCGACACTCCTTGGCGGATGTGTGAGCGAGGCGCGGTGGTCGCGAACCGCCGCAATCACGGCTGCGGGCCGGATTCCAAAAGAGTGTTCGATAAATTCGTCGGGGTGCTGGGCGGTAATGCCACGTGGGGCAAGCACATCAACCGGAAAATCCCTGAGGTTGTAAGTCACGATCGTGCCCGCGTGACAAAGAATGGCCGCAGCCAGAACATGCCGATCGTCCGGGTCCGGAAGCACCAATTGAGCCTCCAATCCCTCATAGCCCGCAACAAGGCAATCCGGGACGTGGTTGTTCATCAGATCGCGAGTACGTTCCAACTTCTCGCGCGTTAAATCCGGGCGCTTGGCCAAGAGGTTGCGCATCCATTCTTCGTGGATACGCGCTGTCCAACGCGCGCGGAACAGGTCGCTCAACGCCAGGTGCATCAGCAAGTCGCGCAAGGGTGCTGGATACAGAACGCAGGCGTCGTACAACGCAACGAAGCTCGCCATCAGTAAAAGCCCTGTTCCTGGGCTTCGCGCGCCAGTTCAGTCAGCCCCGCCTTGCTCTTGGCAAGCTGGGCATGCTTGTAGGCCATGAGGTCGCGAAAATACACTCGCCGGTGCGTGCCGACCTTGTGATGTGCGAGTTCACCGCGTTCCAGCAACCCCACGACGTACGGGCGCGACACGCTGAGAAAGTCGGCGGTCTGCTGCGTGGTCAGCTCGGCGTGAATCGGCACCAGACTCACGGCATTGCCGGCGGCCATATTGTTCAGGATGTCGACCAACATCCGCAGCGCCTGTACCGGCACTTCGATTTCTCCATCGCTGTCGATGACGCGTAACCGTGCAGTCTTGCCGCGGCCAATGCATGCGGCGAGGAGCCGGCTACTTTCGCGCGCGAGATCCGATTCTTCGGAGGTGGCCGGTGGGGTAATGAATTGTTCGTTCGATGGCGCAGACATGGTGGTTCAAGCCTCTCCAACTCCTTCTTGGAAAGTAACCCTAACGTCTAATCGAAATAAACGCAATATGCGAAATAAACGAAAGACAACGTCCGAAACATGCAGCGTTCCCACACATGCGGGCTGCACCCCTTTCGGCAGTCAACCGCCAGGAGCGCTCCGGCGCCAAACCGTTGTGCATTGCACGGGATGATCAAACTCGGTGGGCGCTACGTTCCCCAAGCGCAAGGCACTTTGCATAGGGAATACGCGATGCAACGAATTCAATGAACACCCTGACGCTGCGTAGCACTCATCGCTCGTTGACGATTCGCATGCACGTTCTTCAGTTATCACGTCGCAAGCTGATGCACGAGCACTGAATGCTCGCGTGAGGAACGGTGAACCAGCCTTCTTCCACAGACCGTCGTGTACCGGACGTTTACCGGCGCTCGCCGGCGCGTAGAAGGTTCTTCCTGTCCTGATCGTCCGCCATGCCGGTCGTGGTTTGACAGGTTTGCGGCGTGCTCACGCCCCGGAACCAGAGGAATTTGACCATGAAAATCGATCACCCATGCGCGCGCGATGCATGCAAATGCATGGTTGCCGAAACCGGGAAATACTGCAGCGACCATTGTCGCGATGCGGACGAAGCGCGCGATACCGGCCCGCGCGACGGCGCGTGTCGGTGTGGACACGACCGCTGTGCTGCACAAGACAACACTGCGGACCGCGTGAAGTAGATCCTGCGCACGGGCGCGAGAGTGCCACGCTTTCTGTCGCCATTCCTGCCCTGTTAAGGCTTGCCTCGCTGGCAACCGCTCAATCGGGCGCGCCTCTTTCACGCCCGATCATGAGGCGTGCAGGCTACTTGTGCACCTTCGAATCACTCCGATGGATCAACGCCGGTTCTCCCGGATGACGGCTGGCCTTGTCTGGCCGGATCGACAACATCGGATCGTCTTTCGTACCCTTCCCTG
>JBDTBF010000039.1:0-5754 GCA_039924175.1 Rhodanobacter sp.
TGCCGTGGCGCTCAAAAAAATTCCCGGGTAAGCCTGCGCAAAAGGCGATGTAGCTTGGCGAGCTTAACCAATCGGAGGCGTCAGGCTCAATAAACTTTGATGATCGGGGTCAGCGCAGGGTCAGGCGCTCGGTGGATGGTTTGCTGCTTTGCGAGCAGTTCCTCGTCAGCGTTGTTGGATAAAGCAGGTTCTCTTTTTTCTGCGCGCAGGGGTCAGTCGCTTGTTCGAGCTGTTTAACGTGCCTTGCGACCCACTAACGAATGTGAACTGGCGTTCGCCCGTGGTTGTTTCGCGAGCTCGGCTGACCCGGTTAGCTTGGGTTGCGAGATCAACCAGCCAGCCGCGTGATAGTTCACGGCCGGCAAAAATAGTCCTTGACAAAGTTTATGTGTATCACTGTACTAATACACATGGATGCATCGCTACTCACTGTTCAACCCGCTTCGGCTGAGCCGATCTATCGGCAAATTGTTGAGCAACTACGCCGGCTGATCGCTGGTGGGCAGTTGTTGGAAGGGGACCTATTGCCGTCGGTGCGTGAAGTCGCCGGTTTTCACGCGATCAATCCGATGACCGTGTCACGCGCTTACAGCTTGGCCGAAAGCGAGGGCTTGCTGGAACGCCTGCGCGGCAAGGGCATGGCGGTGGCAGCGCAGGCCAGTGCTGCGCAAACCCAAGCACAACGGATGGCCATGTTGGAGCCGCAACTGATCGCGCTGGCGCGCCACGCTAACGAACTTGAACTTCCAGCTGACGCGGTAGTGCGGCGGCTGGCCAAACTGCTGGGAGATTGATATGAACGCGCAATTACGTGAAGCAGATGGTCAGGCTGCGGCGCCGCTAGCCGCGTATGGAGTGATGCACTGCTACGAAGGCAGCAATGTGTTGACCGGGGTGGACTTGGTGCTGACGCCCGGAAGCGTGCTCGGCTTGATTGGTCGCAACGGCGCGGGCAAATCGACTTTGATCCGCGCCATGCTCGGGTTGCTGCAACCGTTGGCAGGGTCGGCGTTTGTATTTGGTGAGCCGGCGCTGAAACTCAGCGACGCGGTGAAAGAACGCATTGCCTATGTGCCGCAGCAGCCGGAAGCGCTGGCATGGCTCACCGCGGAACAAATGCTGGATTACGTCGGGCGCTTCTATCCCCGTTGGGATAAGGCGTTTGCAAAAAACACCATGCAGCGCTGGAAGATTCCGTCGAATAAGGTGATGGCCAAGCTGTCACCGGGAGAACGGCAGCGCGTCGATTTAATCCGCGCGCTGGCATCACAACCGGAGCTGTTGGTACTCGATGAGCCAGCGGCGGCGCTTGATCCTGTTGCGCGTCGTGAATTGCTGCGCGAAATCGCGCTCCGTGCAGGTGACTCCGGCACCACCGTGTTGTTTTCCACGCATATCGTGTCGGACCTGGAGCGCGTAGCGTCGGAAGTAGCATTCCTACATCAGGGCAAATTGCTGATGCGTTGCAGCGTGGACGACGCGAAGGAGCATTACGCGCGCTTGTGGCTGCCCGCAGGTGTGAGCGCTGCTGCGCCAGCACAAAGCCTGAGCCGGCATCGCCATGACGATGGCAGCGTGAGTCTGGTTGTCGCCCGCGATGTGCAAGGCCAGTGGCCGGAGGCGGCGAATCTTCCCGGTGCGCGCGTCGACGCACTTGGACTGGAAGACTTGTTCGTGGAGATTGCCGAGTGAAACTCTGGCGGCTGCTGACGTTGCCCGGTTACGCGTTCTCGCCGATAGCGCGCTACTTGGCGTTGGCGCTGGGTGTCTTGGCTTTGGCCGTATCCATCCCGCACTCGGTGTCGACACATACCGACACGCTGCGGTCGGTATTCAATGCGGCCGGTCTATGGGTGGTGCTGAACGCGCTTTTGTGGGTGTTTCTCGCCAATACGGTGTTTTTAGTACGCGATGCGCGGACGTTGCGACTGCCGATGCTGGAGCGTGATGCGTGGAGCAGCCTCGGCCTTTACGGTGCTTTGGGTGCCACGTTGCCGGCGCTGCTGCTGAGTTGGACGGGTGGTCATTTTTTCACGGTGCTGATCATGCTGCTGTTCGGCGCCGCCCTGGGTGTCGCTTTTGCATTGCTGCCACCCTATTTAGCTGTGCTCGCGATCTTTGCGCATCGTGTTCCTGCGGCGCTATCGCCATGGTTACCGCAGTCGACGCAGCCGGGTTTCAACGCGTGGGCTGGCCCACTGGTTGCGCTGCTGTGGTTGGCGCTGGCGTGGCGCATCCGCGCGTTGCTGCGTGGCGATCAGTCGTTGCAGCCTCCGCATGGGCCGATATTGGTTGTGTATCGCAATCGCTGGGGCTTGGGCGGTGGAAGCACGGCCACGCGTTTGAGTTCGCGGGCACTGGGGCACGGACCGGCTTGGGCACGACCGAAGATTGACGTGCGTGGGTGTGGCCCCGGACATGTCGAACGCAGCTTGCGTGTGGCGCTGGGAGGCTGGTGGATGCCGCAAACCTGGCGTAGTCGGGTGTGGCAATACGTTTTGCTGCTGGCGGGCGTTTTGGTCGGCGGGCTGATTCTATGGGGGTACGCCGCTGCCGATCGCCACGACCATGCGGTCGACCTGGCAACCGTTCTGGGCGGTACGGGCAGTGTCGTCTTTTTCGGCATGGCGGCAAGCGCGTTGCTCGCGGCGGGTACCGTCCGCTTGCTGCATCAACGCTGGGGCAGGACTAATGCCGAACTGCCTTTGCTGGCGTTGTTGCCCGGCCTCGGCGCTACGCCGGCGGTCAAACATGCGTTGTTGCGTGCGAGCTTGCTGCCTGCGCTTGGCATGCAACTAGGTCTGGCGGCGTTGCTCTTAATCGTAGCTGGTGCCCTGCATATGGGCGACGAAGGAGCGGCTTTGCTGCTGCTCGGTCCGTTGGGTAGTTCTGGCTTGATGTGTGCGTTTGCACTGGTGATTTTCGGGGCGAATCACTCGCTTGGTTGGGGCATGACGCTGACCGTGTGGGCTGGCTACGCCTGGGTTTTTGTGAGTGGAACCATTGTGCAGGTCGCTGCCTTTGGCAGTGTCGTCGTTGCACTGAGTCCCGTCGTGTTGCTGGTGCTGGCAATCGGATGGTCGGCGTTCTTCGTCGCATTGCTATGGCTGGGGCAGCGCGGTTGGCTCGCGCTACAGCGTTGCGCGCATCCGTTTCTAGCGAACTGAATCAAACGGACAGACATGGAAATTTGCACATGCGAATGACCGCTGTAGCGCGAACGTCGTTGCATTCGGTGCCGAGCTCGTTGCGCTGGCTAGGGCCGGGGATCTTCCTTGACTGCTGCGTAGAAATGACCGTCTTGCGCGTTCAGGATCTACTTGTGGAGATTGCAGAATGAACCTTCGTCTTGGCGCTCACACGTTGTGGCATGCCAGTTGCGGGCAGTGTCGGTGGGTGATCGTGGTGTTCTACGCATTGATGGGCGTGGTGACTGTGGCGGCGCTTCGGGGCGCGCACGATCCCAGCCGGCTAAATGACCTCTGGATTTTTTTCGGTATAGGTAATGTTGGCGTGTGGATGCTTTTGGCGTCGACGGCGCTGCGGCTGACGATTGATGCGAACCAGCTGCTGGTGCCTAGCATTCAACGCAGCGTTGTGACCGCGTCGCTGTTGCTGGTGTTGTTCACCATTGTGTTGCCGACTGTTGTGATTGGGCTAGTCGGCGGCGCTGTCGGCATGTCGGCGGTCTGGCTTGCGCTGTGCGCCATGGGCGGGTTCGCGCTGGTTCTGGTGCCGGGCTATTTCTTCCTCATATTCGCGTTTTTGCTGCCATTGCTCCATAGCTTGTGGCGCGCTCTCTATCTACCGGGCTTACCGAACCCGTCCACGACAAATTTTGCTATCGACGCCGGGTTGGCGGCGTTGGTGTTGCTGCTGTTTTCGGTTCTGCGCTGGCACCGGTTGTTGCAGTCGGAGCATCCGTATGCGAGGGGCATCAACATGCCGATAGCGTGGGTTGGTGACCGCTTCACGGCCAATCGCTGGAACGTGGCGCCTGTTTCCCACACTGGCTGGAAGGGGAACAGCGTGCCGCGCACTCGACGACGCCTGCTGGGGATGTACTACTGCGTTGACCTGAGAAAGATCGGTCCGCAGCATGTTGTCAACAGCTTGAGGGTCGCATTGGGAGGCTTGTTCTTGCCGCTTACCTCGGGGGCCATAGTATGGGTAGTTGTATTTTTTCTACTGACGATGCTTGCCATCGGAATGTTCATGACTGTTGTTGTGATGGATATCACGCATAGTCATGGACTGCTTCAAACCTTGGCTGCCAATGGAGGCATGCCGCTTATCGCCTGGATGGTTGCGCTCGCTTGCCCACAGGTTGCGAGTTCTGTGACTAGCTCTCTGCGGCAGCGTTGGGACCATTCGAATGCGGAATTGCCACTGTTGGCCTTGCTGCCCGGTTTAAACAACGCCGGAACCTTGCGTCGCAATTTGCTGCTCGTCACGCTGCTGCCACCGCTGTGCCTTCAAGCAGCGCTGCTGATACTGCTAGTGGCGATCATCGGCCCGCGTTTTGGCGCCAGTCTCGAGTTGCTTATGGTCATCGTTCCGCTCGTCTGCGCCGGTGTGATTGTGGCCGTCACACTGTGCATTCTCGGTGGACGACCGCTTGGTTTCATGGGCACGAAGTGGTTGATGGGTGTGACCAACCTGTTGGTTATAGGCAGCCTCGCTGCGGCACCGGCCTTGGTGAGCATGGGAGACCGTCCGTGGGATGACATAGATATCGTTTTGTCTGCGCTTGGCGCACTTTGGTTACTGCTCGGCCTTCTGATGCTTTGGCTGGGTCGGTGCGGTTGGCGCGGATTGCAGCAACGGCCACATCCGTTTCTACCGAACTAAGTTCGCTCTACAGATGTCATCTACTGGCGTGGGGTTTGCGCCCACCACACTAGCAAGCACAAGGAAAATTAATGAAGAACGGAGTAGTGCGATTGGCGGTAGCGATTTCTTTGGCACTGGTTGCCACTGGCGCGATAGCAGGTACCAGCGATGCCGATGTGACTCGTGCCACGTTAGATAATGGCCTGCGCGTGGTCATCGTGCGCGATACGTTGGCGCCGGTGGTGACCACCGAGATGAATTATCTCGCCGGGTCGGACGAGGTGCCCGAGGCGTTTCCGGGGACGGCGCATGCGGTGGAGCACATGATGTTTCGCGGTAGCCCGGGTTTGTCGAAAGACCAGCTGGCGGCGATCGCAGCAAACATGGGCGGCGCGTTCAATGCCGACACCACACAGGGCGTGACGCAGTATTACTTTGTGGCGCCGTCGCAGGATCTGGATGTGGCGTTGCATGTGCAATCGCTGCGGATGCGCGGCGTGGATATGGAGGAAGCGGCGTGGAAGAAGGAGCGCGGCGCGATCGAACAGGAAGTGTCGCATGACATGTCCATTCCGATGTTCAAATTCCAAACCCAGTTGTTGGATCAGTTGTTTACGGCCACGCCGTATGCGAACACCGGCTTGGGTACGCGCGCCTCGTTCGACAAGACTTCGGCGGCGATGCTCAAGCAGTTTCATGACAGTTGGTACGTGCCCAACAATGCGATTTTGGTGATTGCTGGCGATGTTGATCCGGTCGCCACGCTGGCTAAGATCAAGCACGAGTTCGGCGACATCGCGCGCAAGAGCTTGCCGACGCGGCCGGCATTCAATTTCCAGCCGGTGCAGGCGAAAACGATCAAGCTGCCGACCGACAGTCCTTATGGAATAGTGGCGATTGCTCACCGTTCGCCAGGTCTGC
>JBDTBF010000040.1:0-9069 GCA_039924175.1 Rhodanobacter sp.
GCGCCCGCACTGCCGCCTGGTCGATATACGGCGACGCGACGTGGCATCTCAACTCCCGACTCAACCTGACCGCGGGACTGCGCGCCACTCGCGACAACAAGACTTTCAGCTGGTACACCCCACCACGGCAGGCCCCGGGCGTGGACCGCACGCTGGACCAGTTGGAGCAGGCCGGACTGCTGACGCTTGCCGCACGACTGGCACACACCACGCCGCAGGCGTTGCGCGCTGCGCTGTCGCGCAACCTGGTTTATGCCGATGCCGTCGGCCAGCAAGTCAGTCGGCACAATCGCTGGAATGATCTCAGCCCACGCCTAGTGCTGGACTATCACTTCAGCCCCAACGTGATGGGTTATGCCTCGCTGGCGAAGGGCTACAAGGCCGGCGGCTACAACGGTGTGCAAGTCAACTCCGCGTTCGCCCCGGAGCAGGTGTGGAACCTGGAAACCGGCGTCAAGTCATGGTTGCCCGAGCAGCACCTGCAACTCGATGCCTCTCTGTACGCCTATCGTTACGACAATCGCCAGGCGCTGACCCTGATTCCCAGCAGCACGGGCATTGGGGTGCCGCAATATCGCGTCAGCAATACCGACCAACGGGCCACCGGGCTCGATCTGCAGGCCCAGTGGCAACCGTTCGGCGAACTTCGACTGGGTTTCAACGCCAGCGTCATCGATGCTACCTATCGGCATGCGGTGACCGCCAGCGGCGTGGATCTTTCTGGCCAGCCAGCGGGCGAACCACTGCTTTCCTGGGCCGCAAGCGCCAGCTATCGATGGGTCGATATTGCCCACGGCAATCTGCAACTCAGCGCCCGACATGGTTATCGCGGCCGCACCCGTTGCAATGAATACACGATCTACCAGGGCAGCTGCTCCGCAGCCACCCCGTTCACCTTGGGCGGTGTCCGCCAGCGCACCGACCTGCGACTGGCGTGGGACACCCGCGACGGCCAATGGGGCGTCGCCGTATACGCCAACAACTTGTTCAACCAGCGCTACGTAGAAAGCATCATCAACGTATCGACCGACGTGCTGGGCACCCCATACGCCATCGTCACTCCGCCGCGCAGCTGGGGCATGGAACTGCGCGTCGCGCTTTGATCTTGCAACGGCGGCAGCAATGACCACGGCAATCCACGTAAGCTATGCGCTTTGACGCCGGCCTCAGCCCGGCCTGCCGGAGACTCCGCTCTTGATCGATCTGTTTCACGTCATCTTGCTTGGCATCATTGAAGGCATTACTGAGTTTTTGCCGATTTCCAGCACCGGTCACTTGATCATCGCTGAGCGTTTCGGTCTGGGCGCGCGGTCGGACTTGTTCAATATTGGTATTCAAGCGGGCGCGATTTTAGCGGTCACGTTGATCTATTGGAAACGCATCTGGCAGTTATTCACGCAGTGGCGGGTGCCGGCCAATCGTGACTATTTGTTGAAATTGATCGTCGCGTTTTTGATCACGGCCGTGCTGGGCCTGATTGCAGTGAAGATGGGCTTCAAACTGCCCGAAGCGATTACCCCGATTGCGTGGGCGTTGATCATCGGCGGGTTCTGGATGATTGGCGCCGAGTTGCTGGCCGCGCGGCAACCGGACCGCACCGAAGTGACCTGGCGCGTTGCCATTTTGGTCGGTCTTGCGCAGATGATCGCCGGTATTTTTCCTGGCACGTCACGTTCGGCGGCAACGATTTTCGCAGCGATGTTGTTCGGCACCAGCAACCGCGCGGCGGCGACGGAATTCGCGTTTCTGGTCGGCATTCCCACCATGTACGCTGCGACCGGCTATGAATTACTGAAGGTCCTTAAAGACGGTGGCGCGGCGACGGAAGACTGGAGCGCATTAGCGGTCGGTTTCGTGGTCTCGCTGATCGTCGCCTTCATCGCCGTCAAGTGGTTACTTGGCTATATCGTTGGCCATCGCTTTACGCCGTTCGCGATCTACCGCATTGCGTTTGGCGCAGCGTTGTTGTTCCTGGTACCCGCTGGCGGCTAGTGGCGGCGCGCGCTGCGCTGGCAAGGGCGGAGGCGGCGCTGACTTCGCCGCACTCTGCTTTGTCAGCGTTGTACCAGCAGCGCAAACCAAGTCCAGCCGTTGACGTTCTCGCTAATAATCTTCACGCAGGTAAGCATCGGCACTGCCAGCAACACGCCGGGAATGCCCCACAGCCAGCCCCAGATCAATAGCCAAATCAAAATGGCAATGGGGCTGATGCGCATGCGTTGGCCCAGCACCATGGGCGTAATCAGGTTGCCTTCCATCACGGTAAAGAAGATGAAGCACAACGCCGGCGTGATGGCGGCCCCCAGCGTGTTGAAATGGATCAGCCCGACCAGCGTCAACACGCCGGTAGTGGTGATGGCGCCGACGTACGGAATGAAATTCGCCAGCATCGCCACCGTACCCCAGAGCAAGGGGTCGGGCATGTGCAAAAACCAAAGCATGGCGGCGGTTAGCGCGCCCAGACAAAAGTTGATCATGGCGGTGGTCAAAATGTAACGTGACACCTCGGTTTGAATGCTGCGCACCACGCCAACGGCGCTCCGCTTAGATCGGAAGTCCGGCACAATTTCAACCAGTCGGCGCAGCAACGAATCGCCGTAAATCAAAAAGAAAAACACCAGCAACACGACCGTCAGTACCGAAATAAGAATCGTGGGTGCCTTGGCCAAGGCATCCCACGCGGTAAAAGCCGCCACGGTAGGCGGCGCTGCCGCTCGCGCACGAGCACGTGTTGGTGCCCCGTTCACCAGCGTTTGCGTGGCACGGTTGGCGGCCTCGAAGGGTTCGGTGATGCCTTTCAGTTTCGGCATCAGGGTCTTGATCGCTTTAGGAGCGCCCTGAAACCAGCCTACGGCCGGCTGCGCGACCAGGCTGATGCCGGTGCCGATAGCGCCCATCAACCCCAACATCAACACGCTGGCCACCAGCCACCGCGGCAAATGGTGGCGCGCGCCAGCAGCAACCACCGGATTCAGCGCTAAGCCAATGAACGCCGCCAGCACCAATGGGATCAACAGTGCTTGGGTTAATGCGATGGTGTAGAGCAGCGCCAGTAGCAAAAAGGCATTCAGTACCACGCGGATGGAACGCAGGTGGCGGCGCACGCCGCGGGTGGCGCGCAGCCCATGTTTCACTTGGCGTGCCACATGACTTGACCCCACGCGGGAGGGCAGTCGCAACGGTGCGGGCGCTTCGCCCGACTCCACCGAAGCCGCCGCAGCGGTGTCCGCGGGTGCCGCCACCGACGCCGTCGCCGGGACGAGCGATTCTGGGTCGCTCATGACGTCGGCGCACTCTCTCGCATGGGGGTTTTCCCGGCGCTGGCAGCACCATCGGCAGTGTCCGCGTCGTCCATATCATCTGCTGCACGGTGGTCAGCCGTGCGCTTGGCATGGCCACCAAAGCCATCCAAACCCTGCTCGACCAGCCAGCGGGTGGCAAAAGCAGCTGCATCGGCCAAGCCGCCACCAAGCAACGGCCCAACACCTGGCGTACGTAGCGGATGCAAATTGAGACTACCCAGCGCGAAACCAACGCCGGCGGCGATACCCACGGTACTCAGTGGATGCCGATCGCTACGCTCAAATATGGCAGTCACTGGACGGCCTAGCTGCTCGCGCGCCACGCGTACCCGGGCTTGCGCCAGCTTGACCTCGGTCACCTCTGCGAACAATTTCATGGTTGCTCCTTCGCCGCCACATCCGCAGCATGAGATGAAGGCGCACCGGCGTCCACTTCGTGTTCGACCTCGGCCTCAGCGTCTCGCTCGGCATGATGCAACGTTTCATTCACCAAAGCACCCCACTCCTGTCGCGTAGCGGGCAAGCTCATCCAATGCATGCAGCGACGAAACAGCAAGATGGCACCCAGCAAAAAGACGGCCTGCAATACACACAGAGCCAGCATGGCCCACAGCCATGAACCAAACCATTTCGCTAGCAATAAACCGACTAAAGCCAAGCCGCTCAGACCTAAGCCAACGCCAGCCACCGTCGCCGCCAAACCAGCCAGCAGCATCCATGACACAGCGCGGCTGGCCAAGCCCAGTTCCGCCGCCAACAGATGCAACTGGGCGCCAAACAGGCGCCGCACCGCGCGCCCGACCTGGCCCAGTTCCGCCAGCAAGCCATCGCTGCGCGGCGCCGCGCCAGGCGCGCCGGCGGGTGCAGAGTCATCTTGCGAAAGCATGCGTTACCCCTGCGGCGTGCGGATCAACGACGCAAGATGCGGCTAAGCAGCCAGCCGGCACCCAAGGCAAGCGCAACAGACTGCACCGGCTTGTCGCGCACATAGTCACGCGCTTGCTCTAGCCAGAGATCGGCACGATCGACCGTGTTATCACAAAGCTCGCGGCCGCGGTCGCTGAGCTCGGCTGCTTTTTCCGTGGCGCGATTGGCCGCATCTGCCGCTTTGTCGGTTGCATGATGCAAACCCGACTCGACGCGATCCGCCGCGTTATCCACGGCTTCCTTAGTGCTGGCAACCGCGCTGGAAGTCGCCTTCTTGACGCGCTCGGCACTGTCATCAATGCGGCTACCGGCCAACGGTTCGGGCGTAGGTGTATTTGTGGTCATGAAAAACTCCGTAAATGATGAGCAATTGCGTGATGATTATCGCTGCAAGGCCGATTACCTTGCGCGGCGGAAAAAGGCAACGATGGCTAGGATCAAAAAGATTACGAACAATATTTTCGCGATGCCAGCTGCGGCGCCGGCAATGCCACCGAAGCCGAGCACAGCCGCAATGATCGCAACTACTAGGAAAACCAACGCGTAATGGAGCATGGCAAAGTCCTTCTGACTGAATGAAAGCCGGAACGTCGAGGGACGTCCACCGTGATCACTGCGACCACGTGGCCCTATTCACCCATAGCCAGCGCCATGCGGATGTGAAGGATGGAGCGACAAACGTGCACACGCCATCCACAACAACTCACGCCGAAAGTGCGGGATTCAGACTGTAAGTAGCAACTAACTGCGCCTGCGCCAATACATGGCCAGTCATCGCCGCTCGCAATTGCGACAGCGTGAAGCCGGCAACCAGCGGCAACGAGTCCACATCCAGCGCGGTTACTTGAAAGTGATAGTGATGCAGCACGCTGTCATTCCACGGCGGGCAGGGACCGTCATAACCAAGATACACGCCAGCCATCGTGGGATCGCCGGCAAACCAGTCGGTATAACCGTTCACGCCTTGCACGCTGCCGGGCGGACCGAACGGCTCAGCCTTGCCGTGCGCACTGACGCCATCGCTACACGCGCCCGCCGCAAACTCACCACACTCCAGCGGAATGTTTGCCATCAGCCAATGCACAAACTCCACCCGCGGCAAATCGGCCGGCACCGTGCGACCTTCCTTGTTCACATCGTCGCCACGGCTGGGGCAATCAGGGTCAATACACGTCAACACAAACGAACGCGTCGCAGTCGGCGCATCCTTCCACGCCAAGTGCGGGCTTAAATTGTCAGACAAGGCTACTGGTGCGCCCAGTTTGCCAAACGCAAATTCCTTAGGCAGCGTCCGACCGTTTTCAAAACTGTTGCTGCGTAATTGCATGGCATGTCTCCACGAGGGGAAAGGTTTAGGAACGGACGGGGCTGTCGTTGCCATTGTAGGGGCGCAGCAACACCGTAGAACGGGCTTCAGCCCCGCTGCACTTGTCTTGAAGCAAGGCCGAAAAGCAACCGACCGCTACGACAATGAGCGCCGCATCCGCACGGTGTCTGGCTCATTGCCCAGTGCCACCCACGGGCGGAGTCGCAGACGCGCTTTGTCACGAGGTCAAGGTCGGAAAGCAGCGGGGCTGAAGCCCCTGCCACAATGAACTTTGCGCACCCGTCTTTTAGCAAATTTACCGCGGCGTCTTTCGATGCTGACATCAACGCCAGCGCGTGAACACTGGTAGGAGGGGCTTTAGCCCCGATGCAGTTGCCTTGATCCCAAAACCGAAAAGCAATCGACCGCTACGACAATGAGCGGCGCATCCGCACGGTATCTGGCTCATTGCCCAGTGCCACCCACGGGCGGAGTCGCAGACGCGCTTTTGTCACGAGGTCGAGGTCGAGGTCAAGGTCGAGGTCGGAAAGCATCGAGGCTGAAGCCCGTCCTTCCGAGTTGCCGGAGGCTCGGCATTTCTTGCAGGAGCTCACTTGTGAACGATGCTTCTGTGGCGTTTGGGTATTGGCATCAAGGCAAAGGCATCGCCAGCCAGCAGGGTCCAACAACAATATCGCACGCGAAACGCCCAACCAACACGGTGTGAACTTCCTTGTAGGAGCCTGCTGGCGGGCGATGCTATTCCCCTGCACAAGACGTACGCGCAGCCCTCCCTTAAGTAGCTATCCCGTCGCAGCAAACGGGCAGGGCAGCCGTCACGGTTTCCAGGTCACCCGATAGATGGCGCCAGCCAAGTCATCGCTGACTAACAAGCTGCCGTCGGGCAGGGGCTGCACATCCACCGGTCGGCCCCACGCCTTTTCGTTCCGTTCGAAGCCGGTGATCAAAGGTTTGTACGACACCACCTTGCTGCCGTTCAAGCGCACTGTCATGACGCGATAGCCGGATTTTTTCGTGCGATTCCACGAGCCATGTTCGGCAATAAAGATGGCGCCTTTATAGCTTGCTGGAAATTGCGTGCCGCTGTAAAAACGCATACCCAGCGCCGCCACATGCGCGCCCAGCTTCAACACCGGCGGTACGTAGTCTTGGCAGCGCTTGCCGACGCCAAACTTCGGATCCAGCACGTCACCTTGGTGACAATACGGAAAGCCAAAGTGTGGGTTAGTCGAAGTGATCTCGTTCAACTCATCACTCGGCACATTATCACCGAGCAAGTCGCGGCCATTGTCGGTAAACCACAACCGCTTGCTGCCCGGCTGCCAATCAAACCCCACCGTGTTACGAATGCCGCGCGCCACATCCTGCCAGTCAGTGCCGTCCGCATTCATGCGAATCAACTTGCCGTGGTTCGGCGCCGGATCACAGATATTGCACGGCGCGCCGATGGGCACGTACAGCTTGCCATCCGGACCAAACGCGATGAACTTGCCGCCGTGATGCAGCTCGGTCGGCAGTTTGTCGGTAATCACTTCCGGCTGCGGCGGGTGGTCCAGATGCTGCTCGATAGCACGCAACACCACGATGCGGCTGACCGCTGAGATGTACAAATCGCCATCACGAAATGCCACGCCCATCGGCAATTTCAAACCGCTGGCGACCACACGCACCTGATCCACCACGCCATCGTGGTTGCTGTCGGTTAGCGCGTACACCTTGCCAGCCCCGGTGGAACCAACAAACACCGTGCCGTTCGGGCCCAACGTCATGGCTCGCGCAGTTGGCACCTGGTCGGTATACAGCGCGACATGAAAGCCTGGCGGCAACTGCAACTGATTCAACGCTGGGGCGGCGAGCAGGGGCAAGGGCAGCAGCGTCAACAACCACACAATGAGTAAGCGCATAACGAAACTCCGCGATTGGCGTCAGGCCCAGCGTATATCGTGCGCGGCCCTGCCTGAAACGAGGCCGCTCTGATACCGTGACGGGTTGGACAAGGGGCCCTCATGAGCGAGCTACAAGATCTCACCACGCTGGTACGCGCGGCCACACCGCTGCTGGTTATTGAAACTGTTGACGAACAGCGCGTTATTGACTGCTTTCGCCACGTCATTGCGCAAGCGCTGCGCCCGTTGTGGCGTTGGACGCTGACGGATGGCCTGACTCGGCTCGACTTCGCCCAACGCGATGGCGAGATTGCGTCCGATGCCACCAGCACCCTGAACGCGATTCGCGCGCAAGGTGATCCGGGCATTTATTTGATGTTCGATTTCCAGACCCTGCTGGGGTACGCCATGACGCTACGCCAGCTGCGTGAAATCGTGCAGCGGCAGCACTCGGCCGCGCACACCATCGTGCTGATTGGCGCCAAAATCGAATTACCCGATGGGCTGGAAGCACTCGCTCTGCGCGTACCGCTATCGCTGCCAGACATCAAAGAAATGGCCGGCATTTTGCGCGGCGAAGCCGCCGGCTGGCAACGCGAGCAAGGCCGCGCTATTACCGTAGACAACGACGCCGCACGCACCATCGTACGCAACCTGGCCGGCTTAAGCGCGCCAGACGCGCGGCGCATCGTGCGCAAACTGATCTACAACGACGGCGCGCTCAGCCACGCCGACTTGCCCGAATTGATGCAGTCCAAGTTCAACCTGCTCAACCGCGCCGGGCTACTTCATTACGAATACGCCACCGCCAGCTTCGCCGACATCGCTGGCGTCAGCCGCGTGCGCGAATGGGTGCAACGCCGCCGCGCGGTGTTTCTCGACCCGTCCGCCACACCCGTATTGGACCCACCCAAAGGGGTGCTGTTATTGGGCGTGCAAGGCTGCGGCAAAAGCCTCGCCTCCAAAGCCATCGCTGGCGGCTTCGGCGTGCCGCTGGTACGACTCGACTTCGGCACGCTATACAACAAGTACCAAGGTGAAACCGAAAAAAACCTACGCGAAGCGCTCGCCAGCACCGAACTGCTGGCACCGTGCGTGTTGTGGATCGACGAAATTGAAAAAGGCCTCGCCAGCGGTGGCGGCGAAGACGGCGGCGTGTCGCGTCGCGTACTCGGCTACCTGCTCACATGGATGGCCGAACGCAAAGCCAAAGTGTTCGTGGTGGCCACCGCCAACGCCGTGCAAGAACTACCCGCCGAACTGCTGCGTAAAGGCCGCTTCGACGAAATCTTCTTCGTCGACCTGCCACAAGCCAGCGTCCGCGCCGACATCTTCACCCTGCATCTAACCCGACGCAAACTCGACCCAACCACGTTCGATTTACCCGCCTTAGCCGCCGCCAGCGACGGCTTCTCCGGCGCCGAAATTGAACAGACCATCGTCAGCGCGCTGTACGACGCCGCCAGCAATGGCACGCCACCCAATCAAGCCACCCTAATCAATGCACTAAAGCAAACGCGACCACTCTCCGTATTAATGAAAGAGCAGGTTGATGCATTGCGAACATGGGCGCAGGGAAGATGCGTGGCCGCGGACTAAAAGCCCCGCCACTTGATCCGAACTGCAC
>JBDTBF010000041.1:0-2509 GCA_039924175.1 Rhodanobacter sp.
CGACATCCACGCTGACCCCCAATCTGCGCCGAAGCGCCGTGCTGGTTGTGGTGTATTGCAACGGGACTTTCTTGCCAGGAGTCAGATATTCCCCGACCGCAAATGCACACAGCGCCGCTTCGTGAAACCCGGACAGAATCAGTTTTTTCTTGCCCGGATAACTGTTGACGTCACCTACCGCGAAAATGCCCGGCGTCGAGGTCTGGAACGTCGCGTTGTCGACAGCCAGCTGGTGATGCTCCAGCTCCAGGCCCCATTCGGCGATTGGCCCGAGTGCCGGGTGCAGTCCCCAGAACACCAGCAACTGTTCCGCCTCGATTCGCTGCACCATGCCACTGCGCCCACGTACGCGGACTGACTTCAGCGCGTCGCCGGCAGCTTCCAGTCCCACGATGTCACCTTCAAGAAACTGCATGCGGCCTTCGTCGCACAGTTCCTGCATACGTTTGATATGGGCAGGCGCGGCGCGAAACTTGGAGGAACGGTGCACCAGGACGATGCTACGTGCACGGTCAATCAGCGCCATGCTCCAGTCCAGTGCAGCGTCGCCGCCGCCAGCGATGACAATGTCCTTGCCATCAAAATCTTCCGGATGGGTGACTTTGTAGTGCAATGACTTGCCCACGAGATTCGCTGCCTCGGGCACTTCGAGCAGACGCGGCGAGAACGCTCCAAGCCCCCCGGCGACGATCACCACGCGCGTGTCGAAGCGTGTACCAGCACTTGTCACCACCTCGAAGTGGCCGGTGTCCATGCGCCGCACCGATAGCACCGCCTCGTCCAGATGAAATTGCGCTGCGAAGGGTTGGATCTGCGTCTGTAGACGTTCAACTAATTCCCGTCCGGTGCACACTGGCACCGCGGGAATGTCATAGATTGGCTTGTCCGGATACAGCTCAATGCATTGCCCACCCATCTGCGGCATCGAGTCGACCACGTGCGCGCTCAACCCGAGCAGTCCAAGCTCGAACACCTGGAACAACCCTACCGGCCCTGCCCCCACGATGACGGCGTCAGTACAAATCGACTCTTTGGTCATGAATAAATCGGCCTGTTGCGAAGTGCTTCGCATGGCACAGAGTCTCTGCGTCGATGGCCCGCGGCTTTTTGACGTTCATCAATTTGCGGAGGCATTGACCTGTGGCGGGATGCCACACGGGCGGACCGTTCAGACTTCGAGCGCACTAATACACGCGGTCGTCACTCGTCAGACACACCGCACTCATCATCATGAACAACAAAGGATGATCAACACGGTCTCGCCATCGGGCTGCAGCTTGCTTTCAATCCGCAGAACGTCGATCAACGGACGCGTGTGATCATCACGGCTGCCGCCCGTGGAAGTATCGCGGCCTTTCCCGCCTAGTTCGGTTGCAGCGTCAGTTGGTTTGCGATCCCTCTTCTGCTGGCCCGTGTACGTTCGAGCACGTCCACTGTTTGTTGAAGGGATAGCCCATATCATGCACGACGAACACTCCACATCATGCGAACTGCGAACGACCGTTTGGACGCTTTCGCTGCTTGCGTCTAAAGCGCAAGGTATTGCGTGGGAGCGGCCTCGCGTTCAAAACAATAGACATCGGCAAGCATGGTTAATCCGCAGTCCGGGTCCTCAGCGCGGCGCGGCGGGATCCAGCCTCGCTTGCTCACACGAATCTCTGGAAGCTAACTCAAGGCAGTCAGTGTGTTGAATGCGATGACGCCAGATGTGGAGCTGTACGAACTCAGGCGCGACTGTGGCTATGGCGCCATAACCGATTTCGAACTGCCTGTGGGACTCAGCGCCGCGGATTTCCAAACGCTCAACGCGACCGTACGTAATCGAGTGCCGATCGATCGCGGCGACACCTTGTTTCATCAGGGTGATTCGTTCATGGCACTTTATGTTGTTCGTGCAGGTTCGCTGAAAACCATCATGGAAGGCTCCGAAGGCGACTCGCAAATCCTTGGCTTTCACCTGCCGGGAGACATCATGGGCATCGGCGGTCTTATCAACGATCACCATCCGTGCAGTGCCGAGGCGCTGGAACGATCCAGTGTCCTTGAGTTGCGCTATGCCAAGTTGCAGGAGGTAAGCGCCAGCGTACCTGCGTTGCATCATCAGTTGATCCGCGTGATCAGCCGCGCGTTGGTCAATGAGCAACGTCACATGGTAATGATGGGCAAGCAACAGGCGCAGCGGCGGCTGGCGGTCTTCATACGCAGCTTGGCCGGTCGCTACGCGCGACTGTCACAGGATCCACTGATCTTGACCCTGTCGATGTCGCGCAGCGACATTGCCAATTATCTGGGCTTGGCGCTCGAAACCGTCAGTCGGCTGTTTACCAAGCTGGAGTCCGATGGCGTCCTCGAAGTAAATCGAAAATTCGTACGCATCCTGCGCCGCGATGTGCTCGATGAGCTGTGTGGTAACGATATCGACATCTGAGCCGCGCGCACAGCGGTATCAATTCTCTGCCGCAATACATGCCCAACTTTCGCGAGTGGGCCGAGAGCGCCTAGGCAAGCG
>JBDTBF010000042.1:0-24487 GCA_039924175.1 Rhodanobacter sp.
AATTTTGCGGTGCCGGTGCGATCAGCATGCAAGAAAAAGAGAACTACGCCACCTTGATGCGGGTCGCCATGTTGTCCGCACTCAAGGCCGTCGACACCACCAACAACATGGGCTTTCGCTGCGCGAAACCCCAATGAGGAAGGTCATGAAACGTCTGTTGCCATGCTTGTGGGTGTCGTTGCTGCTGGTCTGCGGTAGCGCTTTCGCCGCGATCCCGCTGCCGCGCGATTCGGTCTATCAACTCAACGTACAACTGACCAACCAGGATGGACAGGTGCAAACGCTGGCGGCGCGCCGCGGGCGGCCGCAGCTGGTAACCATGTTCTACACCTCGTGCACGATGGTCTGTCCGATGATCATCGACACCATCAAAATGACGCGTAAAGCGCTCGATGAACCGGCCCGCGATCAGCTTGATATGTTGGCGGTCAGTTTTGATCCGGCCAACGATGACGTCGCCACGCTGCGTCAGTATGCCGACACACGCAAGCTGGATACCAAGCATTGGACGCTGGCACGCACTGAGCCACAGGCGGTGTTGCAGCTCGCCGCACTACTCGGCGTGCAATATCGACAACTACCCGACGGTGAGTTCAATCACAGCAGCACGTTGATTCTGCTGGATGCTGAAGGTCGCATCGTGGCGCGTACCGACGTGATTGGACGCCTCGATCCGCAGTTTGTGACGGCCGCGCGTAAGTTGCTGGCAGCCACACCGGCGCTGGCGGCAGCTTCGCCTAAATAGACGTCTATTTATCGTTGCTCTAGGTGCCGTCGAAGTGATGCCAATTCAGTCACGTCGACGTGGCGTGTTGTCACAGCGAGTGGTTGTCTCTGCGCGGCTTGACCGCGATCAATTGCCGTACGCACGGGTGTCCTGAAACTGCGCCTATCCCCATGGAGCGATCGCATGATCCACCTGCGCAGTACCTTACTTCCAGTCTGCTTGCTGGCCGTTCTCTCCACACCATGCTGGGCCGACGGCGCCAGCGCTCAACCAGCGCCAACTGGCGCCCAGTCCGCCACCACGAGCGGCGCACCCTGGGTGCTGGAATGGGACGCCCGCGCGCGCGATGAACAGGTTAATGATGATGGGTTCAGTCGCCACGCCAACGCCGATACGTTGCGCGTTCGCCTTGGCATCAAGGGTAATTTCGGTAACGGCTGGAGTGGGTTATTGGAAGGCGCTGGCGTCGCCAACGCGGGCGATCACTATAACAGTGGCGCCAATCGACAAGTCCAATATCCGGCAGTGACCGATCCGACGGGCGCTGACTTGAACCAGTACTGGTTGCGCTGGCAGGGCGATCAAGTGGGCGCCACCGTGGGACGTCAGCGCTTGCTGATAGACAACCAACGCTGGGTCGGCAACAGCGGCTGGCGCCAGACCGAGCAGACGTTTGATGCGGTCGCGCTGCAATGGAAGCCACTGGCCGAGTTGACCTTGAGCTACGACTGGCTGGATCGCGTACATCGCGTGGCCGGACCGGACGCAATCAACCGACTCGCGCGCGAGCGCCGATTGAATACGCATTTACTGAATGCCGCGTGGACCCACGGTACCCAGCAATGGGTTGGCTATACCTACCTGCACGAAGATCGCGACGTTGCCAGCGCATCCAGCGCCACGTATGGCGTGCGCTGGACCGGCAAATTGCTGCATGAGGGCAACGGCTTCGGCTGGACCGTGGACACCGCGCAGCAGCATGACTATGCGAATAATCCACAACACTTCACGCACAGCTATTGGTTGCTAGAACCAAGCTGGACCGAACAAGGCATCACGGCAAAGCTGGGTTGGGAACACCTCGGCGGCAACGGCCACCACGCGTTGCAGACGCCGCTCGCTACCTTGCACGCGTTCAACGGTTGGGATGACCAGTTCAACGTGACGCCGCCGGGCGGTCTGGAAGATCGCTATGCCAGCGTCAATGGCGCGTTCGGTCACGCCGGCCTGGCCAGCAAGCTGGCGTGGACGGTGGCATACCACGACTATCGCGCCGATCACGGCGGTCGCTACGGCAGCGAGTGGGATGCATCGCTCGGCTTCCCGCTGGCGCGCGGGCTGACCGGTTTGTTGAAGGTGGCTGACTATCATGCCGACGGCTTCTCGCGTGACAACACCAAGCTCTGGTTACAACTGGAATGGCGTGGCCAACAGTCGCTAGCGTCATCACGCTAAGCGGAAAGGCAACGCTGGTTCGGTACGTGGCATAACGCGATGTTGCTCGCGTGGATGCCGGCGGTGACCGTCGTCGTGTCGTGAACCGTCGTCGATTTAGTGGTGTCGCAGGAAGTTGCGTGGCCTTCTGATCTGTTCCCGCGGGACGGCGCAGGTGACTACCGAGAAGGCATGCGCACGCATTGAAAGATCAGAGTACCTTCGCCACACGTGGCTCTAGCAGATGCGGCGCTGCCGTTATTTGGACGGCTGGTCGAATCACTTGTTGAACGGCTTCGAAGTTTTTTGCCGTGATGCATGGCGCGGCCGCAACAACCGGCGCTCGATAGCCGGCCCAACACTTCGCGGCCTTGGTACGAAAGGGGACGATGGCGATGATAATAAGGATGTTGCGTTTGGGCTGTCTGGGCATGGGCGTGTTGTTTGCCAGCCACGCTTTGGCCAGCGAGTGCCAGCTGGGAGATTACGGTACGTTGCCGGTAGAAATGATCGGCCACCGCGCCACCACCATGGTGAAAATCAACGGACAGGACACACGTTTTGTCCTTGATACGGGGGCTTTCTACAACATCATGTCGCACGCCAACGCATTGGCGCTGGGAGTCCGGTTGCGCTCGGCACCGTTCGGTTTTCGGATCGGCGGTGTTGGCGGCTCGGCGCCGGCGGAGTTTGGCGAGGTCAAGGATTTCGGCATCCTCGGCGGCACCCTCAAAAATATTGGTTTCATCGTTGGCGGCACGGATATGGGCCATGGTTTGCTCGGCGCCAATTTGCTCGATGTTGCCGACCTGGAGCTTGATCTTGCCCATGGCAAGGTGACGCTGTTCAAGCCGAATCACTGCAATAAATCGGCACTCGCGTATTGGTCAACGGGTCGTAATTACAACGTCGCCGAGATTGAGCCGCCTATTAACCAGAACGACCGACGCACTTTTCTCAGCGTGATTATCAACGGCAAGAAGGTGCGAGCGCTGCTTGATTCGGGCGCGGGCGCCACGGTGCTCAGTCGCGCCGCCGCCGAACGTGTCGGCATCAACCTGGATGCGCCGGATGTCAAAACCGGCCATGTCAGCATGGGTATTGGCTCCAAGATGGTGAAGACTTGGATCGTCGGTATTGATTCGTTCTCGGTTGGCACCGAAACCATCGGCCACAGCCAGATGCAGGTTATCGACAGCAAGATGGGCAACGGCCGCACCGACATGCTGCTCGGCGTGGATTTTATCCTCGCCCATCACATGTTTGTTGCCAACAGCCAAGACAAGGTCTATTTCACCTACAACGGCGGCCGCGTATTCAGCTTGGCCAAAGCACCCAACGACAGCGATAAACCAGATGCCGGCACGTCTGCCGGCGGTAGTGACACCGAGCCGAAGACAGCCGCGGATTACGCGCTGCGCGGTGAAGCGGACTTGTCACGCGGCGAACCGAAGGCGGCGGTGGCCGACCTGGACGCGGCGATCCGTATGGCGCCGGATCAAGCCGCCTATTATCTCGACCGCGCGCGGGCCTATGCGTCCGAAAGGCAGCCCACTGCGGCACTGGCCGATCTGGACAAGTCCTTGAGCCTGGATCCGAAGGGTGTCGATGCCTTGTTGATGCGCGCCGAATACCGCATGGCGCATAAGGACCGCGCAGCCGCGCTAGTGGACGTAACGGCGGCGACTAGTCTGGTGCCGGCGGGATCGACGCAGGCGCGTTTGATTGCCAGTCTGTATATCCGGCTCGATCAACCCGCGACCGCGTTGCCCATGCTCGACGATTGGATCCGCCTGCACCGTGGCGACGCCCTGCTCGGCTCGGCGCTTAACGAGCGTTGTTGGGCGCGTAGCCTGAGCAATCAAATGCTTGACGACGCCTTGAGCGATTGCCGAAAAGCGATCAAGCACGATGGCAAAAGGCCGGCCTATCTTGACAGTCTCGGCATGGTGCAACTGCGGCTGGGACACTATGCCGAAGCCATCAAGGCTTACCAGGAAACCGTCGCCCAACTACCGCGCTCCGCGTGGTCCCGCTATGGCCTTGGTCTGGCGGAAATCCGTAGTGGCCAAGTGGATACGGGGAATGCTGATTTAGTCGCTGCGCGCGCACTCGACCCGAAAATTGACGCGGAAGTCGCCAAGTACGGCCTGACTGTGGCGGCGCCATAGATCGCTTGGTTTCAAGGCTTATCCAGCCTCTGGCAGTCGCCAGTGGTTGCAAACTGTGGCAGGCAAAGCAGACGCCGAGACCGAAGCCCTGCGCCTAGCGTCACCATGATGCATTGCTGACTTGTGCAGCTTGCAACGGGCCCATCCGACTGCTGCGTTGCCTGCCAGTGACCCACGGCACGACATCGATCTTCGAAGGTGGAAAGCCGGAAGGCGATGGGGAAAAACCCACCGCTATGGCTTTGCGCTGGCAGCGGGCTCACGCCGAGCGGCGGTCAAAACCCGCGTCTTATCTCGGCGCGCTATGCGTCTGCCGCGCCGAGTTTCTCCTTTCGCAACGGCTCGCCGACTCCTTCAAGGTAAGTCAGTTGGCCGTCCATTACGTGCGCCGGCTCAGTGTATGGATGCTCGCTGTGGTGTTTGGCGTCGATAATGTGGATTACCTCGATGCCGCGCAGTTTCAATGCATCGGAAATCATCGAGCGGTGGCAGCGCCACCAAACGGCTTCGGCGCACATATAGGCGGTACGCTGCGCGCTGGCATAGCTTAGTAATTCGTCCAGCCCAGCTGCGAAGCCGGGTGTCGTCATGTAATCGGCATAAGAACGAAACGACGCGTTGCGCCACGTCGTGTTGGGCGAGTCCTTGTTGACGCGGCGGCGCCCGCCCAAGTGCTGAAACCAGTGATAGGCGATGCCGTTCGATGGCAGTGTTTCGGCCAGGGCTTCGCGACCAAAATACGGATAGCGGCGCGAGCCGGGAAAGCTGCGCACGTCGGCAATGGCTTGGATGCCGTATTCCGTCAGCAAGCTGAGAAACTCATCAAACGTGCGGGTGGAGTGGCCGATCGTCCAGATGGTGCTGACGCCTTTGTTGTCCACGGCGGTAGTTTTGCGCTTCGTCATCGCTCAATCGGCCTTGCTGACCTTGTGCAGTGCCGCGCCTTTGTGCAGCGCGATGTGCTCGGTCTTGTCACTTTTGATTTCGTATTGTGGATCGTCTTCGCTGCAACGGTGCGTATGGCCTTTGTAATCGGTATCGCTGGTGTGCACCTTGATAATTTTTCCGCTGACGTGGCCGGCCTCGGAATTCCAGCGCACGTGATCGCCCACTTTGAATTGGTGATTCATGACGACTCCTGCGGTAGCAATTTAGGGACTTTAGTTCAGCACAGCGGACGTGCAGGGCAGGTCACCAACGTGTGAGTGAGGTGGGGCGAGATGGCCGCGCTACAAGCTGGAGACGGCGTACGCCAAGGCAGCGTCATATGAACGTCGCCAAGCCGCTTCTGCTCACTCTGAGTGGGCTGCATGCTGGAGTTGATCCGATCGATTCTGCAGCGAGGCTTCGGCTGGGTCGTCTGGATCAACCCGGCCGCAGTAGTTTGCGCACAGTGGGCAAGTTGCGCCGGCTGATTTCCGGGCACAATTCAGTGCCATCCAGACGAGCCAGAACGCGGCCGTCGGGTAGTGTCTTCAAGCCGAGCAAGCGCAGTGCCGGCACCAGACAATTGCGATGCAGTCGCACCAGCTCCTTTGGATAGGTTTCTTCCAATTGGCGCAGTGATTCTTCGATCAGCAGCTCGCCGCGCGCGTGTTGCACGACGACGTATTTTTCTTCCGCGAGCAGACAGATGACTTCAGCCAGCGCAATACGGATCTGTTCGCTGCCGAGGCGACCGTGCAGATAGGGCGTCGCTTCGCTGGGCAGGTCCAGTAGTCGCCGCTGTGCCCGCCGCAGCGCATCTTGCAGGCGTTCCAGTCGGATGGGTTTGAGCAGGTAATCGACCGCACCCAGTTCGAATGCTTGCACGGCATGCGCTTCATACGCCGTGCAAAAAATGACCTGCGGGCGCGATCGGCCGGCAAGCCGTTTGGCCAGCGAGGTACCACTGAGACCGGGCATGTTGATGTCTAGCAACAGCACGTCGGGGTGAAGTTCGGCGATCGCACTTAAGGCTGCCTCGCCGTCGTCGGCGCTACCGACGCATTGAACGTCGGCGCATTCGCTGAGCAAACTGGTCAGGCGAGCGCGTGCCAGTGGTTCATCGTCTACGATCAATACGCGCATCACGCGGGCTCTCCGGGCAGGTGCAACTGCACCACGAATTGCTCGCCTTGAGGCCCTGCGTGCACGCGGGCCCGCGGGCCGTAGCGATAGGCTACGCGCCGACGTACGTTATCCAGACCGTGGCCGTTGCCTGGCTGGGCTGGTGTGGCTGGCAAGGGATTGATCACTTCGATACAGATGCCGCTGCCTTCGCGCTGTCCGCGCAAAATCACCCTGCCGCCGCCGCGTAACGGTTGAATACCATGGCGCACCGCGTTTTCCACCAGCGGTTGCAACAGCAATCGTGGCAGCGGGAAGGTGTCTGGCAAATCGTCTAGGTCGCGTTGAATGCGCAAGCGGGTGCCGAGGCGTAATTGCTCGATGGCGAGGTAGCGCTCTACCAGCGCCAGTTCTTCGGCCAGCGTGCCATCACCGCTATCGTGCTGGCCCAGCGCAGCGCGAAACAGCTCACACAAATCTTCCACGGTGCGCTCGGCTGCCGCTGGGTCGACACGGATGAGTGCGGCCACGGTATTCATGCTGTTGAACAAAAAGTGCGGCCGAATGCGTGCCTGTAGCGCTTCCAACTGTGCGCGCGTGACGGCGGCCATGCGCGCTTGCCACTGCGCCAGCACGTAAAAGTAGCGCAGCATGGCGGCACCGAGCAGTGCCGTGATCAACATGTTGTCGCGTATAAACACCATCAAACTGCTGTGGATTAACTGCATTTGCAGCGCACCGTCCAGCCAGTGCGCTATGCCGCTAGCGATGCTGATCAACAGCACCAGCAACAACCACACGCCGGCGTAAGGCGTGCGCCCGGGCAAGCGTTGCAACAGCGGTCGCGCCTTACACAGCGTCACCGACACCACCAGCGCCAGCCACGTCACAAACAACATGCTGACGCTGTACGCGCGCCAGTCGCGTCCGCTATCGCGCGCCAGCCACATCACGGTAACCGTTAAGGCGCCCACCACCAACAAGGCAAACAGTGCTGGCAGCCGACAAAAATCTGGCAGTGGGCTGTGTTCAACCCGGTGTGGTGAGTGGATGGCGAGAGGGGGTGCGCGCATGCGGCAAGTATGCCGCAGCGCGCGCGTGGGAAACCGGGCTTGAGTGGCGAGTCGGCGCGTTAGTCGTGCCCGGTGGTGGTTATTTGATCAGCGCAAACTTAGGCCAGTCGCGGCCCCAACCAGGCCCGTAAGTCAGTAATTTCTTCGGCGCAAACGGAGTGGCCCATCGGATAAGTGTGCCAATCCACTCGGTAGCCAAGCGCGAGCAGTTGGTCGCGGGATTCGATGCCGCGCGACAGTGCCACCACCGGGTCAGCGTTGCCGTGGCCCCAGAAAATCGGCGTCGTCGCATTGGCGGCGCTGTGCTCGCTGGGAAGTGTCGCGTAGGTGGGCAGGTAGGTGGACAACGCCAGGATGCCTGCCAACTTTTCGGCATGCGCTAAACCCGCCGCCAAGGCAATCGCGCCGCCTTGGGAAAAGCCCGCCAACACAATATGTTCGCTGGCAACGCCGCGCTCGTGTTCGCGCTCGATCAGCTTTTCTACTGCGGCGACTGACACACGCATGCCGGCTTCGTCCTGCCGTGCGTTGAGATCAAATGCCGCAATGTCGTACCAGGCGCGCATCGAGGCGCCGTTATTGATCGTCACCGGGCGCACCGGCGCATGCGGAAAAATGAACCGTATAGCAGGCCAGGCGCGGTCGACCAACTCTGGCACCATCGGTGCAAAGTCATTGCCGTCGGCGCCCAATCCGTGCAGCCAGATGACGCTGTGGTTGGGGTTAGCGGCGGTTTCGTGTTCGACGGTAGGTAAGGTCATGGGTTACTCAAATCTAAGGGTTAGCGAACCAGTTTCAGGGGCGTCTGCGCGAACCCCCGCACTCCAATCTGCGCGTTCGTTGCGGTGTCGACGGCAACCGGTCATCGCGACGCCTTCATTGCCCGGGATGATAAACGCGTTCGGTATGTCCCTTGAGTTGGTCGGGCCAGAAGTAGACCGTGCGCAGGTTGCCGGTGGTGTAGCGCTCGGCCTCGTCGTTGAAGTGCGGTGAATCCGGATGGCCACTTTCGCCACCGGCGGTGATGGCGCGCGCGCTGACCCGGGGGCCGAACTCAACGACCGCCACAAAGCTGTTGCCGCTGGTGCCGTAATAACGTTTGGTGCCGGGCCAGCGATGCGCGCCGAACGACGCCAGCGAGCCCCAACGCGAAGACACAAACGGCACCGGAATGCTCGGCTTCGCATCGTCGAACGGCTGCACAATATCGCCGGTGAGGCGCTGAAAACGGTTGATCTCACCCCACGGCACACCCCAGCTGCCAAAGTCTTTCTGCAACCGGTCCGAGGCCTCAACCAGCGCCCCAAGACGCTCCCGCGAGCCGGCTTTCTCCGCCATGCCGTCATAGATGGACAGACCCTCGGCGGTGTCGGCCTTGCTTACTTCATCCCACAACGTGTCGCCCCAGAACACGGCCAGCGACGTCGGCATAGAGGCGATACCCCAGCGGTAGTCCCAGCCGCGCAGCAGTGCGATCGGGCCGGCCAGCTTGGCCCGCAACGGATCGTTCGCGCCGAGTGCGTCGTAATCGGCAAGCAGGATCGGGAGCTGCCGCGCAAATGCCGGCAGGTACGAATCAAACGCGGCGGTGATCAGCGACGGCACGGTGAAATCCTTCGTGCCGGTCAACAAATGGGTGGCATGCAAACCGCGCGGGTTCTCGCCGAAGGTGTCCATATAGCGCGGGTAGTCCGCGCGCTTCGGGCTGTATGGGCCGGCCGCGGAGTACGGCCAGTTGTTGGTGTTGAAGGCCCAGCCATTCGGCGGGTTCACCACTTGGGGCAACTGGTCTAGCGGTGTCAGCCCTTGCCAATCGGTGGCCGGATCGCTGCCGTCGACTGGCTTGGTGTAATCGAAACGGTTGTCGCGTTTGGGTACGAATTGCGGCAGCAAAAACGCAATCTCGCCCTTGTCGTCGGCAAATAAAGTGTTGTTGGACGAGTTGGCTTTCAGCTCGGCGACTTTCATGTAGCTGGCGTAATCACTGGCCTTGGCGCGCAGCCAGCTTTGTTCCAGCGCTGCGAGCGGTTTGTTCATCAGCGCGGTGGCGATCCACTTGCCGTCGGCGGCCCGCACGATCGGGCCATGATGGGTGGCGTAGGTAGTGAAAGTGCGCGTGGCCATGGAGCCGTCGGCCGTGCGGTACGGCACGCTGATCTCGCGCGTGGTGACCGGACGCAGTGCCTTGCCGTAGCGATAGCTCAGGCGGTCGCCCTGATGCACGATGGTCTCGGCAAATTCGTCGACGACATCCACGCCGGTGGACGTGTGCATCCAGCCAATGTGGTGGTTGAAACCCTGATAGATGAAAAACTGGCCCCAGGTCACGGCACCGTAGGCATCGAGCCCGGCGTCGCTGGTCATCTGTAGTTCGGAGCGGAAGAAGAAGGAGGTGTGCGGATTGATCAGCAGCAGTGCATGCCCGTCCGCCGTGAGCTTGGGCGCAATCGCGATACCGTTGGAGCCAGTCGGCTCAACCCAGCTGGCCGGCGTTGCAACGCCGGCGACGGCTTGCGGTTTGTGTCCGTAAAACGCTTCAAGCTGCGGCAGTGATACCCGTTCAATGTCGCCGCCGATACTGCCCTCGGAAAAGCTTAGTGCCATCCATGGCTCGAAGTGACGAATGACGCGTGGCTGCACCTGCTTGTGCGTGGCAAGGTAGTAGTTGAGCCCGTCTGCCCAACTGTTCATCAGCGCCTTAAGCCACGTTGGGCTTTTGGCGTATTGCGCCTTCAGCACCACTGGGTCAATGAACAACTTCATGCGCAAGTCTTGCCAGATGGCCGACTCGCCTTCCGCCTCGGCCAGTCGACCCATAGCGTTGAGGTAATTGGTTTCGACGCGGTTGAAGTCGTCCTCAGCCTGCGCGTAGGCCATGCCGAACACGGCGTCGGCATCGGTCTTGCCATGCACGTGGGCAATGCCCCAGTCATCGCGGGTAATGGTTACCGCCTGCGCTTCGTGCTGCCAACGTGCCTGTTCGGATGGCTGTGTGGCGCTTGGTGTTTGTGCGCCGGCGGCAAAGCTCAGCACCAATAATGGTGCTAGCAGCAGAGCGCGCAACGACCAGTGCGAATTATTTGCAATGCAGGTAGGCATCAGTGTCCCCATTCCCGTGTGTGTCGCGTGGTTGGTTGGTACTGGTCGCGCGATTTCAGTCCGGATCCCCGTACTGACTCGACCGCCGAGCAGAATCATCGCGATAGACGTTGGATTCTGCTCGCGGCTGCCGCGCCGTTGTATCTCACCCTAATTGACCCGTCGCCGCTGATCGCCAACGGCTGTACTCCGCACGCATCGCATTTGATTGGTAGCTGTGAACTAAGGCGCCTCCTTTAGACCCAGTTCGTGTGCAAAAAAGGTCAGGCCAATGGTCGTATCGCCGACGCGTTGACTGAAGGGCGCGCCGATGCCGTGGCCGGCATTCATGCGGGTCAACAGCAAGATCGGCCGGCCTGAATCGGTAGCGTTTTGCAGCGCGGCGGTGAACTTGCGCGATTGCCATGGTGCGACGCGTGGATCGTTGGCACCGGTGCTCATCAGTACGGCCGGATAAGCGACGTGCGCTTTCACGTTTTGCAGTGGTGAATACGCCAGCGTTGCTTTGAATTGCGCGGCATCCTTGATGGTGCCGTATTCGCTGACGTTGTAACGGCCGTTGGCGAAGGCGATTTCGTGGCGCAGCACATCGTAAATGCCGACGCGTGCTACCACCGCGCGGTAATCGGCCGGGTGTTGCACGATTTGCGTGCCCATCAGCAAACCGCCGTTGCTGCCACCCAGGATGCCCAGGTGCGCGCGGTCCGTCCAATGTTGGTCGATGAGTGCCATGGCGGCAGCGTGAAAGTCATCGAACACGTTTTGTTTGTGCAACTTCTGACCAGCGGCGTGCCAGCCCTGTCCGTTTTCGTTGCCGCCGCGGATGTTCGCGTAGGCAAGGACGCCGCCGCGTTCGAGCCACGCTAAGTTGGCACCGATAAAGCCGGGTTTGATCGGGATGTCGAAGCCACCGTAGCTGTACAAGATCGTGGGGCGTGCGCCGTTTGCGGTGGTGCCGGGCAGGGACAGGATGGTGACCGGAATTTTGGTGCCGTCTTTCGAGGTGCCATCGATACGCTGCGTGATGACTTGGGAGTAATCCGCGGCTGGCCGCACTTCGAACACGGTTTTCAGCGTGCCGGTTTTGCCGTTGTATTCAATCCAGTGGTTGGGCGTGGTCCAGCCGCTGTAACTGATCAGCGCCTTGTCCTGGCCAGATTCGGAGGCGATGTCACCGATGCCGATACCGTGCGCGGGAAGCGCCAGACGACGCACAAATTTCGCCTGCGCGTCGTACTGCTCCACCCACCAGTCAGGGCCCCAACTGCGCACCACCAAGAAGCCATTGCCAAGCGGTGCAATGCGTTGAATGGCGCCTTCGCGCTGCGCCAGTACGGTATCGACTTTGCCGCTTTTGTCGATCGCTAAAATTTTTCCACGTGGAGCATTTTGGAACGAAGCGACGTACAAGCGGCCAGATACCCACGCCGCCGTGCGGACGTTGGCACCGCGGCCGAGTACGCGCTTGAAGGCATCACCTTCGCGCACAAACACTTCAGCCGCATCGCCGTCGCCTTCGTGCGCCAGCACCGCCGTTTGCGCAGTGCTGGGTGAATTCACCAAGACATATTCGGCCACCGGCGAATACCCCTTGCCGAAGATGACCTGGTCAGTCGTGGCCGGTTGACCCAAGACGTGATGGGCTAATACTGCGTTGAATTGCTGCACTTGCTGACCGGCCGGTGGTGGCGCGAAGCGCGCATAACTGAAGCCGGCTTCGTCAGCGTCCCACGCCAGTCCTTGCGGCGTGGTGCCGCCGCCAGCCCACGGCAGCGTGTCCATTAACGTCTTGCCGCTATGCGCATCCAGTACATGAATGGTGGTCAGCTCGCTGCCGCCTTCGGCGGTGCCGTAAGCGAGATAGCGACCACTGGGCGACGGCCAGTACGCCGTAATGGCCAGATTGCGATCACCCGCGTTCGGGTCAACCAGAACTTTGGCGGTGCCCTTCGGCCATGCCTGCGCCATGAGTTGCGGCTGCGCTTCTGGCGGTGTTTGCTGCATGTAGAACAGCGTGCCGCCGGCCAATATCGGACCGGACCGCGTGGTGGACGTGATGGCCAGCTGCTGCACGCGAGCGGTGATTGCTTTGCCTTCGGGCATCGAGGCCAGTTCGCCTTCCGTATAGGCGTTTTGCGCCTTGATCCAGGCCTGCACGGTGCGGTCGTCCGGGTTCTCCAGCCAGCGGTAGGGATCGCTTACCGTGACTCCATGCAGCACGCTGCTTGCCGCGTGTTCCGGCGTCACTGGTTGCTGTGGCTGCGTGGTGCTGATCAATCCCACGTTTCGTGTGGGGGTTGCTGGCGTGGGTGGTAGCTGGGCGGCATGGGACACGCTGGCAGCGAGCAAAGAAGCAGTGAACATGATAGCGACGCGCATGACGACATTTCCACAAGCGAGCGAAGCTGCAGGGTAGCGCAACCGGATCATGTGGCTGTCGACATGACGGGCATGATCTGCGGTTGTCAGAACGACTGAGGTGAATGTGCTGGTTGTCGGAGGCCGCCTGCGGGCGATGCTTTTAGGGTTCTGGTCTCGGTATCCAAGGCAAAAGCATCGCGACTGAAGTCGCTCCTACAAAACGGCGGGCACGGATCGATCAGGTTGTGGGAGGCGCTTTAGGCCCGATGCTTCTTTGATCTCACTATCCGAGCAAAGGCATCGCGACTGAAGTCGCTCCTACAAAACGGCGGGCACAGATCGATCGGGTTGTGGGAGGGGCTTTAGCCCCGATGCTCTTTTTGACCTCGCCATCAGGGCGAAAGCATCGCGGCTGAAGTCGTTTCTACAAAACAGCGGGCACAGATCGATCGGGTTGTGGGAGGGGCTTTAGCCCCGATGCTCTTTTTGACCTCGCCATCAGGGCAAAAGCATCGCGACTGAAGTCGCTCCTACATTGGATGGTGGGTTCTCACTGTCGTCGGATTGTCATCGAGGAACCTTGCCTGTCGGCGGTGTATCGACTAACTCACCCGTGACTTACGGCATGGTGGTCGGTGTTGTGGGGTGGTGCTCGGTTATGCTGGTTTTTTTGTTTTTGGGAATTCCGTCGTGCGCCGACTCTTGCTTGCTGGATTGGTTGCGTTTGTCTTGCCCACCTTGGCGCTGGCTCAGCCGGCGACGAAGCCGCTGGATCTGGAAACCATCATGGCCAGTCCGGACTGGATTGGGCACGGCGTGGAATCGCCGTATTGGAGTGTGGACGGCCATTCTTTGTATTACTCGTTGAAGCGGGATGGCAGCCCAGTACACGATTTGTATCGTGTCGATCCGGCTGGCGGTCAGGCGCTGAAGCTTGACGGGACGGCGTTGGCGCAAGCCGATGGTCCGGCCGTGTTTGATCGCAGCCATCAACACGCTGCCTTTATTCTCCATGGCGACGTGTTTGTAGTGGATCTGGCAACCAGTCGTCGCACGCAGGTAACGCGCACGCCGCAAGAAGAATCCTCGCCGCAATTTTCGGCGGATGGCGGCGCGTTGCAATTTCGCGACGGCAACGATTGGTACAGCTATAACCTCGCGCAGGGTTTGGCCTCGCCGGTAGCGGAGTTGAAGTTTTCAGACGACCCGCGCGCCAAGCAGCCGGATGACTTGGGCGAGCAACAGTTGCGCTTGTTCAAGACTTTGCGCGAGATCAAGGCGGATAAAGACGCGCGTTATGCCGCGCAAACCTTGCGTGATAAAGCCGATCCGGCGCGCGCGCCACAGCCATTTTGGCTAGGCAGCAAAATCAAGTTGATCGGTAGTGCGCTATCGCCGAATGGGCGCTGGTTGCTCTTGGTCACGCGCGCCAAGGACTATGACGCCGGCAAGCATCCGCAGGTCAATCATTACGTCACCGATAGCGGCTATACCGAGCCGCAAGACGCGCGCACCTACGTTGGGCGCAACGATCCGGCGTCGCAGTCGTTGCTCTTGCTTGATTTGACCGACCACGTGAGCTATCCCCTGAACACCGACGTATTGCCCGGTATCAAGGTCGATCCGCTGGCGAAACTACGCGCGCAGACGGTGGCAGCGTTGCGCAAAGCGGGCAAGAACGATCAGGCCGACGCGCTTAAAGCGCCGGCAGTGCGCCCGATCACCATCGTCAGTGAGGACGAGGGCGGCGGTGGCATGGTGTGGAGTGCCGACGGCGCACAAGTCGCCGTGCAGCTACGCGCGATTGATAACAAGGATCGTTGGCTTGCCAGTGTTGACCTGACCAAACACGCTTTGGTCAGTCAAGAACGCCTGACTGATCCGGCCTGGATTAACTGGAATTTCAACGACTTTGGCTGGCTGAAAGACGGTCATACGTTATGGTATTTGAGCGAACAAACCGGTTACTCACAGCTGTATACCCAGTCCCTTGGCGGCAGCGCAAAAGCACTTACCAGCGGCAAGTTTGAAGTCAGCCACCCGCAGCTAAGCGAAGACGGAAAGTGGTTTTACGTGCGCACGAATGAAGTCGCGCCGTACAGTTACGACGTCTATCGCGTGCCCAGTGAAGGTGGCGCGCTGACGCGGTTAACGCAGTACCAAGGCATGGACGATTTCGAGCTGTCGCCTGATGGTACCCAGCTAGCCGTGCTGCATTCGTCTCCCTACGTGTTGGCACAACTCGCCGTGCAGCCAGCCGCTGGTGGCACGCCGCGTGATCTCACCAACACCATGAAACCTGCTTTCACTGCGCACGATTGGCTTGCGCCGCAGATCGTTGGTATTCCATCCAGTCATGGCGCGGGAACCATTTGGTCGAAGTATTACGGCCCGGCCAATGAGAAAACTGCGCCGGCAGCAGCAGCATCCAAACCCGCCGTTATTTTTGTGCATGGCGCGGGTTATCTGCAGGACGTTACCTTGTCGTGGTCCAATTATTTCCGCGAACAAATGTTCCATAACTTGTTAGTGCAGCAAGGTTATGTGGTGCTGGATATGGATTACCGCGCGTCCGAAGGGTACGGCCGCGCATGGCGCACGGCTATTTATCAACAGATGGGTCACCCAGAGCTGGAAGACTTGCTGGATGGCAAGGCGTGGCTGGTGAAAAATCACGGCGTTGATCCACATCGTGTCGGTATTTACGGTGGTAGCTACGGCGGCTTTATGACGGAAATGGCACTCCTGCGTGCTCCGGGCGAGTTTGCTGCCGGTGCCGCACTACGCGCGCCGTCGGATTGGACTAGTTACAACGATGAGTACACGTCCAATATTCTCAATGACCCGCAGCTTGATCCGGAAGCTTACAAAATCAGTTCGCCGATTGAGTACGCCAGCAATTTGCGCGACCCGTTGCTGATTGAACACGGCTTGATCGACGACAACGTCATGACCAGCGATTCCATTCGCTTGTATCAGCGCTTCATCGAGCTGCATAAGAAAAACTTCTGGATCTCGCTGTATCCGTTAGAGCGTCACGGCTTCGTTCACCCAGATTCTTGGTACGACGAATACCGCCGTATTGATGAATTGTTCAACACCTACGTCAAGCACTGAAGGCGCGCGATGCACATGACGTTACTGGGCACCTAACGCATCCGAAGTCACTGGGTGCGTAACGCCCCTGAAGTTGTTGTAGGAGCCCGCTCGCGGGCAATGCACTTGCTCTGATATCTCAAGCGAAAAAGCATCGGGGCTGAAGCCCCTCCTACACGGGTTCTGCCGTTGTGGGAGGGGCTTCAGCCCCGATGCCGTTGCTTTTGATGCCTAAGATGAAAAGCACCTGCGGGCGGTGTTTTTGTCTGAACAGAACCCGCGTCGCCGCGGCAAGCAGGCATCGCCCATGTCGGGGACGTTCGCCGCCAAAGCGCCAAACCCTGATTGTACGGAGCACACAAAAAAACCGGGCACACGTCACGGCTGTGGCGTGTGCCCGGTTCTTATTTCAGCGTTCCGGTGGCGTCACCCGGAGCGAGGTGTACTCAGTGCAGCGGAGCTAGCTTCACGTTCTTGACCTTCAACGCCTGAGCGACGTCGTACATCGCCTGATTGAGGATCTTGTGCGTGTTCTCGTCGGCACCATGGCCGTACTTGGCGTCGATGTCCTGCATCACTTTGACATGTAGGTCATGCGACAAGGCCTTGTCAAACAACAGGCCAGACCACCAGGTGCCGTCAGCTGCGGTGCCGGCGGTGACCAACGTGCTGGCCAATTTGGCGCCCTTCAAGTCAGCCGGAGCCGCCGGCAATTTAACGCCAGCTTCGGTGGCGCGCATCAGGCCGTCTTTAACCGCGAAGGTCATGCCGTTGACGAAGTCCGTGACATTCTTCGCGCCGTACTGCTTGGTGAGTTTGGCGACTTCGGCGTTCACCGTCTTTTCGCCCAACATCGACACCAGCGCTTTGGAGAAGTCGAAGTCAGCGGCGCCGCCGCCAGCTTTGACCAAGGCTGCGGTGACGGTCAGGGCTGGCGCACCGTTATAGGCTTCGCCACCAAACCAGTTCATTGAGGAAGCAGTCATCGAAGACTGCGCCGGCGTTGCGGGTTCGGCAGGCTGCGCCTGTACAGCGGTAACACCAGCAAAGGTGAGTGCAACGGCAAGTGCTAATACGGTCTTGTTCATGAACGATATCTCCTTAAAAAGGACAAAAGGGGCAAGAAAAGCTCACTGCAACCCTTGGTCACAGCCTGCCCACATTCATGTGATGCAACTGTGGCGTGCAGGTTCCCACGTTCTTTAAGTCGGGCTTGTGCCCGATATCAAGTGGGAACCTGAGTGGCGTGTTTGCATCAAATGGGTAACTCTTGCAGAGATTGCCAGCGCCATGCTCGATTGTGATCAGACCCTTGTTCGCCACACCGCTGCGGTGCCAGCAGTCACTAAGCCCAGCGCGCGCCCGTCGCGAGCCGAGGCCGAAGCGGCCGTACGCACCCTGATTCGTTGGGCTGGGGATGAACCCACCCGCGAAGGCTTGCTAGACACGCCAGCGCGGGTGGTGCGCGCTTATGAAGAGTGGTTTTCCGGGTATCAGCAAGATCCAGCCAGCGTACTAAATCGCACGTTTGGCGAGGTTGGTGGCTATGACGACGTGGTGCTGCTGCGCGATATTCCGCTGCAATCCACCTGTGAGCACCACATGGCGCCGATTCGCGGCGTCGTCCATGTGGCGTATTTGCCGAAACAACGCGTGGTGGGTATTTCCAAACTAGCGCGCTTAGTGGAAGCGCTGGGTCGACGCTTGCAGGTGCAGGAGCGGCTGACCCAGGAAATTGCCGATACGCTGATGCAAACCCTGCAGCCGCGCGGTGTGGCGGTGGTAATTCAAGCGAGTCACGAGTGCATGTCGACGCGCGGCGTGCGCCTGCACGGTGTGTCAATGGTAACGCGCCGCTTGTTGGGCGAGTTTGCGCACGAGCCGCGGCGAGCCGAGATTTTGGCGATGCTGGCGAGTTGAGGCGACAAGCGCGAGGATAGAACAATACCTCCCGCTGGAGGCTTGAAGGAGAACACCATGTCAGCACATCTCCATGCCGCAGAAGTTGATTACGGCGCTTTAGACGACAACGCCTTGGCGGTGATGGTGCAACAAGGCCATCGAGAAGCGTTTCGCCACATCATGCAGCGCAGTAACCAGCGCTTGTTCCGCATCGCGCGCAGCGTCGTGCACGATGACACTGAAGCTGAAGACGTAGTGCAGGAATCGTATATGCGCGCCTATGACAAGCTGGACACGTTTCGAGGCGACTCCAAGTTGCTGACGTGGCTTACCACCATCGTATTGAACGAGGCGCGTGGTCGCTTGCGTAAACGGCACAACATGGTCGGCTTGGAACAAATTGATCAGGCGCCGGATAACAACCACCAAGTGCTGCAATTCCCCGCAAAATTTGGTACCGAAGACCCGGCTGTGGCAACCGCACGTGCGCAGATTCGCCGTCTGCTGGAAGCTGCCATAGATGAACTGCCGCCGGCGTTTCGCATTGTCTACGTGATGCGTGAGATTGAAGATTGCAGCGTGGACGAAACCGCGGCCCAGCTGGAAATTCTGCCGGAAACGGTAAAGACCCGTTTGTTCCGCGCGCGCCGACTACTACGCACGTCGTTGCAAGGGACCTTGGCGGCGACCATGAGCGATGCTTTTCCGTTCATGGGTCAGCGTTGTGCCCGTGTCACCGACGCCGTCATGGCGCGCTTGGATGTGGAGTTTCCGCCGCGCTCTGCGTGATTTGCGAGTGAGGCTGCCGAGCGGCTTGACGTTGTCGGGCATCATTGGGTGATGGCCGAGTGGCTCTCGTGACGGCTACTCCGATAGTGGCGTAGTCGGTGCTGAGTTGGATGACGCGAAGCCACCTGGTGAGACTTCGGTAAGCGCCCGAGTTGCGCGTATCTGGTCGTAGCGTTGTCCACAGCCATAAAAAAACGGGCCCACAAGTAACGCTCGGGCCCGCTCGGGGAGAATGCGAAGCCGTCCTTGGCTCGCTACTGATGAAACGTGTCAGATCTTGAAGCGCAGGCTTAGGTAGTACTGGCGGCCGTTGACGTAGGTCGAGCGTGGCTGGATGCCGTAATCGGCACCCTTCACGTAGTAACGCAGCTTCGGGCTGTTGAGGTTCAGGCCATCCAGCGAAACCGACATCCAGTCGTTGACGGTGTAACCCAGTGACGCTGACAGATATCCCGTACCTTGCATGTAGAAGAAACCGGCGCGGTCCGGACCGGCGAAGTACGACGACCGGTAGGTGTAACTAATGCGGGCGTTGAACTTGTCATTTTCAAAGAACGCCGACGTGTTGAAGGTGTTCTTGGACGTGCCCTGCAGGTCCTGACCGTTGGCCGCGTTACCCGACGCAAAGGTGTAGTTGGCGGCAAAGCCGAAGTTGTCGCCGATCGGCTGCTGGTAGTTCAACTCGACACCGCGAACCTTGCCGTCGATGTTGCTTGGCACGTTCACCAGATAGGTCGCAAACACGTCATGCCCGGCGGCCGTGCTGGCCGGCATATCCTTGTATTGGCGTGATTCGGTACCGAAGGTTACATAGTTCTGCAGCGACATTTGGTAGACGCCACCTGACAACAAGCCGCGTGGTGCGAAGTACCACTCCAAGTCCGCATCAAAGTTAGTCGAGATCAGTGGTTTCAGTTGCGGGTTGCCGCCCGAACCGGTGTGCGTCGTGTCGTCCAGCGACGTGCTGCCGGCCAAGGCGGAGTAGTCCGGGCGCGTCAAGGTTTGCGAAACGGCGATACGTGCCAGCACGTCATCGGTCAGGTTGAATTTCAAGTTGGCGCTGGGCAGGAACCGACTGTACGAGGCGTCATGCGTGTTGACGAAGTAACCGTTCGGGAAGAATGCCGATCCCATGATCGGTCCGGCGTATTTCTGCTCCAGTGGCGCACTGGTGGAGTCACTGGTGTAGTTCACATTCTCGTTGGTGTGGATGTAGCGCACGCCGACGTTGCCGCTCCAGCGATCACCGCTGAAGTTGGCCTGCAAGTAGGCGGCCGAGTCTTTTTCCTTTACCTTGTAAATGTCATTTGGATACAGACGCTCCGGGCCGCGATTGGCGTACTTACTGTCGTACGCAGCGAGATCAGCCTGCGAGTAATACCAGACATTGGCCGGCACCGAGCCGCCCAGCGAACTGCCGAAGTCACCCGGATAATTACCGGCGACCGCCGCCGGGAAATTGGCCGGATTGGCGAAGTCACCCGTCGGCCCTTGCGCAAACGCCTGATCATTCTTGCGCGTGTGATCGGCGTACCGAGCGCCGAACTGCAACGATGACAGTACGCCGTCGTCGAAGGTCAGGTCGCCATCGGCCTTCGCCCAGTTCTCCTTGTCTTCGACGTTGATGCCGCCCTCACCGAAGATCCAGTTCATGGTCGCGCCGGAACCTGCTGGCGAACTGTTGTTCGGACCCAACGCCCAGCTAACTGGCTTACCGGTGCCATTGAAATTCCACGAGGCACCCGTGCCCGGCGAGGTGTTCATTTCCATCACGTCCTGTTTCGGACTGCTGCCCTGGCCTTTCGTGGTACCGATTTGGCCCTTGAAGTTAAGCCGGGTGGTGGCTTGCCAGTCGACGTCGGCGGTCAGGAATTTGGTGGACGAAGAGGCTTTACGCGAAATTTGGTCATAGATGCCGTAGTTCGTCGCATCGTTCGTCGGCGCGAATGTGGCATTGGTCAAAGTGTGGTTGCTGACCGTATAACCGGGCTGCAGGCTGGTGGTCATACCCGGAATAAAGTGGGTGCCCCACATCATGTAGTTGCGGTTGAAGTTGTTGGCTTCGAGCTTGCTGTAGAAGCCGTTGACGTTCACCGTCACGTTGTCGGCGGGCTTGAATTGCACGTCGATCGATCCACCCTCGCGCTTGCGCTTCTGGGTAAACAACACGTTGCCGATCAGCTGTGGCACGTACACCCCTTGCAGGTCCGGATGTGCGCCGACGATGGGGTCGGTCGCAGTCAACTGTTGCAGGCCGAGAACTTCCTGACCGTTACGCTGCAGGCTGCGTTCCTGATAGAACGCCTGTGCCATGACGCCAAAGGTGCTGTCATCGTTGCGATAGTTGAACAAGCCACTGAACTGCGGCTTGGTGCTGCTGGGCAAGTCGGAATATGCAGCGCCCACCTGCGCTTGCGCGGTGATCGGTTTGGCAAACTCCAGCGGCTTGCGGGTGATGATGTTGACGGTACCCGCGGCGCCACCCTCGACCAGGCGCGCTTCGGACGTCTTGTGCACGACGACCTCGCTGACGATTTCCGCCGGTAACAGGCTGTAGCTGACGCTGCGCCCTACCGTGGCCGTCTGGTTGAGCACAAACCAGTCACCGGTGCCGATGTTGTGACCATCGATCAGCGTCTGCGTCATGCTGGGATTCGTGCCGCGCAAGCTGACGCGATCGTTCTCATCGAAGCCGCCTTCGCCAGCACTCGACGTACCCACGCTGACGCCCGGCAATCGCTGCAAGGTGTCCGCCACGTTCTTGGCTGGCAGCTTGCCGATGTCCTCGGCGGTGACCACCTCAATATGCGAATTGGCGTCCTTTTTAAGGCTCAGCGACTCAGCTTCGCTGTCACGAATACCGGTAACGTGAACGGTGCTGAGCTCGGTCGCACGCGCTGCGTCAGCCTTGGCTTTCTGCGCATTGCTCGTTTGGTTGGTGGTCTGGTTTGCTGGGGTGCTGCTTTGTGAGCTGTCCTGCGCCATCGTCACACCCGAAACGCATAGGCTGGCGATAATGCTGGCGGCAAGCAGTGTCTTCGAATAATTCATGATGTCCTCCCCTCAGAGGCTGGTTTTGAAGCAGGGCCGACACGTTGCCGGCCGTGGACTGGTGCGATGAAAACGTTGCGGTTGGCTTGGCGCCGAATCACTGGTTTGCGGTCATGTCACCCTCCGTTCCGCTCATCCAGAAGCCAGCCCGCTGCGCCAATCACACCTAGCCGGCCGTGCTCAATCAGTCGTACGGGAACTTGTTGCAGATACGGGCGCATTACGCCCTTGTTGAAATAGCGCTCAGCGAACGTGCTGGTAAGCAAAAACGACTGAACTTGCGGCAAGATGCCGCCAGCTAGATAGACCCCGCCGCGCGCGCCATACAGCAGCACTAGATCACCGACGAAACTACCCAGTAGACCGCAAAATATTTCCAATGCTTCGACCGCCGCAGGATCGCCGTCGGCTTGCGCCGCGCCGGTGATCTCCGCCGGAGTCGATAAGGGTGTTGCCTGTCCGCGCAATTCGCCGAGCACGTGGTACAGGCGGAACAAGCCGGGGCCCGACAAAACGTCTTCGAAGGAGACGTGCGCTTGTTCGCGTAACAGTGCGCGCAAAACCTCCATTTCGCGCTCGTTGCCGGGTGCCAGTGACACTTGCCCGGCCTCGGTGGCCAGTACGTGCGCTAACGGTTGGCCCGGCAGCAATACGGCTGATCCCAAGCCGGTGCCCGGACCCATCACCAACACCGGGCTACCTGAGGCAGGCTGTGCGGCATCGATGATCGTGCGGGTTTCGTCGGCGCCGATAAACTGGCTGGCGTAGGCCACCGCTTCGAAATCATTGATGACGGTTAGCTGCGCAATGCCCAGGCCTTCGCGGATCGAGCGGATCGAAACGGGCCAGGGCAGGTTGCCGTTGACGATATCGCCGTTCAACACATAGCCGGCGCAGGCGATGGCGCAATGGTCGATCTGGCCTTTCGCGGCAGCGTGTGGCGTGTCCGCCAACTGGTCGACGAAGTCACGTAACAACGCGTGCAAATTGGGCCATTCCGCGCAGCGGTAGCGATGGTAATGCAGCACGGTGACCGGACGCTTGCCGTCGGCGCTGGCCACAACCAGCCCGATGCGAGCATGCGTGCCGCCAATATCTGCCGCCAGAAAAGGCTGCTCGGCGCCGGGCTTATTTGTTCTAGATCCGCCCGTCGCGGCAGTAGCCATGGCGTCGCCTGCCATCGCTGTCGGCAGCTTCTGCGCAAAACGCTGGTTGGCGACTTCCCCCACTACATGTTCTCCCGTTTCTCAGGGTGGCCAAACGATCAGGCGATATCGCCACGTGTATCGTTCGGCCCCTGTATTACGGCAAAGCATGGAATTGTTTTGACAACGTTGTCAATCAAATTTGCGCAATCGACCAAACTGTCCATATGGCGCCGCAACATATCTTTTCAGTGGATCCGATAGTTGCTATCGGTTGGCGAGTATCGAGTCATTAAATAAGCACTATTTATACTTTTCATGGTAACAATCGGGAGTGATGCAGTGCCGCACAACAACCGCTAGCGTGATGACTTCTTGGCTAGTGATTTATCAAACAATAATGTAAATACCTATGTTTCTACGACAACGTTAAACCTCTCGCTACCCACGAGACATTCGGTTATTTCTCATCGACAACGGTGGCAATGACTTCGCGGGCTTGCTTGAAATGGGAGTAGGTCGCCGCCGGTTATGCGCTCGCGGAGGATGGCCGCGCACGTACGCCATGCGCTTGGGTGATGGCTCAGAAGCGGCTCGCCACGTTGCTGTTAGGCGCGTGTCGGCGAGTTTCGCCAAGGTGCGTTAACGCGCTACAGCGACTCGCGGCGCGGCTATTACGCGACCGGCTGTAGCGATCCCTCGGCCCACGGCAGCGCCGCGTAACCCATCAGCAGTAATCCGATGGCGAGCCATTGCGTGCGTGGTTTGCTGTAAATGGTGAACAGCGCCACGATCCTAAAACACACGCCGATGTGCTGTAACACCCCCGCAAAGCGCAGATGCGCCTGTGGCATCCACCACGCGAGCAGGTTGATGGCTACGCCCAGTCCGATAATGCGTAAGGCGCGCCACATCGCTGCGCGCGCCAATCGGCCGCCGGCGACCCCTAGTTGCAGTCGTGGCAAGATCGCGACTGCGACCGACACGCCAACCACAAACAGAAAAAGCGGAAACACAAAATCGGCAGGTGTGCAGCCGTTCTAGCTGGTGTGATTCAACGACGCATCGACGTGACCCCAGTCACCCGGGTCGTTGGCCAGCAGCAGCGCCGCCATGGTGTAGCCGCGCAGCGTATCGACCGAGGCCAGCCGCAGCGGCGCTGCGCTCACGGTGTGTTTTCAGCCTCTAGTGTCACTCGATCCAGTGCGTACAACGGCCCGGCGGTGGGTGCGGTGAACAGTAGGCAGAGGGTGTGCTCGCCCCGGCTTGGTGCGAGTGTCGACGTGAGTGAAAAGCGGCGGTCACTATGGGCCGGATCAGGCAGCGGCAACGTTGCTAGGGTCGGTCCATCGCAGCGGTCTTGGTGCACCACCAGCTCTCCATACGGCGTGCTGTGTGGGTGGGGCACCACCAATTTGGCCTCGTGTGCCAGCGCGTAGTTGCGTTCCAAGCGCACCGCATCAACGTGAATGGAGGTGATTTTATCCAGCGGCGTAGTGGGGTACATCTGGCAGCTATTGAACACGTTGATGTTGTAAGTCGGCGTAAGCGAGGTGGCATCGGGCATCGGTTGCACCCGTAAGCGGAAAT
>JBDTBF010000043.1:0-3301 GCA_039924175.1 Rhodanobacter sp.
CAAACTCGACCAGCGTGTGAAACGGCTCGGGTAGGTCGCTAGCGTGCTCGTCGTGCGCGCTGCCATCGGTCAAGCGCAGCTCAGCAACTTGCATGCGGTTCTGGGTCAGCGTGCCGGTCTTGTCGACGGCCAAGACTGAAATGGCGCCGAGCGTCTCCACTGCCGGTACGCGGCGGGTAAGGACCTTCTGCTTCGATATTCGCCACGCACCTAGCGCCAGAAACACGGTAAGGATCACCGGAATCTCTTCCGGCAGAATCGCCATAGTCAGCGCAATGCCGGACAGCACACTTTCCAGCAGGCCGCGTCCATCCCACAACCAGCCGAGCAGCGTATAGGCCGTGGCTAGCAGCAGTGCGCCGATGGTGAGGTTGCGAATCAATTTACGTGAAGCCTGTTGAAGTCCGGAAACAGGTTCAGCTGTGGAGATCAGCGCCTGCCCAATACGGCCAACCGCGGTGGCACTGGCGATCGCAGTGACTTCAGCGACACCCACGCCCTTGGTCGCCACCGTGCTGGCAAACAACAAGCTAGTGGTATAACCCGGCAACTTGGTGACCGGCACCGCTTCACCCGTCAGCAGTGATTCGTTAACATCCAGATGGCCGTCCAGAAGACTGGCATCAGCTGCAATGCGGTCGCCCTCGTGCAGCACCAACAAATCGCCGACCACCACGTCACGGCCTGGTATACGAACTTCCTCACCGCCACGAATGACCAACGCACGCGGCGCCGACAAGTCACGCAGCGATTCCAGCGCACGCTGAGTCTTGCGCTCCTGCATCAAGGTGATGCCGATGACCACGAACACGAACGACAGAAGAAACGCCGCCTCGGCGCGATCGCCCAGCGCAAGATACAGACCGCCAGCTACCAACAGCATCAGAAACATCGGCTCACGAAGGACGCTGGCGACGATAGCGAGCGTGGTTTTCGGCGCACTGCTTGGCAGTGAGTTCGGGCCGTGCATGGCCAGCCGCCGTGCAGCCTCGGCAGGGTTCAGTCCAGGCCGGCTACTGGGTTCTGGCGGTTTCGACGCAGTCATGTCACTTCCTCAGCGGCAGTGCCTATTGGACTGGTATGGGGCGGTATTCCGCACCGTGTGGGCGGATTGTGTTTAGTGGCACACCATGACAGGTACATCACTGCGCAGCAGTACCTTCTGCGTTTCACTGCCGAGCAGCAATCGAGTCAATCCGCGCCGTCCGTGCGAACCCATCACGATTAAATCGCTATGTTGTTCGCCCGCCGTTTGCAGAATGACTTCAAATGGCTGCTCGGCGATCACGTAACCATCGCTGTATTTGACGCCAGCATTTTCGGCCAAATTTCGCACCTTCTGCAGATAATCCTCAGCGCGCGTCACCGCATCGTCGGTGTAGATCGCCTCGGTGGTTGACAGCATGTCGGTGACATAGGTGATGGTCTGGTAAGAAGGAACCACATGCAGCGCATGAACGCGCGCGCTGCAAGTCTGCGCTAGCTCAACACCCAGCTTGGCGGCGCGCAGGGAAAGATCGGAACCATCGATGGGAAGCAAGATGCGTTTGAACATGGCTTTCTCCTCGGGGTATGTGGGTTTGCAGAGCTGAATTTGATCGGCTGACAGCGGCTGGCGTTACGGGTCCAATGAAGTTCGATCAGCGCTGCTTAACCGTGGCGCGCGACAACGAAAGTTGATGTGAATTTGAAAGGTGTGGTGTAGACCACAGCCTCTTCGCAGTATCGGCAAGCGTGGCTTTAACCGTGTGAGAGATATCTGAATTCACTTCCGTCTGGAAAGAACTGTCAGCCGGTACGCCCGAATCGAAGCGGGGCAGGGACGACAGACGTAGATCCGGATTCGGTGGTGAGTCTGGACATCACGATCCTTCTGAAAGGCCCCAATCGCGCACCTGCACCCAACGCCAATTTTCGCAATACGCGAGCCGGTCGGCGGTCGTCGGTATACAAACTGGCTAGCATCTGGGTTGCCAAATACAGCGGGCGCGTCGCCAAGCGATGCTTCCGCTCATAGCGCTGCAGCACGCCGCGACTGTAAATTGGCCGACCCGCGGCAACGGCCACATGCAGTTCGTGTGCCAACGTTGCCTGCGCAAGCAAGCCGAAATTGAAGCCATGCGCGGTGACTGGGTGCATGCCCACAGCGGCGTCACCAATCAACGCGAAACGCTCGGCCACGAAGCGTCTTGCATACACACCGACCAATGGGTAACTACAACGTGGGCCGGCTATGCTCATCGCTCCCAAACGTTGCTGGAACCGCTCAGCCATCGTCGCTTCCAGCGCTGCATCATCCAGCGTTAACAGGCTATGCATCTCCTGTGGTGGCAGCGTCAGCACCACCGACGAAGTATGCGGATCGTGCAACGGCAGTAACGCCAGTGTCTGGCCGACGCCGAACCATTCCCACGCGACCTGCTCGTGAGCTACGTCATGTTGCATGCGCAGCACCAACATGGTTTTGCCAAAGTCGTGCGCGTCGGCCGCGATACCCATGGCGCGACGCGTGTCCGAAAAGCGGCTGTCTGCCGCTACCACCAGTTGCGTATGCAGAATCTCACCCGTACTCAACTCAACCTGGGCGCCGACGCTGCTCGTACGCACTCCACTGACTCGGACGCCGGTGATCCGCTCCACTTCGGGCAGGTCCATTACCTCGGCGTATGCGGTACGACGAATCGCGTGGTTGGAGAGCAACCAACCCAGTTGCGCTTTGCCGGCTTCATCATGACGAAACAGCAAACCGTCGCGGTCGTTACCGTCGAGCACCATCGCGTCGCGCAAGGTACCAATTTCATCTTCCCGTAAACGTCCCCACAGACCTAAATCACGCATCAAGCGTTGCGAGTGATGCGTGATCGCGATTTCGCGACCGTCGTCCGCCGGCTCCATCAACGCCGCTTCGTCTTGCCGTTCAATGAGCGCAACGCGCAAGCCGCTGCCTGTCAGCGAACGTGCAAAACACAGGCCGACCGGGCCGGCGCCAATGATTACGATATCGAAGGACATAGCGGGTGTGCTCTGGGATAGGTTGGCTAAAAGCTACCGGCCGACCTGGCAGTCTGCGTTGACGTTAGTCATGAATATGAAAACTATCGGTTGCTTCTGAGTCAGCCACCACAACCGCCACAACAAATAGTCGGCAACTGCGCTACTTGCTCGGGTGCGACCACCCATCCCGTGTGGCGCAACACTTCAATCAGGTCTGCTACGGGGACGTAGGAAGAGATCCGCAACACCAACCCACTCATGTCGAGATCGGCCACCGCGTTTGGATCAACATCGAACATGGCATCCT
>JBDTBF010000044.1:0-2675 GCA_039924175.1 Rhodanobacter sp.
CGTGCGCGTGGCCTTCCAGCAGCAGTGGCGCCGCTTCGCCCTGGAGCTTGTCAACGAGCAGCTTTTTTAGTCCAGCCAGCATCTTGGCGTTGGCTGCCGGGATGACGATGCGAAGGCCAGGCATGGCCGTGGCAACACGGGCGGCGGCATCCAGAAATACGGGTCCAAGACGTGCCAATTCCGATAGGCGGCTGCCGGGCAATACGGCGAGGATCGGGTTTTGCTGAGGTAATTGCAGCGTGCTGCGCGCGCCCATGCGATCAGACACCAGAGCGAAACTGTCTGCCAGTGGATGACCGACAAAGCGCGCATCGATGCCGTGCTTGGCATAAATGGCCGGCTCCATCGGAAACAGGCAAAGCACGAGATCCGCGCTGCGACCAATTATCTCTGCACGGTTTTCGCGCCACGCCCAGACCGAGGGGCTGACGTAATGCACGGTGCGCACACCAGCTTGTTTCAGGCGTCGCTCCACGCCGAGGTTGAAGTCAGGTGCGTCGATGCCGATCACCACCGCCGGACGTGCCTTGCGCAGGCGTTTGATCAACGCACGGCGCAGGCGCAGCAGTCGCGGTAGGTGCGTAATGACTTCGCTGAAGCCGAATAGCGACAGCTCGCTCATGTCATACCAGGAGGCGAAATCTTGTGCCTGCATGCGCGAACCGCCGATGCCGACGAATTGTGCTGCGGGGTAGCGCTGGCGCAAGGCAACGATCAAGTCCGCGCCGAGCTGGTCACCCGATTCTTCGCCAGCCAGTATGGCGATCAATGGCGGGTTGGACATGTCGCTGGCCTGCATGGTGCCTCCTCCTGCCAAAGCCGTTGCGGTGACGCGTGTGCGCTCGATACGACGTGTGGCTCAACGGGCCAGGGTACGTTCGCTGCGATGGTCGAGAAACTCCAACATGGCACGCACGTCGTCGCTGGTGTTGGCCTGCTCGGTCAACTGCTCCAGCGCGTCGGGCAGCGACAAGCCGGCCATGTATAACGTGCGATAGGCACGCTTGATCGCGGAAATGCGTGAGGCATCGAAACCGCGTCGTTTCAGGCCTTCGCTGTTGATGCCACGCGGCCGACCATGCTGGTCGTTGGCCATCATGACAAACGGCGGCACGTCGGAACCAACCAGACAACCCATGCCGATGAACGCGTGTGCGCCGACCTTGCAGAACTGGTGGACGCCAGAGTAGCCGGACAGAATGGTCCAGTCGCCAATGTCGACGTGGCCGGCCAATGCGGAGTAGTTGGAAAACACGGTGTGATCGTGGATCTGGCAGTCGTGTGCGATGTGCACGTAAGCGAGTATCCAGTTATCGTCGCCGACGCGCGTAAATCCGCCGCCGTCCCCCGTACCACGATTGATCGTCACGAATTCCCGGATCAGGTTGCGGTCGCCAATCACCAGCTCGGTGTGCTCGCCGGCGAATTTCTTGTCTTGTGGGTCGCCACCAAGGGACGCAAACTGCGTGATGCGGTTGTCCTCTCCAATTGTGGTGGGGCCTTCAATGACCACGTGCGGCCCAACTACGGTGCGGGCGCCAATACGGACGTGGGCGCCAATGACGCTGTAGGCACCGATGCTGACGTCGGTGCCGATGACGGCGGCCGGGTCAATCAATGCGGTGGGATGAATCATTTGTCGTCGCTCCGTGCCGCGCACATCAGTGTGCAACTGGCAACTTCCTTGCCGTCGACGACGGCACGTCCTTCGAACAAGCCCATGCCACGCATGAGTCGCTTCTGCGACACTTCCAAACGCAACTGATCGCCTGGTGTGACCACGGCGCTGAACCGAGCGTTATCGATTTTCGCCAGATAAAACAGCGGACTCCCAGTGTTGCCTTTCATGCGGCTGCTGATTTGAATCAGCAAGCCGGCGGCCTGCGCCATCGCCTCGATAATGAGTACGCCGGGCATGACCGAACGCACCGGAAAATGTCCCTGGAAATACGGTTCGTCGAAGCTGACATTTTTCAGCGCAACGACGCTGACATCCGGAACAATTTCAACGACGCGATCTACCAGCAGAAAGGGATAGCGATGCGGCAGCAGCTCCTTGATCTGTTCAATGTTGACCGGCATGGGCATCAGCCCGGTTTTCTCACTCATGGTTACTGTCCTTCTCCAGCGCCATCAATTGGCGCACGTGTTCGTCTAGATGTTTGAAGCGGGCCGCATTTTTCCGCCATTGCTGATTTTCCTGCAACGGCGTTCCCGATGAATATTCACCAGCTTCGTGGATGGAGTGGGTGACCAGACTCTTTGCCGTAATGGTAACCCGGTCCGCCAGTTCGAGATGTCCCAGTACCCCCGCGTTACCGCCGATCATGCAGTAACGGCCGATTCTTGCGCTACCAGCGACGGCCGCACAACCAGCCATCGCTGTATGCGCGCCAATATGCACGTTGTGGGCAATCTGGATTTGATTGTCCAGCCGCACGTCTTCTTCCAGCACCGTGTCTTCCAGCGCGCCACGGTCGATGGTGGTGTTGGCGCCGATTTCGCAGTCGTCACCGATACGTACGCCGCCGAGCTGCGGCAGCTTTATCCAGTGATCCTGATCAAACGCGAGGCCAAACCCATCTGCGCCAATAACGGCGCCGGGGTGGATGAGTACACGTTGTCCCAAGGTAACGCGGGTTACCAGAGTCACACGAGCGACGAGGCGCGAGTGT
>JBDTBF010000045.1:0-145741 GCA_039924175.1 Rhodanobacter sp.
ACTTTGAACCCGTCCGAGATCAGCGAACTGATCAAAAGCCGCATCGAGCAGTTCAAGCTCGGTGCCGAGGCACGCAACGAAGGCACCATCATCAGCGTGTCCGATGGCATCGTGCGCATCCACGGCTTGGCCGATGTGATGCAGGGCGAAATGATCGAATTGCCGGGTAACGCCATCGCATTGGCGCTGAACCTGGAGCGTGATTCGGTCGGCGCCGTGGTGCTGGGTGATTACACGCATCTGCGCGAAGGCGACGTGGCTAAGACCACTGGCCGCGTGTTGGAAGTGCCGGTTGGTCCCGAGTTGCTTGGTCGCGTCGTTGATGCACTCGGCACCCCGATTGATGGCAAGGGCCCACTGGGCGCCAAGCTCAGCGCTGCGGTTGAGAAGGTTGCACCGGGCGTGATCTGGCGCCAGTCGGTCGATCAGCCGATGCAGACCGGTTACAAATCGGTCGACGCGATGATTCCGATCGGTCGTGGTCAGCGCGAGCTGATCATCGGCGACCGCCAGACCGGTAAGACCGCGTTGGCCATCGACGCGATCATCAACCAGAAAGACTCCGGCATTAAGTGCGTTTACGTGGCGATCGGCCAGAAGCGTTCTTCTATTGCCAACGTCGTGCGCAAGCTGGAAGAGCACGGCGCGCTGTCCAATACCATCGTGGTGGTCGCTTCCGCTTCCGAGTCGCCGGCATTGCAGTACATCGCGCCGTACGCTGGTTGCGCGATGGGCGAGTACTTCCGCGACCGTGGCGAAGACGCGCTAATCATTTATGACGACTTGTCCAAGCAGGCCGTTGCGTATCGTCAGATTTCCCTGTTGCTGAAGCGCCCGCCGGGCCGTGAAGCGTATCCAGGTGACGTGTTCTATTTACACAGCCGCTTGCTTGAGCGCGCATCGCGCGTATCAGTGGCCTACGTTGAGAAGTTCACCAACGGCGAGGTGAAGGGCAAGACCGGTTCACTGACCGCGTTGCCGATCATCGAGACGCAGGCTGGTGACGTTTCCGCCTTCGTGCCGACCAACGTGATTTCGATCACCGATGGCCAGATCTTCCTGGAAACCGACTTGTTCAACGCGGGTATTCGCCCGGCCGTGAACGCTGGTATCTCAGTGTCCCGCGTCGGTGGTTCGGCGCAGGCGAAGATCGTCAAAAAATTGTCCGGCGGTATCAAATTGTCGCTGGCGCAGTTCCGTGAGTTGGCCGCGTTCGCGCAGTTTGCGTCGGATCTGGATCCAGCCACTCGTGCCCAGCTTGACCGTGGTCAGCGCGTGACCGAATTGATGAAGCAGCGCCAGTACGCGCCGCTGTCGATCGCTGAGTTGGCCATCTCCGTTTATGCAGCGGAAAAGGGCTATTTGGACGATCTGGCCATCGACAAGGTGCTGCCGTTCGAAGCAGGCTTGCACGCGTTCATGCACCAGAACCAAGAAGAGTTGATGAAGAACGTAGTTGCTACCGGCAAGTGGGACAAAGACATCGAGGCCGTGTTCAAGGCCTCCTTGGACGAATACAAGAAAACCGGTAGCTGGTAAGCCGGGAGTAGGAAGCATGCGGGGCGACAGCCCGTCCCGCTATCGTTCTTCAGTTCCCCGTTCCCCCGAGTAAGCACAGCGAGCGAGATAAATGGCCAGCGGACGCGAAATCAAAACCAAGATCAAGAGCACGCAGAACATGCGCAAGGTCACGCGCGCGCTCGAAATGGTCTCGGCCTCGAAAATTCGCAAAGCGCAAGACTTGATGAAGGCGTCGCGGCCGTATGCGCGCGCCATGCGTAAAGTGATTGCGCACGTTGCTCAGGCGAGCACGGATTTCAGCCATCCGTTCCTGACCCAGCGTGAATCCATTGCGCGCGTCGGCTACATCGTCGTGTCGACTGACCGCGGGTTGTGCGGTGGTTTGAACTCCAACTTGTTCCGCCGTTTGCTGCCGCAGATTCACGAGTGGCAGCAGAAGGGTGTGCAGGTTGATGTTGTCGCGATTGGCCAGAAAGCGATTCAGTTTTTCAGCCACATCAAAAACGTCAACTTGATCGGAAGTGTCGGCCAACTGGGCGAGCGGCCGAAGCTGGCACAGTTGATTGGTGTGATCAAGGTAATGCTGGACGAGTACAAGGCTAATGGCCTCGATCGTGTCTTCTTGGCCTACAACGACTTCGTCAACACGATGGTGCAAAAGCCGACGATTGACGCGTTGCTGCCGTTGCCGCTCGTGGCGGCGGAGCTGGAAGCGCATCAGGACGCTGGTGAATCGGCCTACGCTGGCATCAAGTTGGAAGCGACCCACGATTGGGATTACATCTACGAGCCGGATGCCCAGGCGGTGCTGGAATACGTGTTAGATCGCTACATCGAGTCGGTGGTGTATCAGGCGGCACTGGAGAACTTGGCCAGTGAGCATGCGGCTCGCATGGTGGCGATGAAGGGCGCGTCGGATAACGCGAACAAGGTGATCGACGAGTTGACGCTGATTTACAACAAGGCGCGTCAGGCGGCGATTACCCAAGAAATTTCAGAGATCGTCGGCGGTGCCGCGGCTGTATAAGTGCGATCGATAGTGACAAGTGCGATCGATCCCTGATCGCAGAACAAGATCAAAAGACGACCAGATTTATTAGTGCGATCGATCCCTGATCGCAAAACAAGATCAAAAGGCGACCATCCATGGTCGCACTCATAGTAAGAGCGACGATTTATTTGGCGCTTTGCACCATTCAAACCTTAAAGATTCATCCGGAGTTATCAGCATGAGCCAGGGCAAAGTTGTTCAGATCATCGGCGCGGTCGTCGACGTGGAGTTCTCACGCGCCGAAGTGCCTCAGATTTACGACGCACTCAAAATCGACGGCACCGAGATCACGCTGGAAGTTCAGCAGCAGCTCGGCGACGGCATCGTGCGCACTATCGCGCTCGGTTCCACTGATGGCTTGAAGCGCGGTCTGCTTGCCCGTAATACCGGCGAAGGCATCAAGGTGCCGGTCGGCAAGGCGACCCTCGGCCGCATCATGAATGTGCTGGGCGACCCGATTGACGAAGTGGGTCCGATCGACGCTGAAGATCATTGGGTCATCCATCGCGAAGCACCTAGCTACGACGATCAGGCTGCCGCCAATGATTTGCTGGAAACCGGCATCAAGGTCATCGACCTGGTTTGCCCGTTCGCCAAGGGCGGTAAGGTTGGCCTGTTCGGCGGCGCCGGCGTTGGCAAGACCGTGAACATGCTGGAACTGATCAACAACATCGCCACGCAGCACGCAGGCTTGTCGGTATTTGCCGGCGTTGGTGAGCGTACCCGCGAAGGTAACGACTTCTATCACGAGATGCAGGAAGCGGGCGTGGTCAAGCTGGACGACCTGCCGGCCTCCAAGGTCGCGATGGTTTACGGTCAGATGAATGAGCCACCGGGCAACCGCCTGCGCGTCGCGCTGACCGGCCTGACCATGGCTGAGTACTTCCGTGACGAGAAGGACGAGCACGGCAAGGGCAAGGACGTGTTGTTCTTCGTCGACAATATTTACCGCTACACGCTGGCCGGTACCGAAGTATCCGCACTGCTCGGCCGTATGCCGTCCGCCGTGGGTTACCAGCCAACCTTGGCTGAAGAGATGGGCGTGCTGCAAGAGCGCATCACCTCGACCAAGACTGGCTCGATTACCTCGATTCAGGCGGTGTACGTGCCGGCGGATGACTATACCGACCCGTCCCCAGCCACCACGTTCGCGCATTTGGACTCCACCGTCGCGTTGTCGCGTGACATCGCCAGCTTGGGTATCTACCCGGCTGTCGACCCGTTGGCTTCCACCAGCCGTCAGCTGGATCCGCTGGTGATTGGTCAGGAGCATTACGACGTTGCCCGTCGCGTGCAGGGTACGTTGCAGCGCTACAAAGAATTGAAAGACATCATCGCGATTCTCGGCATGGACGAGCTGAGCGAAGTCGACAAGCAGACGGTGACCCGCGCCCGTAAAGTCGAGCGCTTCTTCAGCCAGCCGTTCCACGTGGCCGAAGTGTTCACCGGCGCGCCGGGCAAGTACGTCCCGCTGAAAGAAACCATCCGTGGCTTCAAGATGATCATCGACGGCGAAGTGGATCATCTGCCGGAGCAGGCGTTCTACATGGTTGGCACGATTGATGAAGCGATCAAGAAAGCCGAAGAGATGAGCGCTAAGAAAGCGGCCTGATCTCCGAAGCAAGTAACAAAGAATGGGGAGTAGGGAACGGAGACGCAGGTATTTTGCGTTTTATGCTCCTACTCTCCGTTCCTGATTTCACGCAGCCGCACGCGAGTTCCGTAGCGCGGCCCGGTTGAGCACAGCGAGACAAGTACCATGACCCAAACTATTCGCGTCGACATCGTTAGTGCAGAAGCCGAGATTTTCTCTGGCGACGCGACCATGGTCGTGGCGACCGGTGAGGTCGGTGAGCTTGGCATTACGCCGCGTCACGCACCGTTAATTACGCGCCTGAAGGCGGGCCACGTTGACGTGTTGCTAGCCAACGGCGAGCGCCAACAGTTCTACGTTTCCGGTGGCATGCTGGAAGTGCAGCCGCAAGTGGTTACCGTGTTGGCCGATACGGCGGCACGCGCTTCCGATTTGGACGAAGCCTCGGCGCTGCGCGCCAAGAAAGAAGCCGAAGATGCGCTGGCCAATCGCACCGCCGAGATGGATGTAGCAGAAGCTCAGGCCAAGCTGGCTGAAGCGATGGCGCAGCTGCAGGCGCTGGATCGTCTCCGCAAAAACCTGAAACACTGAGACAAGGCAGACAGCCCGGTCTGCCGCTGCGATATCAAAGGCCTTCCGGGCCGCGTCGCAGCCAGTCGCTGAGCAACGCTTTGTCGTAGCGAAGCGGATCCGAATCGCCGAGGGTCGCTAAGCCCCCGTGCAGGAAATTGATATTGCGCAGCTTGCGTGACCCTTCCCGCAGCACCGTACCGTTCGCATCCAATAGTTTAAATGTTAGATCGATGCGCGGCGGGTAGATGTCCCTCATGATGCGCACGTCGCCATAGCGCAGGCTGCGCCAGGGCTCGTAGGCGCCGGCGAGTTTGATGTCAGTAATGGTGACGTCCAGGCGGTCGTTCGGTGGCAGCATGCGCGTCGCGCGTTTGATCAGGTGAGCCTTCAGCGGCTCCAGATAGTGGGAACCGCGGCGGCGGTCTTGCGCACCAAATTGGCGGTTCTCGGAAAAGGTCTGCGGGTTAGCGTAAGTCACCGACACGCGTGCCGCGGAGTTTGCCATGGTGGCCGCTGACGTTGCCGCCATGGCTGGAGTTGCCGGCGTGGCCGCTAGGCTACCGGTGCACAAGACGATGCCGAAGAACGCAGCGACAACGTATGGGCTCATTCCATTCATGCGATGCATGATTCACCTCATCTTTAGCGGGTCATGTCAGCCTAAGTTTGGCATGCCTATTGTTGCGCTTTCGTGTGCGAGGCGTAGCGTGCGTTAGGCTTTGAATCGTGTGCGCAAGAGACGGTGCGCTAAGTGCTGACAACGTCTCGTTGCGACGTCGTAGGTCCGACCTCGTTTCGGCATCTGATATTTCCGGCTTGGGATCTGGCCGTTGTGCGGCTTGCTGAGGGAGTACACAGCGTGCCTTGCTAGCTGAAGATTACATATGTAATCTCCATCTATGAATAACCTCTTGCGTAAACATGTCGTTGCCGTGATCGTTGCTCCACGCATCTGCGGTGTCTTGGCGCTTGGCGTCGTTCTAGCCGGCTGTGCCCCGCCGCTGCATAGTCCGCGATTAGAGCCAACCGGTTCCGCGTCGTGGCGGGCGGTTGTGCCAGCAGGCACGGAGCGCTACACCTTGGTGGCCGGTGATGCTTCGAGCGGAGCCACTCCGATCCACCGGGTCACACCGGTCTATCCGCCCAGCTTGCTTGCTGCTTGTCCGGCCCCTCTGCAGGTGCAGGCGCTGCTGATCGTGAATGAAGCTGGCAACGTTGGCGAGGTACGTGTAGCGCACGAGGCCAGCGCGGCGCCGGACCGCCGCCAGTTCATCGACGCCGTTCGTGTGGCCGCACGACAATGGCAGTTTCTGCCATTGCGGATCACTCACTGGGCAACCGATGCCAGCGGCAACACGCACCTAGTTGACACGCAATCTAAACCATTCAGCTTGACCTACGCGTTTCGCTTTGAATGCCACGCCGGCAAGGTCAGCGTTCATGCAGAACCTACCGGATCCTGATCGTGACATCGACGGCTACGTACATTCCCGTGGCAACACCGTTCTCCCTGCCTGTCTGCAGGGGGAAGACTGGGACGGCGTCGTTTTGCCTCCCCTGCTTACAGGGGATGGTTGGGGTGGGGTCGCTCGTAATCGTTCCATTTCAGCAATCTGCGTCACCATTCGTATCACCATGGAGCCGGTGATGTGAGCGCCCGAACCATCTCGCGTCTCTCGTCAATCGCTCGTCCGCAGGAACCGAATCGGCGTCGATGGGCTGGTATTCTTGGTCGCTAAAGTACGTCAAGGTAGAGACACATGATTCAAGCTCCGCTTCACGTCGTTGTTCTTGCGGCCGGTGCCGGCACGCGCATGAAATCCAGCAAGCCGAAGGTATTGATGCCGTTGGCCGGACGCCCGTTGTTGGCGCACGTGTTGGAAACTGCCCGAGCCCTGCAGCCGGTCGCCATTCATGTGGTTTACGGGCATGCAGGCGAGCAGGTGCGCGCGGCATTTGCTGCGCAAGCAGATTTACGTTGGGCGTTACAGGCGGAACGATTGGGTACCGGTCATGCGGTGGAACAAGCGCTGCCTGAGATCCCCGACGGTGCTCGGGCGCTGGTGCTCTATGGCGACGTGCCGCTGACGCAGGCGACCACGTTGCAGGATTTGCTACGCGCGAATGGCAGCCTGAGCGTACTCACTACGCGGCTAGTCGACCCACATGGCTACGGCCGCGTGCTGTGTGATGACGCGGGTCGGGTGCAAGCGGTGGTCGAGGAAAAGGATGCTGATGCGGCGCAACGCGCGGTCAATCTGGTCAATACCGGCATCCTCGTCGCCGACGCGCAGAGCTTGCGCGGCTGGATCAGTCGGCTCGACCGCAATAACGCGCAAGGCGAGTACTACCTTACCGATATCTTCCGCATGGCAGCCGCAGAAAACAATGCTGCGCTTAGCGTTGAGTGCGCCGATCCGATGGAGACGGCAGGTGCTAACGATCCGCTGCAACTCACTGACTTGGAAGCGGCCTATCGCCAGCGCGCAGCGCATACGCTATTGCGTGCCGGCGTGCGCCTCGCCGATCCGCGGCGCATTGATGTGCGCGGCACCGTCAGCACCGGTCAAGACGTCGAGATGGATATTGATGTGATTCTCGAGGGCGATGTCACGTTAGGCGATGACGTAAAGATTGGGCCGTTTAGCCGCCTAAAAGACGTGAACCTTGCGACCGGAACCGTGGTGCAGGCACATTGCGACCTGGATGGCGTAGTGACGCACGGACCATGCATGATTGGCCCGTTCGCGCGCTTGCGCCCGGGTACGGAGCTGGACGCCGGTGTGCATATTGGCAATTTTGTCGAGACCAAAAAAACCCGTATCGGTGAACACAGCAAGGCAAATCACCTCACTTATTTAGGCGACACCGTGATCGGCCGCGGCTGCAATATCGGCGCTGGCACCATCACCTGCAATTACGACGGGGTGAACAAATTCACCACACATATCGGAGATGATGTCTTCATTGGCTCCAATAGCTCTTTGGTGGCGCCGGTGACGATAGGCGCGTATGCCACCATTGGTGCGGGCTCGGTGATTACACGCGATGCGCCGGAAGGCGAGCTGACCATTGCGCGCGGACGTCAGCTAACGTTGCCAGGATGGGCCCGGCCGTTGAAGAAAGACTGAGCGCCAGCGAGGCCTGTTGCGTCTGCATGAATGCGCATGCGCAGCGCTTTGGTAGGAGGGGCTTTAGCCCCGATGCTTTTCGGTTTTTGGATTAGAGCAATAACATCGCGGCTGAAGCCGCTCCTACAAAGAGCCGGAGCGACGGCGATCTTATGGCTTGGGCCTTGGCGCTTTTCGGCGGCGGCATCAAAACAAAAGCATCGCTCACGAGCGAGCTTCTACAGAGCAGGCGTCGGCGCAGACACCTGCTGTCGTTGTAGGAGGGGCTTCAGCCCCGATGCTTTTTGATCTTTGGATTAAAGCAAGAACATCGCGGCTGAAGCCGCTCCTAAAAAAATGTGGGGTTATGGCCAGCGTCGCTATTCCTTATCTAGCGTCTGCTTGACCGCTGCGATAAACGCGCGCCGTCCCGCCACCAGTGCTTTGCCGCTTGCCTGCGGCCATGCGGCCACTTGGGCAATGACGAGCTGGCGTGACGGGTCGATGTAGACCAATTGGCCGAAGATGCCGATGGCGGCGTAACTGCCGTCGGTGTCGGTCCACCACAGATAACCGTAGCCGCGGTCGGGCGCACCCACTTCTTCTTGCTGCCGCACGGCGCCGTGTAGCCACGCGTCGGCGACGATGGATTTGCCCTTGATGCGGCTGCCGCCGAGCATGAATTCACCCATGCGCGCGTAGTCGAGTAGCGTGGCTGATAGGCCGCTGCCGCCGGTATCGCTGCCGTCGCATTCGTCTTTCACCCAGTACGCATCCGACGACATGCCGTACGGCTTCCAGATAGTTTCAGACAGGTACTGCGCCAGCGAGCGATGGGTGGCACGTTGCACCAAGATACCCAATAAGTCGGTTTCGGCGGTGTTGTAGTTCCAGTGCGTGCCCGCTGGCCACGCGCGTGGCATCGCTTTCAAATACGACAGCACATGCGGTTCGTGATCACGACATGGCTTCATATACATTTGCGCTACGTCGGACTTAGCGTCGCTATAGTCTTCGTTCCACTGCACGCCCGAGGTCATCGTCAGCAATTGCTGCACCGTGACGTTGGCGTAAGCAGTACCGCGCAATTGCGGAATGTAGGTGACCAACGCGTCATCCATGCTGTGGATATATCCCTGCCGCAACGCAATACCAAGCAAGGTGGACGTAAACGATTTGGCCACTGAAAACGAAGTCCAGCGCTTCTGCGGACCGAAGTTCGGCGCGTAGCGCTGCAAACGAATCTTGCCGTGCTGCAGTATCACGATGCCGGCGATGTGGTTCGCCGTCATGTAACTGTCCAGCGTGACGGATGCATCTTGCCAGCGTGGCGTTAGTGGCTTGCCTTCGAGAAGTGCATGCACCGAGGTGCCATGCTCCACGCGGTCGCTGGGAAAGCGCTGGTACATCACCGGGAAGCGGGCTTCGCGCTCTGCCTGCGTCCAAAACAATACGCCTTCGCGTTGCTGCCCGATGGTTTCACCGCCGTCTTTGGCCAGTAGCGGTGTGGCGGCAGTCAGGCACAACAGCGTCGATAGCAAACAAACACAGGATTTGGAAAACATAGTAAGAAGCTCGTGGCGCGCGCGTTGCATTCGGCTGAAGGATGTAACGCGACGGATGGATGAGTGGTTTGGCAATGCCCGTTGTGAGGAAATGCGCGGCGCGTCTAGGCGTAACGCCAGCCGTCGATCTCCACCAGCAACTCACGCCGACAGACGTCGCCGTGCAGCAGTAGTAGGGGCACGTTAGGAAGGCGCCGTTGCAAGAAGTCGCGCACGTGTGCCGCTTCGGCGCGATGGCGCACATAAACCTTTAGTGGCGACTGCGCGTCGAAGCTCGCCGGCATGCCGGCGCTGGTTAACAAGGCGTCGAGGTTGGTGAGTGTTTCTTCCAGTTGTGCGTCTAGATCGTTCTGGTGCGCGGAGCGGTGACCGACGACAGCAGCGGTGCCGGAAATGGCCAGCACGTCTTGTGCGGGCAGTGTCATAGCGCGGGCGAAACTGGGTGGCGTGCGGCCGTATTCACGTGGGTAGTGCCATGCGCTGACTTGACGCGGGTTTTCCACGCGGGTGCCGGGCTGGTCACACGCCAGCAGGTAGACCTGCAGCAAGTGCACCGGGCCGTTGTGGCCAATCGCCGTGGCGGCAGGGAAGCCTTCGGCAAAAAAATCGCCCATGCCGCTTACTCGACCGCTACAAAATAATTTGTAGCGCTCACTGTCGCCGTCGCCCTGGTTGATGGCGTCCAGATAGTTCCAGACACGCAGCACGTGGTGCTCGGCGCGGCTGCTAACGAAGCGATGCAGCCGCTCGTAGGCCATGCGTGCCGTTGCTATGGGCCCTCCATATTCGCGCTCGTCCAGCTCGATGACGGCGAACAGCCAGCCCGCGCCGGCCGACCACCGCAGGGTGTCGTCCATGCCCCGGCTTACTGGCGCATCCACTTCCCAGATTTCCACTGGCGGCGCCACGCCCAAACACTCCAATGGCACGCGCACTTCGAGCGGATGGCCCGTCGTAGTGGGGCTATTGTCGAATGTAAACAGCGCTAGCGTATGGGGTGCGTGCGAGGCGTTGGTAAGCGCTTCGGCGGGCTGATAAGAAACGTGCGGCGCGCGGCGGCGCAGCGCCTTGGTCTGCGGGTTTTCACATCCCTGCATCATTAACTACAACCGGGAACGACAAGACCGCTATGTTACACTCCGGGGCTATTGTCATAGGGGTGGCAATGCATTTGAGAATACGGAATTGACCATGGCAGAGCAGACTTCAGCAGAGCACGAATTGGCCATTTTGGTGGTCACTTGCTTAAACCTTGAGACTGTCACGGCGGAGCAGATCGATCCCGATGCCGCGTTGTTTGGCGGTGATCTCGGCCTAGATTCCATTGATGCACTGGAAATTGCGCTGGCCGTGTCCAAGAAGTACGGCTTTCAGTTGCGCTCGGATAATCCGGACAACCGCACAATTTTCACCAGTCTGCGCACGCTGTCTGATCACATTGAGCAGCATCGCGGCAGTTGATCACGGTGCGAAGTGATGCTTCGTTAGTCACGCGCTGTTCCGCACTACGATGGCAGCATCGCCGCTTGATTCAGGCGGTAGCGAAGTAGCACACGATGTCGGCTTACTCACCAGCAACGCAATCTTCACGGCGCTATGTGCTGCTTTTACTGTTGGTTTACCCGTTTCTGGCAATCGCTGGTGTGATCACGCATCGCCAGATCTTCCCGCTCTTGGCCTCGGCGCTGTTGTGGACAGCGCTGTGGTTGCCGCAATTGTTGGCGCGTCGATGGCGGCCTTGGCTAGCTTGGCTGCTCGGGCTTGGCGGCCTGCTGTGGCTATCGTGGCATGGCTGGTCCGATATCTTGCTGGAACTGCTTCCGGTGTTGATTAGTGCGCTGCTGGCCTATGGCTTTGGCCGCACGTTACACACCCGCAAGCCTTTGGTGGCACGGTTTATCGTGACGTTGGAAGGTCCTGAACGCCTAGCTGCGCCCGGCGTGGCGCGCTACGCCCGCCAAGTGACCTGGTTTTGGACCTTGCTGCTGACGGCGCAGGCGCTGCTTTTGCTGGTACTGCTGTGCGTTGGGCCGGGCGGTGTCCTAGCGCGCGCCGGTGTGGCGCCGCTGGCGTCGTTGCAGGGGCCGTGGGTGGCAGCGTGGTTGCATGTGGGTGGCTATCTGTGGATTGGTGTGGCGTTCTTGTTGGAATACGGCTATCGCCGTTGGCGCCTGCGTCACCTAGATCACCCTACTCTGTCGCATATGTTGGCGCAGCTCGCCTTGCGCTGGCCGCAACTGGTGCACGGTGAGGAGTCTGCGCCGTGAGCGCGTCGATGTTCGAGCAGCCTTGTTTGATCGAGGCTAATCACCCCGCGCTGGCGGGCCATTTTCCGGGCCGCCCGTTGGTACCCGGCGTGATGTTGCTGGAATGTGTGGCGGACGCCTTGCGGGCGTGGCGTGGTCAACGTTTGGAGCGCGTGGTGGAAGCTAAATTTTTGGCGCCATTATTGCCAGATCAGCTGGCGTCAGTGCATTTGACCGCGGGTGCCTCGGCTGAAACGCGGGTTCGTTTTGAAATTCAGCGCGACGGCATAGTGTTGGCGCGCGGCGTGATTGAAGGAGTGGCATGAGTACGACAGAACACTGGCAGAGTCGGCCCGAAGGTGGTGGTCATTTTGCGATTTGGCTGATTCGTAGCATCGCGTTGTATGGCGGTCGTCGGGTGGGGCTGCTGTTTTTGTATCCCATTACTTTGTATTTCTATTTACGGCGCGGGCCGGAGCGGCTTGCGTCCAAGCAGTATTTACAACGCGTGTTCAGCAAACCGGTGACGGTCTGGCAAGGGCTGCGGCACATCCATTATTTTTCCGTGACCCTTATGGATCGGGTCTTTTTTCTTACCCACGGCGAGAAGTCGTTCCAAATGGAAGTGGAAGGTTTGGAACTGCTGGAGCAACGCTTGGCCCTTGGCCGCGGCGTCTTGCTGCTTGGCACCCATCAGGGAAGTTTTGAGGCATTGCGAACGCTGGCATCGCGGCGTCCAGACATGCCGCTGCACGTGGTCTTGGATAAGGGCAAGACGCCGGCTTTGACGGAGTTGCTTGAGGCACTGGCACCGCAACTTAGTGCATCCGTCATTGACGCCAAACGTGACGGCGTGTCGGTCGCTTTGGCCATGTCCGAGGCGTGCCAAGAGGGTGGCGTCGTGGCGATGCTGGCCGATCGTGGACGTGGCAAAGAAGTGTTGCGGCACACGCCATTTCTCGGTTCACCGGCACCGTTTCCGGTCAGTCCGTGGTTGCTGGCGCATACGTTGCAGGTGCCGGTGGTACTGTGCTTTGGTCTGTATATGGGCGGTAACCGCTATCGGCTAGTGTTCGAGCCGTTCGCTGAACGAGTACAAATTCCGCGCCACCAGCGCGGGCAGGCTTTGGATGCGCTGATCGCTCGCTTCGCCCAACGTGTGGAACATTACATCCATGTCGCTCCCTACAACTGGTTCAACTTTTATGATTTCTGGCAACAAGATGTGGCTGCTGCTGAGCCTGCTGCTGCCGCTATCGGTGAGCACCTGGGCGTCTGAGCCTAGTGTCGCTGTAACGGTTCCTGCGCCAGCCTCGACCACCGCAGCGGCTGCTGGCACGTCGACTTTGATCGCGGCGTTAGGCCAGCCCGCACCGGCTCGCACGGCGTTTGCGGAAGCGCGCTTTCTGCAGGTGCTGGATCGCCCCTTGATCGTCTCGGGAGAGTTGGCGTGGTTGGGTGGCGATCAACTGCAGCGACGGGTGGATCAGCCCACTCAAGAAACCTCCACCATCGCCGACGGTGAAGTGACGCAGCAGCGTGCCGGTAAAAAGCCGCGCACTTTTTCCCTCAAGCGCGCGCCGCAATTGCAGGTATTGCTGGAAAGCTTTGTTGCGCTGCTGAGCGGTGACGCACCGCGCTTACAGCAGGCGTTTGAAGTGCAGCAAACTGGCGATGCAACGGGTGCTTGGAAACTGACCTTGCTGCCACGCGACCCGAAGGTTGCCAAGACCATGGCGCGCATCACCATTGATGGCTATGCCAAACAGTCGCGCTGCATGTTTATGCACGAGGCCGATGGTGATTTAACGGTAGATTTGCTCGGCCCGTTGGCGACCAAGATGCCGCCGCAGCCAGCTCGTGAAGCCTTGCAAGCGCTATGCGAAGGCGCGCACTGAGCATGCGTCGCGGCGGTCGCGCCACGTTATTAATCGTCTGGCTGCTAGCGCTGGCCGCGCTCGGTTGGGTGGTCAGCCAGCGCTTGCATGTCAGCAGCGATTTACGCAGCTTTATGCCGGCGCCGACCACGCCCGATCAACGCTTGTTGATGGAACAAGTGGGTGACGGACCCGGCTCGCGTTTGTTGCTGTTGTCGATCAGCGGATCGTCTGACGCAAAGCTGGCGGCGCTAAGTCAGGGCTTGGTAGCCGCGTTGCACGGTGACAAACGCTACACGCAAGTGATCAACGGTGGTTTCGATTTGAGCGCGCTGGATCCCAGCTTGCTGCCGTATCGTTACCTGCTGTCACCGACGCTCGACACGCAGCCGCTGGATGAGGCCTATTTGTCCGATCAGTTACAGCAACGTCTGGATGATCTATCCACACCGGCGGCTAGTTTGTTGAAGGGTTTGTTGCCGAGCGACCCGACCTTGGAAATGTTGAAGCTGGCGCAGCAATGGGCGCCAGCGAAATCGCCGGAAGTACGAGATGGCGTGTGGTTTTCGCCAAAAGGCGAGGCGTTGCTGTTGGTGCAAACGGCAGCAGCCGGCTTCGACGCGACGACGCAGCAAGTGGCGGTCGATGGTATTCAAAGCGCATTTCAGGCCTTACCGGACAGCGTCGGTGCCACGTTGCAATTGAGCGGGCCGGGCTATTTCAGCGTGGTGATCAGCGCGCAGACCCGCCACCAAGCGGACTGGATTGGGCGTATTTCCAGCGTGGGTTTCATCCTGTTACTGCTGTTGGCCTATCGCAGCGTTAGTTCGCTGCTGTTGTCGGCGTTGCCGATTGCCAGCGCTGCGTTGGCCGGTATTACGGCACTGACGGTGGTATTTCCGCAAGTACATGGCATTACCTTGGCGTTTGGCTTCACCTTATTAGGTGTAGCGCAGGAATACCCGATTCGGGTGCTTAGCCACCGCCGCGCCGGCGAAGATGCGGTGCAGAGCGTGCGCGCGTTATGGCCGCTACTGCTGACGGCGGTGGCGTCGGCGTGTATTGCTTATTTGGCCTTCTATGCGTCTGGCGTGAATGGCTTGAAGCAGCTGGCCGTGTTTACTATTGTCGGTTTGTTGGTTGCCGGTTTCAGTACGCGCTATATGCTGGTGTATCTACTGCCGCGGCGCGTACGCGATGTAGCGGACATGCACTGGTTGAAGGTGGCGCGTGGTTGGGTCGACCGTTTGCCGCGGTCGCGCTGGATTCCCGCTGTAGTAGCAGTGGCCATTGTGTTGATGCTGGTGCTGGCACGTGGGCCGTTTTGGCAAAACAACCTCGCCGCGCTGACGCCCTTGCCGCAAGACATGTTGCAGCACGATGCTCGAATGCGCGAGGCGTTGGGCGCCCCCGACGTTCGCTATTTGCTGGTGTTGCAGGCCCCCACGGAGCAAGCGGTGTTGGCGCTTTCCGAAAAGCTGCAACCGAAAGTAGATGCACTGGTAGCCGCAGGTGCGGTGGACGCGTTGGAGTTGCCGTCACGCTACCTTCCCACCATCGCGCAGCAGCGGGCACGGCAAGCCAAGTTGCCTGATCGCGCGACGCTACAACGCGACTTGAATGAAGCATTGAAAGGATTGCCGTTCCGCACCGATCTATTCCAACCATTTCTGGCTGATGTGCAAAGCGCGCGACATTTGCCGCCGTTGACGCCGGAGAGTTACGCCAAGACGCCGCTAGGCCAGCGCCTCGCGGCCATGCTCGTACACCGCGATGGCCACTGGCTTGGCTTGGGCACCGTTAGCGGCATCCATGATGTGGCGGCATTGCAGGCATTGGGTCACGACAGCCACGGCAGCGTGCGTTTGCTGGATTTGAAAGCGGCCTCCGAATCGCTGGTGGCGTCATATCGCACGCGTATTTTGCAGGCATTGTTGGCGGCGGCGTTACTTTTGGTGCTAACCATTACCTTCGCCCTGCACAGTGTTCGGCGCGCGTGGCATGTACTGGCGCCGATGACGCTGGCGACGTTTTTGGTGCTGGCAGTGGAACGCACGATGGGCATTGAAATTTCCCTGTTCCATCTGGTGGCGTTAATTCTGGCTGGCGGCCTCGGCCTGCATTACGCGCTGTTCTTCGAACGCGACACGGGTGATCCGGCGGAGCAACGTCGCGTACTGCATGCCACCATTGTCTGTGTGCTTTCCGCCTTGCTGGTGTTTGGCATGCTGGCGTGGGCGACCATTCCGGTATTGCGTGCCATTGGTCTTACCGTCAGCCTAGGTGTCGCTTTCCACTTCTGTCTTTCCATCTTGATGGCGCCGCATACCCATGTTGCTGAAGACTGACTGGGCGCACTTGATTCCGCATGCCGGCAGCATGTGTCTGCTCGACGCCGTGCTGACGTGGGATACGCAGACGATCCATGCGGTTAGCGCAGGGCACGCTCGCTCCGACAATCCTCTGCGTGGTGCCCGTGGTTTGCATGCCGTGCACCTGTCCGAATATGGCGCACAAGCGATGGCGGTGCATGGCGCGCTGCTGGCACGATCTCATGGCGTGGAAACGATGCGGCCCGGCATGTTGGTCAGCTTGCGTGATGTGCAACTCTTTGAAGAATACGTTGACCATTTAGACGGGCAATTAGACGTCTATGCGGAATGTTTGTACGCCGGCGATGGTGGCGCCCAGTATACGTTTCGTGTCGAACACCACGGTCGTGTGCTTGCCCGTGGCCGCGCTGCGGTCATTCACCCCGCTCATTGATTTATCGAGGTCAGCATGTCCGAACACAAACCGTTGCGGCGCGCTCTTGTTACCGGTGGTAGTGGCGAGTTGGGTAGTGCGATGTGCCACGCGCTGGCAGCAGCTGGGTATCACGTGATCGTGCATGGCAATCGCAGCCTTTCCCGTGCCGAGGCGATAGCGGCGGCGATCTGCGCTGACGGCGGCAGTGCACAGGCCACCGCCTTTGATGTCACCGACGCGGGCGTGACGCACGCTGCACTTGAAGAATTGTTGTCAGAAGGCACGATTGATGCGGTCGTCAACAACGCGGGTATTCACGACGATGCGCCGATGGCTGGCATGAGCGTCGAGCAATGGCGTCGGGTCATTGACGTCTCATTGAACGGTTTTTTCAACGTAACGCAACCGCTGTTGCTGCCAATGGCCCGGGCCCGTTTTGGGCGCATTGTGTCGGTCAGTTCGGTGGCGGCACAGCTCGGTAATCGCGGACAAGCGAATTACGCGGCGGCAAAAGCCGGCCTGCACGGTGCCAGCAAATCACTGGCGCGTGAGATGGCGTCGCGCGGCATCACCGTCAACGTGGTAGCGCCTGGCGTGATTGAAGGCCGCATGGCCGAAGCAGCGTTTCCGCCCGAACGTATTCGCGCCATGGTGCCGGCGCAGCGCGCCGGAAAGCCTGAAGAAGTTGCCGCGCTAGTCGCCTTTCTATGCTCGGACGCTGCCAGCTATATCAGCGGTCAGGTGATTGGCGTCAATGGTGCGATGGGCTGACTTTGAAGAGTGGCGGCTGTAGCTGACCTGACAGCGGCGCGGCTAACTCAGGGTCAGCCTGGGCGGCCTGCAGGTTGATTGCGTCGGCGAGGCCTTGCAACAAGTGCACGTTGCGTCGCAGGCGCTCGCGTATTTCGCGGTCATCCAGCTTGTCGGCCAACGTGGCGTTGAGTTCGGCAAACCAGTCCATCGAACACTGGTCCAGCATTTCGCGTTGACTGTGCCCGGCATCTGCTTCATGCCAGCGCAGGAACAGCGCCTGCATGCGCGTGTTCAGCACCTGAACCAACGCCAGTTCTTCGCGCAGATCACTGAGCAAGTTGAGATCGGTCAATCGTTGCTGGAACATCAATTGGCACAGCACGGCCCAGTAGTAGGCGTAATCCCAAATCATCTTGACCGGCAGTACGCGCGCGTTGCCGAACAGCGGGTACTGGTCGCGAAACAGCGTCAGCGTGCCGTTGTAAAATGAGAAGAACAGCTTCTCGTACAAGTGTGCGTAGGGCGCCAGATTGCGTCCGGCGCGGTCCTGGCCGATCAACGCGACGATATAGGTGTTGGCGATGGCGATGAAATCGCTACCCGGTGAATAGAACGGATCGAGAAAGGCCCCCGCGTCGCCGGTCAGTGCCCAGCGGTCGGCGGAGAATAATTGTCGACTGCTGTGGGAGTAGCCACGCAGAAAGTGAAAATCGAGCAGCGTGTCGCGCTGCGCCTCGATGGCGTGCGCCAAGGCGGGCTGTCGTGTCTTCAACCAGTCCAGCGCCAAGTCAAAAGTGCGCATGCCTTCCAGTGGATGCATTGCCGCGTCGCAGACGATGCCGACCGAATGCGCACCGGAACCGAGCGGAATCAGCCACGCCCAGTAGCCGGCGCCCATCAGATGATTGGTGGAGCGCCAGCGATCGGGTGGATCGCAACGGGTCAGCCATTCGGCATCATCGCTGAAGTGATCGATGTCCAGTCGCGTGTTGAGCCGGAACCAGACGGCGTTGGCATGGTGGCCATTGTCCAGCGTGAGATCGAAGCGGCGCCGCAACAACCCGGCGCGGCCAGCGGCATCGATCAGCCAGCGTGCAGCTACCTCATGTTCACCATCCACGTCGACGAAGCGTACCGCATGCGCCGCACCGTTTTCGCCGACGCTGAAGGTCTTGACCTTGGCGCCATCGCGAAAATCGATGCCACGCCGGCGCGCCTCTTCGCCCAGAAAAGTTTCGAAGATACCGCGATCGATCTGGTAGCTCGGTGTGGGGAACACACCGCTGGTGCCCAGCTCAGTGGTGTTTTCGATGTCATGGCGACCATCAGAGAAGAAATAGCGCAGGCCGTATTTGCGGATGTGGGCCGCATCCAGATGCTCGCGCAAGCCAAGCACGTTGTCGAAATAATGCGCGCCGATCTCTACCGTCGACTCGCCGACCTTGTGTGCGGCCGCAGGCAATGGATGCTGGTTGCGTTCCAGCACCAGAATATCGATATCTGGAAACTCGCTCCGCAGCTGCAATGCCAGTGTCAGACCAGCGAGGCCACCGCCAAGAATGACGACGTCGCGGGTTGCTTGCGCGCCAATGGATTCAGCGACTTCGGCATTCATGGCGATACGCTCTCGGATGTTTTGGCGTGCCTCTGTGGTTTAGCGTCGACGACGATCGGCGTGGCGCGTGAGCGGCGATAGCTGGCGATGACGTCGCCATAGTGAAAGATACGCCCAGCGGTGTAGATGACGATACGGGTGACGTCACGCACCGGCTTCATGTGGCTGGGGCGAAATTCTGAGTGGTAACGCGACGCGATGGGGACGGAAACCACGCCGAGCTTTTTGTCACGCGAGGCGGCGATCAAGATGGCTGCCTCGAACACAAAATCTTCTGCCGGAAGGTCGACCAGCTCAAGTGCCGCTGCGGGATACCAGCGTTGGCCACTTTGTGTATCCGCTACCGGCTGGCCGCAACCCCAAGAGATGCCCCAATCCGCCACCGCATTAGCACGTCGCCGCGCAGTTGGTTGTTGCTCGCGTTCGAGTAGCCGCGCGCCGATGACCATGTGTTCTGGGTAGCGCGCTGCCGCAGCGACAATTTGTGGGATATCGCTGGCCAAATGTTGACCGTCGCCATCCATGGTCAGCACGGCGGTGAAGCCTTGACGCCGCGCTTCGCGGAAACCGCGCCGCAGCGCCTCGCCTTTGCCGTGGCGTCCACTATTGCGCAATAGCGTTACCGGCAGCGCGCTCACGATATCCGGCGTGCCATCGTTGGAACCGTCGTCAACGACGATCACTGCCGCATCGAGTGCCAGCACGGATTCCACCACTGCACGGATCGCACCCGCTTCGTTGAAGCAGGGGATTAGCACGCACCAACGCTCCTCGGCAGCTTCGCTCAAACGACGTTCTCCAAGTCGATGTGTAGGCCCAGTTCTGCGCCAGCGCGCACCTGACACGAGCGGCCGCCGCGTGCCAGCGCAACCAGCAAGGTGAGCCCACTGCCTGATGCGCTGGCATCTCGCCAGCTTGCCAGCGGTTCTGCTAATTCCGTTTCAACGTCGCTTGCAGTCAGGTGTAATTCGAGTGTTGCGATACTGCGATCGCTTGGCGCCGGCGCGAGTACCAAGGCGCACCCAAACGATTGCGTGCAGCAGATGACCTCGGCGATCGGTCCGTAACCGCCGACATCGCTGCATGTCATCAAGACCGGGCACTGGTCAGCCAGCACCTGGCTAGCTGCTTCCAACAGACCGGCCCCGAAGCTGGCGCGCTGCGCGCACACCGCGGTGGACGGCGCACGGCAATGGGTCGCGATGGTCCAATAGCCGACTGGTGCATTGTGCACCGAGTTGTGAAAGCGGGTGGGCGATAATTCGGTGGGTGCGCGCGCCAATGTGGCGCACATGTAATCAGTGACGGCTTGGTCGCCTTGTCCGGAGGAGAACACGCACGCCAGTTGTCCCGCGTCGCGTGCGCTCATGGCAACGGCTTGGGCGGCTACTTCGACCGCAAGTAGGACACTTTCCGGCGCGCGCCGGCGTTCGTTGGCGGGCAATGTATCTGCTGTCGGCCGCGCCGGTGGTGCAGGCGGCGGCGTACCGTTCAACAGTGACTTGAGCGCCGCAAAATTGGCGAGTTGCGGCGACCACAGTCCGATCCCTTCTACGTAAACACGAAGCGTGGTCATCGGTTGGCTCCCGCGCTGCCAAACACCAAGCAAGCGTTGTTGCCGCCAAAACCGAAGGAATTGCTGAGTGCTATGTCGACCCGCTGTTGTTCGTTATGCCATGCGAACGATGCACCACACTGCGGATCTGGGGTTTCGCCACCGAGGTTGCCAGGGATGAAGTCGTGCGCAATCGCTTGCAGTGCAATCGTCGCCTCGACAATGCCTGCCGCGCCAAGGGTGTGGCCGGTGAAGCCTTTGGTCGAGCTGGCGCGTGTTTTCTTGGAGAACGTGCGGTTGACCAAGGCAGCTTCCACCTCATCGTTTTTCCAGCTGGCGGTGCCGTGTAGGTTGATGTAACTCACCTGCGTTGTATCTATCCCCGCACGACGCAGTCCTTCGTGCAGTGCCAATTCCGCGCCAAGGCCGTCGGGGTGTGGCGTGGACATGTGGTGGGCGTCACTGGCCTCACCATAACCAAGTAAACGTGGTGCAGTAGGGTTGGCTTCAACCCGTTCCAGCAGCGCAAAACCGGCCGCTTCGCCGATGGAAATGCCGTCACGCGCGGCATCAAATGGGCGGCATGGCTGGGTAGAAACCAACTGTAGCGAGTTGAAGCCAAACAGCACGCTGTTGCACAGCGTGTCCACGCCTCCAACGACGGCGGCGTCGATCAAGCCCAATCGAAGCATGCGCTCAGCGCTGGCGAAGACCTTTGCGCTAGACGAGCACGCGGTGGAAATAGTCAGACAAGGCCCTCCTAATTGCAGCGCAAGGGCAACAAACGTGCTGAGCGAGTGCGGCGTGTGCAGGATCGGACGCAGCATGTCATCGGCAAAGCCACCGTCGGGGTCGAGCTGGCGGTAGGCCTGTTCGGTAAAGCCGATACTGGCGGTGGAAGTGCCTAACAGCACCGCAACACGCCGTGCCCCATAGCGTTCGCGCGCCGTGCTTACGGCATCCAGGAAGCCGTCTTGTTGTAAACCAAGCCACGCCAACTCGTTGTTGCGGCAGGCCAAGGCGGCGTATGCCGACGGTAAGGGTGACGTCTCCACGCCGCTGACGCGGCCGATCCAGCAAGGCAATGGTGTATCGCTGAAATCGTTTGGACGCAGCCCACTACGAGCGCTCTGCAGTGCATCGAATTGAGCCGCTAGGCCGTGACCGATGGCTGACGTGGCGGTATACGCAGTAACCGCGAGAGGAGTCATGAGAGAGGGCATCGCATGAGCCTAATGGTCACCTTGAAACTTGCCTAGTCTGCGAGAGGGGCTGCATGAATGAAGAGATATGCTGCCTGCCTGTGTATGAAGATGCCGCGAACGTCGTCAACGCAGCATCGGCCCTGTTGGTCAAGTCGTTTTGTGATCTGGCGCAGGCGCCTGTGACGCGTCGTCGCAGCGGCCGCGTCGCCGCGTCTTGCTAAGCTCACGCCATCACGTTTCTACAGCGAGTATCACGATGAGCGAACAAGCGGATCTTGCCGAAGGTTTTTTGCGCGGCTTGCAGGACCGTATCTGTGCAGGCATTGAGCAACTGGATGGTGCTGCGCAGTTCCAAGAAGACGCTTGGGAGCGCGCCGCTGGCGGTGGCGGCCGCACGCGCGTGTTGCGCGAAGGCGCTGTGTTCGAGCAGGCGGGTGTCAATTTTTCGCGGGTTAGCGGCCATCAGTTACCGCCTAGCGCTACGCAGCATCGGCCGGAGTTGGCTGGTGGTCAGTTCACCGCTACCGGGGTGTCGTTGGTGCTGCATCCACGCAACCCGCATGTCCCGACCGCACATGCCAACGTGCGCTATTTCGAAGCAAGCAAGGACGGCGTGGAATCCGTATGGTGGTTTGGCGGCGGTTTTGATCTGACGCCGTTTTATCCGCAGGACGAAGATGTGCGGCACTGGCATGGCGTCGCGCATGACCTATGCGAACCGTTTGGCGCTGATATGTATCCGCGCTACAAAAAGTGGTGTGATGAATACTTCTATTTAAAGCATCGCGCTGAAATGCGCGGCGTCGGTGGCTTGTTTTACGACGATTTGAATGAAGGTGGCTTTGAACGCTGTTTCGAGTTCACCAAAGCTGTCGGCGATGGCTTTCTGGATGCGTATGCGCCGATTGTGCAGCGTCGGCGTGATACGCCATACGGCGAGCGCGAGCGCGAGTTTCAATTGTATCGACGCGGCCGCTACGTGGAGTTCAACTTGGTCTACGACCGCGGCACCCTGTTTGGTTTGCAATCGGGTGGTCGTACCGAGTCGATCCTGATGAGCCTGCCGCCACGCGTGCGTTTTGAATATGCGTATGCGCCGGAGCCCGGTTCCGCCGAAGCGCAACTGGCCGGCTATCTGCAACCACGCGATTGGCTATAGAAATTGGCTATAGAAACTGGTCATAGAAACTGGTCATAGAAACTGTAGGAGGGGCTTTAGCCCCGATGCTCTTGTTCTAATGCCGAGATCCAAAAAGCATCGGGGCTAAAGCCCCTTCTACCAGGACCGTACCAGTTGCGTTACGGCTTGGCACCGCTGAATTTGATGACGGCTGCGCCTTTAACGGGTCCAATCTGCGCGCTGTCACTGACTTTCAGAACCACATCACGTCGAAATTCCAGCGTGCCTTGAACGATGGCATGTGGTCCGATAACAATGAGCGGCGTGCGGCTATTGGAACGGAACCAGCTAAACCAACTATGCGATTTTTCGATCAGGATGCCGCCTTCAACGCGCGAATTGGCGCCGATAGTGATGTCGCCGTTGACCGTGGTGATACCGCCGCGGACATGTGCGTTGTCCAGGGTGATGGTGCCGTTGACGTTGGTGAGTTCGCCGCTGACGTCGGCGCCGGGCGCTAAGGAAACGCTTCCGTTCACTGTCGTCACATCACCGTTGACGCGGGCAGCGGCAGCGAGCCTGACGGCGCCGTTGACGGTGGTTATTTCCGTGGCGGTTGCTTTAGCACCCAGATCCACCGCGCCATTGACAGTGCTGGCCTCGTGCACAGTGGCGCCGCTTTCGATGTGCACCGAGCCATTCACGGTGCTGACGTCGCCGGCTTGTTGATTAGCTTCTACGCGCACCGAGCCATTGACCTTACTGATGTCGTTGCTACTTGCTGCCACCGACAGCGGGAGTGCCAGTGCGAGCGCGGCAAACATGAGAACGGCTGAGAGTCGATGCATGGTTGTCTCCGTAAGTCGTGTAAGTCATCAGGATGCACCATATTGGCGGCAGATTTAACGTGACCTGTGGCATGGGCGCATTTGACGCTGTGCCGGGCAGCCGCCACCATTCCCGCTTCAACTTTCGTAACCTACGATGAGCTGCTCATGCACAAGCTTGTATTGATTCGCCACGGCCAGTCGCAGTGGAACCTGGATAATCGTTTCAGCGGTTGGGCTGATGTGGATCTCACCGCGCAAGGCGTGGTCGAGGCGACCGCCGCGGGGCAGCTGCTGCTCGAATCGGGCTATGCCTTTGATGTGGCGCACACATCCGTGCTGAAGCGCGCCGTACGCACCTTATGGGGCGTGCAGGACGCGATGGATGAAATGTGGTTGCCCGTGGTGACGGATTGGCGCCTCAACGAGCGCCATTACGGTGCACTCACAGGTTTGAACAAAGCCGAGACGGCCGCGAAATATGGCGCCGATCAGGTCAAGGTATGGCGCCGTAGTTACGCTACGCCACCACCGCCGATGGAGCGCGATGCGAATGACTCGGTACGCGACCCGCGCTATGCGCGCTTGAAGCCAAGCGAAATACCGAATACCGAATGCCTGAAAGACACCGTCGCGCGCGTGCTGCCGTATTGGTACGACCTGTTGGCTCCAGCCATTCGCGACGGCCAGCGCGTGTTGGTGGTCGCGCACGGTAATTCGTTGCGCGCCTTGATCAAATATCTGGACGGCATTTCCGACGAAGCGATTGTCGAGTTGAACATCCCGAACGGCGTGCCGATCGTGTACGAGTTTGACGATAACCTGAAGCCATTGCGCCACTACTATCTTGGCGACGCCGCCGAGATTGAAGCGAAGATGACGGCGGTGGCCAATCAGGGAAAAGCGAAATAGCGCGGTTTTCGAGGGTGGCGCAAGACATCGCGTGAGCGCCATCTGCGGCGCCAGACGAATGTTTCGCGCGTTGCATAGGGATGCGCGGAACAAGCCGTCGTCGCCACCGTACGCAATCGCCGAAAGGCGGCTGGTGCAACGGCCGCACTAACGCTTGACGTGGCAGGTTGACCAGCTTCGGGCGCTTGAAAAACGTTTCCGGTTTGACCAACCCTTTGGCCATTAACGGCAGAGGGAATGATGCGCGGAGGTTTTCCAGCCGGCGCTGCTGCCAGTCATTTTGATCTGCCGACAATAAAATGGCGGCGTTGGTTTACGGCACGATGCTGACGTCGATTTCCAGCGGGTAGCTGCTGACATTGGGTAGCGTCGGCGGCACGGGCAACGTGGTGGTGGCGAACCACGTGACCACGCAGGCAGCCACTGGCGTAGCCGGTTGTGCCTCGACCTCACTCAACGAACCATCGCTGCCAACGTTAAGCACGACAGTGAAGGGCGCCTTATTGGCCGGCGTGTGGCTGGCGATGCAACGTTCCAGCGTCTTGGTCAGCGGCGTGTTGAGTTGCGCCCACAGCTGCTTTTGATAGGCCGGGCCGGTAGCACCCGCTTCCACTAATTTGCCGCGCAAAACGCGCGCAGTAAAGCTGTTATCCGGTGGCGCTGCTGTCGCGGCGCTGGGGCTGCCGCCAAGTAGCAAGGCAACGGCAAGAACGATTGACATGGCAGGTGCTCCGGCAGTGGGCTGCAGCGGTCACTTTAGCAGTCCAGCTACGCGCTAGCCCGGCAAGTGTGGCAACGCCAAATATTCTTCACTTTGCATTTCAATCAAGCGCGATTCGGTGCGGCCGAATTCGGCGCGCAAGCGTTTGCCGTCGTACAGCTCGGTGATCGGTGCGGCAGCAGACAAAATCAGTTTCACGTGACGGTCGTAAAACTCGTCGACCAGTTGTACAAAGCGGCGCGCGGCATCTTCGCTGTAAACAGTAAATTGCGGCACGCTGGAAACGATGATGGCCGGGCCCGCTTTGGCCAGCGCAATGTAGTCGGCTACGGCACGCGGACCATCGCAAAGCGCCGTGAATTCGAACCACAAAATATTGGCTGCACGTTTGTGAAAAGTGATGGCGCGGCTGTTGATGGTTAAGCTGCCGTCTTGCTCCACCTCGCCTTGCGCCTGGCTGGAGAAAATGCGTTCCAGTGCGCGATGTGACTCGGGCCCTGGTGGCGTTAGGTAGACGGGTGCTTGCGCCAGCGCACGTAAGCGCCAGTCGCGTGAAGACGCCATTTCTATCACGTGGCAGCGTTGTTCAATCAAGGCGATGGCGGGCAGGAAGCGCGCGCGCTGCAAACCGCCGCGATACAGCTGGTCGGGCGGCGTGTTGGAGGTGGTGACCAACATCACGCCGCGCGCAAACAGCGCATCGAACAAGTTTGCAAGAATCATCGCGTCGCCAATGTCATTAACGAGAAACTCGTCCAGACACAGCACACGGCAGCGGTCGGCAATATCGCTGGCCACCTGGATAAGCGGGTCTTGCTGGTTGCCCAGCGCGGTTAGGCTGTCGTGCACTTCGCCCATAAAACGATGGTAGTGCCGGCGCAACGCAATCGTGTGCGGCAGGCTGGCGGCAAATAAATCCATCAAAAATGTTTTGCCGCGACCGACCGTACCCCATAAGTACAGGCCCGGCTCGGTCGGCTCCGGCTCGTTGCCAAGCAACGACTTCAAGCGGCCCAGTAAACCATTGCCGGATGTGGGCTCGGCACACAAGGCGGCGTGCATGCGGTCAAATTCGGGTAACAGCGCTAACTGGGTCGGGTCTTCTTCCCAGCGGTGTGCGGCAACGCCTTCGTGGTAGCGCGCGCTGGGCGTCAACAACAGGGGTTCACTCATGAAGCACAATCTTTTAATAGGGTAGGTGTCGGTGCGGTACGTGCCGCGCGAGTTACGGTGACCGTGTTGGTGGCAGCCATGTGCGAATGTTGTGTTTGATCGCGCCGCGCAGATCAAGCAGGCGGCGGTGGAAAAAATGACTAGTTTCTGGAATGCGGATCAACTCCGGTTTGTGTTCCAGTGTGTCGACCCAGTCGAATACGGCTTGCGGGTCGACCACTTCATCGGCTTCACCCTGAATCAGCAGCCACGGACAGGTCGGCAACGCGATGTCGTCAAGCGGGCGCATGCCGATCGGTGGCGCCACACTAATCAGCGCGGCAGCGTGTAAACGCACGGCGTTGCGGATGCTGACGTAGCTACCGAAGGAGAAGCCACCTAGCCATAGCACGTCGTTGGGACGCGTCTTCCGTGCCCATGCCGCTATGGCGGCCAAGTCATCGCCCTCACCGTCGCCTTCGTCGTACACGCCTTCCGATGCACCGGTGCCGCGAAAGTTGAAGCGGATCGTGTCTAGCCCGGATTCACGCACGGCGTGCTCGATCATCGTCACGACTTTGTTGTGCATGGTGCCGCCCTGTTGCGGCTGCGGGTGGCAAATGACGGCAACGCCGCGGCGCGCACAAGCAGGCGCTGCCACGTCAGTAATGACTTCCAGTTGGCCGCAAGGGCCATCCAACATGAAGCTGGCCGCCACATCGGGGAAACGGTCAGGGTTGGCCGCTATTGGTATCGGGTTCATAGGTTAATGATAGCCGGCGACCATGTTTGGCGCCTGTGATTGGGGTTGCTGCGCTGGGCTACGCGGATTGTGCTGGAAGCGGCGTGCGGCGTAGTTGCCTTAGGTCAAAGTGGCGCTACACAATTCCTCCGTATGGGATGCCGGGAAGGGAACACGGCGAAATCACAGCACCACGAGCGCGCTCGGGTGCTGTGGTTACGCCGGTAGCGGGCGGCAGCCGGACGCAGTGGCACATCTACGAAAACGCCGCCCGGAGGCGGCGTTTTACTGGCACAGATCAAAGCGACTTGATCGAGCAGGCTTATTTTGCCTGGTCGGCAATCCAGTGCACGGCGTTGGTGACTTGCTCGTCGGTCAGCGCCGGGTTACCACCCTTTGGCGGCATGAAATTGCCGTCGGGGCCGTGGTAACCGTCGATCGCATGCTTGACCAGGGTGTCGATGCCTTGGGCGAGACGCGGCGCCCACATGCTCTTGTCACCCAGCTTCGGCGCACCGGCGATACCGGCGGTATGGCAGCTGGTGCACAGGTGATCGTAAATTTCCTTGCCGTCGGTGGTGCCGCCGTACGCCACTTGTGACGCGGCGGCCTTATTAGCGGCATCGGATGCTGCTTGCATGGCGGCGCGGCCGGTATCACCGGCGTAAACACCAGCAACCGGGGCGATCCGTGCGGCAGTTGCCGCTGGCACGTTGGGGTCCGTCTCCTCTGGCTCGTGGTGATAAACGAGGGAGGCCACAAGCATAATTATCGCTGCGGTGACGATCAGGAGAGAGATCATGATGGCGAACTGACGCCCGGTTTCATGGTCGGCTTTGTTCATGGAACGGCTCACGCACGTACTCCTGATAGTGGACGGGTCAAAGTAACGTCACCACAACTTTGACCCACCTAAATGCTTGTTTGGTGATGTTGATTTGACGAAACGCGCCCTTGCCGACCTTCTCGCTTGCCACTGATCGGTGCGGTGTTGTCTCGCCGTGCCGCAAACACAAAAAACTGCGTCAGACGGCCAGTGGCGAATTATAAACGAAGCGAGAGCCAAGTTTCAGGGTTTTGCGGTGACAAATGATTGTTTTCATTTTTGTGACAGCCCGTTTTAGCTCCGTCACGACGCTTGCCTATGCCATCGGTCATGCCTTACCCATGTCAACCGGCATTGTTCAAACCCGTTTAATTGCCCCTATGCTTCCAACATAAATGAAGCGCCCGCTGGCTCTTTGTGTAATAGCCACCTGTTCCACCTGTGACGTCCGCGGCGTTGGTGTTTTGCTCGATGGCCGCGTTATCCCGTACTAGGAGTTTTACATGTCGCGTTTTTGGAAGATCGCGCTGATCGTTATTGCGGTGATCGTGCTGGCCGCGGTCGGCTATCGATTGCTGCACAAGCCCGCTCCTGCTGGCGGGGCTTCGTCGTCTGACAGCCAAAGCAAGGACGGCAAGAGCAATGCACCCGTACCGGTGACGGTCGTGCCGGTGGTCAAGCAAAAGGTGCCGGTTTACTTGACTGCCCTAGGTACCGTGCAGGCACTTAATACGGTAACGATCAGCCCACAGGTGGGCGGCCAGTTGATGAGCCTGAACTTTACCGAAGGCAAGCCGGTGAAGAAGGGCGAGGTCTTGGCGCAGATTGATCCGCGCACTTATCAGGCGAATCTGGATCAGGCGGTGTCTCGCAAGAATCAAGACGAGGCGATGTTGGCCACCGCACGTAGCAACTTGAAGCGCAGCGCGGATCTCGCCGGCAAGGGCTACATTTCCAAGCAGGACCTGGACACGTTGAGCAACACGGCCAAGCAGTACCAAGCCGCCGTGGCCGCCGATGCGGCGAGTGTGCGCGATAGCCAGGTGCAGTTGAATTACACCAAGATCGTGTCGCCGATTGATGGCTTGGCCGGCATTCGCGCGGTCGATCCGGGCAATATCGTTGGCACCTCGACGGCGATTGTCACGCTGACCCAGCTACACCCGATCAACATCATGTTTACCTTGCCTGAGCAGAGTCTCGACATGGTGCGCCGTGCGGCGGCGCAAGACGGTGCGGGTTTGCAAGTGACAGCCTTGGATAAAACTGATTCACACCCGATCGCCAGCGGTGGTGTGCTGAAGGTGATCGACAACCAGATTGACACCAGTACCGGCACGTTCCGGCTGAAATCGGAATTTCCGAACTTGAAGAACGAGTTGTGGCCGGGGCAGTTCGTCAACGTGCAGTTGCTGGTGAACACGGTTGACGGCGGCTTGGTGATTCCGGCGCAGGCAGTGCAGCGCGGCCCGGATGGTGACTACGTCTATCAAGTGCAGGGCGACAAAACAGTCAAAATGCAGGCCGTTGTGATTGCCGGCGAAGTGGGCGACAGCCACGTGATGATTGGTAGCGGGCTGAAGGCGGGTGAGGAAGTGGTCACCGAGGGCCAATTCCGGCTGAAACCGGGCAGCAAGGTCAACGCGCTGAAGCCGGGCGAAGTGCCTGCTGCACCCACCGCCGCGGAGCTGAGCAAAGCCAAGGCGGATGCCAAGAGTGGCGGGCGTGGTCGCCATTGATTGCACGTTGGTGCGCATCTTCGCGCGCCAGCGGTTAACCCGGTCGGCCGCCAGCGTGCCGCACTTTGCGCGCTCGCGGTCATGATCGCGGCTGAAGCCGCCCTTACACGTTACGGATAGTCATGGGCTTCTCAACCATTTTCATTCGCCGCCCGATCGCCACCTCGCTATTGATGGTGGCGGTGCTGCTGCTTGGCATTTTGGGTTATCGCGAATTGCCGGTATCAGCGTTGCCAGAGATCGAAGCGCCCAGTCTGGTGGTCACCACCCAGTACCCGGGCGCCAGCGCCACCACCATGGCGTCGCTAATCACCACGCCACTCGAGCGCAATCTGGGGCAAATTTCCGGCTTAACCATGATGAGTTCGGACTCATCGGCTGGACTGTCCACCATCATTTTGCAGTTCTCGATGGATCGCGATATCGATATCGCCGCGCAGGATGTGCAGGCAGCAATCAATCAGGCTAAAGGCACGTTGCCCGGCAACTTGCCGTACCCGCCGGTCTATAACCGGGTTAATCCGGCCGATGCGCCCATTGTCACGTTGATGCTCACGTCCGACAGCCGCCAACTGCGCGAAGTGAACGATCTGGCCGACTCGATCCTTGCGCAGAAGTTGTCACAAGTACAGGGCGTCGGGCTGGTTTCTATTGCCGGTAACGTGCGCCCGGCGGTGCGCGTGCAGGTCAATCCGGCGCAGCTATCCAACCTTGATCTGACCATGGAAGACGTGCGCAGCGCGTTGACGCAGGCCAATGTCAACGCGCCCAAGGGCACGCTGAACGGCAAGACGCAAAGTTACAGTATTGGTACCAACGACCAGCTTAGTAACGCGGCTGAATACAAAAGCACCATCATCAGTTACAAAAACGGTTCGCCGGTGCGCCTGTCCGATGTGGCGAAGGTGGTCGATGGCGTAGAAAACGATCAGCTAGCGGCGTGGGCGAACGGCAAGCCGGCGGTGTTGCTGGATGTACGGCGTCAGCCCGGCGCCAACATCGTGGATACGGTAAAGCAGATTCGCGCCGTCTTGCCGGAGTTGCGCAGCGCGCTGCCGGCCGACGTGAAGCTGGATGTTTTTGCCGACCGCACAGTGACCATTCAGGCGTCTGTGCGCGACGTTGAGTTCACCTTGCTGCTCACCATCTTCTTGGTGATTGGCGTCATCTTCGTCTTCCTGCGCCGCTTGTGGGCAACGGTGATTCCGTCGGTGGCGGTACCGCTGTCGTTGCTCGGCACGTTCGGCGTGATGTCGTTTACGGGCATGTCGCTCGACAACCTTTCGCTGATGGCGCTGACGGTGGCCACCGGCTTTGTCGTGGACGATGCGATCGTGATGATCGAGAACATCGTGCGCTACATCGAGAAGGGCAAGAGCGGCTTGGAAGCGGCGGAACTTGGTGCGAAGGAAATCGGCTTTACCGTCCTGTCGCTAACCGTTTCCCTGGTCGCCGTGTTCCTGCCGTTGTTGCTGATGCCCGGTGTCACCGGACGTCTGTTCCACGAATTTGCGTGGGTGTTGACTATCGCGGTCACCATTTCCATGTTGGTGTCGTTGACGCTGACGCCGATGATGTGCGCCTACCTGTTGAAGCCCGATGAACTGCCAGAAGGCAGCGATGTACATGAGCGCAACTTGGCGGCGGGAAAGAAGCCGGACGTGTGGATGCGTACCGTCGGCTTGTACGAGCGTTCGCTGGACTGGGTGCTTGATCATCAACGCTTTGTCATGTTGGTGGCCAGTGGCGCCATTGCGCTAACGGTAGTTTTGTACATCATCATTCCCAAAGGCTTGCTGCCCGAGCAAGACACCGGCCTGATTACCGGTGTGGTGCAGGCTGATCAAAACATCGCGTTTCCGCAAATGGAAATTCGCACCAAAGCTGTTGCCGATGCGCTGCAGAAAGACCCTGCAGTCGCCGGCGTGGCCGCGTTCATTGGCGCGGGCACCATCAACCCTACGTTGAACCAGGGCCAGATCAGTATTGTGCTGAAGCCACGCGGTGATCGCGAAGGGCTGGATAAATTACTGCCTCGTCTGCAGCACGTCGTCGCGGATATTCCCGGCGTGGCGTTGTATCTGAAGCCGGTGCAAGACGTCACTTTGGACAGTCGAGTTTCTGCCACGGAATATCAGTACACGCTGTCGGACGTGAATTCTGCTGAGCTAGCGACCTTCGCCGGCCGCATGACCGAGGCACTGCGTAAGCGCAAAGAGTTGTCCGATGTCAGCAATAACTTGGCTGATAGTGGCAACGCGTTAAAGCTGACCATCGATCGTGACAAGGCCAGCCGCCTCGGCGTGCCGGTGCAAACCATCGACGACACCTTGTACGACGCGTTTGGCCAGCGCCAGATTTCGACCATCTTTACCCAGTTAAACCAATACCGCGTCGTGCTGGAAGTGGCGCCGGAGTTTCGCACTAGCGATGACTTGTTGAACAAGCTGACCGTGCGCGGTCAGGGCAATGGCGCGTTGGTTGGCAGTAATGCCACCAGTTTCGGCCAGCTCAAATCCAGCAACTCGGCGACACCATCAGGCATTGGCAACGCCGGCAACGTCGGCTTCACGTTGGGCGGCGGCGGCACCATTCCACTGTCTTCCCTGGCCAGCGCCAAGGTGACTAGCGCGCCGCTGGTGGTCAGCCATCAGCAGCAATTGCCGGCCGTTACCGTCTCCTTCAATCTGGCCCAGGGCTACTCACTGTCAGACGCCGTCACTGCGTTTAAAGATGTCGAAGCGCAGATGAATTTTCCGCCGCAAGTACGCGGTGAATTTGTCGGCAAAGCGGCGGAGTTTGCGTCGTCCATTGGTGATGAGGTGCTGTTGTTGTTGGCGGCCATCGTCGTCATCTACATCGTGTTGGGCGTGTTGTACGAAAGCTACATTCATCCGTTGACGATTATTTCCACGCTGCCGCCGGCAGGTGTTGGCGCGCTGCTGGCGTTGATCCTGTGTGGCATGAGTTTGTCGGTGGATGGCATCGTTGGCATTGTGCTGCTGATAGGTATCGTGAAGAAGAACGCAATCATGATGATCGACTTCGCGATCGAAGCGCGGCGCAAGGGTATGAACGCGCACGACGCCATTCGACGGGCGTGTTTGCTGCGTTTCCGCCCGATCATGATGACCACGGCGGCGGCCATGCTTGGGGCATTACCGCTGGCTTTGGGCAACGGTATTGGCGCCGAGTTGCGGCGCCCGTTGGGTGTTTCCATCGTCGGTGGTTTGTTGTTGTCGCAGTTGGTTACTTTGTACACCACGCCAGTGATCTACCTATATATGGAGCGCTTCTCCGACTGGGTAGCGCAGCGGCGCGAGCAGCGTGCACTACGCCATGCGAACTCGAGCGCTGCGTAAATGCGTGCAAGTGCGGATGTAGCGTGCTGCGGCGTGCGCAATGTCGTAGCGTGGACGATAGTGAAAGAGACTGCTGTAAGCGTTGTAGGAGCGGCTTCAGCCGCGATGCTCTCGTGGCCTGTCAAAGAAAACACAAGCATCGCGGCTGAAGCCGCTCCTACAAAAGCTTTCATAGCAACGCCGATAGCAAATGTGTGGAATGTGGATCAACCTTTTCCCGACTGGAGCGTTGAGGAAAAGATGGTTAACGCGTACACCCATTGCCGCGCCTGTCTAGCTGCCGTTGTCGCACCCGCTGAGTGCGCTCGATGAATATTTCTGCGGCCTTCATTCGTCGTCCGATTGGCACGTCGCTGATGGCCATTGGGCTGTTTGTTAGCGGCATGATTTGCTACTTCCTGTTGGGTGTAGCGGCACTCCCGGATATGCAATTTCCGGCTATTTTTGTCCAGGCTAGTCAGTCCGGTGCTGATGCCAGCACGATGGCGTCCACGGTGGCCGCGCCGTTGGAGCGGCATCTGGGGCAAGTGCCCGGCATCGAAACGATGCGCTCGAACAGTTCCGAAGGGCGCACCTTTGTCTTCATGATGTTTCGCAGTGGCACCAATCTGGATTCCGCCGCGCGCGATGTGCAAGCGGCCATCAACGCCGCCGCACCGGATTTGCCGAGTGGTTTGAACGGCTCGCCGAGTTATCAAAAAGCTAACCCCAATGACGACCCGATTATTGCCTTTGCGTTGACGTCAAAAACGCAATCGGCGGCCGATTTGTACAACTCAGCCGATACCTTATTGGCGCAGCGGATGCGACAACTGAAAGGCGTATCGTCGGTTGAGATTGCGGGTGCAGCGACGCCGGCTATTCGCGTGGATATAAACCTGCGTGCGTTGAATGCGATGGGCTTGTCGCCCGATCAGCTACGCAACGCGCTAAGTGCCGCCAATGTGACCTCGCCGGAAGGATTCCTATCCGACGGCAAGACTAGGATGTCGATCTCCTCGACGGCGCAATTGCATACGGCCGATGACTTCGCGAAGTTGGTCATTTCCAGCCACAACGGCACGCCGGTGCGGTTGTCCGATGTGGCCCACGTATACGCCGGCCAGCAAGATGCCTACCAGGCAGCGTGGTTCCATGGCGAGCCCGCGGTGTTGATGTACGTCTATAAAAAAAGCGACGCCAACGTCATTGCCACGGTGGATCTGGTCAGGGCGCAGCTACCCATGTTGCGTGGCTATTTACAGCCGAGCACGAAGCTAACGCCATTTTTCGACGGTACGCCAACCATTCGCGCATCGTTGCATGAGGTGCAAATCACACTGCTCATCAGCCTGGCGATGGTGATCTTGACGATGGCGCTGTTCCTGCGTCGCCGCGCCCCGACCTTGATTGCGGCAGTGGCGGTTCCGCTGTCGTTGGCCGGCTCGTTTGTGGTGATGTACATCCTCGGTTACACCTTGAATAACCTCACCTTGCTGGCGCTGATTATTGCCATCGGCTTTGTGGTGGATGACGCCATCGTGGTGATCGAAAACATCATCCGTCATATCGACGAAGGATTGTCACCGATGCAGGCGACGCTAAAGGGTGCGCATGAAATCGGCTTCACCATCGTGTCCATCACCGCGTCGCTGATTGCCGTATTTATCCCGCTACTGTTCGCCGGCGGCGTGACCGGCATGTTTATGCACCAATTTGCCGTCACCCTGGTCGCCGCCATCGTCGTGTCAGCGACCGTATCGCTGACCCTTACCCCAGCGTTGTGCGGACACTTTCTCAGTGCGCGTGTGCCGGCCAAGCAACGGGCGGTAAAGGCGCCGTCCAGATTAAGCCGGGCGCTGGATGGTTTCCATGCCGGCATGTTAGGCATCTACACCCGTTCGCTGAATTTCTCGCTGCGGCATGCGTTGTCGTTTGCGTTGATGCCGTTGGCGCTTATCGTCATTACGTTTTATCTATTTGGTGTGGTCAAAACTGGTTTGTTTCCGCAACAAGACACCGGCTTGATTTGGGGGCGCGCCAGCTCCAGCGCCACCGTCTCGTTTGGTGAAAGCAAACAGCGCTTGCAGCGTCTTACCGCCATGTTGATGGCCGACCCGGACGTGGCAACCGTTGGCTCGCGTTTGGGCAGCAGTCGGCAAGGTACCAGCGGCTCTTTCAATATTGATTTGAAGACGCGCGCGCAAGGGCGCAAAGACGACACCTTTACCGTGTTGGCACGGCTCACTGCCAAAGCCGCCAAATATCCCGACCTCAACCTACGCCTGCGTCCGGTGCAAGACCTGCCCAGTGGCGGCGGCGGTGGCACCAGCCAAGGCGCGCAATATCAGGTGTCGCTGCAGGGCAACGACTTGGCCGGGCTGCAAAAGTGGCTGCCCAAGCTGGTGACCGAACTGAAGAAAAACCCCAAGTTGATGGATGTGGGGAGCGATGTTGACGAGGGCGGTTTACGCCAAAACATCGTGATCGATCGCGACACGGCGGCGCGACTTGGCGTTTCTATCGGCACTATTGATGGCGCGTTGTACGACGCGTTTGGCCAGCGCCAAGTGTCGACCATCTATTCGGATATCAACCAATACGCCGTGGTGGTGAACGCGCTGCCCGCACAAACGGCGACACCCGATGCGCTCAATCGTATTTATGTGCGCTCGAACACCGGCGTCATGGTTCCTATCACCGCGTTCACGCACCAAGAGCCCGGCTTGGCGCCTTCGCAAGTTAGGCATCAAAACCAGTTCACCACGATGGATCTGAGCTTCAATCTCGCGCCCGGCGTAAGCATGGGCGAGGCGATGAAAATCGTCAGCTCGACCGTCAACAACATGCGCATGCCCGGTGACATCAAACTCAATGTGGGTGGTGATTTCCGCCGCTTTCAAGACGCCCAGAGTGGCATGGGATGGCTCGTTCTTGCAGCCGTACTCACCGTCTACATCGTGCTCGGCATGCTGTACGAAAGCCTGCTGCACCCGGTCACTATCTTGTCCACGTTACCCGCTGCCGGCGTCGGTGCGTTGCTGGCGTTATGGTTGACTAACACCGAACTATCGGTGATCGCACAAATCGCGTTAGTGCTGTTGATAGGTATCGTCAAGAAAAACGCCATCATGGTGATCGACTTCGCCCTCGTCGCCGAGCGCGAGCACGGCAAAACGCCACTCGAAGCCGTCCGCGAAGCCTGCATCGTGCGTTTCCGCCCGATCATGATGACCACCATGGTCGCCATCCTCGCCGCCTTACCCATTGCGATTGGCCTAGGCGAAGGCAGTGAACTGCGCCGCCCACTCGGTATCGCGCTGATCGGCGGCCTGCTGGTTTCGCAAAGCCTAACCCTACTCAGCACACCCGCCCTCTACGTCATCTTCTCCTGCCTTGCCGCCCACAAAAAAGCGTGGAGCACGCGCCGCCACGAGCGTAAATTGCAGCGCCGTCGTGCGCGCTTGGCGCGCGCCTGACGAGCGCAAGGCTAGCTCTAGCTAGCTGCGAGTAGGCATCCACTAAGACTCGACCCGGCAGGCGAGCAGGAATACTTCGCGGGCGGATTCTTACATCGGCGCAAACAACTCGGCCAAATCTGTCTCATCAAAGCGCAAGCGCTTGGTCGCGCCGCCACCGTCGAGGACGGCGGCGGCGAGGTCGGCTTTGCGGGCTTGCAGGGCCTGGATTTTTTCTTCGACGGTGCCGGTGCAGATCAGGCGGTAGACGAAGACGGGTTTGTCTTGACCGATGCGATGGGCGCGGTCGGTGGCTTGTGCTTCGACGGCGGGGTTCCACCACGGGTCGTAATGGATGACGGTGTCGGCGGCGGTGAGGTTAAGGCCGATGCCGCCGGCTTTCAGGCTGATCAGGAAGACTGGCACGGTGCCGCTTTGGAATTTTTTGACCAGCGCGGTGCGTTGCCGTGCAGGGGTTTGGCCGGTGAGTATTTGGTAGTTGATCTCGCGCTTTTGCAGGGCAGTTTCGATCAGTGCCAGCATTTCGGTGAATTGCGAAAACACCAGTACGTGACTGTTGTCGGCGAGCAGACTATCCAGCAACTCCAGCAGCGCGTCGAGCTTGGCGGACTGGGTGATCTTTCGCGCGCTGGGGAGTTTGACCAAGCGCGGATCGCAGCAGGCTTGGCGCAGCTTCAGCAGGGCATCGAGCACGATGATGCCGGCTTGCGACAGGCCGCGTTCTTTTACTGCTTGCTGCACGCGTTCGTGTTGGGTAAGGCGCAAGGTTTCGTACAAGCCGCGCTGCGCATCGGCCAGTTCGAGTTTGTGCACAATTTCGGTTTTTGCCGGCAAGTCGGTTAGCACATCTTTCTTGCGCCGGCGTAGCAGTAGCGCGCTGACGCGACGGTTCAACCGTTGCTGGCAGTCGTTGTCGTTGTGCTTTTCAATCGGTGTGCGATACAGCTTGGCGAATTGGCGTTCGCTGCCGAGCAGGCCGGGTTCCACGGCATCAAATTGCGCCCACAGTTCGCCCAAATGATTTTCCATCGGCGTGCCGGTCATCGCCAAACGCCGTGTCGCCGGAATCGTGCGTACAACTTTGGCCGCCTGACTGTGCGGGTTTTTGATGGCTTGTGCTTCGTCTAACACCAGTAACGAAAACTGCGCTTCGCGCAGGCGTTCTTCGTCGCGTGGCAGCAGCGGATAGGTGGTGATGACTAAGTCGCTTTCGGGGATCAGGTGATATTCGTCGGCGCGCTGCGGGCCGTGTAACACCAACACTTTTAAGTCGGGGGCGAAGCGTGCGGTTTCATCGCGCCAGTTGCCAACCAGCGAGGTGGGCGCGACGACGAGTGCCGGCTTTTCGAGGCGGCCGCGCTGCTTTTCGGTAAGGATATGCGCGAGCACTTGCACGGTTTTGCCCAAGCCCATGTCGTCGGCAAGAATGCCGCCGAGGCCGGAGTCGCCGAGGAAGTTGAGCCACGCCAAGCCTTCGCGTTGGTACGGTCGCAACGTAGCGTTGAAGCCGGGCGGAGGACTGGCGTCGCGGGCGGCATTCTTTAGCAGGTCGAGCTGCGCGCGAAGGATGTCGCCGCCGCGCCAATGCAGTTGCGCGCTGGTAGCCATGTTGACCAAGGCTTCGGCGCGGGTACGGTGCACGTGCAGTGCATCGTCGCCTTGCAGCCATTCCATCAAGGGTTCGATGAGGGCGCGTAAGCGGGTGAGTGGAATGTCGACGCTGCGCTTGGCGTCTAGCGTGACGCGCCAACTCGCGTCCTTTTTTTCGCGTGGCGGTGCCACGAGAGGGAATTCGGGGTCGCTCAACATGCGTCGCAGTAGCGGCAGTAGATCGACGCGGTGGCCGCCCACATCGATGCCGAGGCTAACGTCGAACCATTGGTTGCCAGCGGGCTGCACGTCGGCGTGCCAGTCATCAATTTCAACCAGGCGCTGGCGCGGAAAGCTGTCGGCGTATTCGAGTTGAAAGCCGGCTTCCTGCAATTGTTCGATCAGTGGTTCCCACGCGCTAGTGGCTTGCGGCAACTTGCTGCGGTTGGGGTGCCACATGAGGTCGCTGGGCTGCACCAGTTTGGCCGGAATGCCGCGCGGGTCGGAGTACCAACCTATTTCGGCCAAGCCCAGTTGTTGCAGCTTGCCCATCATCTCCCGCTCATGCGCCAGATGCCGGCGAATTTCCAGTACGCGCTCGCCCAGTAGGCGGCGTTCGCGTGCCTTGGGGGCGGCGTGGGGCAGGCGCAGGCCGTCGTAATCAAACACCAGACGGGCGCAGCCTAAGGTGGTTTTAATTTTGCGGTGACCAAGGTGCACAGTGATGCCGCGCAGTTGCAGCACCGACTCCGGCGCACGGTCGATAATCTCGATCGGTCCACGTGGGTTGGGCGGTGGCAGCGTTGGCTTGGCGTTGGATTCCTGCAGCCGTCGGCGCAGCGCATCCACTTGTTCGGGCTGTATGCGCGGTACCCGCGCTAGTGCACTTACCAGCGTAAGGTCGCCATCTACCAAGCCAAAGCGCAGGGCTTTGGGTTGCACGTACCAAAGCCGTACGCCGCGCAATAATTGCGACGGCGTGTCTGCTACGACGGTGGCGCGAAGTTGCTGGCTGGCGTCGTCATCGTCTTGCCACTGCAACTGCAACGGCAGGTTTTCGGCGCGCGTCAGTGGCGTTGAGCCGCGTTCGTAATAGGCAGGATAAAGTTCCAGCAGGCTGTCGAGTGCCTGTTCCTGATAAGCCGCGTGAATGCTGATCCAGCTTTGGGCAGCGGAGGCGCCGTGTTGATCTTGCAGCAGTAGCGCCAGCGCCGGTACGACTTCGCTGGGCCAGCCGCCGCTGGGGCTGGGGAGCGGACCATGGCTGGGATTCAACGACAGCGGCTGTGGATCAACCAGTGCGCCCGGCGTGCTGCTGCCGGATTTGGAACGGCTGGGACGCAGCCACACTAAGTTGATCTGCAGGCCCGGTGGCGTGCCGTGTGGGCTGCCACGCAGCAGTACACCAAATTGGCGTTCGGTCTCGGCAGCGTGCGTGTTTGTGTGTTGATCGTGTTCGGTAAGTTCTTGCAACCAGTGGTTCCATTCGGTGAGTGCGTCTTGCCGGGCGCTAGTTTCTGGCCCCGTCGTTTGCGGTAATGACACCGCCGACTGACGCGATAATGTGTTGTAGGCCGCGGCGGCTTGTTGCTGCGGCCAATACTCCGGCGCCGCCGCGGTGGCGGTGAATAGCAACGCGGCAGCGTGTTTGCAGCGTGACCCAACCGGGCAGGTGCAGATGGAGTCGAGCCGTAGCCGCTTGCCGTCGAGTTTTAGTGTGATGCTGCAAAAATAGGGGTCGTTTTGATTGCCCTTGGCGATGCCGCACAAGACGTCGCTGTCGCCGTTGTCCCGATGCCATACCGCGACAATGCGGTGCTTCAGGTGGTAATCCGCCGCGCGACCGAGGGTGCCGCTGTCGAAATTTGTCTGCCACGGTTCGTTGTTCAGTCGTTCGTGCAGGCTGCGGGTGTCCATGCGGCGTCGTCGGTCCAAGAGCAAGGGTGAACTGACTATCTTCGCACGCTTGCACGGGCAATGGCTTGGCTGGCGGGTTGGGTGATCGCGCTGGCTGGCCGCAAAACTCTGGTGATATGGCCTTGTTCAGTGCATGCCGTCACGAAATGACGCTGGACTCCGCAGCACTTCACGGGGCGATGAGTGCTGATGGTGCGGCGCGGATTTAAGCGGTGTGCGGGCGATAACGGCGTAGCTACTCACTTGCAGTTAACTCGTGCTTCGGTATCAAGGGATGCACTTTTGCAACGGAGACACGCTGATGAACAGTAAACACGACAGCACCGGCTTTTCGATGGGGGCGGAACGATGATGACGCACGCCGAAAACATGCCGCCAGCGAAAAAAATCGATGTGCTTGATGTGCCGCGAGCAACCAGTGCAATTGTGGATGAGTCGAGCAACTACGTTGTGGCGGCGGGCGATACTTTAGCCACGATTGCCGAGCACTTTTATGGCGATGGGACCAAGTGGAAACGCCTTTTAGATGCCAACCGAGACCAATTGGTCGATCCAGATCACCTCCGGCCCGGCCTGATGTTGAAAATTCCCGCCAAAATCTAATTTCGGAGATGCCCGTATGAAGTTACCCGGTCAACTATCGACCCTTATGGTTTCACTAGCCGCGGTGCTGGCTTTGAGCGCTTGCGGTAAGGCGGATGATCCTGCGGCGGCAGGCTCGGCCATGGTGGCTTCGACCACGGGCGCGTCGACGGCACCGGTCAGCATTATTGCGGTGGACCTTGGCTCTACCGTGGGTGCCGACAAAAATGTGGAAGCCGTGGGTGAAAGCTTTGCCCCGACCGATCATATCTACGCCACCGTGGCGACCAGCGGCGCCGGCGAAGCCAGGCTTGGCGTGAAGTGGGTCGACGAAGCCGGCAAAACGCTGAAGGAAGACAGCAAAACTATCACCGGTGCTGGACGCGATATGACCACGTTTGAAATGGATAAACCGGAGGGTTTACCGACCGGCAATTTCAAGCTGGCTGTGTCGTTGAATGGAACCGCCGGCATCAGCAAGAGCTTCGTCGTTCGATAATCCAGGGTCTGCACAGGCGCTGCGCGGCTGACTACAAATGTCGAGCAGCGTGCGCTTTTGCGCACTATTTGACGCGGCAACAAGGTCGACTAGGCGAACGTCGTTTTTCGCTGCGGCCCACCGAGCCAACGATCGAGATAAACAAAGAGGCGTAACCGAGTTGCGCCTCTTTGTTCGTCGCCGTCGCACAAATCCAGGCGCGAGGCGATCGTTTGGAACAACGCCGTCAGGACACTAGCGTCATCAGTGGCGGCACGGTAGCTTCGAATGGCAGCGCCAACCCCGTGCGGCGGTGGAAGTGATCGGCCAGTTGCTGGCGACGAGTGGCGGTTTCCGCCGGCGAACGTCCTACCCCGTGTAACTCCAGATGGCGCCATACGGCGACGCCGGCCAATTGCACCCCCGGTATTTCCGAGCGGCGCCGCGCGTCACCTTGCCAAAATATCTCGACCCAACCTTCTTCCGGTTTGTCATCCCCCTCGTCCAACGGCAGGATCAAGCTGCCATCGAATAATGAAAGGGCGCACTCTTGGCCATCGGCGTATTGGCACGTGTACAACGGCGTTAATTCGGCAATGAAATCAACGATCGACTGGCTTAAACGGCGCATTCCTTTCCCCGTGTGTGCTGGGCCAAGCTGCCCAGAGCAGCAGCATAAGTCCGGTGTACGCGGCAAACCTTGCGCCAGGCCACAATGTGCGGCGGCGTGCGGCGCGCTACCGTCAATGGCGTCCAATAGGGCAAGCGGGGGCGCTGTGGTTGACACTTCGCCGCATCCTTTGCCCTCGCCGCGGCAAACCACGACAATAGAGTGTTGCTGTGCGCATGCCGATCAGCTTGCGCATGACAGTCGATGTCCGCTGCGGCGCGGTTTGCGCGCGACAGACCGGACAGCCTCCCCATCGCTGCCATAAGGTCCCTGCGCCATGTCGTCTAACCCAACCATTATTTACACGCTTACTGACGAAGCCCCGTTCCTCGCCACGCAGTCGCTGCTACCCATCATCGCCGCCTTTACCCACACCGTCGGCATTACTGTGGAGACGCGCGACATTTCGTTAGCTGGTCGCATCATCTCGCAGTTCCCCGAGTTGCTGACCGACGCGCAACGCCTTCCCGACGACCTCGCCGAACTGGGGGCGCTGACGCTGACGCCGGACGCCAACATCATCAAGCTGCCGAACATCAGCGCTTCGGTGCCGCAGTTGAAGGCGGCGATCAAGGAGTTGCAGGCGCAAGGTTATGCACTGCCGGATTATCCGGACGAACCGGCTAACGCCGAGCAGAAAACGCTGAAGACGCGCTATGACAAGCTCAAAGGTAGCGCGGTAAACCCAGTGCTGCGGGAAGGCAACTCCGATCGCCGCGCGCCGTTATCAGTAAAAAATTATGTGCGTAAACACCCGCACAAGATGGGCGCGTGGAGCGCCGACTCGCGTACGCACGTAGCGAGCATGGATCACGGTGATTTCTACGCCAGCGAGCGGTCTGCGCTGATCGCGAACGATGGCAATGTGCGCATTGAATGGTTTGGCAAAGACGGCAGCACGCAGGTGCTGAAAGAGAAAACGTCGGTGCAGGAAGGCGAACTAATTGATGCTTCGGTGATGAGCGCGCGCGCCTTGGCTGATTTTGTCGATGCGCAGATCGCCGATGCCAAGCGTCAGGATGTGCTGTTTTCGGTGCATCTGAAAGCCACCATGATGAAAGTGTCCGACCCCATCATGTTCGGTCAGGTGGTCCGTCGCTTCTATGCCGATGTGTTGGCCAAGCATGCTGCTGAGTTGCAGTCGGTTGGCTTTAATCCGAACAACGGCATGGGCGATTTGTACACGCGCATCGCGAGCTTGCCGGCCGACCAACAGGCGCAGATCAAGGCGGATATCGAGGCTGAATACGCCAAGCGCCCGGCGCTGGCGATGGTCAATTCCAGCAAGGGCATTACTAATTTGCATGTGCCCAGCGACGTCATCATCGATGCGTCGATGCCGGCGATGATTCGTGATTCGGGCAAGATGTGGAATCCGCAAGGCGAGCTGCAAGACGTCAAAGCGCTGATCCCCGATCGCAGCTACGCCGGCGTCTATCAGGCGGTGATCGACGACGTCAAAACGTACGGTGCGTTTGATCCGGCCACCATGGGCAGCGTCCCGAACGTTGGCTTGATGGCGCAGAAAGCCGAAGAGTACGGCTCGCACGACAAGACCTTCCAGATCGCTGCCGATGGCGTGGTCAAGGTGATTGATGATGCGGGTAAGGTTCTGCTGCAGCACGACGTGGAAGCGGGCGATATCTGGCGCCTGTGCGAAACCCGTGATGCACCGATCCGCGACTGGGTGAAGCTGGCGGTAAGCCGTGCCAGTCACACGCCAGCCGTGTTTTGGCTAGACCCGCAGCGTGCGCATGACGCGCAAATTATCCTGAAGGTGCAGCACTACCTGAAGGAACACGACGTGCGCGGTTTGGACATCCGCATCATGGATCCGGTGGCGGCGACCAAGTTCTCGCTGGAGCGCATTCGCAAAGGTCTAGACACCATTTCCGTCAGCGGCAACGTGTTGCGCGATTACCTCACCGACCTGTTTCCGATCATGGAGCTGGGCACCAGTTCCAAGGTGTTATCCATCGTACCGTTGATGGCCGGCGGCGGTCTATTCGAGACCGGTGCGGGTGGCTCGGCGCCGAAACACGTGCAGCAGTTTTTGCAGGAAAACCATTTGCGCTGGGATTCACTCGGCGAGTTTCTGGCGCTTGGTGCTTCGCTGGAACAGGCCGGAAGTCGAAGCAAAAACGCCGCTATCAACGTACTGGCTAAAACGCTGGATCTAGCCAACGGCCGTTTCCTCGATACCAACAAATCGCCTTCGCGCAACGTCGGCGAGCTGGACAATCGCGGCAGCCATTTTTATCTGGCCATGTATTGGGCGCAGGCGTTGGCATCGCAGGATATCCATCCGGCATTGAAGGCAGCGTTTACCCCGCTGGCGGAAGCGTTGACGGAAAGCGAGACGCGCATCGTCGGTGAATTGAATGGCGTGCAGGGCGCACCGGTGGACATTGGTGGTTATTACCACCCGGATATGAAACGTGTCGCTAGTGCGATGCGCCCGAGTGCAACTTTCAACGCAGCCTTGGCAGCGCTGAAAGCAGGCTAAAGGCTAATTGTCTTGCCGCATCGCTGCCGCATCCGCGCCACCTCGCGGGCGCGGCAGCGACGCGGCTGAACTTGCGCAAAATTTCGCAGTCATTGATCTACCGCCGCGTGGACACGTGTCGTGTAGTCGAGCCGTCGGGGGCAGTGCCCTTGGCGTGACTTTTACAGTCATGGAGCGTGGCGGATGCGTAAGATTTTTTTGCTGGGGTTATTGGTGCTGGCTTCACCAGCGACGTTTGCACAATCGGTACCGGCGACAGCTGCCGCTTCGGCATCGTCGGCATCGGTCGCTGATCTACCGGCCGTCATGGTCAGCGGCGTGCAGCCTGGGCCGGGCTTGTGGAAGGTGTCCAAGGGCGATCACGTGTTGTGGATCCTTGGCACGATGACGCCGTTGCCAAAAAATATGCAGTGGCAATCGCGCGAAGTGACACAGCGGGTGCTGGCATCGCAGGAAGTGCTGCTGCCGCCATCTATCGAAGTAAGCACGAGCGTCGGCTTTTTCGGCAAGCTGGCGCTGCTGCCACGGCTGATTGGCATACGCAACAATCCGGACGGTGCCACCTTGGCTGAAGTGGTGCCGCCGGCAGTGTACGCGCGCTGGCAAGTACTGAAAGCTAAATATATGGGCAGTAATCACTCAGTGGAAAAGTGGCGGCCGTTGTTTGCCGGCATGAAACTGTACGCTGCGGCAAGCAAGCAAGCTGGTTTGAGCGACAAGGACATCGTGCGGACGGTGGTACGCAAGGCGGCAAAGTCCGCCGGAATCAAGCGAACGTCCACCGCGTACAGATTCACCGTGGCCGATCCCAAGTCACTGGTGAAGGACTTTAAGCACGAGCGCATGGATGATGTGGCGTGTTTTACACAGATGCTCGACAGTATCGACACCGCCCTAACGCACATGCAGGCGCGCGCCAACGCATGGGCCACGGGTGATCTTGCCGCTTTGCGCCAGCAGCCCCGTACCGATGGTTCGGCGTGCCAAGAGGCCGTCACAACGGCCGGCTTTGCGCGCAGCGCTGGTCTGCAAGACGTCGATGGCAAGGTCCTGCACGCATGGTTGGCGGTGGCCGAACGAGCGCTGGCGGCCAACCAAAGCACGTTTGCAGAAATGCGTATCAGCGATTTGCTGGCGCCGCACGGCTATCTGGATGCGCTGCAAACGGCCGGATATACGGTACAGGCGCCGGATGCTACAGACGCCGATGAAGCTAGCGACGCAGTCGAGCCGGTTACATCAAGTCCATGAGGAGGCGCTCCACCGCTCCGCTGTGTTGTTACGCAGGTGGGAGTCAGCAAGGCCCTGACACAATGTCTTCTTTCTTCAGCGGACGTTTCGCATGCAGCGGTTGAGCAGTGCAGTTCTTTTGCTGGCATTGGTCTGTCCGATGTCAGCGTTCGCGCAAGCCGTCGCTAGCTCAGCGCCACCACCGCCTACCGCTGACAACGTCGCTGATTTGCCCGCCGTTGTGGTTAGTGGTGTGCAGCCGGGGCCGGGCCTGTGGAAGGTGTCCAAAGGTGACCATGTGATGTGGGTGCTGGGCACGCTGTCACCGCTGCCGCGCGCCATGCAGTGGCAGTCGCGTGATCTGGACCAGATCATCAGCCAGTCGCAGCAGGTGCTGTTGCAGCCGTCGATCAAGCTAAAAGCGAACGTCGGCTGGCTTGGCAAGTTGTTTCTGCTGCCATCGGCTTACAGTGCGCGCAAAAACGATAACGGCGAGACCTTGCAGCAAGTGCTTCCGGCGCCGCTGTATGCGCGCTGGCTGGTACTCAAACAAAAATACATTGGCACCGATAAAAGTATCGAGCGCTGGCGTCCACTGTTTGCCGCGCAAGACCTTTATAAGAAAGCCATCAAAGCGCACGGCCTGAGCAATTCCGGTGGCGTGCCGGGTACCGTTGATGCGCTGGCGCAGAAATATGGCATCGCCGAGACGCCGGTCAATTACCAAGTGGTGATCGATAACCCGAGAGCCGCCATTAAGGCCTTTAAGCGGGATGGACCGGCAGATATTCAGTGCTTCAACCGCACCTTGGACAGCATTGAGCAAGACATGCCTGCGATGACCGCACGCGCCAACGCGTGGGCGACGGGCGACCTCGAAACCTTGCGTCAGCTACCCGATAGCAATCGCCGCAACGCTTGTGTCGCCGCGCTGACGCATGCTGGCTTTGCGCAGACGCTGGGTGTGAGTGATGTGTTGGCGAAGCAGAAGGCTATTTGGCTGAGTGCCGCTCGCACTGCGCTGACTAAAAATACGCAGACTTTCGCGCTATTGCCGATGGATGAGTTACTGAAAGCAGACGGCTACTTGGCCACGTTGCAAGCCGAGGGCTATCAGGTCGAAGCGCCGCAGGAGTGACCAGCGGAGTGCCAGATAGCCGAAGTTTGTATAACGAGGCAGCTCCGCTTTAGCCTCTCGATATCATTGACGGCGGTTGTAGGAGGGGCTTTAGCCCCGATGTCTTTGCGGTGATGCCGAGCCCAAAAAGCATCGCGGCTAAAGCTCCTCCATCAACGGCGTCACGCATCTATCTTTCCTTGTAGGAGCTCACTTGTGAGCGATGCTCTTGCGGTGGTGCCGAGCCCCAAAAGCATCGCGGCTAAAGCGCTTCTCACAACTACGCAGAGCGCCCGCGCCTTTTTGTAGGAGCGGCTTTAGCCGCGATGCTCTTGTTTTGGATGCTTAGCCCCAAAAGCATCGCGACCACATCAAAGCCGCTCCAACATTTGTTCGACCCGACGTCGCGTCAGCGCTTCAAGGCGCTGCATTGACGTTGCCATCGTGTAGGGAATCCGCACCGATCAGTGATATTCCCGACGACGTGGCGTAACCGGGAACTTTGCGTCCAATCCATTCAATGCAGTGGTTTCGTCAGCGCTTAGGGTCAGCGTGGTCGCACTCATTAGTTCTTTCAACTGCACCGTGCTAGTGGCGCTGGCGATCGGTGCGGCGATTCCTGGGCGTGCCATCAGCCACGCCAGCGCTACCTGCGCCACGCTGGCGTGGTGGGCGGCGGCGATGTCGTCGAGGGCGGCAAGAATATTGAGGCCGCGCGAGTCCAGATAATTTGCGACGGAGTGACTACGTGCAACGCTCTTGGTTAGGTCGGAGGCGCTTCGATATTTCCCGGTAAGAAACCCGCTAGCTAGCGAGTAATAGCTGAGTACGCCGATGTTTTCACGCCGTGCAAGTGGTTCCAGTTCGGCTTCGTAGCCGGCGCGTTCGACCAAGTTGTAGCGCGGCTGCAACGTTTCGTAACGTGGTAAGTCGTACTGCTTGGCCACTTCCAGCGCGTTGGCGAAACGTGCGGCAGTGTAGTTGGACGCACCGATGACGCGTACCTTGCCTTGCTCGATCAGGCGCGCGAAACCGCCCAAGGTGTCGGCGAGGCGCACTCCGGAATCATCTTGGTGTGCTTGATACAAGTCGATATGGTCGGTTTGTAACCGGCGCAGTGAACCCTCGACTGCCTGCTGCAGATTGATTGGCGACAAGCCTTGTTGCTCGACCCACTTACCCACCTTGCTGGCAATAACGACGCGATCACGCTTGCCGCTTTGCGTAAGCCATTTACCGATGATGGTTTCTGATTCGCCGCCGCGGTTGCCGGGCACCCAAGCCGAGTAGCTGTCGGCGGTGTCGATCAAGTTGCCGCCAGCGTCGACAAACGCATCGAGTACGGCGAACGAGGTTTTCTCGTCAGCGCTCCAGCCGAACACGTTGCTACCCAAGGCGAGTGGTGCGACGGCAAGATTCGAACGACCTAGTTGACGCATATCCATTAGGATTTTCCCTCAGCAGTCGCGGCATCGACGGCCGCAACACGGATCAACAATTTACCGAAATTACCGCCCTTCAGCATGTGGATAAACGCCGCAGGTGCGTTTTCCAGGCCGTCAACAATGTCTTCGCGATAATGCACTTCCCCGCGGCGGAGCCAGTCGCCCATTTCCTGCCAAAATTGCGGATAACGCGCAACGAATTCACGTTGGATGAAGCCGCGCACCGTCAGGCTGCGGCTGAGGATGTTGGCCATCAACGCGGCGGAACGATCAGGTCCTGGTGGCAACGCGGTGTCGTTGTAGTGAGCCACGAGGCCGCACACCGGTACGCGGGCAAATTCGTTCAATAACGGCAGCACCGCATCCCACACGGCGCCGCCGACGTTCTCGAAATATACGTCGATCCCGTCGGGGCAGGCCGCTTTCAGTTGGGCTGGAAAGTCGGTAGCGTGGTGATCCAGCGCCACGTCAAAGCCGAGTTCATCGCGCACGAATGCGCATTTTTTCGCGCCTCCGGCAATACCAACCGTACGCGCGCCACGCAGTCTTGCGACCTGACCCACCGTGCCGCCGACCGGGCCGCTAGCAGCGGCAACGACCACCGTTTCTCCAGTACGCGGCTTGCCGATGACATCCAGCGCCGCCCACGCGGTAAAGCCGGGCATGCCGTACACGCCCAACGCCGTACTGATGGGCGCTTTTGTCGGGTCGAGTCGGCGCAGGATTTGCTTGGCCGTGACTACCGCGTGCGTTTGCCAGCCCGAGTGGCTCAGCACAATGTCTCCCACCTGGTAATCGGAGTCGTTCGACTGCAGCACTTGTGCCACGGTGCCGCCGTCCATGATTTCGCCAATCTGCAACGGTGGCAAGTACGATTTGCGGTCGTTCATGCGGCCGCGCATGTACGGGTCCAGCGAAAGGTACAACACGCGCAGCAGAATTTCGCCGGGGCCGGGTGTTGTCGGCGCCATGTTTTCTAATCTGAAATCTGTCGCTACCGGCTCGCCGTGGGGACGGGCAGCAAGAACGATACGCTGCGGTGAGGAAGTGGGCATGGGTGACTCCGGGTGAAGTAGCGCTCTAGCGTGCGGCAGCCGCTGCAGGTGTCGCGTGAAACACATGAACGGCTACCATAAGACAAGGTCTCGCTAGCGGTGTTGTCGTAGGACAGAATGCCTTCCGGCGATAGCCCATGGCGACGCGGGTTACGCAGAAGTTTGCAACGGCCCGCGAGATCGTTGCACCGTGCTGGCGATACGCCGGCGCCTCGCCCGACATCGAACGTTGAACCGTAGGAGTTTCCTCATGAAATCACGCGCCGCCGTTGCCTGGGCTGCAGGCCAACCGTTGTCGATTGAGCAAATCGACGTTGCCGGACCCAAAGCGGGTGAGGTACTGGTGCGCATTGTTGCCACCGGCGTCTGTCACACGGACGCCTTCACGCTTTCCGGTGACGATCCGGAAGGTCAGTTTCCGGTAATTCTCGGCCACGAAGGCGGTGGCATCGTTGAGGAAGTGGGTGCGGGTGTCACCACCCTGAAAGTGGGGGATCACGTGATTCCGCTGTACACGCCTGAGTGCGGCGAATGTGAGTACTGCCGGTCAGGCAAAACCAACTTATGCCAGCGGATTCGGGTAACCCAAGGCAAGGGCTTGATGCCGGATGGAACCTCGCGCTTTTCGCTCAACGGCAAGCCGCTGCTGCATTACATGGGCACCAGCACCTTCAGCGAATACACCGTACTGCCGGAAATTGCGGTCGCCAAGATCAACCCGGCGGCACCGTTGGAAAAAGTGTGCCTGCTTGGTTGCGGTATCACCACCGGCATTGGTGCGGTGTTGAATACGGCCAAGGTGGAACCTGGCGCAACCGTGGCGGTGTTCGGCTTGGGCGGTATTGGTTTGTCGGTACTGCAAGGCGCGGTGATGGCGAAAGCCGGCCGCATCATTGCAATCGACCGCGAGCCCGGGAAATTCGCCATGGCGCGGGCGCTGGGTGCAACCGACTGTATTAATACCTCGGATTATCCCGACACGCCGATCGCCCAGGTCATCATCGACCTGACTCACGGCGGCGTGGATTATTCGTTCGAATGCATTGGCAATGTTGATGTTATGCGTTCGGCGTTGGAGTGCTGCCACAAGGGCTGGGGTGAATCGATCATCATTGGCGTGGCCGGTGCCGGCAAAGAAATTCGCACGCGGCCGTTTCAGCTGGTGACTGGGCGGGTGTGGCGCGGCTCCGCGTTTGGCGGGGTGAAGGGGCGTTCGCAGCTACCCGGTTACGTTGAGCGCTATCTGGCCGGCGAGATCCAGATCGACCCGATGATTACGCAAGAATTGCCGCTGGAGCGCATCAACGACGCGTTTGAGCTAATGCATGATGGCAAGACCGTGCGCTCAGTCATTCGCTACTGACTCCCGCTGGTTAGCGCCGTTCGCAGCTTGCTTGACGTAGAATAAGCGCGCGCCACCGACTCGACTTGTCGGTGGCGTAAGTCGTTGCTTGGGAAGAAATTTCCGTGTGCCTGCGGCGCCAGCGGCGGTCGCGTCATTTCGATCGCGTTGAACGGTGGTCGCGCTTTTGACGTGCATGCTGCGCCGCGAATGTTTAGCCGGTGCCGATCTGGCGAAAGTTGCTAGCACTTGCTGGCACGCGTGCCGCGTCGTTACGGCGGCTACACACGGCTTGCGACACATTGAACGTTGTTCAGATGGTGAAAAGCAGGGAGTGGGTGATGAATGGCAAATGCGAACAGATGGTTGTGCGGCGGCTTGGCGTAGCTCTGCTCGCGGGGCTTTCCATGGTGGTGTTAGCTGGTTGGTCTGGTGGCGCAGTGGCGCAGCAAGTGCTGGCAGCTTCCAGCATGGCGGATCAACCCGATGGTGCCTTGGTGCCTCCTGTTAGCGCTAGCGCTTTCACCGCGACACAGCTCGACAACGTCTTGGCCGGTAATCAGCGCTCAGCGACGAATCGCGCGCGCGATGTGTATCGTCATCCCAAGGCTACCTTGCAATTTTTCGGTATCCGGCCTGATCAGACGGTTATTGAAATAGCCCCAGGCGGTGGCTGGTACAGCGAAATTTTGGCGCCGCTGTTGCATAACAACGGCCGTTATATTGCTGCCGTGGCGGCGCCCGCTGCTGCTAAGGCCGGGAGTCAGAGCGATAGCCCCTTACAGAAAAAGTTTGCGGCTGATCCGGCACATTACGAAAATGCGCAATGGCTGCAGTTTCAAGCGAAAGCGCCGGTGCTGGGGAAGCCCGACTCGGCCGATCGCGTGCTGACGTTTCGCAATGTGCACAACTGGATCGCCGCCGATACGGCGCCCGCCATGTTCAAGGCGTTTTTTGCGGTGTTGCGACCTGGTGGCGTATTAGGCGTGGTCGAGCATCGTGCCGACGAGCCGACCTCGCTCGCTAGCATGAAGCAGAGTGGCTACGTGTCCACGGCTTACGTGGTGAAGTTAGCGACCGAAGCGGGCTTTGTGGCGGACGGCAGTAGCGAGATCAACGCCAACCCGAAAGACACGAAAAACTACCCGAAGGGTGTCTGGACGTTGCCGCCGACGCTGGAGCTAGGTGCGCAGAATCGTAGTAAATATCTTGCCATTGGCGAGTCGGATCGGATGACGCTGCGCTTCATTAAACCAGCCGTCGCCGCGCCCGCTAGCGTCACCCGCTGAGCGCGTGTGGTGAGTGACTTACGCGCGGCGCACCGGTGTTAATTGCGCTCAACAAACCGTACGACGTGTTGTGCCAGTTTACCGACGGCGGCGGTCGGCGCACGTTGGCTGAGTTTGTTCACACCAAGGGTGTGTATGCGGCAGGCCGGCTGGATCGGGATAGCGAGGGTTTGCTGTTGCTGACCGACGATGGACGACTGGCGCATCATTTGACCGATCCGCAACACAAGCAGCCGAAAACGTATTTCGCGCAAGTGGAAGGCGTTATCGATGCACCGGCGTTAGACGCGCTGCGGCGTGGCGCTGTTCTCAAGGATGGAGCGACGCGGCCGGCGCTGGCCGAAGCGATAGACGCTCCGACGTGGTTATGGTCGCGCGCGCCGCCGGTACGTTTTCGGCAGCACATCCCCACCAGCTGGCTTAGCCTGACCCTGCGCGAAGGGCGCAACCGTCAGGTCAGGCGCATGACTGCCGCTGTTGGTTTCCCGACACTGCGCTTGCTGCGTGTGCGCATCGGTGAGTACACGCTAGATGGTCTGGCGCCCGGTGAAACAAGAGTTCTCGTTGGGTGATTGGATACTCCGCGAAGCGAGATTCTGGCCCCGTGATCTGATATTCGGTGGAGCGAATGTTCTGCTGTAGACGCGCAGTCTGTGCGCGATACGTTTCCATCTCAAGAACGAAAACATCACGCCCAGAGTGTGTTTCTATAGGTGCTCGGGCGCTATCGACTTTTCTAGAAGGGGCTTTAGCTGCGATATTTTTAGTTTGATGTCGACGTAAAAAGCATCGGGGCTGAAGCCCCGCCTACGACGGTGTCGTGCCCCGCTTCTTTTGTAGGAACTCACTCGTGGGCGATGCCCTTGCTCTGATGCGGCGTGCCGAAAAGTATCAACGCTAAAACATCATCTATAGGGGCGATGTCTTCGGAATTTTAGACGTCTAAATAGAAATACCCAATCATTCACTTTTTGCCAAGCCAAAAAATGCCTCAGCCGTCGCCGTACTGTTGGCGGCGGTAGTCTCGGCCGATTCCCCGCGGTCGCGGGCGATCTCTTCGCAAATGTGCGCCAGGTACATTGGCTCGTTGCGTCGATGCGGCGGTTGCGGTCGTACCGTTCGTGGCAGCAGATAGGGCGCATCGGTTTCGATCATTAATCGATTGGCGGGTATCTCTTGCACCAACTCGCGCAAGTGGGTGCCGCGGCGTTCGTCGCAGATCCAGCCGGTAATACCAATATGGCAGTCCAGAGCAAGGTAGTCCTGCAAAGCGGCGCGGTTGTCCGTAAAGCAATGCACCACGACGCCCGGAACCTTGTCGCGATAGCGGCGCAACAGGGCGACAAAGTCTTGGTGCGCATCACGCTGATGCAAAAAGAGAGGCTTCTGTAAGTCAGCGGCGATCTGCAATTGCCGCTCGAAAACACGTTGTTGTGTTTCGCGTGGAGAGTAATCGCGGTTGTAATCCAAGCCAGCTTCGCCCACCGCGCGTACGGCAGGGTTGAGCGCTAACTCGCGCAGAAACACGTCCGTAGCGTCGTCGTAATCTGTGGCGTTGTGGGGGTGCACACCCGCTGTCGCGTAGAGCTGCCCAGGATGGGCAGTTGCCAGCGTCAGCGCTTGCGTGCTGCCTTCTCGCGACGCGCCGGTAACCACCATTCGCGTTACACCGTGCGCGAGCGCACGTTGCAGCACAGCATCCAGGTCGTGTTGAAACGATTCGTGACTGAGGTTCGCGCCGATATCAAGTAGCTGCATGCGGCGACTGTAGCAAATCGGCAAAGAATGCAACATTTATTGCTATGCGCGGCTTCAACTTGCGCCGCAGCGCACAAAATACGCGTGATCTAGGACGTAAATATTTGCGTTGACTAACGCAAGAAAGTGCTGTTACGTTCAATAGACGCTTCATCGCAAGGTGCGAGCGGCGGCGTGGGGGCGCCGTAGGGTGTTAACGCCGCTCTGGTTGGATTCGTGTCGAGCGGTTGTCTTGGAGCGATCGGGCACGGGAGTTGAGCGGTTGGGTATTTGGCGTTGGGTAGGCGCTGTGAGTGGGAGCAAACGACTAGCAAGGCCGATCGGGCAACTGCCCGCCGGCGCCGAACTGCGTACGTAGATATGGCGTCACGTATGACGGCTGCAGGTGTGACGGTTGGCTGTGAAGTGCGTTACGTAGGCTATTTCGACTGGGGATCGCGGGGTAGGCGAGTTCCAATTTTTTGCAAGGTCGATGAAACGACGTTGCATTCTCGACGGGAGAGGATTTCATGCAGAAGAAAGTCATGGCTCAGGTACTGGGCTTGGTGCTGGCCGGTGTTTTTGTGACGGGAGCCGCTCAGGCTACCGATCAGAAGGTGACATCCGCGCCGGAAACTGCGGTCTACGTTCAAGGCGTACAAGTAGCGATTGATCCGGCAACCGGGCATCTGGTTGAGCCCACGGCGGCGCAGCGCACCGCGCTGTCGAAGGCCATGGCGGCGCGGGCTGCCATCGTCGCGCCGCGCTCAATCGGAACCCCGGCGGTGCCGCGCAATGAAGCCGAGGCTGCCGCGACCCTTCACACGATCAAGCTGAAAAATGGCCGCACAGCGGTCGGCATGGCGTTACCGGAAAACTTGATGAGCAGTCTTGTGGCCGAGCGTCGCGCGGATGGCAGTTTGAGTATTCATCATCAAGGTGACGACAACGCCGCCAAGACCGTGGAGGTGACGAAATGATCCGGCGCAGCATGCTTTTTTCTGCCCTTATGGCCGCGGGCCTGTTGGGCGTGGCCAGTTATGCATCGGCCGCGGATATCACCATCTCCAACCAAGATGTCGGCACCGGCCAGGGCCTCGATGACCCCACGCCGGCTACGCCGGTAGGTGGCAACCCCGGCACCACGCGCGGCGAGCAAGCACAAATCGTGTTTCAGTTTGCGGCCGATATTTGGGGTGCTGTGCTGCAAAGCCAGGTACCGGTTACCGTTAGCGCCAGCTTCGCGAAACTTGACTGTGACGCGACGTCTGGCGTACTCGGCTCGGCCGGTACGATCAACATCTATGCGTTCAACGCCCCGGTACCGACGGGTGCACTGGCCAACACTTGGTATCACTCGGCGTTAGCTGATGCCCTGAATGGTTCGGAGATGGGAGTTGCCGGTGCCGCCGATATTCGTGCGCGTTTCAATGGCGCACTGGGTTCCACTGGTTGTCTGGAAGGTTCCAATTGGTACTTCGGACTGGATGGCAAACAGCCGGTCGGTTCGATTGATTTCCTGAACGTCGTGCTGCACGAGATGGCTCACGGTCTCGGCTTCTCCGGGTTCGGCAACGTGTCTACTGGTGTACCGCTACAAAACAGGCAGGACATCTACTCCACGTTTGTTTTCGACGATACCCAGCAAAGCAGCTGGTACGGGATGAGCGTTGCACAGCGTATCGCGTCGGCCAAAAATGACGGTAACTTGGTGTTTACGGGTAAAAACGTCAAAGAGCAGGCGCCGTTAGCGTTGGGCAAACCGATGGTGTTGCACATTTCGGCACCGACTGCCGCCGTAGGTGACTACAGCTTCAGCCAGAGCGGAAGTCCGATTCCTGCCACCCCGACCAATTTCAGCGGCAGCATCGTCGTTGCCGTGACTGGCGTTAACAATGAAGGCTGCGCGCCGTTTGATAACGCCGTTGCAGTAACCGGCCATGTCGTGCTGATTGATCGCGGTACCTGCGCGTTTGACGTCAAGGCAACCAACGCGATTGCGGCGGGTGCAAGCGGTGTGATCATTGCCAACAACGCGGCGGGTACGATCGTGCCTGCCATCACGGTGAACATGCCGGTGATCTCAGTCACCCAGGCTGTCGGCACCACGTTTAAGGCGAACCGGGCTGGTCTGACTGGTGCCCTTGCGCTCGGTACGGGCATAGCGGGTGCCGATGCCGATGGCAATGTGCAGTTGTACGCACCAACGACCGTAGCGCCGGGTTCGTCGTTCTCGCATTACGACACGCGACTGACCCCCAACGCGATCATGGAATACGCCATTAGCGCGGATCTGGCCGGTCAAATTGACCTGGATCTGACCCCGGCACTGTTCCAAGACGAGGGCTGGGTGATCAATTCAAGTGCTCAATCACTGTTGGATTGCAACACCACGATCCCGACTTGGGTACCCGGCGGCGTTGTCATTGGTGCCAATGTGATTGCCAACGCGAAGATCATTGCCGACGTGTCTCCGGCCGTGGGCGACTATCGAACCGGGGTGCGTAATTACGCGGCCACTCTAGCCACTGACAATCTTGTCACCAGCGGCCAGGCTACTGCGCTCAACGCTTGCCTTAATGATGCCGAGACATTGAAGCAATGGAAGGCGTGGAGTTCGTTCGCCCCGGTCGACATTGCTGTTGGCGTTCCAGCTTCTGGTCAGTCCGGCAAGGCGCAGAACAGCAAGGTTTACACGCTGGTAGTGCCGGCGGGTGCGTTGGCGTTGAGCCTGCGTTCCTTGGGTGGCACCGGCGACGTGTCGATGTACGTCAAGGTCGGTTCGGCCGCCACGCCGACTACCTATACCTGGAAGTCCGTACACCCACGTACCAACAGCGAAACGGTTTCGATTAGCCGCCCAGCAGCAGGTACGTACTACGTCACGATCGTCGGTGAAACCGACTACACAGGTGTCACGGTGCTCGGTTCCTTCAGGGCGCTGTAAGGCAATGCCGTAGGGATGTGAAAGCCATCAGCACAGGAATCGTCATGATTTGACGGCTCCTGTGCTGGTGCGCAACTTATCAGCGTTATTTGGGCATTCGCGGACGTAACACGGTGACGCTCTATGGCAGCACCGCTGTCCAGTGACACAAGGGCGATTTGAGCAACTTACAAGTGAGGCCATCCGAAAGCAGCTGACGATGGTTTGAGGGGAGTTTCTGTCTGTTTTGGCATCAATTGTGCGCGACATCGCCGTCGCAGCTAGAAGCACATCGCAGAAATTGGTTGCATCGCGGATTTCAGAATTATTGGGCCTTCCTGCAAGGGGATGCGCTACCAGAACGTCCAACTTGATGGTTATTAAACGGGGCAAATCATGAATAAAATTTATAGCAAGGTATGGAATAAGTCGCTCGGTATGCTGGTAGTGGCGTCAGAACTGGCGTCAGCTAACGGAAAAGGCGGCAGCAGCAAGCGTCTACGCGCCGCTTCGGCAAGCCTTGCTGTAGGTTTGATGATGGTAGGCGGCGTGGGTGTGCTCACCCTTGCGCCAGTGGGTACTGCGTCGGCAGCGACGGCACCGAATTTCTGCCTTCTTGGCAACGGCGGCACCATGACCGTCTCCGGAGATGGCGCGTTTGTATGTGGTTACGGGGCCACAGCAAACGCTGATAACGCGACAGCAATCGGCACAAACGCCACGGCGACAGCGGACAGCAGTACGGTAGTGGGCGCTTTCGCGGCGGCTTCAGGGGCCTCCGGCACGGCCCTCGGCAGTGGCAGTTCCGCCGTCGGCCTCGGCTCGGTCAGCGTGGGTTCGGCCAGCACGGCCATTGGCTACGGCGGTACTTCGCTGGGTTACGGGGCGAACGGAAACGGCGATTTTTCGTTGGCAGCGGGCGCGCAGGCGACTGCCTCCGCCGATAGCAGCGTAGCGTTGGGCCGAACCAGCTTCGTTACTAGCCTTGCCACCAATAGCGTTGCGTTGGGTGCCAATTCAGTGGCCAGTGAGGCCAACACTGTATCGGTGGGCAACGACGCCTTGACCCAAGGCACACTAAATCAGCGCCGGATCGTAAACGTGGCCGATGGCACCGCCGCCACCGATGCGGCCACTTTTGGTCAGTTGTCCGCGTTGACTGCCGATGTGACGGCGGCATCTCATTTCCTGGCCGCCGATGGTGCTATCGACGGCACTGAAGATGCCTTGGCCTTGGGTGTTCACTCCACGGCGGCCGGCGCGACCAGTTTCGCTCTTGGTGATGAAAGCTCAGCCTACGGCGCTCAGTCAGAAGCCAATGGTAATTTCAGCACGGCGTTAGGTGCCAGCAGCGTGGCGCTATCCGATGGTGCAACGGCAGTGGGTTGGGGCGCTGGCGCATTGGGCCTCAACAGCACCGTCGTCGGCTATAGCGGTTCGGCGTTAGGTGACAACAGCACGGCTACGGGTGCGTTCGCTCAGGCCGTAGGCAATGACAGCACCGCTACTGGCGGCTCCAGCGTGGCGGCTGCCGATGGTGCCTCGGCGTATGGCAGCGGCGCTCTGGCAAACGGGGCGAACAGCACAGCGAACGGCACCCGTGCTGCAGCCATGGGCGACGAGTCGCTGGCGTCTGGTTACGCCGCGACGGCCGGTAGTCTCTCGGTAGCCGTGGGGGCAGAGAGCGTTGCCACCGGCGATGAGTCGGTGGCAACCGGCTACGTGTCGTCTGCGACCGGCCTTGGTGCCAGCGCGTTTGGTGCTGAGACTGTCGCCAGCGGCGACTTTTCCACGGCGCTCGGGGTTGTAGCTAACGCAACAGGTGATAGCGCTACGGCTGTCGGTGCGTTCGCACTGGCCGCGGGCGCAAGTAGTATCGCGGTGGGCGACAGCAGCGTTGCCGCCGGTGACAATTCAGTAGCAGTCGGCGATAGCTCGGTCGCCGCAGGTCAACTTTCCACCGCGATAGGCGCGAGTGCGGAGGCGCAGAATATCGGTGCAACTAGTGTCGGTGCCCTAAGTGTTGCCAGTGGTGCCTTAAGTGCAGCGTTTGGCGTTGGCGCGGCAGCGACGGGTGATTACGCGTTGGCAGCAGGTATTGGCGCCGCAGCCAATGGAGCAAGCAGCGTGGCACTGGGCGACAGCAGCACGGCCGATGCCGATGGCAGCGTCGCCTTGGGTGCCAGCTCGGTGGCTGATCGCGATAACACGGTGTCGGTGGGCAGCGTTGGTGCCGAGCGGCAGATCACTAACGTGGCCGAAGGTACTGCCGGCACCGATGCGGTGAACAAGGATCAGTTGGATGCCTTGGCGAGCAGTACGGCGACAACAACACATTTGTTTGCGGCTGACGGTGCGGTCGATGGCAGTGAAGATGCGTTGGCCTTGGGTGTTCATTCCACGGCGGCCGGCGCGACCAGCTTTGCTCTTGGTGATGAAAGCTCAGCCTACGGCGCTCAGTCAGAAGCCGATGGTAATTTCAGCACGGCGTTAGGTGCCAGCAGCGTGGCGCTATCCGATGGTGCAACGGCGGTGGGTTGGGGTGCCGGCGCGCTAGGTCTCAACAGCACCGTCGTCGGCTATAGCGGCGCGGCTTCGGGTGACAACAGCGTGGCGATGGGTGCCTTTGCCCAGGCCGTCGGTACGGACAGCACGGCGACCGGCAGCAACAGCGTGGCGCTGGGCGATGAGAGCGTGGCAACTGGTGCCAATAGCTTGGCCAGCGGCGCTGCCAGCACGGCGAACGGTGCCCGCGCACTAGCGTCGGGCGACAACAGCTCGGCCTACGGTGCCGGTGCCACGGCGAGTGGCACCGAAAGCGTCGCCATCGGTGGCGCGGCGTCGACGACATTGACCGATAACAACGGCGATCCGCTGACCTATTCGGCAACGAGTGCCGGTCAAGGTGGCACGGCGGTAGGTGCCAGCGCTCTCGCTAGTGGTCTGGCGGCTTCGGCCGTAGGCATTGGTGCTGAAGCGGATGGCAGTGAGGCGACCGCGCTGGGCGCGTTGGCGTTTGCCGCTGGCGACTTCGCCACCGCGGTGGGTGCGGAGAGTGTCGCCATTGGTGATCTCTCAACGGCGTTAGGCGGGCAAAGCGCAGCCGTTGGCGACTACTCACTGGCGGCTGGGGCGCTGGCGGCCGCCTCAGGCATATTTAGCGTGTCGTTGGGAGTGGCGTCGGCGGCGGACGGCAGCTATTCCACCGCAGTCGGAGCGTTTGCGTCTGCTGGCGGCGAGAGCAGCTTGGCGCTGGGTGAGAGCAGCTCGGCCGATGCCGATGGCAGCGTCGCCTTGGGTGCCAGCTCGGTGGCTGATCGCGATAACACGGTGTCGGTGGGCAGCGTTGGTGCCGAGCGCCAGATTACTAACGTGGCAGCCGGTACTGCCGGCACGGATGCGGTGAACAAGGATCAGTTGGATGCCTTGGCGAGCAGTACGGCGACAACAACACATTTGTTTGCGGCTGACGGTGCGGTCGATGGCAGTGAGGATGCCTTGGCCTTGGGTGTTCATTCCACGGCGGCCGGCGCGACCAGCTTTGCTCTTGGTGATGAAAGCTCAGCCTACGGCGCTCAGTCAGAAGCCGATGGTAATTTCAGCACGGCCTTAGGTGCCAGCAGCGTGGCGCTGTCCGATGGTGCCACGGCCGTAGGTTGGGGCGCTGGTGCATTGGGCCTCAACAGCACCGTCGTCGGCTATAGCGGCGCGGCTTTGGGTGACAACAGCGTGGCGATGGGTGCCTTTGCGCAAGCTAACGGGATCGCCAGCACGGCGATGGGAAGCGCAGCGGCAGCACTCGGCAACAACACCACGGCAACAGGCTCCAACGCTTCCGCGGTGGGCGACAACGGCTCAGCATATGGAGCCGGTGCCAAGGCCACCGGTGTTGACAGTGTGGCTGTTGGTGGCGAAGCGACCAACGTACTGAGCGGTACGACGGGATCAGCAACCGCCGCTGATGGTGGTACGGCCATCGGTGCCAGTGCGATCGCCGGCCAGTACGCGTCGGCTGTCGGCGTTGGTGCTGAAGCGGATGGCTCGGAGTCAACAGCAGTGGGTGCTTTGGCTCTCGCATCTGGTGACCTGTCGACCGCACTTGGTGCAGAAAGCGTGGCGACTGGCGCGGAGTCGACAGCTTCAGGCTATCTGGCTAACGCCACGGCTGATGCGAGCAGCGCGTTCGGCGCAGAAAGTGTTGCTAGCGGCATTGCTAGTACGGCTGCAGGTTATGCCGCGTCAGCAGTGGGTAATTTCTCCTTCGCGGCAGGCTATGCAGCAGTAGCCAGTGGGGTGAGTAGCGTGGCCGTCGGGGCCGGCAGCGTGGCCAATGCTGATGGCAGCGTAGCGTTGGGCGCAGGCTCGGTGGCTGATCGCGCTAACACCGTATCGGTGGGTAAAGCGGGTGCCGAACGACAGATCACCAATGTGGCGGAGGGTACGGCAGCTACGGATGCGGTGAACATGTCACAACTGAGCACGGTCATTGGTAGCGTGAACACCCAGGTGGATACCAATACGAATGCCATTGCCGGCAATACCGCAGCTATTGGTGCGCTGGATGGTCGGGTTGGCAGTATCGAAGGTCAGATTGGTGATTTGCAGGCAAGTACCGCAGACCTCGGTGCGATCGCGGTTGATACCGTCGGTGACGGCAGCGATGACGCTTCCGTGGCCGCCGGCTCGCGCGGTGTGGCGATTGGTTCCAATGCGAAAGTCGGCGGTGTGAATGGAACGGCGGTAGGCGGCAACAGTTACGCAGCCGGTCCGAACGACACCGCGCTGGGTGGTAATGCCAAAGTGAACGCCGACGGCAGTACCGCGGTGGGTGCCAATGCCACCATCGCCGTGGCGGCGACTAACGCCGTGGCGGTGGGCGAAGGCACCTCAGTGACGGCGGCGTCTGGTACTGCGTTGGGGCAGGGCAGTTCGGTTACCGCGGCTGGGGCCGTTGCGCTGGGGCAAGGGTCGGTCGCTGATCGCGCCAATACGGTCTCGGTGGGTACGACGACGGCCACGCGGCAGGTCACCAATGTCGCGGCCGGCACGCAGGCGACCGATGCGGCCAATACGGCGCAAGTTAACGACGCCTTGGCTACCGCAAAAACCTACTCGGACGCCGCTGACGTGAAAACCTTGGGCCAGGCGAAGGCGTACACCGATACCAAGTTCGGTAGTTTCGTCGGTGCATCGGACTTCGAAAACTTCCGTCGCAATGTGGACGACCGCTTCCACCGGGTCGACCAGCGGATCGACCGAGTCGGTGCGATGGGCGCGGCGATGGCGCAAATGGCGTTCAGTACGCAAGGTGTCGATAAGGATAATCGTCTTGGCGTCGGTGTTGGTCAGTTTGGTGACCGGGCGGCGTTGGCGGTGGGTTACTCAACCCGCATTGCACCCAGTGCAAATCTCACCTTTGGCGCCTCTGCCAGTGGTAGTGAGCACAGCGCGGGTGTAGGTGTTGGCTTTGGCTGGTAAACACCGCAAGGCGTTGTTCTGAGGTATATGACCGGCGCTCGTAAGGGCGCCGGTTTTTTATTGCGTTGGTGTGATTGCCAAACAACACTCGCCCAAGGCAGCGGTAGTGTGATACCAAAGAACATTGCTGTTTTGCCTCGCGGCTTGGCGGCACGAATAAAGTATTGAACGGGGTGAGTGATGGCGGCAGTGATGGTGCCAACAATTGGCGGAGCGGAAGGCGCGGCGGACCATCGCGAGGCGGAAGTCTGTGCCTTGTTGGTGGCGCGTGGACGTCTGAAAGAAGGTGATCTGAGCCGCGCTCGTCGCTTGCACGAGGAGTCGGCTGAGGGCACCTTGACCACCTTGATGGCGCGGTTGGGTCTGGTGTCCGAACATGACTTGGCCCAAGCGTGGGCTGAGAAACTGAGCGTGCCGTTACTGGCCGCGAAAGATGCGCCCGAATTGCCACCGGCCGATCTGGAAGTGTCCCTGCGTTTTCTGAAGCAGCAGCACGTGGTGCCAGTACAAGACAGAGAGACTGGCTTGGCGCTAGTGGTTGCCGATCCGGCTGATCCTTATCCGTTGCAAGCCGTCCAGCTGGCGGCGGGTCGGCCGGTGGCTTTGTGGGTGGGTTTGCGTTCAGAAATTGACGATTTGATCGAGCGCTACTACGGTACCGGCCGTTCGGCGATGGGCACCATTGTGGAAAACCTCGATGGCAGCACCACGGAAGAAGACGATGACGTGGAACACTTGCGTGACCTAGCGTCGGAAGCGCCGGTGATTCGCTTGGTCAATCTGATCTTGCAGCATGCGGTGGAGCAGCGTGCTTCGGACGTCCATATCGAACCGTTTGAGAGCCGCTTGAAGGTGCGCTATCGCATTGATGGCGTGTTACATGAAGTAGAAGCGCCGCCGTCCAGCTCCACGGCGGCGGTGATCTCGCGCGTGAAAATTATGGCGCGGATGAATATCGCTGAACGCCGCTTGCCGCAGGATGGCCGCATTCAATTGCGGGTGCAGGGCAAGGAGTTGGACCTACGTGTTTCCACGGTGCCAACCAGTTTTGGTGAGTCGGTGGTCATGCGTATTCTTGATCGTGAATCGGTGGTGTTTGATTTTTCGTCGTTGGGTTTCACCGACAGCTTTCAGCAGCGTTTTGTGGACGTATTGCAACGCCCGCATGGCATTTTGTTAGTGACTGGCCCGACCGGCTCAGGCAAAACCACCACGCTGTATACCGCACTAGCGCGTATCAATACGCCAAGCGTAAAAATTATTACGGTGGAAGACCCGGTTGAATACCAGTTGGAAGGTATCAACCAGATTCAAGTGAAGCCTCAGATCGGTCTGGATTTTTCCGGTGCTTTGCGCTCGATCATGCGGCAAGATCCCGACGTGATCATGATCGGCGAAATGCGCGATCTGGAAACTTGTCGCATTGCCATTCAATCGGCGTTGACCGGTCACTTGGTATTGTCAACGCTGCATACCAATTCGGCCGCGGGCGCGATCACGCGTTTGCTCGATATGGGCGTAGAAGATTACCTGCTGGGTTCCACCATCAACGGCATTCTGGCGCAGCGCTTGGTGCGCCGGCTCGATCCGGAAACAGCCATTTCATACGAGGCGCTGCCCGAAGTCGTGGAACAATTTGAATTGGAAAAATATACCGACGAACGCCCCATTCGCCTGTGGAAACCCGGCACTAGCGCCGCCAACCCGAGCGGCTATCGCGGCCGTCGCGCCATCATGGAGTTTCTGACCATGAGTGACCCGCTGCGTCGGTTGGTGATGAAGCGCTCAGATGCTGGTGAAATCGAGCGACAAGCTTGCGCCGAAGGCATGCGCACCATGTACGAGGATGGTATCGGCAAGGCGATTGCCGGTATCACCACGTTGGAGGAGGTGCTGCGTGTTACGCAAGAAAGCTAGCCAACCATGGGTAGGAGCGAGGAAACAGGGTAGTTTGGATGCGCTTCTCGCAGATGCTGCACCCGTCCTTTCGGGCGGGATGTCGCAGAACGACAACTTGTTTCTCACTCCTCGTTCTTCGTCCCTCGCCCTATGAGCCAGTTCCAATACAAAGCAGTGAGCGATGCCGGTGAAACGCTGCACGGGCAGATGGAGGCGGCTAGCCTGGACGAGGTGATTAGCCGCTTGCAGGATCAAGGGCATACGCCGCTGGAAGTGAAACAGGCTGAGGGCGTGGCTGGCGGTCGTGGACTGGCGGGATTATTCAAGCGCGGTCCGTTCAGTGGCGATCAGCTGGCGCAATTTACCCATCAATTGGCCACCTTGTTGGGTGCTGGTCAGCCGCTCGATCGCGCGTTAACCATCTTGCTGGATTTGCCCGAAGGTGAGTCGGCGAAAAAACTGGTGGAGCGGGTGCGTGATCGCGTGCGCGGTGGCACCACCTTGTCGTCGGCATTGAATGAAGAGCACGGCGTATTTCCCAAGTTGTATGTCAGCTTGGTCCGCGCTGGTGAAGCCGGTGGCTCGCTGGAAGAAACGCTGCGCCGTCTGGCCGATTATCTAGAGCGCTCGCAGGCGATGCGCGGCAGTGTCATCAACGCGCTGATTTACCCGGCGTTTCTAATGGTCGGCGTACTCGGTTCGTTAGTGCTATTGCTGGCCTATGTGGTGCCGCAGTTCGTGCCCATTTTTGCCGATATGCAGGTGCCTATTCCGTGGATCACCAAGGTGGTGCTGGTGTTGGGCAATACCTTGCAGGCATGGTGGTGGTTGATGGCATTGGCCATTATTGGCGGCGTACTGGTGTGGCGCTCGCGCTTGCGCGACCCGACCGCGCGGTTGGCGTGGGATAAGCGTGTGTTGTCGCTGCGCGTGGTGGGGCCGCTGCTGCTGAAGGTAGAAACCGCACGGATCGCACGCACCTTGGGCACGTTGCTGAAAAATGGCGTGCCCTTGCTCAGCGCGCTTAGCATTACGCGTCAAGTCACCAGCAATCGCGCACTCGATGCGGCGTTGGTGGCAGCGCAAGAAGCGGTTAAAGGTGGCACCGGTTTGCACATAGCGATGGAGCATGCGGATCTGTTTCCGCGCTTGGCGATGCAAATGGTGCAAGTGGGTGAAGAGGCTGGTCAACTGGACATCATGTTGCTGAAAGTTGCGGACACGTTTGAACTGGAGTCAAAGCGCTCCATCGACCGGTTGTTGGCAGCCTTGGTACCGACGTTGACGATCGTCATGACGGTCATGGTCGGCATCATCATGGCGGCAATTTTGCTGCCGCTATTGACCCTGACCGGCAGCATTCAGTGATGCGACAGTAGCGTTCGGTCTGACTGGTCGCTGCGGCAAAATTCATTCTTTCAAATCGATTTAGCGAGGCTTTCTATGTACACCCGGCACCCCCGTCCCACTCGCCGCCAAGGCGGTTTTACCCTACTGGAAATGTTGGCCGTTATCGCGTTGATCGGCATTATCGCGGCGGTCATCGTGCCTTCGGTTATCGGCAAGCTGGACAAGGGTAAGTACGGCGCCGGCAAGGCGCAGTTGACCACGCTGGGCCAGGACATTGAAAACTACGCGCTGGATAACGGTACGGTGCCGCAGCAGTTGCAGGACTTGGTCGTCAAACCCAGCAATGCACCAAATTGGCAGGGTCCTTATGCGAAAGAGTCCGGGCTGAAAGATCCGTGGACGCACAGCTTCGGCTACAAGGCGCCCGGTGATCACGGTAGTTATGACCTTATTTTCTACGGTCAGGATGGCAAGCCCGGCGGTGAGGGTTTGAGTAAGGATGTGGGTAATTGGGAGTAAGGCGCGCCTTACGGTTGCCGTGAATATGATCCGCCAGTCAGCGACCTCGCACGTGAACGCATGCAGTCCCAAATGGGTTGTAGGGCGTTCGCGTGCAGGCAGCAGTCGCGGCTTTACGTTGCTGGAAATGCTGGCGGTCATCGTGCTGATTGGTATCGCCACGGCGGCGGTATCGGTATCGGTGACGCGAGGCTTGGCTAGCGCGCGAGTGAGTTCCGCCAGCGCCGAGCTTTCGGCCGCGCTGCGTGCCACGCGTACGCAGGCCATCGTGCATGGTGAAACACAAAACTTCGATGTGGACACGCAAGCCAACAGCTATCGCAACGTGAAAGGTCGCGATGTCAGCTTACCCAAGGGCATGCGTTTATCGATCACCAGCGCCAAAGAAGATCAACCCAATTCGCACACCGGGCGTATCCGTTTTTTTCCGGACGGAAGCTCGACCGGCGGGCGCATTACGTTACAAATGGGCAAGCGGCAGTGGCACGTCAATGTCAGTTGGTTGACCGGCCAAGTCCGTGTTGTGACAGGAATAGTGAAGTGACCTGCGTACGCCGAGAAATCGCGCCGGTGCCGCGCCCGTATGCGACGCGGTTGTGCCGTCAACCGCTTGCGCACGCGCAAGCCGGTTTCAGTTTGCTTGAAGTGATTGCCGCCATTTTGTTGCTGGCGTTGACCTTTACGGCGTTGATGAAAGTGGCAGCCGGTTCCATCAGCCTGACGCAAAACGCAGCCGCGCATAGCGAGGCCGCGATGTGGGCACGCAGCAAGCTGGATAGTGTTTTTGTGATGGACCCGATCAAGCTAGGTACTAGCTCCGGTCAGTTCGATAAAACCTATCGCTGGCAGTTGCACGTGACGCGCTGGAGTCCGCCGCTGCCACCCGAGCAAGCTTCGTCCTTGCAGCTGTATCAGCTTGATTTGAACGTGTTGTGGGGCGCAGCAGCGCGCCCGCGCAGCGCCCATTTTCAGACATTGCGCTTGGCCGGCCCGCCGCCGGAAGGTTTGCCCGGTGCTGGGCTGGGTGGGCCATGAAGCGCGCTGGCGGATTTACGCTGTTGGAAGTTTTGGCTTCGCTAGTGTTGCTGGCGTTGCTGCTGGTGGGCGTGTATTCGGGGCTGCGTAGCGCCACCCACAGCGTGCGTTCCGGGACCGCTGCCATTGATCGCGTCGACCAGATTCGTTCTGCCCAGCAGTTTTTGCGGCGCGAGCTGGCACAAACGCTGACCCAAGCCATCGCTCACAATAGCAAAGGTGAGGATGTGTACTTTCAAGGTAGTGAGCACGAGATGCGCTACGTCGCGCCGTTGCCGGGCTATCTGGGCAAATTAGGGCCGCAGTTACAACGCCTCGAATTGGTCGAAGACGACAAGGGCACCTGGCAACTGGTGCTGACGCTGACCTTGCTACCGCCGGATGGTCGGCCGCCGCAAACGCTTGGTGATCCGCAGGTGCTGCTTGATCACATCAAAAGCGGGACGTTCCAATATCGCGGCGTTGATGCGGAAGGAAAGCCGGTCGATTGGTCGGGGGTGTGGCCAGATGGTCGCTTACTGCCGCGCTTGGTCAGCATCCAGTTGCAAACCGAAGGCAACTATCCGTGGCCGCGACTGGAAGTACCGCTGCGTATCAGCCCCGTCAACGGCGCCGGGCAAACGGCGCCACGCCGGATGGGGTTGCGCTGATGCGCACGTCCTCGCCCTTTGCCGCGCGGCAACGTGGTGTGGCGTTGTTGCTGGTGTTGTGGGCGTGCACCTTGCTGGCCGTGCTGCTGGGGGGCTATGCGGCCTTGGCACGCACCGAGGGGTTACAGGCGCGCTATCAATTTGCCCAAACCCAAGCGCACTACGCGGCAGAGGCCGGCATTATGCGTGCCGTGTACGGTTTGCAAGACCCCGTGTTGAAGCAGCGTTGGGTAGGTGATGGGCGCCCGTATACATTCCAGTATGACGGCGCCGCCGTGACCATCTCAGCCATTGGTGAGAGTGGCAAGGTGGATCTGAACGCCGCCACGCCCGAGGTACTGCAGGGGCTATTTCGCGCCGCTGGGCTGGATCAAACGCAGGCACAAGTGGTGGCAAGTCATGTGGTGGAGTGGCGCAGTCAACCTAGTCTGGAAGGTGAAGCGGATGCCCGGCGCGCGCAATACGCGGCGGCCGGGCGTCACTATGGGCCGCGAAATGGTCCGTTCGCCAGCGTCGAAGAATTGCAGCTGGTATTGGGCGTCACACCGGCCTTATATCGTACGCTGGCGCCGGACATCACTGTATGGTCGGGCAACCCCAGCCCCGACCCAAACATCGCGCCCCCGCTAGCGCTGGCGGCCATTCCCGGCATGAACCAACAACAGCAAGCGCTCGTCTACGCCGCTCGCAAGAAGAACGCGAACGATCCTTCGCTGGTCCTCAATAATGGCGTAACGCACAGTATCAAGTCAGCGGCTAAGCTGGCGGACGGCACTCGTGCGATAGTGCGCGCGACGATTCGCTTGCAGGCGGGGCAAGTGGGTGTGCAGCCATATGTAGTGCTTCGCTGGCAGGAGGGAAATACTGAATGAGTACGGCAACGCAGTCACTGCGACCGTTGTGGGAGGGTGTACGCCACGCCTGGCGGACTTCACCTGTGCCAGCATTTCTAGGCTGGTGGGGTGCCGAGTTGCGCGCGCTACTGCCCCCGCGGTGGCGGGTCTGGTTTAGCGATGGTGCCGATTGGTATTTGTTACAGCGAGTGGATGGCGAGTGGTCGTTGCGCCCTAGCGGCAGTGTCGATCCGGTAGCTCGTTGGAGTGACGACGCCGATGCTTCGGTGCGCCAGAGCGCGCTGAATGCGGCGTTGCAAAACGTGGATCACATCGATCTGCATATTGCCTTGGTGCTGCCGGCGACGGCAGTGCTGCAGCGGACCTTGGCGCTGCCCTTGGCGGCGCGCGACAACTTGCAGCAAGTTGTCGCCTTCGAGATGGATCGGCAAACGCCATTCAGCGTTGCCGACGTGTACTACAGCGCGCACGCGTTGCCGACGCCGGCGCCAGCGGGCCGGTTCAATGCCGAATTGTTGGTGGTCAGACGGCGTACGCTGGATCCGCTGTTGGCGAGTTTGCAATCGCTGGGCGTGCCCATTGATGCGGTGGATTTGGCTGTTGGTGCAGGCCGCTTCGGGGCCAACTTATTACCGCCGGCGCAGGTGCCGAAACGTTCGCATCCGCGTTTGCGTCTGAATCTTGCCTTGGCGGCGGGCGCGGTATTGCTGGTGTTTTTGCTGCTTGGCCAATGGCTACACAATCGTCAGGCAGTGTTGGAGCGGATGCAGGCGCGCGTAGAAAGCATGCGTGGTGAGGCGCAGCAAGTGGTGTCGCTGCGCCAACAGCTGCAAGATAACGCTGGTGCTGCCGGCTATTTGGCACAGCGCAAAAAGAATACGGTATCGGTGTTGAGTCTGTTGCAAGACGTGACGACACGCTTGCCAACTACTGCTTGGCTGGAGCGTTTCAGCGTCGACAACACCGGCCAGATCGGCTTGCAAGGACAAGCCGTGCAGGCGGCGAAATTGCTGGACGCGTTGAAAGATTCTCGTGTGCTGACCCAAGCCAGCTTTCAAGGCAGTATCCAGGCTGATCCCACCACGGGTAAAGAGCGCTTTTACCTGACCGCCAAGGTGCCGGAACCGATCGTGCAAAAAGCCAAGTCGGCAGCCGCTGCCGTGCCGGCTAGCAGCGGGAGCCGGCCATGAAGATGGTCAAACTTAGTCCTCGCGATAGCCGGCTGGCGGCCGTTGGTTTGTTGCTGCTGGTTTTAGTGCTTGGCTATTTTCTTCTGCTGCACTGGTGGTTTGTGGCGCCGATGCAACAAATCGGTAGCGACATGGCTGACTTGCGCGATACGCAAAGTCGCTACGCGGCGGCGTTGGCAGAAAAGCCGGCGTTGGAACAGCGCATCGCTGCCTTGGGCGCAGGCCAGGCCGCCAGTCAGGCGTTTCTGGCGGCCGACGATACCAGCGCTGCAGCTGCCGACTTGATGCAGCGCGTGGTGGACGTGGTGGCGGCTAACACGAAGGGCGGTAGCTGCGCCGTAAGCCAGAAGATGCCGCTGCCGAACCCGTCGATAACGGCGGGAGAGCCGTATCAAAAGGCGGCCGTCAGTATCAGTTTGAGCTGTGATATCGAGCCGTTAGCCGCTGTATTACAAGCGCTTGAACAAGGCGTGCCGTATGTTTTTGTGGACGACATCAGCGTCTACCGCAACCCCGTGGCGGCCAGTCAAAACAGCGCCGCGCCGCTGGAGGTGCAGTTCACCTTGTCTGGCTATATCCGACCGGTACATCACGCGTTGGCGGCGCTGCCACTGCGCGGTGATAGCGCCAGTGCAGACGCGGAGGCGACGCCATGAAGGCTGCCAGACAGCGTCGGCTGACGCCGCTCTTGATGGTGCTGGTGGTCGTGCTGGCTATTCCGTTATTGATGTTGGTGGCCGGCGTTGGCCGGCATGTGCGTTGGGCAGCGCCTCGAGCCGCGGCGGTGTTAACGCCGGCAAGTCAATCAGCTGATTTGCCCCAACCCGTGCCGCTGGAGCAGTTTGCCGTGGTATGGCAGAAATCGCTGTTCAGTCCGGATCGCAAGCCGGTCGCACGCGCCTCCGACGGTGGTAGCAGTCTGGGTGATCTGGATCTGACCGGCATCATCATTACCCCGACGCTGCGCATGGCGTTGCTGCATGACAAAAACGGCGATAAGCAAGTGCGCGTGCGCGAGGGCGAGGCGCTACCGGACGGCGGTGCCAAGCTGGTGGAATTGCGCTCGCGTTCGGCTGTGTTCGATGCGCCCTCGGGACGCACCGAGTTGACTTTGCCGGCCGGCGCGCCGATCGACAAGCCGAAAGCCGGTGCTGGCGAGCGACGTGCTAGTGCCGATGCGAGCCCACGTCCGCCGCCGCCATCGTCCGGCGCGCGGGGGAATGCGCCGGCGGAGGGCAGTGCTGGCGTGGCCGTAATGACACGCGTCCCCGCTGCCGACACGGCGGCACAGGATGCCGGTGAGCGCGTCAATCAGCTTCGAGAAACTATCAAGAAACGTCGTGCGGCCAGCGCCGCTGCCGCCAACGAAGGAGTGCGTTAGTCCATGTTTCGCAAGCTTACTCAACATATTCTGCGCGCCGGTGGCATGGCCGTCGTCGTCACGTTGGCGGGTTGTGCGTCGATACCGCAGACGCCGGATAACGGTGCCCTGCAGCGCGAGGCCATGGCCGGCACGCAAAACCCGGTGCCGAAACCGTTGCCGCTAAATACTGACTTGGCCAACAGTCAAGACCCGGTGGCGAAACCGGAGATCAGCAACGGCACCGGGCATTTCATTCAACCCACGGCGCTGAAGACGCCACGGCCAGCTGCTGCCGGCACGGGCGCGGTCACGTTCAACTTTGAAAATCAGCCAGTGCAGGCGGTGGTTAAGGCGATTCTTGGCGATCTGCTGAAGCAGAACTACACGATCGTGCCGGGTGTGGAAGGGAATATTTCCTTCTCTACGTCTGAGCCCGTGGATCACGCACAGGCGCTGCCGATATTGGAAACCTTGCTGTCGTGGACCGGTAACGCGTTGGTTCACCGCAACGGTGGTTATGTGGTTTTGCCGGCAAAGGATGCGGTGGCCGGCAACCTCGTGCCGACGCTGGGTGGCACCGCCCCGCAAGGTGGCATGCAGACGCGCTTGTTCCCGCTGCACTTTATTTCCGCCACCGAAATGAGCAAGCTGATCAAGCCGTTCGCACGGGCAGATTCCATCTTGCTGATCGATCCGGCGCGCAACCTGCTGGTGCTGTCGGGTACGCCGCAGGAACTGACAAACTACCAGAGCATGGTGCGCACATTTGACGTGGACTGGCTCCGTGGCATGTCGGTCGGCGTATTCAATTTGCAGTACGCCACCGTCGGTGAATTGATGCCCAAGCTGGATAGCCTATTCGGCATCCATGGCGATACGCCGCTGGCCGGCATGATGCGTTTCATCCCCATTGCGCGCACCAATGCGCTGGTGGTCATCAGTACCCAGCCGGCATACCTGCACGAAGTGGGCGACTGGATTGCACGCATTGATCGCGGCGGTGGTAACGAGCCGCAGTTGTTCGTTTACGACGTGCGCAACATCAAAGCGTCGGATCTGGCGAAGTATCTGGCGCAGATTTACACCAACGGTGCTGGCAGTAGTGGCAACGGTGGCGGCGATAGTGGTGGCAGGGTCGGTCCCGGCCTTACCTCCAGCACGTTGGGTATGGCTGACAATGCTAACGGCGGAACCAGCATGGGCGGCACCGCCGGCAGTTTTGGCAGTTCGGCAGGTGGCACGGGTGGTTCCAGCGGATTTGGATCCAATGGCGGTGGCGCGTCCACGGGGTTTGGTAGTAGCGGCGCATCAGGCGGTGACATGTCCAACTCCCGCGGTGGCGGAAGTGCAGGCGCTACCGGCTTTGGTAGCAGCGGGGGTTCTACGTTTGGTGCCGACAGTGGCGCTGGCGGCAGCTCGAGTGAACAGCAGTACAGCTCCAGCGATGGCAGCGTGCGGATCAGCTCGGTCGATGGCAGCAATCAGTTGCTGGTGCGTGCGCGCCCGTCACAGTGGGAGGAAATCAAGTCCGCCATTATCAAACTGGACAACGTGCCGCTACAGGTACAAATCGAAACGCGCATTCTGGAAGTCAGCCTTACCGGCGAGTTCCAGTTTGGTGTGCAGTGGTATCTGGAAGGGTTGACCGGAAGTACCGGCAGCACAGACGGCGGTAATTTTGCCCCCGGTCAGCCGTACCGGCATCGGCAGATCGGGCTGGGCAAGGGTGGCAGTGCCTACGGTGGCGAACCGTTCTTCTATTCGTTCCTCAACAGCAATCTACAGGTTGCCGTGCGTGCGATGGAGACTAGTGGCAACACCAAGACGTTGTCGGCGCCCTCCATGGTGGTGATCAACAACCAGACGGCGAGCATCGCAGTCGGTGATCAGATTCCGATCAACCAGACTAGTGTTAACACGGGCATCGGCACGGCGAGCACCTACAGCCAGGTCAGCTATTTGAATACCGGCGTGATCTTGCATGTGCAGCCGCGGATCAATCCCGGTGGCTTGGTCTACATGAACATCAGTCAGGAGGTCAGCCAGGCGGACAAGTCGGTGCCCTTGGTCAACGGCAATCCAGCCATTTCACAGCGCAAATTGGCGACCCAAGTGGCGGTGCAGAGTGGCCAGACGGTGTTGCTGGGTGGCCTGATTGAGCAGGCCGAGGGCAATACTGACACGGGTATTCCAGGGCTTAACCGCATTCCCGTACTGGGCCGCTTGTTTGGTAGCACCAATCGCAGCCGCAACCGCACTGAACTGATCGTCTTGATTACGCCGCGGGTGATTCGCGGCGGCGAAGATGCCAAGCGCATCACCGACGAATACCAGAGCCAGTTCGAGTCATTGGCACCGTTGCGCAAGACGCCGACGCCGGTCACGTCAGCGGCGAGCACGCCAGTGGCAATCATGCCTCTCGCGAGTTCCGTTGCGGCGCGGCCAACGACCGTAGTTTCGCCGGCGCAGTTGCAGCAGCAGGCAGTCGCGGCCATGGGCCAGACCGACTACGTTGCGGCCCAAACTATCGCCTTGCGCTCGTGGCGGGAAGGAACGCATCGCGGTAGCCTGTGCGCGCAAAATTGGCAGGTGATCGCCGAAGCGCGCGACCGCTTGCGGGATGTGGCGGGTGCGGCGGTGGCGCGGAAATCGGCCATAGCGTGTGTGGCGCCAAGGAAGCCCTAGCTGCGTTGGCGGCAACTAGTTGGACCGCACAGCCCACTGCGCGGTCCACTACTTGCCGCTGCTTGTTGGCCCATAAAATCGCGCTGGGCTACGAGTCGCCAGTTGCTGCCTTCGCGCAAAGGACGTGTTACCTCGAGTCTTCTTATCGCCCCCAGCCTCAGGGAATTCTTGGATAAGTCGTCAACCTCGCGCTGCTTGAGTGCTGCTGGAACGAGGAACGGAGGTTTGTGCAGGCCATCCTTCGCGGATTGATGCCAGTGTGCCCGGTACTGCCGGTGCGCCGCAGCTCGCCTTTGATATAGCGTGGCGCTGGCGTAGGTGAGGTGCTTGGTCAATGGCGAGACGCGGGCGCTAGCGGGCATCAATTGCGCCACCAGCTATTACCATGGGCGACGATGAGTACGCCCCTTCCTTGCTTCCCGATTACGCCGCTGCTGCCGCAGATTTGCGCGTCGTTGCTTACGTGTCCGCGCCTGGTTTTGGAAGCGCCGCCGGGTGCGGGTAAAACCACCCAGGTCCCGTTGGCGCTGTTGAGTGCCGATTGGATGGCCGGGCGCAAGCTGGTGTTGTTGGAGCCACGCCGGATTGCCGCGCGTGCGGCGGCGCAGTTCATGGCACGCCAGCTCGGTGAAGAAGTCGGTCAAACGGTTGGCTACCGCATTCGCTTTGAGTCCAAAGTGAGTGCGGCTACGCGCATCGAAGTGGTTACCGAAGGTATTTTGACGCGGTTGATTCAGCGCGACCCCGAACTGACCGCTATCGGCGCCGTCATCTTTGACGAGTTTCACGAGCGCCACCTAGCCGGCGACTTGGGCGCCGCTTTGGCGTGGGAAGTGCAAACCACGTTGCGGCCCGACCTGCGCCTACTGTTGATGTCCGCCACCTTGGATGGCGAGCGCATCGCGCAATGGCTGGACGCGCCGCGCCTGACCAGTCCAGGTCGGGCGTTTCCGGTGCAGATCGTGCATCCGCCGGCGCGTGTGCAGGAGGCCATGGAATATCAGATGGCTCGCGTAGTGCGTCAGGCGTTGCAGGAAAATGACGGCGACGTCCTGGCGTTTTTGCCCGGTCGACGTGAGATTGCGCGCGTGCAGAGTTTGCTTGAGACAACGTTGGATGGCGTAGCCGACGGCACGGTGGAAGTACTCGCGCTGCATGGTGAGTTGTCGCAAGCCGCGCAGCAAATGGCGTTGTCGCCCGCGCTGCCCGGCTCGCGCCGAGTGGTGTTAGCCACCAATGTGGCCGAATCCAGCGTCACCTTGCCGGGTATTCGCGCCGTCGTGGATGGTGGGCTCGCGCGCGAGCCGCGCTTTGATCCCAATACAGGCTTCACGCGGCTGCAGACGGTGCCTATTTCGCAGGCGTCGGCCGATCAGCGGGCCGGTCGTGCTGGCCGCGTGGCGGCGGGCGTGGCGTATCGCTTGTGGCCACAAAGCAAGCGTCTGGAGGTGGCGCGTAGTGCGGAAATAGCCAATGTTGAGCTGTCTGGTTTGGCGCTGGAATTGGCCGTGTGGGGTGTCGCCATCCAGACGTCTACTTTGCATTGGCTGGATCCGCCGCCGGAGGGTGCGTTGGCGCAGGCGCGTTCGCTGCTGATCGAACTCGGCGCGCTGGATGAGCGCGGCGCGCTCACTGAGTTGGGTCGGCAGATGGTGCAGTTGGGCACGGCGCCGCGTTTGGCCGCGGCGGCGCGGCGCGCGCCTGCGCTGCAACGATCGCTGATGGCAGATTTGCTGGCGCTCATGGATGCCCGTTCGCCCATGCGCGGCGCGGATGCGCGCAACGATGATTTTCGGGTGCGGGTTGCTGCGCTACATGCGTGGCGTGATCGCCGTAGTAGCGGTTTGCGCGGGCAAGCGGATAGCGGTGCATTGGCTGCCATCGATCGGGTCAGTACGGGATGGCGTCGGCGTTTGGATGTCCGAACTGCGGCTAGCGGCGTGCCAGATAGTCACAGTGTGGGCGAGCTTTTGTTGTCTGCATTTCCCGACCGCGTCGCGCGCCGGGATGACAACAATGCCTTGCGTTACACCTTGGCCAATGGTCGCGGTGCGTCCTTGCACGAAAATACGGCGCTGCGCGGTGAACCGTGGTTGCTGGCCCTCGATCTACGCCAGGAAGCGCGCGATAGCTTGATTTTGGCAGCCGCGCCCATCGACCTGCGGGTATTGCAGCGTGATTATCCGCAGCGCTTCACGCAAACGCGCGTGCTGCAATGGAACGACGCGCGGGCAGCGGCGGAAGCCTTTGTCGAAGAGCGCTTCGGTTCGATTGTGCTGGAGCGGCGTAGCGTGCCAGTGCGAGCGGAAGATGCGTTGCCAAGCTTGCTGGCCGCTGTACGTAGTCACGGTTTGAGCGTGTTGCCGTGGAGCGAACATGCGGCAGATTTGCGCACGCGCATGCAATCGCTACGCGACTGGATGCCCGAGTTAAGCTTGCCGGACGTTTCCGACGAAGCGCTATTGGGATCGCTGGAAAAATGGTTGGCGCCATGTTTGCACGGCACGCATCGACTCGATGGTGTGAAGCCGGAAGAGTTAACCCAAGCGTTGATGCAGCAACTCAGTTATGAGCAACGGCGAGCGCTGGACAGTAACGCGCCGGAGAGCTTGACCGTGCCCAGCGGGCAAAGCCGACGTTTGGAGTATGTCGTCGGAGCCGCGCCGGTGTTGTCGGTCAAGCTGCAGGAATTGTTTGGCCTAGCGGACACGCCGCGCATTGCCGGTGGCCGCGTTGTGGTCACGCTGCACTTGCTGTCACCGGCGCGACGGCCGATTCAGGTGACGCAAGATCTTAAAGGATTCTGGGAGCGCACCTATCCCGAAGTACGCAAGGAACTCAAAGGCCGTTATCCACGCCACCCGTGGCCGCTTGACCCGTGGAGTGCGGTGCCCACGCATCGCGCCAAGCCACGCGGAACGTGAGCGTACTGATTACGCTGTTGCTGACGCGCTGACGCGCTGACGCGCTGACGCGCAGCGCGCGCATACGCAGGCCACGTAGCGACGGCACTTCACCTGGACGCCAATGCGGCAAGTGTTTAACCCACCGTCGGCCGAGCTAGCTAGCTTGATGTCGTGACCGACACCGCCGTCGCTGCTGGCTTATTTTAGCGACGGCTACGCCACGGCGGTTCGTCGCTATGGTTTGCTTGATGGCGTGGTGGGTGCATGCGAGCGATCGAAGCTACCGGCAAAGCCGGGAAACACGACGAGGCTTTCATAACCGTCGACTGATACCGCAGATACGCCAAAGAAATAGTCGTCGATTACGACATCTTTCAACACCGCGTGGTCGACATCGCCTACTGCGCGTTGGTGTTGCCATTGCGCGGCGGTGGTGTCGCGCCAATGCACGCGGTAGCCGGCTGCGCCGGGGACTTTGCTCCAACTCAGCGTGGTGTCGGTGGCTAGGGCGCCGCGTGTTTCCACGTTGCGTGGCGGCGCCGGTGCGCGGCTTAGCGACGCCATGGTGATGGTGTTCAACGCGGTGACGCTGGCGAGGTAGTGGAAATCGATGCCGTCGATGGTGTCGCCATAATGCACGCCGCGATCTTGATCGGTGTTTCCGATACGTAAGTCTTGATGCTGGCGGGTGTAATCCTCGTGCGCTTCGGTGACACGCACGGCGGGGAAGCCGGCTTCAAGAAACGGTACTTGGTCGCCGCCTCGTCCATAGCGGTCGGTGCGATAAACCATTTTTACCCGCAAATTGGGCAGGTAATCGTTGGCGAGTATCGCCATCATGCGGGCGAGGTTACGCGAGGGTGAATCCACTTCGCCGCCGTGATAACGCCGGTAGTCGGCTTGCTTTGGCGTTTCGTTACTCTTGGTGCCTTCGGAAAAAACGCGCACGGTGGTGTTGTCGATCACACCGTTCTGGCCGCGGCTGTTGCCGACAATGTCGTTGTTGAGTTCGGCCTCCACTTGCCAGCCGTGCGCCACCGCGTAATCGGCCAACACTTTGCCGCCGTACAAACCTTGTTCTTCGCCTGACAGTGCGGCAAACACCAGCGTCGCCTGATTATCTTGTTTGGACAGCAAACGCGCCGCTTCCATCAAGGCCGCGACGCCGGATGCATCGTCGTTGGCACCGGGCGCATCGCTGGTGGCGTTCATTACGTCGGTGACGCGTGAATCGAGATGGCCGGTCATCACGATGACTCGGTTCGGATCGCCTTTGCCGCGTTTGATGGCGACCACGTCCATAACTTCGGTGGGCGTGGGTGCGCGTTTTCCGGTGAACATCTGCGATGGCGTAATGACTTCGATGCAGCCACCACACTCTTTTGAGATAGCCTCGAAGCGAGACTTTACCCAGCGTCGTGCCGCACCGATACCACGTGTGTCCGAGGTCGTATCCGACAAGGTGTGTCGGGTGCCGAAGCCCACCAAATGGGTAATGGTGTTACGCAGCTCCGTCTGGCTGGGCGCGTTAGCCAATGCATGTAGTTGCGGTTGTTCGTGCGGGGTGACTGGCGTTTGCGCGGCGCTGCTGCCTACCGCGCCAAGCAGAATAAGTGGTAACAGCTGCATGCTTCGAAACATCATTTACGTCCTCCCGAGCGAGAAGTTCACGATACACGGCAACGCGGTAAATGAGTTCGGGTTACTACGTTTAAACGCCACCGCAAAAAAAGACCCGACCGTTTCCGATCGGGCCTGCATTCAAGAGTCGGGCACGCCTGCTTGCGTGCCGTTCTTTATTGACTGCCCTTACGGGTTATAGCTGCCGGTCAAAGTAACGCCGGTGTAGCTGGCGTAGGCGCGGACCATGATGTAATACGTGCCGGCAGTTGGTGCAGCCGCTGTGCAACTTTCCGTGTTGCCAGCGACGTAGGGGCGGCAGTCGTAGCTGCTGGTGGTTGGTGCTGAGCCGAGCTTCACGTACATGTCAGCGTCGCCGGTACCGCCGGAGATCGCCAAGTTCAAGTTGGTGGCGCCAGCGGGTACGACGATGGTGTAGTTAACCGCTTTGCCCTTGGTTGCATGCAAGCCAGTGACCGGCGTGCCGTTCTGCAAAACGGTGCCACCGCCGGTGCCACCACCGGTGCTCCAGCTGGCCTTGACGCTGACGCCGGAGAACGCTTGATAGCCGTTCAACATGACGTAGTAGGTGCCGGCCTGTGGCGCTGCCACGCTGCAACTTTCGTTGTTGCCTGTCATGTAGGGGCGGCAGTCATAGCTGGACAGGGTCGGTGCGGAGCCAAACTTGGTGTATAGGTCCGCATCGCCGCTACCACCGGATTCGGAGATCACCAAGTTGCTGGCGCCAGCCGGGATCACGACGGTGTAGGCCAGTTGGCCATTGGTTGCCGCAGACTGGCCGGTCAACGCCACGCCATTTTGCAGCGCATTACCGCTACCGCCGCCGGTACCCGCTACCGTCACCGATTGTGTTTTGGTGTTGCTGGCGCCGCCGTTGTCGGTTGCCTTCAGCGATACGCTGTAGGTACCGGCTGCAGCGTAAGTGTGGCTGGGGTTAGTGGCGGTGGAGGTAGCGCCGTCGCCGAAGTTCCACGAGCGTGAAGCAACCGTGCCATCGCTGTCGGTCGAACTGTCGGTGAAGCTGACGGTCAAGCCGCTAACCGAATCACTGAAGTTGGCGACCGGCGGCACATCCGTCGGTGGCGGTGTGCTGCCGCCGCCAATGTCAGCCGCTACCTGGCTGAGTTTGAAGCTACCGAAACCCGTCGTTAGATCCCAGCCGGCTGACGCGTTTTCACCGCCGTTACTGCCGGTGGTGACGTCGTGATAATCAGCTGCGGTCAGGGTTTGGTACAGATACGGCGCGGCGAAGGTCAGCGATGGATTAGCGGCTAGCAAGCGTGCCCACGAACCAACGAAAAGCGGTGAAGACAAGCTGGTGCCGCCCACTTGCGTGCTGGAGCCGTTCACGATGATTTGCGCGCCGCTATTCGGGTCACCATCAAAGGCGATGTCGGGAACGCCGCGATAGCTGCCGCTTAGCACGCTGGCTTGCCAGCTTGGCTTCGGCTCAAACTTACTGACGCTGCCGCCGCCGCCTGACCACGCGGATTCGCTGGTGTAGGTGGTGGTGGAGGCGTTCAGCGTTGTTCCGCCGACAGCGACAACGTACGGCGAACTGGCGGGGTTGCTTGGGGTAGTACCGCCGTCGCCACATTCGTCGGCGCCGGAGTCACCAGAGGAGACGGAGAAGGTCTGGCCCTGCGCCACCGCCTGCTGGAAGATCTGGTCATCCGCTGCAGCCGAACCATCCTGCTGGGCCGAGGTTTCGCACTCGCCCAGCGACACGTTGATGATCTTGGTCGCGTTGGCCGACACGATGGTGTTGAAGTCGGCGGTAAGGTTTGCGTTGGACAGGGTCGGGATGTTGTAGAAGATGATCTTGCCGACCTGGCCACCCGCCATGCCCACAATGTCTTGGCTGTCCAAGTTCCATTCGTCGACGCCGCTGGTGTCCGAACCGGTGCCGTTAGTGTTGACCGTCTGCGTGGTGACCGTCGCCAAGCCGTTTTGCGACGTAAAGGTGTTCAAGTCGGTGATGGTCTGGCTGATCTTGCCTTGGGTAACGATACCCACGGTGACACCAGCGGCGGTGGGAACACCAGTGCCGCCATAAATGGATGAAAAGTCGGTTGGGTTATGCCCGGTGACGGCCTGCGTGGTGTAACCGGGCTGTACGCGTTTGGCAAAGGTGTGCGCCTGATGCACGGTCTGCAAGCCGATGACCGACAACACGCTGTCCTTCAGTGCCAGCGGAATATGTATCGCACTGTTGTTCATGAAGGCGTGGCGGCCTTCCTTTGTCTTAACGCTGGTGAAGGTGGTCTGGAACGCGGCTCGCGCCGTGTCGGCACGACCGTCGGCCGAAACCAGTAGCCGATTCGGTGCGATGGTGACGTTGCTGAAACCGGCTGACTTCAAGTAGGCCGCAACCTTGTTTGCTTGATCCAGCGTGGGTGAATACTGGGTAGCGAACTGCGTCGCCGACATCTTGTGTTGCACCATCGACAGTGTCGATGTTTTGGCCGTGGCCAAAAAGGTATGTAACTGCGCCGGATTGCGTAGCTTCAAAGCGACTTCAATATGGATCGGCTGCGAGGCAGCCAAAGCGCCACTGATGACGTCACCCTGGCGCAAGGTAGTTGCTTGTTGCGTCAAGGCAACAAATGCATTGCTGGTAACTGCTTGGCTGACTGGGGTGGCGCTGAGCGAAGTGGCTGCGGCCATACTGATGGCGGCAACTAATAGTTTTAGATGAAAATGATTTGACATGTGGCTCTCCCGAAGTGTTTTCAAAGACAAACGCGCCCGATGCGGCCGTTTGGACCTCATGAAATAAAGTGCCGTGGACAGGACGGCACCACTGTTTTGGATGACCCAACGATCCCACGTGTGCGGCAGCCCGCTCCCCCCAAACCTTCCATAGGAGTTGGCTGCGCATGTGTGACGGCTTGCGCCAGCATTTAGAAACGATGGCGCCTTTATTCGGGATCGTCCGTCAACGTTCCTTATGACGAATGACTTTACGTTATGGCCATGGTGAATAAGCGTCAATACCGCTTAATCTGTAATTAGGTGATGGAAATCACGGAAATATAAATCGATAAAATACGAAATATTAAGTAGTAATTTCTTGTCGTAAGGTATTGCGAATAGTATTAACGCGTGGGCCGCACTATCTAAATATTTATGGTTACTTAGTCCATACATTATCTAGTGCGAACGTCGGCATAATCCGGACGCGGTGATGGGTTCGAGCTGGAGCTGGAAAGCCGTTGTATCGTTGCGTTACGCAAGTAGTTACGACATTGCAGCTTGATCGCGGGTCGTGCTGATGCGCAGGGATTCAGCCGGGAAGTACGCGCTGAGCCTGCTTCGGGCATACCTACCTTGGGCGAACCAGCCGCGTAGCCATAACCCGCGCTGACGGCCGGTGCGCAGCGTGCGACCATGCGCACATGATTTCGACTCAGTTACCCAAGCTGGTGGTAGTCGGCGGCGGCCCCGCTGGATTGATGGCGGCTGAGGCGGCCATCGCTGCGGGCGTATCCGTTGACGTGTACGACGCGATGGGCTCGGTCGGCCGCAAATTTTTGCTGGCGGGAAAAGGCGGGCTCAATCTGACCCACAGCGAGCCGATTGCACGCTTTGTCGAACGCTATGGCGCGAGGCATGCCGAGGTAGCGCGCTGGCTGACGACGTTCGACGCGGACGCCTTGCGGGCATGGGCGCATGAGTTGGGCGTGGAGACGTTTGTCGGCAGTTCGGGCCGCGTGTTTCCGGCGGACATGAAAGCTGCGCCGCTGTTGCGTGCGTGGCTGCGCCGCTTGCGTGAGTCGGGTGTGACCTTTCATATGCGCCATCGCTGGCTCGGCTGGCAGGCGCATGGCGCGTTGCATTTTGCGACCCCGGAAGGGCAACGCGTGGTGCCGGCTGCGGCGGTGGTGTTGGCACTTGGCGGAGCTAGCTGGCCGCGTCTGGGTTCGACCGCTGCGTGGGTGGAACCGCTGGTGCAGGCTGGCGTTGATGTCGCGCCGCTACAGCCGGCTAATTGTGGCTTTGAGGTGCAGTGGAGCGATTATCTGATCAGTCGCTGTGCCGGCGCGCCGCTGAAATCCGTGGTGGCGCAGTGGACGGATCGTGCCGGTACGGCGCATGCGCGTCAGGGTGATTGTGTGCTGAGCGAATACGGCGTGGAGGGAAGCTTGATTTACGCCGTCGGCGCCGAATTGCGCGAACAACTAGCCGACCGTGGCCAAGCATCGTTGCAACTTGATCTAGTGCCCGGTTACAGCCAGCCGGTGCTGGCCGAGCGTCTTGCCGCGCCGCGCGGTAAGCACAGTATTGGTGACTGGTTGCGTCGCCGCGCCGGGCTGGATGCTGCCAAGTGCGCGCTGGTGTTTGAGCTGGTCGATAAGCCGACCTTGGCTGATCCATTCGCGCTGGCAGCGCGATTGAAGGCATTGCCGATTCCGTTGCGCGCGCCGCGACCGGTTGCCGAGGCAATCAGCACCGCCGGCGGTGTGCGGCTGGAGGAGTTGGACGATGGGTTGATGCTGCGCGCGCGACCCGGCGTTTTTTGCGCCGGTGAAATGCTTGATTGGGAAGCGCCTACGGGCGGCTATTTGTTGAATGCAAGTTTTGCCACCGGCCGCGTGGCTGGTCGTGGGGCGGCGCTTTGGTTGCAGCGCCACGGTGGCCTGAATTAATTCGAACCAGACGAGCTAGCGGCTTTCAACAACCGTACGGTCCAACGAACCTGAAACGCTTTTCAATAGCCAACGAACGGTCATGTGGAGCTTTCGGAGCTTTCAACGACGCGCCTGCTGAGCTGGGCGGGACATCCGCTCAGTTCGTGTTCGTCGCCAAGTCAGTGCTTGTGGCGTGGAACCAGCTTGATCTCGAACAGCTTCGGCCAGCATTTGCCGGTCACAAACAAGCGGTCATGTACGGCGTCGTAAGCAATGCCGTTGAGCACATCGTCGACTGGGTTTGGTAGTGCTTTGACGTCAAGCAGGCCGGTCAGATCGATCCAGCCCACCACTTGGCCGGTGGTGGGGTTGATGCGAGCGATGCGGTTGGTCAGCCAGATGTTGGCGTAGATCTCACCCTTGACCCACTCCAGCTCGTTGAGAGGGGTCACCGGCACACCGTCGGCCAGCACGGAGATGCTGCCGGTCGAGGTCAGGGTTTCTGGATCGAGGATGCGTAGGATGGATGAGCCGTCACTCATGTAAATGTGCTTGCTATTGCGCGTCAGCGCCCAACCCTCGCCCGGGTAGTGGAAGGTGTGGCGCAGCTTGAAATCTTTCAGGCCGTAGACGAAACCGGTTTCACTTTGCCAGGTCAGCTGGATCAACTGATCTTTCCAGTCGACGATGCCTTCGCCGAAATATTGTGCCGGCACACTTTGCTGCTGTACCACTTTGCCGGATTCGAGTTGCACCTTGCGGATGCTTGAATTGCCCTTCTGGCCGGTGCTTTCGTAAAGGAAGCCGTTTTTGTAGAACAGGCCCTCGGTATAAGCCGACGTGGAGTGCGGATACGTGTGCACGATCTTGTAACCGTAAACCGGAATCGCTGCCTGACACGCGGTAGTGACAAGCAGCAAGATGAAAGTAACGACTAGACCACGCATGGAAGATCCAGATAAGTGCGAAGGGTGCAGCGTGCTCAGCCCAACGGTCGCACGCGGAAATTGCGACCTTTGATCTTACCTGCGCGCAATTGGCTTAATGCCTTGTTGGCCAGTGCCCGGGTGATGGCCACATAGGCGCGGGTAGCAAAAACGTCGATCTTGCCGATGTCAGCCGCCTTTAATCCGGCGTCGCCGGTCAGTGCGCCAAGGATGTCGCCGGGACGCAATTTGTCGCGGCGTCCGGCATCGATCACTAGCGTTTTCATCGGTGCTAGATGCAAGGTTTTTCCGCGGGACGGTGGCACCTTCAACGGATGCCATGGCAGCGGCGTTCCATTGAGTTCTTCAATATTGGTGGCTTTCGGCCGCTCGCGTGAGGTGCACAGGGTGATGGCCAAGCCGGACTGCCCGGCGCGGCCAGTGCGGCCAATGCGGTGCGTGTGCGTTTCCGGGTCGTGCGCGATGTCGTAGCAAATGACCAACGGAAGCGCGACGATATCCAAGCCGCGCGCAGCGACGTCGGTGGCAACCAAGACGCTGCAACTGTGATTTTTAAAACGGACCAGCACTTCGTCACGGTCGCGCTGTTCCATGTCGCCATGCAAGGCCAGCGCTGAAAAACCACGCTGGTCCAGTTCCTGCGCGACCGCGTCGACTTCACGGCGCATATTGCAGAACACCAACGCTTGTTCTTGACCGAGATGCAGCGCGCTTTCGCGGCTGAGTATCTGTGCCAACGCGTCGAGTTTTTGCACGGGCTCCACTTCGTGGAAACGCTCTTCAATTGCGGGCTGCTCGTTCACCGGCGCGGCCACCGTTATTTCCACCGGGTCGTGCTGGACGCGCCGGCTTACCGCGCGAATGCCATCGGGGTAGGTGGCAGAAAACAGCAACGTTTGGTGGTGCTTGGAAATACGCCCGATGATGTCTTCAATGGCTTCGGTGAAGCCCATGTCGAGCATACGGTCCGCTTCATCCAGCACCAGCGTCTTGATGCCGCCGCCGTGCAGGCTCTCGCGCTTTAAGTGTTCCTGCACCCGTCCCGGCGTGCCGACCACGATGTGTGGGTCGTGCGTGAGTGAGGCGAACTGCGGTCCCAGCGGCATGCCGCCGCACAGCGTCAGCAACTTCACGTTGGGGATATTGGCCGCCAGTTTACGAATGGCTTTACTGACCTGGTCGGCCAGTTCGCGGGTCGGGCACAGCACTAGCGCTTGCAGGCGCGTCGTATCCACGTCGAGTGATTGCAGCAAGTTCAAACCGAACGCAGCCGTCTTGCCACTACCAGTTTGTGCCTGAGCCACCACGTCACGGCCGGCCAGCATCGGCGGCAAGCTTTGTTCCTGCACTGGCGTCATGGTGGTGTAGCCGAGTGCCTCGACGCTGGCGAGTAGGGCGGGTTTAAGAGCGAGCGTATCGAATGAAGTCATGCTCCATGATCGCATCCACCGCGGTGAATACCTAGCGCGGCCCTTGCTTGGCGGGGCGTTGGTGGCCTTTGCGGCCAAGCCTGCCAGCCCGCTGCCAGCCGACCATCGGCGGTCCGGCGAGACGTCGCGCGCATGCTCTGAACAAGTTTCCGCTTGCCACTTGGTGGCTTTTCAGCCGCGGAACGGCTGGGCAAGCCGGGACCTCGCGACGCTCGCGGTGGCTGAAATCATGGCCTGACCCTCGTTCGCTAGTCGGCAAGCGGCTCCGGTTGGGCCGGCGCTGTGGCAGCTGAATGCCGCCGAGGTTGCGGAATCACGCAGGGCGTTCCTAACCGTCGCAAGCCGCTGGCTGCATGCATTCGGGCCGTGAGCGGCTTCTGCGCTCGGCGAGCATTGGATTCAGGCGCCGGTTGTGGGCACCGGCGACTAACGGACGGGCATGCGTTGCAGCACCTCTTCGCCTGCCGCCGAGTCTGCTCGCCTTCGCGAGTGCGGCTTCCGGCCAGATAGTCGACTTGCATCTGTGGCTCTGGTCGCCGACCCTGTGCGTCTGCCCTTGCAACGATTGCCCTCATGGATAGTATTTTCATCGAAGACTTGCGTATCGACGCGCTGATTGGCGTGTATGCGTGGGAGCGTGAAATTCGCCAGTCGCTGCTGTTTGGCGTGACCTTGGGCTATGACAATCACAAGCCAGCCGACAGCGGCGCGCTTGCCGATACGATGGATTACGCGTCGGTAGTGGCAGTTCTGCGCGCGCATGTGGCGGGGCGCACGGACGCCCTGCTGGAAACGCTGGCTGAAAGCTGCTGCTCGATGTTGGCTGAACGCTTTCAGCCGAAATTGATTGAACTGCGTATCAACAAACCGCTGGCGGCGCTGAACTTGGGTTGTGCGCGGGTCGGCGTTTGCTTGCAGCGTCGGTACGACTGATGGCGCGCTGCTGGCTGCTGGTGCTGGGTTCCAACTTGGGTTCCGACGCGTGCGTGCGGGCGACGTTGGTGCGACTGGCAGCGACTGGTCCGACCACTTCGCTGACGACGATTCAGCACTTCCCGTCCGATGACGGCGGCAGCACCAACTACTTCAACGTGCTGGTGACTTGGCAGCAGGATGGCGATGGCGCTGCCGTGGTCGCGCAGCTCAAGCAGATGGAGTTGGTGCTGGGGCGCGATCGTACCCACCCCACGGAAGTAGCGATCGATATTGATTTGCTGGCTGAGTGCATCGACGGTCGCTGGCACGCCACTTCGCATGCGCTAGAGAAAAATGAATTCGGTCATGCCACCGTGGCGGCGTTGTTGCGCCAAGCGGGTCTGGTGGTGCTGGGCGTGGCATCGAAGGAAGGGTGACGAGCCATTTCCTGACCACGGCGCCGTGATCACGGCGTAGCAGTTATCGGTCGGCGCTGAGCTTTCCGATGGCCGCAGTCCCGCAGTTTTTCACGTGTCTGTGAGCGCAAAGATCAGCGCCACTCAGATATGTAACAAGCGCCCACCATCAACGGGCAATACCACGCCGCTGCAATAACCAGCGTCGCGCAGCAGGTACAACACGGCGCTGGCAATATCGTCGGGCGAGCCTTGTCGCTGCAGCGTGGTGCGCTGCTCCACCGTGGCGGGTGTCTCGGCCTTGATCGGGTTGGTCGACCACAGCACATTGCCCGGCGCGATGGCGTTCACGCGCACCTCGGGCCCTAGCTCCACGGCGAGACTGCGCGTCATCATCACCAGCGCCGCTTTGCTCATGCAGTAGACGGTGTGGTCGGGCAATGGGCGGTCGGCGTAAATGTCGGCCATGTTGACGATGGCGCCGCGGCTGGCGCGTAAATGCGGGGCGGCCGCCTGGCTCAAAAACAGCGGGCCACGTGCGTTGGCGTTAAACAATTCGTCCCATTGTGCAGGCGTGATGTCACCCACCGGCGTGGCATAAAATGTGGACGCATTGTTGATCAGCGCATCCAGTCGGCCGAAATGGGTAACGACCTTTTCCACCAAGAGCGGCAGCGTCGCGACGTCGGCCAGTTCCGCTTGCACCAGCAAGGTGCTGTTGCCGCGTTGCTGCTCCAACTCGTCTGCCAGCGCGCGCGCGGCCGTGGTCGAGTTGCGGTAATGCAGTGCCAGGTCATATCCCGCCGCGTGCAGCGCGCGCGCAATCACCGCACCAACGCGCAAGCTGGCGCCAGTGACCAACGCTACCGGGCGGTCGTGGGATGACTTCATGGGCGAACTCTCATGGCGGGCCAACGGCTAGCTTGCCGCAAACAGCGCGGGGCGTCATCCGCTGGCGTCGGCCCCAATGCTTATTTCTCGTCCGGCGCGCGTGGTTTTCGGGGTGTTGTCTTGCGCTTGCTGCCAGTTGTTTTGTCGGCGTTTGCAGTGGTTGCTTGATCGACACTTTTCTTGCTGGCACGTCGCGTGGTCGCCGCCGTTTTTGGCGTGGCCGGCGTCGTCAGCATCGTGTCGTCTTCAACGTCTTCGTCTTCCATGACAGCTTCGCCGCTGAATAACGCAATCGCTGTGGTCGCTACCTGCGCCGTGTCGTAATACGCATAAGCGCCAACGCCAAGCGCGCCCACCACTGGCAGCCACCGCGACAGGCCTTTACCCAACGTACGCTGGGTCATTTTGACGCCTATTTGTTTGGCCACACGCTGCACGATGCGATGCGACATGCGGCGAAATACCAAACGGTCACCCATACGCACCACCAAGTCGCGAAACGCCTGTGCGGCCGTGTGTCGAAACAAACACCACATCATTTGCTCGCGTCCCAAGGTCGCGTGCTTGTCGTACGCCGCCGCAATATCGCTAACCATTTGCCCCTGAATTTTCCAGATCGCAATCATTTCCGGCAGCAAGGTCAGCCAACCCAGCGGACCCGGTGGCAGCGCCAGTGAGCCGGCCGTGAGCGCGGCACGTTGTGCGGCACGGTTGGCCAGTTGCCGCGCGGCCGCGGCAGGGTCAGTGCTGCTATCGATCTTGCTGGCTGGCACGTGACTAACAAAATCAAGAATGGCTTGTGTGACTGGATTAGGGTCACTCGTCGTCAGAACGGCAGGAACGTGCTGGCTGGATGGGGACATACATGACTCCGTGGTGGTAGCGGTGGCTGCGCCGTGGCACATTCGTCCAGTCTAGACAATCCGTGTGAAGCTCGGCTCAAGGTGGCTGATCGCGTGCACTCCGCGCGGTGCCAGCTTGATCAGCGGCAGGCTGCCAGTGATTGGCCGCTTCAACAGGCTGTCGCGGTATGACAGCGCGTGCCGCTACCCGCTGCCACACAGCGCCTTAGTCATGCGGGAAGCTTGGCATCGTCGTAGCGTATGTTTGGTGCGGGAATGGGGCTGCCGCATACGACTTAACGACGTTCCGGATGGGCTCCGTTTGCGGAAACGACGGATAGCATCTCCAGCTCAGGCGGCTCGTTTGAAGATGCTTAAGACCTCGCCCGTGGGCCGTTTGCGATTGCGTTATGGCGCGTTTGCACGGACGATGCAGGGGATTTCCGCCACGTCGTTTCGTGGCTGACATCGTTACGGCTATGCATGAAGGGGAGGTTGGCGCGTGATTGACGGTTGGCTGCTGCTGATGATGGCGCTGCTGTATGTCGGGCTGCTGTTTATGGTGGCTTACATCGGTGACCGCTATGCGTTGTACACCACGCAAACGAAATGGCGGCCGGTTATTTATAGCTTGGCGCTGGCGGTGTATTGCTCGTCGTGGACCTTTTACGGGGCGGTGGGTACGGCGGCACGTGGCGGCCTGGCGTATTTGCCCATTTATCTCGGGCCGATTTTGCTATTCGTGTTTGGCTTCAGTTTGCTGCGGCGGATGGTGCGCATTACGTCGCAGCGCAATATCACCTCGATTGCTGACTTCATTGGTGCGCGCTTCGGCAAGTCGCACGGCCTGGCGGCGTTGGTCGCGGTTATCGCCGTGACGGCGGTGGTGCCGTACGTCGCGTTACAGTTTCACGCGATCTCGATGTCGTTCGGCGTCCTTGGTGGCGGTCCCCACGGCGCGGTGATGTTGGGTGGCGTGGATAGCGCCATGTGGTGTGCCGTGCTGTTGGCGGTGTTCGCCATTCTTTTCGGCGCACGCACGATCGACGCCACCGAGCATCATCACGGCATGGTGCTGGCCATTGCGGCCGAGTCGCTGATCAAATTGTTGGTGTTTGTGGCGTTGGCGATCTACGCGGTGTGGAAGGGTCCGGGCTTGCTGGCAAGCGTGCAATTGCCGGTAAAGCAACTGCATGAAGGCCTGCCTTCCGGCTTTGTGGTGCAAACCATGCTGGCGTTGTGCGCCATGTTCTGCCTGCCGCGACAGTTTCAAATGGGCGTGGTGGAATGCGAAAACGTCGATGACCTCAAACGCGCGCGCTGGTTGTTTCCCATTTACATGGGAGTTATCAGCTTGGCGGTGTTGCCGATAGTGGCCGCTGGTGCAGCCTTACCAGCGTTGCGAGATGGCATTGCCGACGCGTGGGTGCTGACGCTGCCGATGGTGCACGGTGATCAGGGCGTGGCGCTGTTGGCGTTCGTGGGTGGTTTTGCATCCGCCACAGGTATGGTGATTGTCAGCTCGATCGCGTTGGCGACGATGATTAGCAACGACCTGGTCATGCCGGCGTTGTTGCGCATCCGCTACTTACACCTGGAGCAGCGCAGCGACCTTTCGCGTTTGGTGCTGCTGGTGCGTCGAGTGGCGATTATCGGCTTGTCAGCGGTGGCGTATTTGTACTACCGCGTGGCAGCTGGCCACGAGTTTTTAGCAACCACCGGCTTGCTTGCTTTTGTAGCCGTTGTGCAATTTGTACCGGCCTTGCTGGCCGCGCTGTACTGGCGCGGTGCCAGTGGTTACGGCGTGGCGGCCGGTCTGGTGGGTGGTTTTGTGGTGTGGTTTTACACCTTGCTGGCACCGACCTTTTTGCACATGCAGCACTGGGTAAACGACGGCCCGTTTGGTTTGGATTGGCTGCGTCCGCACGCGTTGTTCGGCTTATCCGGTTGGGACCCCATCACGAGTGGTACGTTCTGGTCGTTGTTGGTCAACGTCAGCTGCCTGGTATTTATCTCGCTGCGCTTTCGGCCTAGCCTGGCCGAACGCTTGCGCGCGGCGGCTTTCATTGATGCTAATCCAGCCATTCGCACCGGTGCGGGCGATTGGCGCGGTCGCGTCGCCGTTGCCGACTTGCGCACCATTGCCGAACGAATCGTGGGCGAGCGCGCCACGACCCGCGCGTTTACCGAATATAACCAACGCCACGGACGCGTGCTGCTTGGCACCGAGGTGGCCGATCGCGCGTTGATTCAGTACACCGAACGCCTGCTTGCGTCTGCGGTGGGCGCGGCGAATGCGCGGCGCATCTTGATTGGGGCGTTGTCAGGTAGCGGGCTGGACTTGGCCGAGGCGATGGCGTTGATGGATGAAACGTCACAGGAATTGCGCTTCAATCGCGAGCTGCTGTCCACCACGCTGGAAAACGTTTCCCAGGGCATTAGTGTAGTGGACGCACACATGTTGCTAGTGGCGTGGAACCGGCGCTATCTGGAATTGTTCGACTACCCCGAAGGCATGGTGCACGTCGGGGTGCCGGTAGACAAACTGATTCGTTGGAATGCGGAATTGGGCGAATGCGGCCCCGGTGAAGTCGATGAGCACGTGGCTAAGCGCATTGACTACATGCGTGCGGGATCGGCGCATCTATTTCGACGGGTGCGCACCGATGGCACCGTTATCGAAATGCTTGGACGGGCGCTACCAGGCGGCGGCTACGTCACCACGTATAGCGATGTCACTGCTTACAAACGTGCTGAGCAAGCGCTGATCGACACCAATGAAACGCTGGAGCAGCGGGTGGCGCTGCGTACGGCAGAATTGTCCGAAGCGCTCACCGCGACGGCGCAAGCGCGGCAGGCGGCGGACGCGGCGAACCTTTCCAAAACGCGCTTTCTTGCAGCGGCCAGTCACGATTTGCTGCAGCCATTAAATGCCGCTCGTCTGTTTACCTCGGCCTTGCGTCAGCAACCGGGCCTGGATGCGGAGGCGAGCAAGTTGGCTGAGCGCATCGACGCGTCGTTCCGCGCCGCCGAAGGTTTGCTGGATGCGCTGCTCGACACTTCGCGGTTGGATGCGGGCAGTTATCACCCGGACGTGGGTGGTTTTGCGCTGGATGACTTGTTTGAGTCGCTGAAGGCGCAGTTTGCCGTGGTCGCGGAGCAGCGTGGCCTGCGTTTGCGCGTGGTGGCTACCAGCCTGGCCGTGTGCAGTGACCCGCAGTTGTTGCGCCGCATTGTGCAAAATCTGATTTCCAATGCGCTGCGCTATACCAGTCGCGGTGGCGTGCTGGTCGGCGCGCGACGTGACGGTGATGAAGTGCGCATCGAAGTGTGGGATAGCGGCCCGGGCGTTCCCGCCGAGCAGCGGTCGCGCATCTTTGATGAGTTTCAACGGCTGGATCAGCCCTCGCCGTGGGGTGAGAAAGGCTTGGGGCTGGGCTTGTCCATCTGCGATCGCCTAGCCGGGATTCTTGGCCATCGGTTGGACCTGCATTCGATCGTCGGTCGTGGCAGCTGCTTTCTTATTCGGGTGCCGCGTCATGCAGCGGTTCCGCCCCATCGTCAGAAGGTGCAACGCAGCGGCGGCGGCGAACAGTTGCCGCTGACCGTGCTGTGCTTGGACAACGACGCCGCCATTCTCGATGGCATGTGCGCGCTGCTGGGTCGTTGGGGTGTGGATTGTCGCGTGGCGCTGGATGTTGCCCAAGCCGAAGTGGAAATGCGGCGTGGCGGCGTGGACGTGATTCTTGCCGACTACCACCTGACCGACGCGATGGATGGCTTACAGGCGCTAGACCATTTGCGCGGCGTGGTGGACAAGCTGCCGCCGGTCATCGTGATTACCGCTGATGGCAGCAGCCAGCTGAAACAACGTGCGCGCGCGCTGGGCTACCCGTTACTACATAAGCCGCTGCGGCCGGCCGCGCTGCGTGCCTTACTGAGTGCGCTGGCACGGCAGTAGGTATCTTGAGGGCGAACAAATACGCTGCAGAGCGGTGGACGAAGGGTGCGAATGACTTCAATCGTCCCCGTCGGGCATTTGCGGCAAAACTGATTGATCGACAGAAAGCTGGCTAGCCACGAGCGCCACTTGGGTGCGATTGTTGACACCGAGTTTGCGCATGATGGTGGTCATGTGCGCTTTGACGGTGGCTTCGGATACGCCCAATTCCCAAGCGATTTGCTTGTTCAGTTGACCGTCGGCAAGCATCGTCATGACGCGAAACTGTTGCGGCGTAAGGGTGGCGATGCGGGCAGCCGCCTCGGCTTCTTCGGCTTTTAGTTTAACGTCGCGGCCGACCAACGTATGGGGCAGCCAGACGTCACCATCCAATACGCTGTGGATGGCCGTCACAATGTCGCCCGCCGGGGTTGATTTGGGAATGTACGCGGCCGCACCGTGCGCCAGCGCGCGTTGCGCCACGATCGCTTCCTCGTGGCCCGATACGACAATGGTTGGCAGACCCGGATATTGCCCGCGGATGTGCGCTAACGCCGAGTAGCCACGCGCGCCGGGCATGTGCAGGTCCAGTAGCAACAACTCCGCATCGGGTAACGATTCAATTAAAGCGAGTAATGCCTGCACACTGTCGGCACTGTGTACCGTGGCCTGCGGCAACGCGACCAGCACCGCGCGCTCCAATGCGTCACGGAATAGCGGGTGATCGTCGGCGATGAGAATGTCGGGCATAGGGCGTAGGGCAGTGCTGAGTGGCTTGGTTGAGAAATGAGAGGCGGGTTGGTTCGCCTTTGACCGCAGCTAGTCTCTCATTACTTTCCCTCGCCTGCTGCACGAAGACCGCTGCGAATGAGAAAGGGGTAAGCGTGCGCGCCGTCCTGAATGGCGTTGGCGTGCCTCTTTCCTCTCTGTCCGCACGGAAACCAAGGCCAAAAAAATGAGCAGCAGCGCCGAACTGGCCGCCACCACTCACTTCTCGCCTTCACCCCTGCAAGCTTCGGCTCGCACAAACACGTGAGGAGTGAGCCACGACGCGAAACTTGCCGCCGCCACTCACTCCTCACTCATTTTCTGGTTTCTATTACTTGATCAGTCGCTCATCGACTAGTTGCTGCACCACTTTGGGGTCGGCCAAGGTGGTGATGTCGCCGAGTTCGTTCGGCTTGTTTTCGCCGATCTTGCGCAAAATGCGACGCATGATTTTGCCCGAGCGCGTCTTCGGCAGATCGGCCGCCCACTGGATGTAATCAGGCGCGGCAAAAGCCCCGATTTCCTTACGCACCCAGGTGATCAACTCCTTGCGCAAGGCGTCGGTACCGGTTTCGCCGGCCACCAGTGCGACGTAGGCGTAAATGCCTTGACCCTTGATGTCGTGCGGGCAACCAACCACCGCCGCCTCGGCTACTTTGGGGTGCGCCACCAGCGCGCTTTCTACTTCGGCGGTGCCAATACGATGGCCAGAGACGTTGATTACATCGTCGACGCGACCGGTGATCCAGTAGTAGCCGTCCTCGTCGCGGCGGGCGCCGTCACTGCTGTAGTAGTAGCCCGGATAGGCAGTGAAATAGGTGTTGATGAAGCGCTCGTGATCGCCGTAAATCGTGCGCACCTGACCCGGCCAGGAATCACTGATTAGCAACTTTCCTTCGGTGACGCCTTTTTGTATTTCACCATCGTTGTCGACGATAACCGGCGCAACGCCGAAGAACGGCAGCGTGGCTGAGCCAGGTTTGGTGGCGATGGCGCCGGGTAGGGCGGAGATCATGATGCCGCCGGTCTCGGTCTGCCACCACGTGTCTACGATCGGGCAACGTTCTTCGCCGACCACGTGGTAATACCACTCCCACGCCTCTGGGTTGATTGGCTCGCCGACGGAACCCAGCACGCGCAATGAGGCGCGCGAGGTCGCTTTCACCGGGCCGTCGCCTTCACGCATTAACGCGCGAATGGCGGTCGGTGCGGTGTAGAAAATAGTGACTTTGTATTTGTCCACTACCTGCCAGAAGCGGCGGTAATCGGGATAGCTTGGCACGCCTTCAAACATCACCGTGGTAGCGCCGTTTGCCAACGGTCCGTACACCACGTAGCTGTGCCCAGTAACCCAGCCAACGTCGGCGGTGCACCAGAAAATATCCTCCTCGTGCAGGTCGAACACCGTCTCGTGCGTGTAACTGACATACACCATATAACCGCCGGTGGTGTGCACCGCACCCTTCGGTTTGCCGGTGGAACCCGACGTATACAGCACAAATAGCGGATGCTCCGCTTCCACCGGTGTCGGCGGGCAGTCTGCTGATTGGCCATCCATCAAGACGTGATACCAACGGTCACGTGGCGACTGCATATTGATGGCGCCACCGGTATGCCGCACGACCACCACCGTTTCCACGCTGTTAGTGCCGGGACGTTGCAGCGCTTCGTCGACGTTCGCTTTCAGCGCAATATGCTTGCCCGCGCGTAAACCTTCGTCGGCGGTAACGACCAGCTTGGCTTGTGAATCGACAATGCGGCCGGCAACCGAGTCCGGCGAAAAGCCGCCAAACACGACCGAGTGGATGGCGCCCAAACGGGCACAAGCGAGCATGGCAATCGCCGCTTCTGGAATCATCGGCATGTAGATCACCACGCGATCACCCTTGACGATGCCAAGGTGTTTCAGTGTGTTGGCAAACTTGCACACCTCGGTATACAGCTCGCGGTAGGTGATATTGCGCGATGTATTGGGATCATCACCCTCATAGATGATCGCCACTTTGTCGCCGCGCTTTTCTAAATGCCGATCCAGACAGTTCGCCGACGCGTTGAGCATGCCGTCTTCATACCAGCGAATGTGCAGATCTTTCGGGTCAAACGAGACGTCCTTGATCTTGGTCGGCGGCTTGATCCAATCCAATCGCTTACCGACTTGGCCCCAGAACTTTTCCGGGTTGTCGATCGACTCAGCATATAGGCGGGAATAGTCATCCCTGCGCACCAGTGCAGTGGCAGCGAAGTGAGGGTCAACCGGATAAACCTTGGACATAAAGAACTCCTGTGGAGAAGCACGAGGCGGTGGCGAAGGCGTCACGCGTTGTGTCGTGTCGGTGTATTGGCGAATGAGTTTGAGTGTAGCGGGATCGCTTTCAAAGATTCACCACGGCCGTGGTCGACTTTGGTCGAGGTTAGACCAATGTCGAATAGCCGTCCGCAGTGCAGCATGAGCATGCTCGGGCTGTCATCGTATTTGGGGATTCGCGCATGAGCGGTCATTTTTTTCGCGGTCACACGGCCATAGCGTTAAGTGTGGCCTGTGCGCTTGCATTGCCATTGGCGGCGCAAGCACAAAGCGGCACCCACGAGCAGCAGCTTGAGCAGCGCGTGTCGCAGTTGGAACAGCAGTTGCATGAATTGCAGCAAATGGTGCAGGCGCAGGCGGCGAAATCCGCGACTACGGCACCGGCACCCAGTGTCGCTTCACAACCGGCGGCGGCGACCTCGGCTACGCCAGCGGCGCCGCCAGTGTTCACCAGTGCTCCGGGTGTTTCGGTGGCCCTGCATGGTTTCGTCAGTGCTACAGCGTTTAGTCAGAACAAAACATTTGCGTTTGGCAACGGCCAGAACGCGGAATGGCCCGTGGCCGGAAGCAACGGCTCGCTCAGTGGCGTGGATGTGCGCAACACGCGCTTCTGGCTGGATTTCAAGGGTGCCAAGTTTGCCGGTGATTGGGTCGGCGGCGGCCGTATCGAAATGGACTTCTTCGGCGGCTTCAATGGTACCGGCGCGTATAGCCAGCAACAGGCGACGCCGCGCTTGCGTCAGGGTTACATGGATCTGACCAATCCGACGACCGGTACCACCGTTCGTATCGGCCAGCAGTGGGAATTGATGTTCCCCATCGATAACTCGACGACGTCGCTGTCGCACATTGCGTTTCCGCTCGGCTTCGCCGCCGGCATGATTGGTTGGCGTTTCCCTGGCATCGTGGTGATGCAGGATTTGAACCACGGCAGCAGCGGCGCCAAGTGGCGACTCGACTTGGGTGCGTTTGAAGGCGCCTGGGCTGGCCCAGGTAACAACGTTAATTTCCTTACGGCCGGTAACGCTGGCTTCCAGCCGCAACTTGAAGCGCGACTGCACGTACAAGATAAGGATTGGCTGGCCTATTTCGCCGCGCATTACAGCAAGGTGGATCTGCGTGGCGTGGAGGGCAATACACCAACGCCGATCCAGAGCAGCGTAAAAAGTATTGGTTATGAAGTGGGCGGGCAGTGGAAGCCCGGTCCGTGGACCTTTAAGGGCGCGGCATATGGCGGCAAAGGCCTCGGTGAGATCTTCGGCGCCATGGCTCAGTTCGGCGACATTAGCGAAAGCGGCGGTTATGTCCAGGTGGGTTACAACTTCACACCGCATTGGTCCGCTTATGCCTTCTATGCCGCCGCGCGGCCAGACAAGCAGGACGTGATTACGTGGAGGGGGCATGGCTCGAGTGGCCTGCTGCGGAATGATCAGTCCGCGTTGAGTCTGCAATACGCCGCTGGTGCTTACGCCTTCAGCATGGAGTGGATGCACGACAAGCTGAACTCCACTACTGACGGTGTGACTAGCAAGACTAGTAGCGGCAATCAAATGAGCCTGAATGCGATCTACCACTTCTAAATTGGGAAGAGGTATTCGGGCGGGTTATCAGCAGGTAAGCAAGGTTTCCGGTGCGCGGCGTAGCAGTTCACTAGCACTGCCTGCGCCGCAGTTTTCGCGCACCAGTGCAGCCGCTTCGGTGGCGATCGATGCAAGACCTTGCCGCTGGTAGATCCGGCGGATACCGGTGGGAATAGTGAGGTTGGGGATCACTGGGGATGTTGTGTCATTACGCGTTTCGTTGAGGAGTTCGGTCATGAACAGGTATTTATCCAAGTGTATTGTCAGCGCGCTTGCACTGGCGCTATCGACCGTCGCCATGGCGGCGGTGCCCGCGGCCACCCAGGGTTTACAACCTACGCCGGAGCAGTTTCCATCAAAGTTCGGCAGCATGACGTTCCCGACGACGTTCCCGGCCGGTACCACGCTCACCATTACGCAGTGGAGCCATTTCGTACCGCGTTACGACAAATGGTTCGACCAGTACGCGCAGGAGTGGGGCAAGAAGAATGACGTCAAGGTGACTGTGCAACACATCAACTTGGCGGACTTGGGCTCGACCCTAGCGGCGTCCATCGCGGCCGGCAAGGGCTCCACGCTATTTGAGACGGTGTCGACGCCAGCATCGTTTGTTGAAGGCTTGCAAGATCTAACCGACGTGAACCATGCGGCGGAGCAGGCGTTCGGTAAACAAGAGGAGGTTTGCTCCAGTCAAACCTACTTACCGAACAAAAAAATGTTCTACGGCTACTGCCATGGCTGGGTGCCAGACCCGGGTGATTATCGGGTGTCGCTGTGGAAGGATGCCGGCTATCCGAATGGACCGAAGACGTATGCCGACCTTGCCGCCGGCGGCGCAAAGATTTTCCAGAAAACCGGTATTCCTGTCGGCGTGGGTATGTCGCCAGAACTTGACTCCGAATTCTATGCGCGTTCGCTGATCTGGTCGTTTGGTGGCTCGCTATTCGACAAGTGCGGCAACGTCGCGCTGGATTCGCCGCAGGTACTGCAGGCGGTTCAGTACCAGACCAGCTTATTCAAAAACGCGCTAACGCCAGAAGTGTTTGCGTGGAATGCGGCATCCAACAACCAGGCCTTCATCTCCGGCCAGGCGTCGTACATCCAAAACTCCATTTCGTTTTACCGCACGGCGCAGCGCACCAATCCCAAGGTGACCGAAGACACTGGGTTCAGTCCCGGCCTTAAGGGCCCGACCGGTCAAGTGCATCAAACCTCGCATGTCTGGCTGATCTACACCTTGCCGAAGTACGTGACTGACAAGCAGCAAACGCTGGCCGCAAAAAAGTTCTTGCTCGACCTCACGGCGAACGCCAGTTGGGGCACTTACGAGAGTGAGCTGTATGACTTCCCCGCGTACAGCAAAGCGGTACCGCAGCTGTGGGCAAAGGGTGGTTGGCTAGATCACGATCCGTTTGGCTCGACACCGCCCAACAAGCTCGAAGTGCTGCGCAATGCAGCGACGTGGACCGCGTGGCCAGGCTATCCGGGCTCGGCCAATCCGGCGGTGAGCGAGGTCTACAACACGCATCTGCTGTCCACAATGATGTCGCAGGCGGCACGCGGTGAGAAGACACCGGCGCAAGCGGTCAAGGCAACGGCGGGTCAGATCGGCAATATCGTCGCCAAGTGGAAAGCCAAGGGTTACATCGGCTGTCCGGCTAACTGAGCTATCGCGCAATAGGAAAGATTCATGGCAACGCTTGAGCTACGCGGCATAAAAAAGAAGTACGGCAGTATCTATGCCGTAGATGGCATCGACCTTGCCATCAAGGAGGGGGAGTTCCTGGCGATCTTAGGACCGTCGGGGTGTGGCAAAAGCACCACCATGCGCATGATCGCTGGCTTGGAAATGCCCACGGAGGGAGACGTGTTGATCGGTGGCAAGACGGTCACACAGCTCCCGCCGCGCGAGCGCAATGTGTCGATGGTGTTCCAAAGTTATGCGCTGTATCCGCATATGACCGTGACCGAAAACATCGCGTTTCCGCTGAAGGCACGTGGTGTGCCGAAAGCGGAGCGCGAGGCCAAGATCAAGTGGGCCGCCGGCATGCTCGGCATCGAACCTTTGCTACAGCGCAAGCCGGCGCGACTATCGGGCGGCGAAAAGCAAAAGGTGGCCTTGGCGCGTGCGCTGGTGCGTGATCCGGAGCTGTTTATTTTCGATGAACCGCTCAGTTCGCTGGATGCGCAAGTGCGCACCATGGCTCGCAGTGAGTTGCGCTTGCTGCACGATCGCACCGGTGTCACCACGGTGTATGTCACGCACGATCAGCTGGAAGCGCTTGGCATGGGTGACCGCATTGCAATCATGCAGCGCGGTCGCGTGCGCCAGTTGGGCACGCCGAAAGAGTTGTACGACCACCCGGCCGATACCTTTGTGGCCGGCTTTCTGGGTTCGCCACCGATGAACCTGCTAACGCGAGACGGCGAGATCATCGGGTTCCGTCCGGAACACGTCTTGCCAGCGCTACCGGGCGCCGCCAGCGACAATGCGTTCGCCTTGCCAGTGCGCATCCAGCGGATGGAGTTTCTTGGTGCCGATTGGCTAATTTACGGACTATTTGAAGGCGCTGCACTGGAGGAGAAGATTCTATCCAAGGTACCGCCAGCGGTTGCGGCCACGCTACAGGAGGGTGAGCTGTACGAGTTTCGTGTCGAGCGCTCGCACTTGCGCTTCTTTGATCTGAAAACGGGCTTGCGAGCTGATCATGGCTCACACTGAACCCGCGGCACGCACTCGCATCGGTGACCGTGAAGGTCTGCTGGGTACGCTGATGGTGGCGCCGGCGTTTCTCTATATCGCGGCCTTGGTTGGCATCCCGTTCTTTCTCGCCATTGCGCTCAGCATGAGCAGTGCAACGATTGGCGACCCTAGCATTCACGGCTTTGTCGGTCTATCCAATTTCACCGCTGCCGTGCACGAACAAGCTTTTCCGATGGCGTTGCGCAATAGCATCATCGTCACCTTCAGCACGCTGGTGCTAACGCTGATATTTGCTACGGCGGAATCCGAGTTGTTGGTACACGATTTCCGCGGCAAGTGGTTGCTGCAAATCTTGCTGATCTTGCCGTGGGCCATGCCGGTATCGCTGGCCTCAGTGGATTGGTTGTGGCTGCTGGATTCCGAATTCAGTCCGGTTGATTGGCTGCTGCGGCAAGTGCATTTGCTGGGGCCTGGAACCGTGTGGGGTCCAGCGAACCATTTGTATTACTACGGTAAGGAATGGCTTGGACTTGGCGCTATCACCGTCATCAACGTGTGGCGGCTGTTGCCACTGGCCACCATCATCGTGTTGGCCGGACGCACCGCGATTCCGCACGAGATTTTCGAGCAAGCACAGGTGGATGGCGCGGGCTTTTTCCGCACTTTGTTTCGCATCACCATTCCGGCGTTGCTGCCGCTACTAGTGGTTGCTGGCATGTTCACCGCGCTGCTGGTGTTTGGTGACATGGCGGTGGTCGCGCTGACGACACGCGGCGGCCCGGGTTATGCCACGCAGCTGCTGCCGTACTGGGCTTACTTGAAGGGTATTGAAGGTGGCGCGCTAGGTGAAGGCGCAGCCGTGGCGTTGTTTATGTTCCCGGTGTTGCTGGCCGGCGCGATCTTGGCGCTGCGGATGGCTTACCGATCTGAATCGAATTGATGGGCCCGGCATGAAAAAAATATTACGTAAAGCAGGGTTCTATTTCGGACTGGCCATGTTCACCATCTTCGCCGTGTTTCCGGTGCTGTGGATGGTGATCACTGCCTTCAAGGAAGACGGTGATCTCTACAACGTTGCCAATAACCCCTTTATCTACAACCTGCCACCGACGCTCAAACACATCACGTTTTTGTTCACGGATACCAACTTCCCGCGGTTCTTGTGGAACTCGGCGTTCATTGGTGTGGTGGTGGTCATCATCACTTTGCTACTGGCGGTGCCCGCGGCGTATAGCCTGGCGCGCCTGGTCGGGCGCTGGGGTGAGCGCTCCGGCATTGCGGTGTTTTTGGTTTATCTGATTCCGCCGACTTTGTTGTTCATTCCGCTGTATCAGGTCGTCAGCTTTCTGCATGCCACCAACAGCGTGTGGGCGCTGATTCTGGTGTACCCGACGATTACGGTGCCGTTTTGCACGTGGTTGTTGTTGGGCTTTTTCAAGTCGATGCCACGTGAGCTGGAAGAATCAGCGCTGATTGATGGTTGCAATCGCTGGCAGGCGTTTATGCGGGTGGCGTTGCCGATGGCCAAGTCCGGTATTGCTACCTGTGTGGTGTTTGCTTTCGCGCTATCGATCAGTGACTACATCTATGCCGCGGTGTTCGTTAGTTCCACCGCGAGTCGCACGATCAGCGCTGGCGTGCCGACCGAATTGATTCGCGGCGATATTTATTTCTGGCAATCGTTGATGGCGGCAGCGGCCATTGTGTCGATTCCGTTGGCGGTGGCGTACGGGTTGCTGTTTGACCGCTTGGTGAAAGGCTTCCAAAGCTAACCAGCGACATAACGCCGGCGCCTAGCGGCGGCATTAACCACCGCGGGCGGTGCCGGTGGAGCGACGGAGGTGACACGACGGATTGATCGATGGGCAGAGTGGTGCGACACACGGCGATGGTGCGTGCTCGCGGCAGCACCAACGCAAACTTAGGGGCGAATGGACATCATTGACGGGAGACTTCCATGACAGAACAAATTAAACCGGCAAATCCTGCGGCACTAGGCTTGGTGGGCTTTGGACTCACGACGGTCATGCTGAGTTTGATTAATGCTGGCGTCTTGCCGAAAGGCGGCGAGGTGGTGGTATTGCCGCTGGCTTTTTCCTTTGGCGGCTTGATTCAAATTATCGCCGGCTTGCTCGAGTACAAGAATGGCAACACGTTTGGCATGGTGGCGTTTCTGGCATACGGCGCATTTTGGTGGTGGTTCGCGTTCCTTGTCGTGCTAGGCACTAACGGCGTCCTCGACTTGACACAAGCGGGTAGCACGATCGCGGTGACCTTGATCGGCTGGGGCGTGTTCACGCTGTACATGTGGGTCGGCACGTTCAAAACGAACAAGGCGCTGTGGTGGGTTTTCCTGACGCTGTGGATCACCTTCTTCCTGCTTGGCTTTGGTGACTTGCTTGCCATCGAATCCGTTAAACACGCGGGCGGTTGGGTGGGTCTGCTGTGCGGCTTGCTGGCCATGTACACCAGCTTTGCGATTGTGACCAACGAGACCTTTGGGCGGACGGTCGTGCCGGTCGGCTCGCCGATGGCGTAAGGGCGGCGGGTCAAATGAAGAACGGTGTTGCCGGGCGAAAAATCGCTCGGCAACGCCCGTATGAACGGTGCACTTGCTACCGTTAATCGGCTCCGCGACGGGGCGCTAAATGTCGCTAACAGGTCGCAATGACGTCGAAGTAACGTACAAAAAAGGGATCAAGCAAGCCGAAGCTCGCGCTCGCGCGTGACGCCCTCACGTGACGCGCCAAAGCATAGCTAGCGGCGGGGCAAATCGCTCAAGCCGAGCGTAACGATTGAAGCGAAGGAGACGGACCATGACAGACAAGACTCAGGCCGACCAACACGTCGAAGCCAGCGAAGCCCAGATTTCGGTGCACTGGAAAGAGGAAGGCTATTTCCAGCCGTCGGAGGCGTTCATCAAGCAAGCGAACATGAGCGATCCGGATGTTCGCAAACGGTTTGGCGAGGAGAATTTCCCTGATTGTTTCCGCGAGTACGCGGACATGCTGACGTGGTCAACGCCCTATAAAGAAGTGCTCGATACGAGCAATCCGCCCTTCTGGCAATGGTTTGTCGGCGGCAAATTGAACGCCTGTTACAACTGTGTCGATCGGCACCTCGAGCAGTACCGCAACAAGGCTGCGCTGATCTTCATGGCTGAGCCGGAAGACGACGTGCCGGTAGTGTTGACCTATCAAGAGCTGTACATCCGAGTTAACGAGATGGCAGCGTTGCTGCGTGACTATTGCGGCCTCAAGGCCGGCGACCGAGTCACCTTGCACTTACCGATGACGCTGGACCTGCCGATCACCATGCTGGCCTGCGCGCGCCTTGGCGTTGTTCACTCGCAGGTGTTTGGTGGGTTTTCCGGCCAGTCCTGTGGTTCGCGTATTGAAGACTCTGGTAGTCGCGTTCTCATCACGATTGACGCGTACTGGCGTTCCGGCAAATTGATCGATCACAAGATCAACGCCGACATCGCGGTAAAAGTTGCCGAGGAGGCCGGGCAGCACGTGGACAAGGTCCTCGTCTGGCAGCGCTACCCGGGCAAGAACAGCTCGCCGACGGCGATGGTTGAAGGGCGCGATGTGTTCGTCAATGACATCTTGAAACAATACGCCGGCAAGCTGGTCGAGCCGGTGGCGATGGATGCCAATGCACCGTTATTCCTGATGTATTCCAGCGGCACGACCGGCAAGCCGAAGGGCTGCCAACATCGTACCGGTGGCTACATGGCGTATGTCGCCGGCACCTCCAAATACATTCAAGACATCCACCCGACTGACACCTACTGGTGCATGGCCGATATTGGCTGGATCACCGGCCATTCGTACATCGTGTACGGTCCGCTTGCTCTCGCAGCGACCAGCGTGATGTATGAGGGCGTTCCCACTTATCCAGACGTGCGTCGACCGTGGCGGATTGCTGAGCGGCTGGGCGTCAATATCTTCCACACCTCGCCCACGGCGGTACGTGCCCTGCGTCGGCTGGGGCCGAACGAGCCAAGCAAGTGCAATTACCATTTCAAGCACATGACGACCGTGGGCGAACCGATTGAGCCGGAGGCCTGGCGTTGGTACTACAACGAAATTGGCAAAGGTGAAGCGGTGATTGTCGACACGTGGTGGCAAACCGAGAACGGCGGCTTCCTGTGCAGCACGTTGCCAGCGTTGGATGCGATGAAGCCGGGCAGTGCAGGACCAGCGGTGCCGGGCATTTATCCGATCCTGTACGACGACAACGGTGTGGAAGTCACCAAAGGTTCTGGCCAGGCCGGCAATTTGTGCATCCGCAATCCATGGCCGGGCATTATCCAGACCATTTGGGGCGATGATCAACGTTTCGTGGATACCTATTACAAACGCTTCTGCAAAGATCCCAAGAGTAAGGATTGGCGCGACTGGCCGTATATGTCGGGTGATGGCGCGATGCAGGCGGCGGACGGCTATTTCCGTATCCTCGGTCGCGTCGACGATGTCATCAACGTATCCGGCCATCGTTTGGGTACCAAGGAAATTGAATCCGCGTGTCTGACCGTGCCGGAAGTTGCTGAGGCGGCCGTGGTGCCGGTGATTGATGAAATCAAAGGGCGCGTGCCGGACGTCTACGTTTCCCTTAATCCCGGAGTGACGGATTTCGAGGCGGTCACCAAACACGTCATACAAGCCTGTGATGACATGATCGGGAAAATTGCGCGCCCACGGAAGGTGCACATCGTGCCGGACATGCCCAAGACGCGGTCGGGTAAAATCATGCGCCGCGTGCTTGCCGCTATTTCAAACGGACGTGACGCCGGCGATGTCACCACGCTTGCTAACGCTAGCGTGGTGGAAGAGATTCGGGTGACGGTGCAAGGCGAAAATGCGGTTGCTTCGACGGAGGAACTACCGGCCGATATTGCGCAGTTTGGTAAGAACGACTGACTCTGTATAGGTGAAAGCCAGGCACCCTTGGCGTACAACATTCGCGACGTACTTATTTCGTACGTCGCGAATGGCCCCGGTGCTCCGGTATATCGGTTTTTATGGGTGGTGTTCCCATGCGAGAAGAATTGGAAGAAGCGCGACGCCGTACTGCTGAGGCCGTACGCGCCGCTTGTGTGCGTGCGGCGCTAGAGGGGTACGAGCGCGCTGGGATCAGTGGCTTGTGTGAGGCCGGCCGCTGGGAGATGGCGGTTGATTCGATTCAGTCGCTCGACGTGAAGGCTCTCGTTCGTGAACTGTCGAATAATACGGACTCAGTATCGCCAACCGCAAAAAAGTAAGCGCGAATGGGCAGAGCGTGCCGTCGCATGGGCGTCGCTTGGGTTGATGCTGGCGACCGTCGCAACGCATGGTGTGACTGATTGCACTCGCGTTCGCGTGATTTGCGCTAGGTTGATGGCTAACGTGTGCGCGCCCCTTGCCGGAGATCTTGCATGACCGCTACAGCCAGCTATGTTCACGGTGCCAGTACGCAGCCGCTGTGGGGCGAAACTATCGGCGCCATGCTTGATCGCGTGGTGGCGTTGCATTCGGAGCGTCCGGCACTGGTCGTTCGTGCGCAGGGTGTGCGGTTGAGCTATCGCGAATTTCACGCTCAGGTAGAGCGTGTCGCCGCGGGGCTATTGGCGCTGGGTCTGGCGCCGGGCGACCGCGTCGGTATCTGGGCACCAAATCGAGCCGAGTGGGTGGTGCTGCAGTTTGCTGCACCAAAGGCGGGGCTGATTTTGGTCAACATTAATCCGGCCTACCGCACGCACGAGCTGGAATATTCCTTGAATAAAGTGGCGTGCCGGGCGCTGGTGTTGGCGCGGCGCTTCAAGACTTCGCACTACTTGGACATGCTGGGTGAGTTGGCGCCGGAACTGGCCAGCGCAGAACTCGGTTGCCTGCAGTCAGTGCGCCTGCCGGCCTTGCGCGATGTCATTTTGCTGGGTGATGAGGCGGCCCCCGGAACACGTAGTTGGTCGCAACTGGCGGCATTAGGTGACGACGCCGCACTGGCAAAGTTACACGCGATTGAGTCCACATTGGCCTTCGATGACCCAGTGAATATCCAGTTCACCTCCGGCACCACCGGCGCGCCCAAGGGCGCCACGCTGACTCACCACAATATCGTTAATAACGGCTGGTTTATCGGCGAAGCGATGCGCCTGACCGAGCACGATCGGCTGTGTATTCCGGTACCGTTTTATCACTGCTTTGGCATGGTGTTGGGCAACCTCGCCTGCGTCACTCACGGCGCTTGCATGGTGATTCCCGGTGAAGGATTTGATGCGCTGGCTACGCTGGAAACTGTGGCTGCGGAAAAGTGCACGGGCTTGCATGGCGTGCCGACCATGTTTATTGCTGAACTAGAGCACCCACGCTTCGCTGAATTTGATTTGAGCTCGTTGCGCACCGGCATCATGGCCGGATCACCGTGCCCGATCGAAGTCATGCGACGCGTGGTGAGTGAAATGCATATGGCGGAAATTACTATCGCCTACGGCATGACCGAAACCAGCCCGGTGAGCTTCCAAAGCGTGACCGACGATCCGATCGAGCGTCGCGTTAACAGCGTCGGGCGTATCCATCCGCATCTAGAAGTGAAGCTGATCGACGAAGCCGGGCGCATCGTGCCGCGCGGCACCTCGGGCGAGTTATGCACACGCGGCTATTCGGTGATGCTGGGATACTGGGGTGAGGATGCTCGCACGCGGGAAGCTATCGACCCAGCGCGATGGATGCACACCGGCGATTTGGCGGAGATTGACGCGGAGGGTTATTGCCGCATTGTCGGTCGACTCAAAGACCTCATTATTCGCGGCGGTGAAAACGTCTATCCGCGTGAGATCGAAGAGTTTCTTTATACCCACGCAAAGGTTCTGGACGTACAAGTATTTGGCGTGCCCGATGCGAAGTTCGGTGAGCAAGTGTGTGCTTGGGTGCGCCTGCGCGAAGGCAGCCAAGCCACGGAAGCAGAAATCCAGGACTACTGTCGCCATCATCTGGCCCACTACAAAGTGCCGCACTACGTGCGTTTCGTCGATGCGTTCCCGATGACGGTGACTGGCAAGGTACAGAAGTACCTGATGCGCAAGGCAATGGCGGACGAACTGACGAGTTGATTGCGGCGCTCTAGGTCGTGTCGCGGCGGTTGAGATGGCCTCGCGCGACAATGCAGGGATGAGTGCTTCTTCGTCGCCGCCGGTTCCGCCGGACCAGCTCCCCACCACCCGCTTCCATAAAGGTCGCGGCGCTGCGTCCAATCCGGAGGGGCGCTTCGAGTCCATTCGGCATCAGGCTGAAGACGATGGCTGGCAAAGCGCGCTGTTGGATGAAGACAACCCGCGTCCACGCACCGAAGTAACGGAGGAACGCGCGCGCAGCGTGATCAGTCGTAACGATTCGCCGGACATTGATTTCACGCAGGCGATCAATCCGTATCGCGGTTGCGAACACGGCTGCGTTTACTGCTTTGCGCGGCCTTCGCACAGCTATTTGGGACTGTCGCCTGGTCTCGATTTTGAAACGCGCTTACGCGCCAAGGTCAACCTGGCCGAAGTGTTGCGCAGCGAGTTGAGCAAGCCAAGTTACGTCGTTAGTCCGATCAATATCGGCAGCAACACCGATCCGTATCAATCGGTAGAAAAGCGTTTGCGCCTAACCCGCGCCGCGCTGGAAGTGCTGGCGGCCTGTCAGCATCCGTGCACGATCGTCACCAAGAACGCGATGGTAGAACGCGACCTGGACATTTTGGTGCCAATGGCGCGTGCCAACTTGGTACAAGTGTTTTTCTCGATTAATTCGCTGGACAACCACCTCGCCGCCAAACTCGAACCGCGTGCCAGCGCACCGCATCGACGCATGCAGGCCATTCGCACGTTGGCGGCTGCCGGCGTGCCAGTGGGCGTGCTGGTGGCGCCAATTATCCCGGCGTTGAATGATCGCGACATGGAGGCCGTTATCGCGCAGGCCGCCGCCAATGGTGCATGCAGTGCCGGCTACACCACCTTGCGCTTGCCGCATGAGTTGAAAGCCTTGTTCCGCGAATGGCTTGCGTTGCATGCCCCGCAGCGGGCCGAGCACGTGATGAGCTTGGTGCAACAGATGAACGGCGGTCGTGATTACGACAGCAACTTTGCTACGCGCATGCACGGGCAGGGTGTATTTGCCGACTTGCTACGCCGACGTTTTGATCTGGCTTGTCGCAAGCATGGGCTGACGCGATCGCGCGAGCTGCAATTGGATAGCACGCATTTTGTGCCGCCACGTCCGCTGACGCCGCAGGGTGAATTGTTCTGATGCAGCCGCGGTCGGGTTGGTCTGAACAATGCCGACCCCGTCACTCCTGCGGCTTTCAACCGACGAGCGCTTGCTCAGGCCGGAAGCCTTCCAGGCTAAGGAAGTGGGCCATCTAGTGCCTTCCGCGACGTGCCGTACCCCTTGATCTCAGCTTTTGCCAGGGTGACAACTTGCTCAGACTTTCCTTGGGCTGACAGGCGTTGGCAGTAAGGCGTCCGCTTGTCGGCGCGTGTGTGCGGTGCTTGTTATCTGGCCATTCGGCCAACACGGGCGGTCTCCTTGGTGTGCGTTCGAGACCTACCGTTATTCGTATTTATTTACGATAAGATATGTTATAACATATCGTTAATATCCCACGTCGTGTTAGTTGGAAGTCCCCATGAAGTTAACCGTACTTGCGCTCAGCGTCGCGTTGGCGCTGCTTGTCGCGCCCGTCAACGCCACCGAACTTCCTGCTGCCGCCACAACGGCTGATGCACTCATCCCTGCGGCGCGCGCGAGCGAGGTTGCCGCGCGCGACGAGCTGTCCATCGCCGTACAAAATTTGGGTGCTATCAGCGTGTCGGCGAAGTTGGATCAGGCGCGTAACTTGCTCTCCCCTGGTACGGGCAGCAGTCAATATGTGATCGATCGTCAGGCGATTGCGCGGCTGCCGCTGGGCGCGTCCACACCGATGAACCAAGTGTTGTTGCAGGCGCCCGGTGCAGTGCAGGATTCTCACGGTGGGCTACACGTGCGTGGCGATCACGCCAATCTGCAATACCGCATCAATGGCGTGATGATTCCCGAGTCAATTTCCGGCTTCGGACAAAGTCTGGATGCGCGCGCGGTAGAAAGCGTCAAACTGCTTGATGGCGCGCTGCCGGCGCAATACGGCTTGCGTACTGCCGCCGTGGTCGACATCACTACCCGCAATGGAAAGCAGCTTGGTCATGGCGGCAGCGTTGGCGTAACGGCCGGCTCGTTTGGCACGCTCCATCCGAATGCTTCAATCTGGGGTGGTAATGATCGCTGGAGTTACTTCGTTACCGGCAATTATCTGGAAAACGATGTGGGTATTGAAAATCCTACCTCCAGCCGCACGCCGCTGCACGATCACACCAACCAGACCAAGACTTTCGGTGACGTTAGCTATCTGATCAATGACGATACGCGGGTGAGCTTTCTCTTCGGCAGTAGCCGCGGACGCTATCAAATTCCCAACCGCCGCGGCGAGTCGCCCAGCTTTGGCTATCTTGATACGGTGAATTTCAACTCTGCTGATTTGAACGCTGGGCAGCGCGAGAACACGCGTTTCGGGGTGATCGCGTTGCAAGGAAATTTCGCGCAAACCGATTATCAGGTGTCGGTCGGCCAACGCTATAGCGACATCACCTACCAACCCGATCAGGTCGGTGAGTTGATGTTCAATGGTGTGGCGTCTGCTGTCAGTCGTAGCAATCGCGCCAACACCCTGCAGGCCGATTTCTCCACGCCGGCCGGCGCGAGCCACACCATCCGTTATGGACTTTACGGCAGTTTCGAGCGTGCGCGCAGTGGTAACAATGCGTGGGTGTTTCCCACCGATGCAGCCGGTGATCAGGCCAGCACCACGCCGGTAAACATTTTGGATAACAGCCGGCTGGTAGCGAAAACCTGGTCGATCTATCTGCAGGATGAGTGGAGTCTCGCTGAGCGCTGGACCCTAAATGCCGGACTGCGTGGTGATCGTTACCAGTGGGTGCGCAGCGAAAGTCAGCTCAGCCCGCGACTGGGGTTGGTTTGGCAAGCAAGTGACGACACCGTGGTGCACGCTGGTTACTCGCGCTATTTCACGCCGCCAGCGACCGAGATGATTGCCAGCAGCAACATTGCCAAGTTTGATGGCACCACCAACGCCGTGCCAGACAACGGTAATAACACGCCGTTGGCCGAGCGCTCGGACTACTTGGATGTCGGCGTTTCGCAAAACCTTGGCGCGGCGTGGACCCTTGGCGTGGATGCTTACTATCGCGACGTGCGCCGCCTGCAGGATGAAGGTCAGTTCGGCTCAGCGCTGGTGTATTCCACCTTCAATTATGCATCTGGCCGCGTCAAAGGCATCGAGTTCACCGCCAATTACGCGCGTGGTCCGTGGTCGGCTTATTTCAACGCGGCGTTAGGCAAGGCGACCGGCAAACGTATCATCACCAGCCAGTACAACTTCGAGCCCGACGACTTGGCGTATACCAATAACCATTACATTTTTCTCGATCACGACCAAAAGTTGACGGCATCTGGCGGCGTTCATCTCGCCTTGAGCGATCGCACCAACGTCGGTGCGGATTACTTGTTTGGTAGTGGCTTACGCAAAGATGGTGCGGTGCCGAACGGTGCATCTTTACCCGCCTATTTTCAGCTGAACCTCAATGTTTCCCATGATTTCCAGTTTCGCAGTACCGGTACGCTGCACACGCAACTAGCCGTGCTTAACGCACTCGACCGTAGTTATGAGTTACGCGATGGCAGTGGCATCGGCGTTGGGGCGCCGCAGTACGGGCCACGGCGCGGCGTGTATTTGAATTTGCAGAAAGACTTCTGATTTTGCGTTATGCCCTATGCGATGCAGTCGCGCGTGCTCCTCCGCTGATGCGAGCGTGAGATGAAGTCATTCTAAAAATGGCCGGAGTCGCTAATCCTTGTAGGAGGGACTTCAGTCCCGATGCTTTTAGACCTCGGGATCGACGCAAGGGCATCGCCCGCCAGCAGGCTCCTACGGTTCTCAGGCCGTGTGTTTATGCGGACTTAGCCACTTTGTCGCTCTCTTCCTACAGTCGACTTCACGCGCAGGGTGCACTGACCCGTTGTAGGAGCCCGCTGGCGGGCGATGCTTTTTGTTGATGCCTCAAGGCAAGAGCATCGCCGGCCAGCGGGCTCCTACAATTTCTGACCGGCTACACGCTCTGGCGGGCTAACTGCCGTCATCGGTTATCCTTCGTGCGCTATTCGCCATCGACTTATCCCATGCCATCTCGTCTTCCCGAACCCGACGTTGCCGAACGTGCACACTCTGATCGCCTGCTGCAGTTGCTGCGCGAGCAAATTGTCACGCACGGTCCGCTGTCTTTTGCGCAATACATGGAACGTTGTTTGTATGCGCCGGGATTGGGTTATTACAGCGCCGGGAAAACCAAGTTTGGCGAAGCCGGTGACTTTATTACCGCGCCAGAATTGGGTGACGTGTTCGCGCGCTGCGTAGTTAACGCGATACAACCAGTCCTGGCGCAGCTTGGCGATGACGCTGACTTGCTGGAACTGGGTGGTGGCAGTGGCGCGTTTGCCGAGTCGGCGCTGAAGGCGCTGGATGCCAGCGGGACATTGCCGCGGCATTACCTGATTCTCGAACCCAGTGCGGATTTACGCGAGCGCCAGCGCGAGCGCTTGCAGGCCAACCTTCCGGCTGCGCTCAACGCTCGCGTGCAATGGCTAGATCGGCCGCCGGAACAGGATTGGCATGGCGTGTTGTTTGCGAACGAGGTGATTGATGCCTTGCCCGCCACGCGCTTTACCCTGCGCGACGGCGAGGTCTACGAGGAACACGTAGCGTTGGATGGCGAAGGGTCGCTGATTCGTACGGATCGCCCCGCCGATGCGTTAGTTAGCGGCGCGGTGCGTCATGTCGAGCGCGACCTTGGCGCGAATTTTGCCGATGACTATCGCTCGGAAATTTTGCCGCAATTGCCGTACTGGATTCAGGCCATCGCCGGCACGCTGAGCGCCGGCGTGATGTTGTTTATCGATTATGGTTATGTGCGCCGCGAGTTCTATCTGCCCGAGCGCAGCGATGGCACGCTGATGGCGCATTACCGCCACCGCACGCACAACGAACCGTTTTTTTTACCAGGATTGAATGACCTGACGGCGTCGGTCGACTTCACCGCGTTGGCTGAAGCAGGTAATAGTGCGGACTTCGTCGTGGCGGCCTATATGCCGCAAGCGCAATTTTTGATTGGCGCAGGGTTGCAGGAAGTATTTGCCGAGGCCTATGCGCAGTTGGCAGATGAGCGCACTCGGTATCAGCTGTCGCAACAGGTGAAGCGCTTGATGCTGCCCGATCAAATGGGTGAGCGCTTTCAAGCGATGTTGCTGGTTCGTGGCATGGATAGCTTGCCGTTGCCGGCTGACTTGCTAGCGTCCGATCAAGGCGGACGGCTTTGAGTAAGTCGACCGCTATGCAGCCGTCTGGACGGCTACATTGGCACTGGCTGTGGGTGACGCTGGGTGCGGCGTTTATGGCGTGGACGCTGTGGATGGCTTTGACGCCAGATCCCGATATTACGTTGACCTTCCCCGACGGTGATAAAGTACTGCATGCCATCACCTTCACTTGCCTGATGGGCTGGTGGGGTAATGTCTACGCTGGTCGCCGCGCTCGTGTGTGGGCCGCACTCGGTTGTCTCGCGTTTGGCGTGTTTATTGAATTTGCGCAGTGGCAAGATCCGCCACGCGATGCCGACGCCTTCGACGTGTTGGCCGACGGTATCGGTATTCTCATCGCGCTGGCGTTGCTACATACGCCACTCGCCAAAGTACTGGCGAGTGGCGAAGCGCTGCTACTGCGCCGGCATCGGCACTGACCCAGTCGAACTGGCTGGCGCGGGAGCCGAACTAGACGATGCCGGCAGCGGCAGTGGTTCCACCTTGGTCGAATCCTCGGGCCGCCGCTTCAGCTTGCCATCCTTGAACATTTCGCTGGCTACCTGGTAATAAGCCACGGCGTCGTCGACCAGCGATTCGTTGACCGGATGGATCGGCGTAGCGTCACCGGTGGCGTAATCCGGCTTGACCTGCTCCAGTTTGCGCTGCGGTTCGAGAATGGTGAGTACGTCGTCGTGTAAATAGCCCAGCTTTTCATAGGTACCCGGGAACGCATGCTCGCGATCGGGTGGTAACTGGAATAAATCGTGGCCGAAGAAGCGGGTGCGATAGCTGAAGTTGAGCATGCCGAGCAGGGTCGGAGGGATGTCCAACTGCCCCATCAATCGATGAATACGCTCGGGTTTGAAGTGTGCCGGTGCGTAGATCCACAACGGGATGTGGTAACGGTTGATCGGCAGGCTGGTCTTGCCCGCGCTGGAGGCATCGTGGTCGGCGGTGATCACGAACACCGTGTTATCGAAGTACGACTTAGTCTGCGCGCGCTTGATGAAATCGCCAATGGACCAGTCGGTATAGGCCACCGCACCGGCGCGCGAGTGGTTGGGAAACTTCACGCGGTTGTCGGGGAAGGTGTAGGGCCGGTGGTTCGACGTGGTCATGATGTGCAGGAAGAACGGCTTGCCCGCGGCATGGATCTGATCCATCTGCCCCAGCGCCAGCGTGAACAGGTCCTCGTCGGCTACGCCCCAGACGTTCTGGCCGTGGATGGTCGCCGTCTTGGGGATGTCACGCCGATCGACGTCGCGATAGCCGTTATTGGCGAAGAAGTAGTTCATGTTGTCGAACTGGCCATAACCGCCATAGACGAAATCTGACTGGTAGCCGCGGTCGTTGAAGATGCTGGCCAGCGAGAACAGATTTTCGTTGTTGTGCTCGCGAATCAGCGAGTCGCCCGGCGTTGGCGGCACCGACAGCGCCAATGCTTCCAGTCCGCGCACCGTGCGGGTGCCGTTGGCATAAGCGTTATCGAAAAACACGCTGTGATTGACCAGTCCATCGAGATACGGCGTGAGGTGTTCGGTGTTGCCGAACGTGCCCAGATAATCGGCGGACAGGCTCTCGACGCTGATGAGTACCACGTTGAGATGCTGCTCGGGACCCACCCGGCGGATGACCCGTGTGAGGTCGCGCGGATCGTCGTTAAGGAAGGTCGAGTCCGGTGTCTTCAGCAACTGGCGCAAGCGCGCGTAAGCCTGATCGTCGGGCAGGGTGCGGTAGAACTTGGAGTAGTCCAGATGGCTGCTGCGGAAGGCGCTGAAGAACTGATAAATGCCGTTGCCAGCCAACTCGTTAACGTAGTTGTTGCCCGTACGGTCTTTCGTGTTGCCGTTGATCGCGGCCACGGAAACCACCGACAGAATCAGCCACACCAGCACCACTTTGCCGCGCTGCCACAATCGACTGCCATCGTCGCGCGCACGCAAGCCACGCTTGCCGGCAAAAAACACCACGAATGCCAGCGCCACCAGTAAGGCCAGCCAGCGACCGATCGGATACGACTCGCGGATATTGCCGATCACCTCGGTGGTGTAGACCAGATAATCTACCGCGATGAAATTAAAGCGCACGCTGAACTCGTTCCAGAACACCAGCTCGGACGCGGCGACGAACAACAGCCCGTAGACCAGCAGCAGGCCGAAGGCATACAGCACCCACTGTCCGGCGCGCGAGGTATAAGTGAATGCGGCCAGTGGCAGCACGAACAGGAACGGGATGATTGCCGGCCACGTGGTCTTGAGGCTGGCGTGGTACATCACGTGCAACGTGCCAACGCAAAGCACGCAGGCCAGCACCACACCGACGGCGTAAATCAGCCAGCGCAGCAGCGGTGCCATCCGGCCGGAGCGCGTTGGCACCAGCCACAGGAACAACACCATCGGCCACGCCACATAAATAAATGTGATCAAGTCGTAGCCAAAACCCACGCCGAACGCGTACAGCAGGTTGGTGACGGTATGCGTTACCTCGTGCCCGGACATGATCAGCAACACCACGCGGGTGACAAACGAGATGGCGACAAACGTGATCGCCAGCCACATTAGCGGGCGAAAGCGCTGACGCAGTGGGGAAGCAGGGGTAAGTGCGTTCGACACGGGTAACTCCGACAAGATTGATCAATCAACGCCGAGTATGGCGGTGGTCGTGCGGGCTTTATACCGCAGACTGGCTTGGTAGACGATTAGCGAGGCAGGCCGTAGTCATTTGCGACGCCCGTTGGCAGCCAAAGTTGGCGCGCACTAGTTGTCCCTGTTTGTGTCGACGTCTAGCACGGTCATTGGTGGCCTGCGACCCTGATCAGGCTGATTGTTGTAGGAGCGCACCCTGTGCGCGATGCTTTTGGTCGCACACGGATCAAGGCATCGCGCACAGGGTGCGCCCCTTAGGGATGCCCTCGCGAGATGAGCGATCGGGTCACTTCGGCCACTCATTGTGGGCAGCTCAGATGAGCGGTGCTGCCCGTTGTGCCTTCAGTTCGGCGATCGCGTTGATCCGCGCCGCCTGCATCGCCTTGCCAATCGCCGGCCCTGACAAACCTTGTGTGACAAAGGTTGACGCACTAACGGCGGCAGCTACGGCGCAGGCCTCCCGTAAGTAGGCTGCTTGCGGATAATCATCACTTTCGTGCCCCAGTCGTCCGCGCTTGTCGGCGGTGCAGGCAGCTAGAAAGGTATCCAGCCGGGTCGGTCGGCGCAGTGCATCCAGCGCGCTTAACAGCTTCAGAACGGTGGCCGGCTTCAGCTCGAAGGCCCGATGCGCGTTCAAGTGCTCGCGACAAACTACTTCGGCTAATGCGGCGTGTTCGGTTGGCACTTTCAGCCGCTCGCACAGTGCGCGCACCGGTGCGATACCGCGTTGTTCGTGGCTAATGTGGCGCGGCAGTTCGTCCGCTGGCGTTAGCGCCTTACCCAGATCATGCGTCAGCGCGCAGAAGCCGACGAGGTCGTCGCCGGGCGCAATCTTCGCGGCAGCATCCAGCACCATCTGCACGTGGATGCCGGTATCAATTTCCGGGTGAAACTCCGCGCGTTGTGGCACCTCATACAACGCATCCACCTCCGGAAACAAAACGCGCAACGCGCCGGCTTCGCGAAGGACGCGCACGAACGCCGAGGGTTGCGCTTCGCCAAGCGCTTTGCGGGTTTCCGACCACACGCGCTCTGGCACCAGGTGATCCACCTCGCCGTCGCGCACCATTTGCTGCATCAGCACCATCGTTTCCGCTGCCACCGTAAAACCTAAGGGCGCGAAACGTGCGGCGAAACGAGCGACGCGCAACACGCGTACCGGATCTTCCACGAAGGCCAGCGACACATGCCGTAAGGTGCGTGTCTTGATGTCGCTGACGCCGTCGTACGGATCCGTCAGCGTGCCGTCTTCGTCCTGCGCTATCGCGTTAATGGTCAAGTCACGCCGCGCTAGATCCTGCTCCAGCGTTACCGTCGGGTCCGCTTGAAACAGGAAGCCGTGATAGCCGTGTCCGTTCTTGCGCTCGGTACGTGCCAGTGCATATTCCTCTGCCGTTTTGGGGTGCAAGAAGACCGGGAAGTCCTTGCCCACCGGTTTGTAACCCAGCGCCAGCAACTGCTCCGGCGTCGCGCCAACGACCACATAGTCGCGGTCGCCTGGCGGCCGATGCAGCAAGTTGTCACGGACTGCGCCGCCGACCAAGTAGATATGCATGTTCTGATTCTGCCATGCGGATGATCTTGGTGCGCTTGGCGTGATTCGCACAGGCGTGTTGCTGCCATTGAATTACAAGCCAGCTTGATGTTCGCGCAGGTCGCGCGCCATCTTTTGCCTACGCTGGATAGCCGGTGATCTCGCGGATCTTGCGGTACAGCGGCCGGAGCTGCTGGTACATGCGCAGATACACCTGGGTGTAGAGCTGCTGGTAGATACGTTGAGCGGCCGGATCGGGCTGGAACACTTGGCCGACATGCGTCATGGCGCGGATCGCGGTAGGGAAGTCCTTGTGCAAGCCCAGTCCGACCGCGCAACAGATGGCCGCGCCGAGGCCAGATGTTTCGTACACCTGCGGGCGCTCGGCTGGCAGGCCGAAGATGTCGGCGGTCAGTTGCATTGCCGCGTCGCTCTGCGCACCGCCACCGGAAACACGCAGGCGGGTGATGCGCGTACCCGAACGGCGCTCGATCTTTTCCTTGCCCTGGCGCAACGCATACGCCAGTCCTTCGAGGATGGCGCGGTAAATGTGTGCGCGTGTATGCACGTCACCGAAGCCAATGATGGCGCCTTTGGCTTCCAGCCCCGGATCGCGAATGCCGGGCGACCAATACGGTTGCAAGGTCAGTCCCATCGAACCGGGTGGTACGGCGTTGACCAGCTCGTCGAACAGCGTTTCCGGCTCCACGCCCAACTCTTTGGCGCGCTGCATTTCGCGCAAACCAAATTCCTGCTTGAACCAGTTCACCATCCAGAAGCCGCGGTAAATCATCACCTCGGTGTTGTAGTGCTGCGGCACGGCGGCGGGATATGGCGGCAGCATGCGCACCGTTTCCAGGTAGTTGCGCCGCGTGGTGTTGATGGTGGCGGTGGTGGCGTAGGACAGGCATGCCGTGTCCGGTTCGACGCCGCCGGCACCGAGCACTTCGCAGGCTTTGTCGGCACCGGCAGCAATTAGCGGTAGGCCTTCGGGGATGCCGGTGTGCCGACTCGCCTCGGCGCTGATGTGACCGAGCACTTCACCGGGCTGGCGCAGTTCCGGCAGTTGTTCGCGCTTAACCGGTATTGCTTGCCACTTCCAGTCGCTGGCCGCAGCCCAGCGCAGGCGCTTGTAGTCAAACGGCAAATACGCCACGCAACAGGCGACGGAATCCACAAACTTGCCGCATAGGTGATGGGTGAGGAAGCCCGACAACAGCAGCACCTTGTGCGTTTTGGCCCAGATTTCCGGTTGTTGTTGCGCCACCCAGTTGACCTCGGCCTGCGCGCGAAAGTAATCCACCGTTGCTTGCGCGCCAACCAATTTGAACAGCCAGCCCCAAGGCCCCTTGATGCGTCCACGTACTTCCGCGCGGCGTTGATCCAGCCACAGGATCGCTGGGCGTAATGGCTTACCTTGTGCGTCAACGTTGATCACGGTGCCGCGCTGGGTGGTCAACGACACGCCTTTGATCAAACTGCGGTCGATATCGACTTGCGCCCACAGCCGCCGGCAAGCTTCGCCAACGCTGGTCCAGTAATACTCCGGGTCCTGTTCCGCCCAGCCGGGTTGGCTGGAGTAATACGCTTGCAACTCCACTTTGCCCTTGCCAAGTAAATGGCCATCTAAATCGAACAACAGTGCACGCACGCTTTGGGTGCCGTTATCGATTGCCAATAGATAGCTTGGAGCGGTCATGGCGTTTCCGTCGTCGCATCGGCGACGGGCCACAGCAGGCGCATGGGCAAGATTAGGAATACACCGGTAGGAGCGCACCCTGGGCGCGAAAGGCCCTTGGTCAACGAACCCATTCGCGAAAGCCGTTCGCGCACAGGGTGCGCTCCTCCGCTGGAGGCGAATACCACGACCGTGGTGAGCCTGTTCATGCGGTGGCCTCCGGTAAGCTGTAGCAACGGTGCCAGAGTGCCAGATAATCGCACTGCTCTTGCTGCCAGCGGGCGTCGCTCCACCCCAGACGCGGTTGGCACAGCGCACGAATCTGCGGCAGTTCGGCCCGCCCGCCATGCGCCAGCAACAAACCGAGACGGGTGCGGCGCAACAACAAGTCATCTAGGTGCAACACCAGTTCGTTGTCGGCTGCCCACGCCAGTTCGGCCCACAGCGTTTGCGTTGCGCCAACACAGTCACTGCCAACTTGCGCCATAACGGCGAGGATGCCTGGCAAGTTACGCCCGTGTCGACCCTGCAAACGTCGCTGCTGAGTCGGCGTCAGTTTGGGTATGGGGGGCGTTGTGTAGGCGCTGAATACGGCAGCCTGCTGATGGTCCATGGGCCGACCTACAAACTCCGCGCAAGCGTGCAGCACGTCCAGCGCGAGCGGTCGGAAGGTAGTCAGCTTGCCGCCGGCCAGTGTCACGCAGCCGGGCTCGGTCCATAGCGCGTGCTCGCGGCTTTCGGCAGAAGGCTTTTTGCCGGGCGCGCCGCTGCTGACGATAGGGCGTACGCCAGCCCAGCTACTCACCACGTCGTCGGCTTGAATTTGTGCGCAGGGAAATACCTGCGCGATTGCCGCCAGCAGGTAATCCACTTCCACGCGGGTGATGTGCGCTTCCTGCGCGAGAGGATCGTGGTGATCGAGGTCGGTGGTGCCCACTACGGTGCTGCCTTCCCACGGAAAGATAAACACCAAGCGACCGTCCGCTGCGTGCATGAAGCTGACGGCGTGCGCTACCGGGAGCCGCCACGCCGGCAGCAGTAGATGGCTGCCGCGCAGTGGACGAATGTGGCCGTGCCGCTGCTGATGCGGCATTTGATCGGCCCACGCGCCCGTCGCCAGCACCACAGCGCGGCTGTGAAAGCGGTAACGCTGGCCAGTTTCACCGTCTTCGGCCAACACCCCGGTGACGCGTCCGTCCGTGCGTACCAGCTCCACCATACGGATGCCGTTCAGCGCCTCGCCGCCGTCGCCACGCGCTTCGCCAAGTACGCGCAAAACCAGACGCGCGTCATCGGTTACCGCGTCAAAGAAGCGGGTGCCGCCAAGCAGTCCATCGGCTTTCAGGCCGGGCACCAGATAGTTCAGCGCGGAGCGCGGGTAATAGCGGTGATGGCGGCGCCCGGCGAGTGCGTCATACAGCGTCAACAAAGCGCCGAACGCGCAGCGTCCCGGGAAGCCGCCGCGGTAATGCGGCATCACATAGCTAAGTGGTTCGACTAAGCCCGGCGCTTCGCGCAATAGGCGTTGCCGCTCGTGTACGGAGGCGCGTGTTACCCCGAGCTGACCTTGCGCGATATAGCGTAGGCCGCCATGCACCATCTTCGACGAACGGCTGGATGTGCCCCACGCAAAGTCGCGTTGTTCCAGCAGCAGACAACGCCAGCCACGGCGCGCTGCTTCACGCAAAATGCCGGCGCCACAAATGCCGCCGCCGATAACCAGCAAGTCCCATTCCTGCTCCGCTAGCTCGGGCAGTGCCTGCGTACGCCATGTAGCATTCCACGCCTCGCTACTCACAATGGCTCAATCAGCACGCCGGGGACTAACCGCTGCTCCGGATCGAAGTGGGTGGATAACGCGCGCAAGGTCGCCATGCCCAGTTCGCCTTTCTCCACGTGTAGATACGGCGCGTGATCATGGCCGACACCATGTTGATGGCTGATGGTGCCACGATGTTCGACGATGGCTTGGCTAGCCGCGTGTTTCAGTTGGTGCCAGCGCGCCAGCGCTTCGGCGTAACTTGCGCCGGGTCGAAACACGTAGGTGGTGTACAAACTGCAGCCCTCGCCGTAGGCATGCGACAAGTGGGTGAACACGTGAACGCGTTCGCCGGTTGGCGTCAGCCTCTCGCGCAAGCTGCTCTCCATGCGCCGCAACAGGTCATCGACATTGCTCCAGTCGGTGGCCGTTTCCAGCGTGTCCACCGCGTAGCCGGCGCTCCACAAACTGTCGCGCAAGTACGGGAAGGCGAAGCGATGTTCCGCCCACTTGCGACCGAGCAAGGTACCGGTGAAGACGCCGCCGAAGTGCTTCAGGCGTTTCTTCGCTTGGCGCAACGAGGCAGCATTTTGCGGGCGGTTGCCGGTAATGCCGAAGGTGAGCATGCACTTGCCCTCCCCGGCGCCACGCAGGGCCAGATATTTTTCCAGCCACGCGATCGGCCGCGGTTTGCCGGCCAGCATCAACTGGGTTTGCGTTTCCACAGCGTTGGACAGACGCAGCATGGATAGCGGAATGCGTGCTTGCACCAATTCGCGCACGGCGTTTATTGCTTGCGCCCAGTTTGGTAGAAACACGGCATAAAACGATTCTTGCTCGGCTAGTGGCGTGATGCGCACTTTGACTTGCGAGATGACGCCGAAGCGTCCCTCTGAACCAAGCACTATTTCGCGCAAGTCGGGCCCGGCAGCCGAAGCGGGAAAGGTGGGAATGGTCAATGGTCCGGCGAAGGTTTCCAGCGTACCGCCAGCAAACAATTGCTCGATACGGCCGTAACGCAGTGACTGTTGCCCGCTGGAACGTGCCGCGACCCATCCACCTAGCGTCGATAACTCCCATGACTGGGGAAAGTGCCCAAGTGTGAAGCCGCGTGCACGCAGCTGGCTTTCCACCTGGGGCCCGTTGGCGCCGGGACCAAAGGTGGCCAGCAGGCTGGCTTCATCGACATCGACCAGCTGGTTCATGCGCTCCAGCGATAGCGTCAAGATCGGTCGTAAATCGGCGCGCGGGGTGATGTGACCGAGCACCGATGTGCCACCGCCGTAGGGAATCACCACAACGTCGTGGACGCTGGCCCAACCCAGCAATTCGCGGATATGCGCGGCGGTTTCCGGGTAGGCGACGCCATCCGGGAAGATGCCGAATTCGCCGGAACGCATGGCCAGCCAGTCCGGCAGACTTTGTCCGCGCGCATGCCGCACGCGATCTTCGGCAGCGGCGTTGATCAATGGATGTGGCGGCAAGCGTGATGTCGGCACGGTGGCCAGGACCTGCGCCAGATCCTTGTCGGGCAAAGGCGTACCGGTCCCGATCAGGTCAGCGAGAAACGTCGCCGCGCCCGTTGGCAGGTCCATCGCTACTGTGTCATCACCCCAACCGTTCCAGCGCCGCATTGCGTGCTCCGATCACTTTTGCCGAGGCTCCATACTATCGCGCATGCTGCTCGTTGATTCGCCGTGTCGGGCCTCTGCGCAAATCAGGAGCAGCGGCGGGTTTCGCTAGAGTCAGCGCGTCAGCCACCAACTCCAGCGTTGCCCACGGCTGACGCTGACGGGCGTCTCGACTTAATGCTTCGGCGAGCGTGCGGCACTTAGTCGCCGTTGTTTTGCCGATTCGCTGAGCAGCCGCGGCAGTGACGCCGTGAAGGCTCGCGGAGTGATACCCAGTGCTGCGTAACCATCTACCTTGCCAACGGAGTCGGTGCGCAGGGATTTGAAATTGTCCATCGAAAACGGTTTGCCGGGCAGCATTTGGGCGAACTGCGCCTGCAGACGGCCGAGGCTGTCGGGCAGGTTGATGATGGGCGTGTGGCGGCCGCTGGCGTCCCGGATTTTGCGCACAATTTCACCCAGCGTAAGTACTTCGGGCCCATATAATTCGAAACTGCGTTGACGGCCTAGAGCCGGCGTATTGACGCAGCGCGCGATGGCTTCGGCCACATCGCCAACCCACGTTGGCGCCATCCGCGACGGCGCGCGAGCCAGCGGTAGCAGGGGTAGGCAACGCAGCAAAGAAGCAAAGCGACTGACCAAACCGTCGCCTTCGCCAAACATCACGCTGGGTTGGTATAGCGTCCAATCCAGCCCTGATTGCCGAACGAGTGTTTCCATCTCGCCGCGTGATTTCAAATAATTCGAAAGCCCCTGGCCTGCTTTCAATGCGCTCATTTGATACAGGCGGGTAATGCCTGAAGAGCGACACGCTTCAATCAACTTGCTGACCAGTTCTACGTGGACGTGTTGAAACGTTTGTACACCGTGTGGATTGAGAATGCCGACGAGGTTGATGACCGCGTCGGCGCCCTGTAAGGCGTTCGCTAGCGAGGCCGGGTCATGCACATCCGCGTTGCGTACGTCGACGGTAGGTAACACGCCTAAAGCGCGGTTTTGCGTACGGTTGCGGCTTAGCAGAACGATATGGTGGCCGTCCTCGGCCAGTCGCGGCACGAGTGCGCTGCCGACGAAACCGGTACCGCCGAGAATAACCAGCTTCTGTGCAGCCATGGGTGAGTCCTTAAATGAGATAGGCGATCAGGGTGCATTGCTACGAACCGGCGCGGTATCGGCCGGTATATCGCCAGGGCAACTGATCGCGCGACGTACTGGGTTTGCGTTTGGAAGGCTAGACGGCTGACCGATAACATTCAAGCGCGTGCTTAGCGGTACCACTGTTTTGTTGAGGCGCCAGTCGTAGATCACGCTGAAGGCCATCACGCGGGCGACGTATTCGCGGGTTTCCTTGAACGGAATGGTGGCGATAAACAATTCCGGTGTCAGGTTGCTGCGCGCGGCGAGCCACTGGTCAACGCGGTTGGGGCCGGCGTTGTAAGCGGCACTGGCCAGCCATGCCGAACCGTCAAAGCGCGCTTGCATATGCGCCAAATAGCGGGTGCCCAAGGCCACATTAACAACGGGGTCATACAGCGTTTCGCCGCCACCCCAGCTCATGCCGTTGCGCTTGGCGACCAAGGCGCCTGTACTTGGTAATAGCTGCATCAAACCGCGTGCGTCGGCGCCGGAACGGGCGTCGCTCATCCATGCGCTTTCTGCCCGCAAAATGCCGTAAGCCCACGCCGGGTCAATGCCGGCTTGCTCCGCCTGTGGCACCAAGCCGTCTTGGCTGGCCAGTGGAAAACGCAGTGAGTACACGCGTAGCCCGTCACCGTGGCTGAAGGTAAACACAGCGCGGTCGTACCAACCGCGTTGATTAGCCATATCGGCAGCGAGTTGCTTGGTACGTTGATCGCTACCTTTCAGTGCCAGATTCCATTCGCGCCGTGCGGGTTTAGGTAGGTCGACCGCATAAAGCTCGAATGCGCGGATTAGTCCCGGTTTGCTGAGCAGGGACTTTTCGCCTTGCGCATCGGCCGATACGGTTAACGGGCAAATGGCGTACGGCTGATTAACTTGGTCAGCGGCAAGAAAGCCGAAGAACGTGGCTTGCGTGGCGAGGGCGCGGAACTGCTGTTGTGCGGCGGCGGACTGGCCTAGCTCAGCTAGGGCGCGGCCACGGAAATAACGCCATTCGTCGCTTTGTTGCTGGCTCGCCGGCATGGCGTCAATTGCACTTGTTACCGCCTGCCAGTTCTGGCGAGCCAACGCCACGCGCACGCGCCATTCCCGCGTGGCATCGGTTTGTGCGGTGGCGGGTAGCGCGACAAGTCGTGCCAAGGCGCCGTCGGTGTAGTCGGTGGCATGAAACAGTGCCAGGGTGCCGAGTATCTGGTCGCGTTGCGCGGTACTGAAGCTAAAGCGTGATTGCAGACTCTGCCAACCGCTGTCGGCGCTGTTGCTTTGACGTCGCGCCAGTCGCGTTAATGCCAGCGTGACCGCTTGCGTGTTACGTGGTGTATCGGGCCAGTTGGCCGCAGCGCTAGTTGCCGCGGCGGGGTCACTCAGGGCTAACGCCAGTTGCTGCGCAGTGCTGCTTTCGTCAGCCGGAAGCCAACGCGCCAGGCTACTGATGGTGCCGCTTTTCCCCGCTTCAGCCGCGCGGTCGATGCGCGTCCACAAGCGCGCACTGGTTAGTAGACCTTGATCGCGCGCGGCGGTGAGCACGCTATCGCATGCGCTGGGTAGGTCCGGCTTGGCCCATAACGTGGCGAGGTCGCTGTCGAAATTCAACGTGCCGCCGCCGGCCAGACGCGCCTGCAAAGCGTCGCAGCTGAGGGTGTCACCCAGTCCCGGTTGGTACATCGCTTGAAAATTCGTCCAGTCTTCGCGGCGCGCTAGTTCAAGCAGGAAATCGCGGCGCAAGTCGCTGGCGGGAATGAGATCGGGATAGCGCTGTAGGTAATCCTCTACTGCGGCGCGGTCCAGCAACCGGATATCGTGCTCCAGCGCCGCTGCCGCCAAATACGGGTATAGCGGATAGTCGCGCAAGCTAGCGGCGGCCGGCTGCCATGCCGTACCACCTTGCTGCGCGAGTGCGTAGGCTTGTTTGAAGGTGCTACGTTCCGCTGCGCTGGGCTCATTCGCTAGCGCCATCGGTGCGGCTAGAAACCAACCGGCTGCTAGTAAAAGACCGAAACAAGTCACCCGCCGCCGTGTCGATACCACCATGCAAACTCCCGCGTTCAATTGGTCGCCATTGTAGTGGATGCGACGTCGGTGCTACCCCTTCGGCGGACATCGGCGGCGCCGCGCGCCTGCTAAGCTGACCAGCTCCGGACAAAATTTTTGTGGATCCCACATGTCATCAGCGCATTTGCCTGATCGTCGTCAGCACCCTTTGGTCTGGCTGGCGATGCTGTTGTTGGCCGCGGCAGTCGCCTACTGGTGGTGGGACATGGGTCGTCCAATCGCATTGCCAGACGCGCCCTCAGCACGTGTTTCCTGTGTGTCATACGGGCCTTTTCACGAGGCCGGTGAGACGCCGCTGGACCCGAAGGCCTTCGTCAGCCCGGAACGTATCGACGCAGATCTGCGCGTGCTGTCGCAGCGTTTCGACTGCGTGCGTACCTATTCGCAAGGACAGGGGTTGAGCGTGGTGCCGGCGATCGCTCAACGCTACGGAATGAAGGTGCTCCTGGGTATTTGGCTTGGCAGCGACAAAAAGGCCAACGCGGAACAGGTGCGGATGGGCATCGCTGTAGCGCGCAAGTACCCACAGGTGCTGCGTGGCGTGATTGTGGGTAACGAAGTGCTCCTGCGTGGTGATTTATCGGCCAACGCTTTAGCCGGCTATTTGCGTGAAGTGCGTGCGGCAGTGACGGTGCCGGTGTCGTACGCGGATGTGTGGGAATTCTGGCTGCGCCACCCGGAATTGGCTAATTCGGTCGACTATCTGACCATTCATATTTTGCCGTATTGGGAAGACACGCCAGTGTCCCCAGAACGTGCCGTACAGCACGTGGCGCAGGTCTACGCAAAGGTGCAGCACGCGTTTCCCGGACGCGAAATAATGATTGGCGAAACCGGCTGGCCCAGCGCCGGGCGCCCCCGCCAAGCAGCCAGCGCCAGCGTGGTGAACGAGGCGCGCTATTTGCGCGAGTTTCTGAATTACGCCGCTAGCGTGCACATGCCCTACAACGTGATTGAAGCGTTCGACCAGCCCTGGAAGCGGGCGCAGGAAGGGACGGTGGGTGGTTATTGGGGCATTTTTGACGCGCAAGGACGGCCTAAGTTTGCGATGCAGGGCCCGGTCACCGAAGTGCCGAACTGGTGGCTGGGTTGGCTGGCGGGCGCGACCGGCGTGGTCTTGTTCGCGCTGGTTAGCGGGTGGCGTCGCCGCTGGCGGGGCTGGCGCGGGTGGGTGGCGTCGGGCCTGATGGGCTTTGCCAGTGGTGCTGCACTGGCTTGGCAATATCGGCAAATGGCCTTCGCAGCACGCGACTTATGGGAGTGGACGGTGTCCATCGGCGCGTGCGTGTTGGCGCTCATCACCGCGCTGTGGTTGAGCCGTTGGATCGCTGCCCGTTTAGCCGGTACGACGGCGATCACGGCGGTGCCGCGCTGGATGCGCGTGGGCTGGTTGTTTGTGCTGGCGTACTACGGCTTGTTGCTGGTGGTGGATGGCCGCTATCGCGACTTTCCGCTGGGTTTGTTTGCGCTGCCGTGTATTGGCTATGCGTTGGTCAATGCGTTGTCGGCGCGCAGCGAAGCGTGCAAGCCGTGGCTGGAAGAACGCTTTCTGGCCGTGGTGGTCCCACTGCTGGCGCTGGTGGTGGTTATCGAGGGCGCTGGGCTGACGACGGCGACATGGTTATGGCTGGCGCTGAGCTTGGCTATTGCTTGGCCGGTCTGGCGCGACTGGCATCGTGTTCGCTTGCAGGCGCAGTAAACGCAAGCAGCCGATGAGCAGCGCTAGTGCCCCGGTTTCAAAGCAGTACAACTCCAGCGCGAAGACCCCTAACGCGGCGGCCAGCCATGCTAGCCAGCGGTGCTTTTGCAGCAAGGCCAACGCGGCGGCGGCGAGAGCGAGCACGCCATAAACATCATGCAGGAAGCCCAGCACCAACAGCTGCCGCCACGAGCACCACCACGGTCCGTGTGCGCTGCTGCACAGCTGACCCATAGTGCTCGATTCGATCAGGCCATAACGCAGCCACATGGTGATCAGCGCCACCGCCGCCAACAACAGCCACGGTCCTAGCTGGCGCCAGCGTGAGGGCCTTGCTTGTATGGCGTTCATCGCTGCCGCTGCGGGAGCGTGGTTTTGCCGCCGACGTGAGCTGGCAGGCTGATTTCTGCCGCTAACGGTAGATGGTCAGAGAACGCTTGTGGCAGCGCCCAGACTTTGTCCAGTTGAATAGCCGGCGACGTCAGAATGTGGTCCAACGCTCGCTTCGGCTTCCAGCTGGGAAAGGTTGGGGTGGGCTGTGTCGGTGGTTGCAGCGTGCACTTGGCGAACAAGTGACGCATTTCCATGCTGTCCGGTTCGCTGTTCAGGTCGCCCATCAAGACGGCGTGGGGAAAATCCTGCAATAGCTCAGCGATAAATCCTAGCTGACGGGCGCGTGCTGAAGCACTCAATGACAAGTGCGCAATCATCACGGCGAGTGCATTGTCGCCTTCGCCAAATTGCGCCAGCAACGCACCGCGGCCAGGGATGCGGGATGGCAGCGGATAATCGAGTACGGATTTAGGTTCTAGCCGGCTGATCAATCCGTTGGCCGAGTGCGCCACGTGTGCCATGGCGCGGTTCGGCTGATAACTCCAAAACGGCATGCCCGAGGTTTCGGCGAGGTAGCGGGTCTGGTTTAAAAAACCCGAGCGTAAACTGCCCGCATCGGCTTCCTGCAGGCCGATCACGTCAAACTGTGGCAGTACTTCAGCGAGCCGGTCTAAATTGTCCAGTTTGCTGCGCCCGGGCAGTACGGCATTGATACTGCGCGTGACGTAATCGCGGTAATGCGCCACGCGCGCGCCAGCCAAAATGTTGCAACTAAGCAGTCGCAAGTGGCGCTCGGCGGGGACAGCAGCAGGGACGGGGGCGCTAGGGCGGTTCATGACGACAGGTTACACGGAAAGGAAAGTGTGCTCTGTGAAACGAGCGCGACGGTTAAGGCTGGCGAGCCGTCTTGCAGACGGAGGACGGTGTCGCGCCGGTGGCAGGCCACCGCGCCGCGCGATGCGACGCGTCGACGTGATTACTTGCCGTGCAGCTCGCGCTTGACGAGCCACTCCGTCACGGCAGCCATTTCTTGCAACGAATGGACGCCGGTAACCTTATATTTGCCATCAACGATCACCGATGGCGTGCCGTCGACCTGCCATTTCTGGATCAGCGCGTAATCTGCTTTCAACTTGGCGGTGGCTTCGGGCGATGTGGCGATGCGCATGAAGTCGGCGCGGTTCACGCCTTGTCGAGCGTAAAAATCCCCCAACTCGTTCATCGAGCTGATTGGATAATGCTGCCCAAACTTGGCAGCAAACAGCTGCAAGTGGGTCTGTGGGACCACGCCCAATTGGTTGGCGGCGTAATACGCCCGAGCAAATGGCAGCCATTCGGCGCTGAACACCGCCGGCACCAGCTTGAACTCCACGCCTTTGGGCAGACTCTTGCGCATCTGGTCAGCAATGGGCGCGAACTCGGCACAGTGAATGCAGCCGTAGGAAAACACTTCGGCCACTTCCACCTTGCCGCTCTTGCTATAGCGCTGATATGGCGCTGGCAACGTCACGTATTCGTTGCCTTCCGTGTACGGCGCTGGCGTGCTGGACTGCGCCGTACAGGCGCTGGTGAATAACATCATGCCGCCCAGTAGGGCGATAGCGTGTAAGTGGATCCATCGTTTGAACATGAAGATTCTCGATGTGCAACGAATGAGGTGAAATGATTGCGCTAGCTCGCCAAGGCGAGCCAGCAAAAGACTATTTGCCGGCCGCTTCCTTAGCCACCAACCACTTCGTCAATGCGATCGCTTGCGTGTAACCGCCGGCGGCGCCCACGTCAAAACGGTACTTGCCGTTGATCACCATCGTTGGCGTACCCGTAACACCGTACGCCTTGATCAGGTCATCGGCGCGCTTCATCTTCGTGTTGACCGCAAACGAATTGGCGACACCGACAAATTCCTTCGGGTCCACGCCAAACTTGGCGTACACCTTGGCCGCATCTTCAATCGTCGGTAGCGCCGCGGCGGGCTTCAGGCCCCGACCCGACGGGCTCATGGCACTGAGTTGGTCGGTATCCCAAACGGCACTGAACATCGCATCGTTGCCCTTGATGGCCACACCCAGTACTTGGGCGGCCAAATAAGCGCGCTGCAGCATCGGCCAGTTTTCTTGCGGGATGAATGACGCCGGGAGGTAGTTCATTACCGCGTCGGCAGGCAGGCTACGGGCAATTTTCGCCACCGTGGGGTGGAAGGCGTTGCACGCAGGGCAGCCGTAAGAAAACACCTCGGTCACTTCAATCTTGTCCGGGTGGTTGGTGGGTTGCGCTGGTTCGATGCGTACGTAATTTTTACCTTCAACCCAGGTGCCGTCATCGACGAATGGTGCGGCTGGGGCGGCGGCTGGGGCGGTTGCCTCAGTAGGTGCATTGGCACTGCTGGCCGCTGCTGGGCTTGAATCCGACGTCGGTGCGGTGGCGGCGGTGCTGGCTGCGGCTGGCGTGGTCGCCGGTGCTGCCGTGGTGCTGCTGGCTACTGCCGTAGTCGTTGCGCTGGTGTTGGTTGCCGGCGTGCTGCTGGCAGCATCGGCACCGCTATTACTTTGGCTGCAAGCAGCTAGCGCAAGCATAGCCACACATAAAATAGGAAGACGCTTCAACATGGGAAACCTCAAGTGTGGTGCTGTAAGCAGCAACGCCGACCCAGGGTCGGCGTTGCAATCAATCAGGGTGTGGCAGCAACGGGCTGCTGATCGGTACTGTGCAGGCCTTCAATGTAACTGGCTAGCGCCGTAATGTCGCTGCTATCCAGTTTCTTCGCGATGGACGGCATGATCTGGGCGCGTGCGTCGGTTCCCCAGGTGGTGCCATCGTGCCAAGCCTTTAACGTGGCTTCGATGTATTGCGCGTGCTGGCCGGCCAACTGTGGATACATGGCGCCCGGATTACCACGACCATCAATGCTGTGACACGCCATGCAGGCGGGGATGGTGCGCTTGACATCGCCCTCGCGGAACAACGTCTCGCCTTGCTGGACCAATGCTTGGTCAGCCACGCCCGGCCGAGACTTCTGACTGGCGAAATACGCGCCGACGTCGTGCATTTCCTGGGTGGACAGGGTTGAGGCCATGCCAAGCATGATCGCGTTCTGCCGAATGCCAGCCTTGAAGTCGGTCAGCTGACGAACGATGTATTGCTCGCTCTGGCCCGCGAGTTTGGGATACTGCGCGTCGGTGGAGTTGCCGTCCATACCGTGGCAGGCGCCACACACTGCGGCCTTCGCCTGGCCTGCCTTCGCATCGCCTGGCTTAATGGCGACGCTTGCTGTCGCGGTTGTGGCAACTGGCGCAGTTGTACTAGCTGTTGCTGCTGGTGCGGCTGCCGTGCTTGTCGTGGCCGGCGCGGCGGCTTGTGGAGCGGCATCCTGCGCTACAACCGTACCGACGGATAGCGCAAATACCAGCGCTATAGCGGACCCGAGGACAGCAGGCCGAGAACCAGCGGACCGAAAACTCATACACTTGACTCCCGAAAGACTTGCGAACACTACCGTTGGCGCGGCCAAAAGGCCGTTACAGGTAGAAACTGCAGAATTATCACTGTGCCACCCTACCTTGGTCAAACCATTCTCATGTTTAATCCCCTCCAAGGCGCCGAGTTCATGCTCGCCGCCCACCTCATCAGCCAGTTACCTGCCGATCAAGGGGCCGAGGTCGCGTTCGCCGGCCGCTCCAATGCCGGCAAGTCCAGCGCGCTAAATATGCTGACTAATCACAAGGGTCTGGCGCGCACGTCCAAAACGCCCGGCCGCACCCAGCAGATGGTTGCTTTCAGCCTGCCACCGCCGGCCCAAATCGGTGGCGAACCACCTTCCAACGTGCGCTTGATCGACTTGCCAGGCTACGGCTACGCGAAAGTGCCGCTGGAAATGCGCGAGCATTGGCGACTGGAAATAGATGCTTACTTACACCGCCGCCGCAGCTTGCGTGGCTTGGTGCTCATCGTTGACATCCGTCATCCGCTGAAAGAGTTTGACCGGACGATGCTGGAATTTTGCTTTGCGACGCATTTGCCCTGTCATGTTCTGCTGACCAAGGCCGACAAGCTTTCGCGCGGGCAAGGCATGCAAGCGTTGGCCACCCTGCTCAAGCAATTTGCCACCGACGGCCTGCACGCCACCGCGCAAATGTTTTCCTCATCCGCCGGCACCGGCGTCGAAGAAGCGCGCCAAGCGGTGATGACCCTACTGCGCCAGCCACGCCAGGAAGCCCCCGAGCGGGGTTGACGTCCTTTGGATGACGGCGGGATCTGGAGTTTGAAGCTGAGATTCGCCGCCGTTGAGGCAGCGTGAGATGACGCTATCGCAGCGGCATCTCTTTTGTGGTTTTCTCCAAAATTTTCATTGACGCGGCGTTTTGCTTTTTCCACTCACGCAACTGCGTGTCGTCTTGCGAATCACTTTTCGTGATCGTCGCTTGCACACTCGGCTCCGGCGCCGCTTCGGGTGGCGGTGCAACGTTTGGTAAGCCGCGTCGGTAGTTCACCGCTTGCCGGTGTGCTTCCGGCGGTGCGGTGGAGCGCGCGATCGGTCTCGGTGTCGATGACGTAGCGGTCTGGATGGCGACAGATGGTGGAATGACTGGCGGGCCGACCGGCAGCGGTGTGCGCGTGGTGGCACGCCAAAACACGGCGATCAGGAACAAGCTTGCGAGCATGCTTCCGGCCAAGGCCAGCACCGGATCCATTGGTTTGATAGCGCGTGCCTTGGTGGTTTGTACTGAACGCACGGTGGCGATTAGTGCGCGGCCCTCGATCAGTTCGATCGGTTTGCCTTGGATGAAGCGGCGGGCGTCGTTGGTGTAATTGCCTAGGGCGACAATTTTTACGGCGGCGGCTTGGTGATGCAGCAGTAGGCCATACATCTCGCGCACCACGTTCACGCCGACCTGCTGGGTTCGCCACTGTTTACACTGCACTAGCGTGGTCTGGCCGTTTTTACGCAGGATCAGGTCGATCCCGCCGTCGGCACCGCCGAGGCCAGTTTCTGTGATCGCATAGCCCTGCCGACGAAAGGCCTCACCGGTGAGTTGCTCGAACTGGCGCCAGTTCATCTGGCGCAGACTGTCGATACCCGTTTGGCTGTCGAGTAGCTTGCCGCGACGAATGCGACCCGCGAAGGACGCAATGGCGGCACCCCAGCAGCTGACCAGTAGTATCCAAGCGAACGGCGCGAAAACTCCGGAGGCGGCGCTCTTGCCAACAGCGGACCAAATTGGATCGTTCAGAGATGCGAGGTACCAGCCGATGCCGTGGCGTATGGCGATATACCCGATCAAGCCGAGTGCGATACCCATTTGCCATGGCATGGAAGCTACGAGCTCCAGACCGCTTTGCCTGCGTTTAGCCATATCGCTTCCCTGTGAACTTCGTTAGCCGCGCGAAGATAGCCCGAAGGTTGTCGAAAGGATAGACGGCGTGGTGAGGCAGAAAATAACGCGTTGGCTTGCTGGTACGTAACCCGCTGCTTTTCGTTCCATCTTTCAACGCGAAAAGACGGTGATGACCAAGCGGAAGTCGCCACGGAGTGCATTTCAATAATGCCATTCGATACGCAGCTCAGCGATCGATTGTCTGTTTAAAGTGGGCGGAGCTCACGTGTTTCAATGGCTCAAGATAGCGAAGTGCCTCGCCTGCGAGCGTGCTCATCCCGATCAGGGTGAGGCGGTGCGTCCAGCGGTTGACGCACCGGTGGCTCGAAAATCAGCCTTTCACAGAATCCATGAAGACGGCGCACAGCGCTTCCATCCCTTGGCGGTCGTCTTCATCGAAGTGACCCACTTCTTCGCTATCCACGTCCCACACGCCGAGCAGGCTGCCGTCTGCTTTGGTCAGCGGGACAACGATTTCTGATTGCGAGGCGGCATCGCAGGCAATATGTCCGTCGAACGCGTTGACGTCGTGCACCAGCTGCGTCTGCCGGGTTTGTGCCGCGGTACCGCAGACGCCGCGGCCGAGGGCAATGCGGATGCAGGCAGGCTTGCCTTGGAACGGACCGACGACCAATTCGGTGCCGTCATACAAATAGAAGCCGCACCAGTTCAGGTTGCCCAGGCTGTGATAAATCAGGGCGCCGAAATTGGCGGCGTTGGCGATCAGGTCGCGTTCGCCGGCCAGCAAACCGCGTGCCTGCTGCAACAAGTCGTCGTAGTGTTCGCGTTTGTTCGCGTAGACGTGTGGTTTCAGTTCGAACATGAATTTGGACCCGGCAACAAAGGCCGTATTATGCGTCCTTCACCACGGCAAGGACGACGACATGAGTCTGGTCGAACAACGTGAAGGTATTGAGGCGGGGCGGCTGGACATGTTTGTGGACGGCGCCTTTGCGTTCACCTTGACCCTGCTGGTGATCGGTCGCGACTCGATGCCCGGCAGTGCTGCCGAGTTGCTGCAGGTGCTTGGTGGTATTCCCGCGTTTGCGGCGAGCTTCGCGATGATCGCGTTCTTCTGGCATGGTCATGTCAATTGGCGCCAGCATTGTCTACGTGCTGATAAGCGGGGACTGTTGTTGTCGCTGCTGTTCGTTTTCTTCGCACTGATCTTCGTCTACCCGCTGCACATGATGTTTTCGGGTTTGTTCAATGCGTTCAGTGCTGGCTGGTTGCCCAGCACCTTTGTGCTGGACCAACCCGTCAAGATACGTGCTTTATATATTTGCTATGGCTTGGCGTTCACCTGCATGGCCGGCACGCTGGCATTGCTGTTCGGACATGCCGCGCGTTGCGAACGGCGCGACGGCATGTCGCCCTTGGTCGCGCAACGGGAGCAACTCACCTGGGTCGTACCGATGGTGCTGGGCCTGCTGTCGGCACTGCTTGCGCTGAGCATGCCGCTGAGTCTTGCGCCGATATGGTGGTCACTACCCGGCTGGCTGTATGCACTGATGTTCCTGATTGGGCCGGTAACGACGCGCTTCGAGCGTAAACACGGGATGCGTTGAGATGACTCGCACGGTTTTCATCGCCGGTACCGATACCAATATCGGCAAAACGCATACCGCCTGCTCGCTGCTGCATGCGCTGCGAGCGGCGGGCTTTAGTGCTTGCGGTATGAAGCCGGTGGCCAGTGGTTGCTTGGCCACCGAGGACGGTTTGCGCAATGGCGATGCGATGGCTCTACGTGCTGCCAGCAGCACGTTGTTGCCCTATGAACAGGTCAACCCGCTCGCCATGCGTGATCCGCTATCGCCACATTTGGCTGCCGCACATGACGGCGTGCTGATTTCCATGCCGCCGTTGCGCAGCGCGTTCGAGAAGATGTGTGCCACGCACCAGTACGTGGTGGTGGAAGGCGTTGGCGGCTGGATGGTGCCGCTGGCACCCGGGTTGTTGGCGTCGGACATTGCCAAGCAGTGGCAGCTACCAGTGATCTTGGTGGTGGGCTTGCGCTTAGGCTGCCTTAATCACAGTCTGTTGAGTGCGCGCGCCATTCTTGCCGATGGTTGCCAGTTAATCGGCTGGATTGGTAATTGTGTCGACCCGGATATGGACGCGCTGGATGAAAACTTGGCCACCTTGCGCGAGATGTTGCCGGCGCCGTGTTTGGGTGTTCTGCCGTACGCTGTAGCAGCTGAACCAGCAGCGGCTTGGCTTACCGCGGCGGTAGCTGCACTGTGAGCTTCATCTGCGGCATGCTTAGGGTGACGGCGTTACCGCGGTAGCAGTCGGTTTTACTTTTGGCACGGAGCATTAGCAAGTCATGGCACGTAATCATTACTACTTGACCGTCAACGATCTCGCCCATGCGCGCGGCGCAGATCCACGATTTGCTTACGATGGCGCGGGGCCGAACGACTTTGCCACCGCTCTACAGGAGGCGCTGCGCGGCGCCAGTTTGTTCAAACGTTGGCGCGCGGTGCAGCCCGATCCTGATGCGGTAGATAACAGCCTTGGTGCGGTTGATCCGGCTGCCACGGTGACGGCGCGGGTGGCTGATTTGCACACCGAGGTGGACTTGCTGACCAGCTTGCCGATGAGCGTGGTGCGGCATCGGTTGTATCTGTTGATTGGCGCCGTGTGGCAGTTGCGCGATGTACGTCCTGCTTAATGGGTGGTCGTAGGTTGTGCGCACGTGCTTCCTGTCGTTCACCTGCGCTCGCTGCCGCGCGCGTTCGGAAAATTAACCCGATTGTCGTTACAGTCGGAAGTTCTGGTTTTATCGTGCCTCGTCGCAGGCGCGCCACCTAAGGGAAGACTGTATGCCTTGTCTGCGCTTGATCGTGATCGCTACCACCGTGGCTCTTGCCGCCTGCTCGAGTGCTATTGCTGCACCCGTGCCGACCGCATCCGCGGCTTCCGCCAACACCGCTGCACCAGCAACCGATATGACCAGTAACCCGTTTTTGCATGCCAGTACGCTGCCATTTCAGGCGCCACCGTTCGACAAAATCAAAGACGCTGATTATCAGCCTGCCATTGAAGAAGGCATGAAGCAGCAGTTGGTAGAAATAGAAAAAATTGCCAACAACCCGGATGCGCCCACCTTCGACAATACGTTGGTGGCGATGGAAAAAACCGGCGTTATGCTGGATCGCGTGTTGGCGACGTTTGGCGCAGTGACTGGCGCCAATACCGACCCGGCCTTGCAGAAGGTGCAGGAAGTTGTGGCGCCGAAGTTGGCTGCGCATCACGATGCCATTTACCTCAACAGCAAATTGTTCAAACGCGTAAAAGCCGTTTACGACAAGCGGACCACGCTGAAGCTTGATCCAGAAGCGTTGCGCTTGGTGGAAGTAGATTACAAAGACTTTGTCCATGCCGGCGCGCAACTTTCCAGCTCTGATAAGGCGCAGCTGAAAACGCTGAACGAGGAAGAGTCCACGCTGAGCACGCAGTTCACCAACAAGCTGCTGGCGGCTACCAAGGATGCCGCGCTGGTGGTGGATGACAAGAGCAAGCTGGCGGGCCTGTCGGACGCTGAAATAGCCGCAGCCGCACGCGCCGCCAAGAGCCGTGGGTTGGTTGGCAAGTGGGTGCTGCCACTGCAGAACACGACGCAGCAACCTGAATTGCAGTCGCTGAGTGATCGCGCTACCCGCCACGCTTTGTTTGAAGCGTCGTGGAACCGCGCCGAACGCGGTGACGCTAACGACACGCGCAAGACTATCGAGCGCCTTGCGCAGATTCGTGCACAGCAAGCAAAACTGCTTGGCTTCCCGAATTACGCCGCGTGGAAGTTGGACGACCAGATGGCCAAAACACCGGAAACGGCAATGGCCTTCATGGATAAGCTGGCACCCGCAGCGGTAGCGCGCGCGAAACGCGAAGCAGCCGATATCCAGGCGCAAATCGACAAGGATCAGGCGACCCTGAAACAGCCGACATTCGAGTTGCAGCCGTGGGATTGGGAGTATTACGCCGAGCAAGTGCGCAAGGCGAAATATGATCTCGACGAAAATCAGATCAAGCCGTACTTCGAGCTGAATAACGTGTTGGAAAATGGTGTGTTTTACGCCGCCAACCAGCTCTACGGTTTGACCTTCAAAGAGCGCAAAGACATCCCGGTGTACCAGCCCGATGTGCGTGTGTTTGAAGTGTTCGATGCCGACGGCAAGTCCTTGGCGCTGTTCTATTGCGACTACTTCAAGCGCGACAACAAGAACGGTGGCGCGTGGATGGATAACTTGGTCGCCCAGTCCAAGTTGCTCAACACTAAGCCGGTCATCTACAACGTCGCTAACTTCACCAAGCCAGTCGCCGGTCAGCCGGCGTTACTGTCCTTTGACGACGTGATCACGATGTTCCACGAGTTTGGCCATGCGTTGAACGGCATGTTGGCCGATACCGAATACCCGTCGCTGTCAGGCACCAACACCGCACGCGACTTTGTCGAATTCCCGTCGCAGTTCAACGAGCATTGGGCCAGTAACCCGAAGGTGTTTGCTAACTACGCGAAAAACTACAAGACCGGCGCACCGATGCCGCAGCCTTTAGTCGACAAGATGAAAAAGGCCAGCAAATTCAACAGCGGCTATAACATGACCGAGCTGGTAGCGGCGGCCATGTTGGATATGAACTGGCACATGCTTAACGCGGATGCACCGCTGCAAAGTGCCGACACCTTCGAAGCAGCGTCGCTGAAGAAGGATCACGTCGACCTCAGCTACGTGCCGCCACGTTATCGCTCCAGCTACTTCCAGCACATTTGGGGCAACGGCTACGCAGCCGGTTACTACGCCTACTTGTGGACAGAGATGCTGGCTGATGATGCGTTTGTCGAATTCAAGGATAACGGCGGCATGACCCGCGCCAACGGCGATCGCTTCCGCAAAATGGTGCTGTCGCGTGGCAATACCGAAGACTTGGCCACCATGTACAAAGACTGGCGTGGTCAGGCGCCAAGCATTGAGCCGATGCTGCTGAATCGCGGCCTGAAGCAAGCACCGAAAGGTAAGTAATCAGGTTTTTTGTATGTAATTGCTTATCTCTCTTTTGCTGTGTGATCGATCAGGCCCACCGTGTGTGGGCCTGATCTTTTTCGGCGCCAGTTGCGGGCCTCGCTGCTAGCGCAGTCAGATCGATTGGGTTGGTATGCAGCTTTCACTGCGCGTAGGCGGCGCGGCCATGCTCGAGGGCTCGCGCGCAGCGTGGTCATCAGAATGTGCCCGCATTGACACTGGCGGCGTGAAATAATCGGTGCTTCCCGAGCAGGAGTTGCGCGTGGACAGCCATCATTTTTTGCAGACGGCCGTAGTGTTCTTACTGGCGACCGTCATTGCGGTGCCGTTGACTAAACGTTTCCGATTAGGTTCGGTGCTGGGCTATTTGCTGGCCGGGGTAGTCATTGGTCCGCAGTTGCTGGGGCTGATTGACGACACGGAAGGCGTCGCGACGATTGCCGAATTCGGCATCGTGCTGATGTTGTTTGTGATTGGCTTGGAATTATCGCCGCAGCGCTTATGGGTGATGCGCCGCTCGGTATTTGGGACGGGACTGTTGCAGGTGCTGAGTTGTACGGCCGTCCTTGGCGCGGTGGCGTACGGTTTGTTTGGTTTATCTGGCCGGGCGGCCTTGGTGGTCGGCGGTAGCTTGGCGCTGTCGTCGACGGCATTTGGTTTACAGATACTGGCTGAGCGCAAAGAGGCCGGTTCGGCCTATGGCCGGCAGGTATTTTCCATTCTGTTGTTTCAGGACCTCGCAGCCATTCCATTAATTGCGATGGTGCCGCTGTTGGCGGTATCCAGCTCGCCGCACGGCTTTGATCTAGTGGCCGTATTGCGCACGGTGGGGGTCATTGTGGCGGTCGTGGTTGGCGGCCGCTATCTGTTGCGACCGGTGTTCCGCTTTGTGGCGCGCGCGGATTCTGTGGAAGTCTCCACGGCGACGGCGCTGCTGGTGGTAATGGGCGTCGCCTTCATCATGGAGTTGGCGGGTGTATCGGCCACGCTGGGGGCATTTCTCGCTGGCGTGTTGCTGGCGGATTCCGAATATCGCCATGAGATGGAATCCAACCTCGAGCCATTCAAAGGCTTGTTGCTCGGTTTGTTTTTTATCAGCGTTGGCATGTCGATGGACTTGTCGCTACTGCTGCAACGCCCGGCGCTGGTCGCCGGGCTGGTCCTTGGTCTGCTTTTGCTAAAGGGCGTGTTGCTGTGGCCGTTGGCGCGCTGGTTGGGTGGTTTGAATCGGTCTGATGCGACGCGTCTGCTGGTCTTGCTGGCATGCGGCGGGGAGTTTGCGTTTGTGGTGTTGCGCTTGGCTGCGGGCAAGCATTTGATCACCGTGATGCAGCGCGATGCGCTGGTGCTTGCGATCACTTTGACGATGGCCATGACGCCGCTGTTGGTGGTGTTGGCCGCAAAATGGTTGGACGTGACGCCGAAAAAATCAGTGCGCGAATTTGACACCATTAATACGGCGCCGCCGCGCGTCATTATTGCGGGCTTCGGTCGAGTCGGTCAGATTGTTGCGCGCGTGCTGCGGGCGCAAGGTATTCCCTTCGTGGCGCTGGAACACTCGGTTTCGCAAGTCGATTTCTCGCGTCGCTTTGGCAGTATCAACTTGTTCTTCGGCGACCCAGCGCGACCCGAATTACTACGTGCCGCGCAGGCGCAAAGTGCCGAGGTGTTTGTGCTGGCAACCGATGACCCCGAGACGAATTTGCGGACGGCACGGCTGGTAAAGCGGCAGTACCCGCATTTGAAAATTATCGCGCGGGTGCGTAACCGCCAGCACGCGTTTCGGCTGATGGACGTGGGTGTGGAAGAGCCTGTTCGCGAAACGTTTTATTCGAGTCTGAAAATGACGCGAATGACGCTGGAAGCGCTCGGTTTATCGCACGAATTGGCGGTCGATCGGGTTGAGCGTTTCCGCCGGCATGATCGCGAATTACTCGAGAAACAATCGCTGATGTATGACGACGAGGTGCGCCTGATGCAGAGCACGCGCGACGCGCTGGTCGACCTGCAGCAGTTGTTTGAGGCAGACGCCGAGCCCAGTGCTGAGCGTGCCCGTGAGCGCCACCCAGAGAAGCCACTCAGTAGTGAGGATTGAACGCTATTGCCGCAGCGGGGCCGAGCCTGCGGCGATGGTTTGCGCTAGTGTTCAGTCCGCCGGCTGGGCCGGCTGACGCAACGTTTGGCGCACGCTAGGAATCGCGCTGGTACGGACCGCCAACTCATGGGCGATGTCGATGTAACCCAGTTGCTGCGCCACATCTGCCGCGGTGCGGCCGAATGCATCCACTGCCTGGCGCTCGGCGCCGCGCGTCAGTAAGGTACGTGCCGGCGCCAACAGCGCGTGCATAGCGCAAGCGTGCAGCGCCGTAACGCCGCGTTGGTCGGCATGTGCGGCGTGGGCGCCGGCATCCAACAACACCGGCACGAGTGCACCGAGATGAGTGGCGTCGCAATCACTACGCGGGTGCAGTTGCGCGCCCAAGAGCAGGAGCAAAGGCGTCATGCCTTCCTTGTCAGCGTGGTTGATGTCGGCGCCGTGCTTGAGCAGGCTGTCGAACAGGCGTCGCGCGCGCAGGCTGTCGTTGTGTTCGAAGCTAAACTGCGCTGCGGCGTGCAGCGCTTGGCGCCCGTTGCTGTCGCTGGCCTTGATGTCGGCGCCGGCACTCAACAATAGCTCAACGATTTCCGGGTAGCCCATCGCCGCGGCCACCATCAGCGGTGTGGCGTCATTAGGCAGGCGTTGATCGATCGCGACGTGACGCGCCAGCAGGAGCGAAATAGTTGCCTCACGGCGCGCGGTGACGGCGGCGACCAGTGGCGTTACCCCGCTGTGTGCGGGTTGGGTCGCATCGGCGCCCGCCTGCAGCAGACAGTCGGCGACTTCGGCATGCCCGGCACCGCACGCGCGCAACAAGGCGCTGGCACCTTGCGCATCCTGCGTGTTGGCGGAGAAACCCAGTTCCAGTAAGCGCTGAACGTTGATCAGGGAACCGTTGGCAGCGGCAGCGGGGAGGTCGTCCGCGCGCAAAGCGCGGCGTGGTCGTGAACCGTCACGCCAGTCCAGCCAGCGCTCAACGGCCGGGTGTTCCAGCGACAGGCCGAGCGGCGTTTCACCGTTGGCGTCAGCGGCTTCTGGGTCGGCACCGTAAGCCACCAAGGCGCGAACCAGCGGCAACGCTTGTGCGCCGTGTTCCAGCGCGGCAAACAGTGCGGTGCGGTTGTTGTCGTCGCGTGTATTGGGATTACAGCCGCGGGCAAGAAGAACGTTCAACAAGGTCTCGTCGGCGTTGGCGGCGGCCAGTTGCAATGGCGTACGACCGTGCGCGTCGGGGCCAAACGGGTCGGCGCCGCATTCCAGCAAGTGCATGACCAGCGTGGTGTTGGGCTCGGCGCGGTTCAGTCGCGTGAGTGCCTGTGCCAATAATCCCGCGCCAGCAGGGCTGGCTCCAGCTTGCATCAAGTCCTGCAGCGCGTCGGCGGAAGCGGGCAGCTGCTGCAGTAGCGCATCGAACAAGCGCCGGCCCAGAACACTGGGAGCGGGCGTGTCGCTGGCGGTGTTGTCGCCGGTTTCAGTTTCAGTTGCAGGTTCGACTTCAGCTGACGGTGCCTGCAGGCGGGCTTCTGCCTCTAAACCGTGTTCCAACAGCCAGCGGCGTGCGGCACCTAGTCCGGTGGTTGCCAAGTCCAGATATAACGACGCTAGTTGTGCTTGTGGCCAGGTTGTCACCCGGTCGGCGAAGCTCGACACAATCGCCCAATGGCCAAAACGCAGCGCATCGCGCAGATGGGCCGGCGTATCGGCGCCGGCGGTGAGTAGATCGTGGCTTAAGTTCGCCGGAAGCGGCGTTTCCGGATCCAGTAGTGCCACTAGGTCCCAGCGCCCGGCGGCGGCGGCGTGGTCCAGTGGGCTGCGGCCATCGCTGCCAACGGCTTTAGGTTCGGCGCCGAGTGCGAGTAACGCCCGAATCGTTTCGCCGTGTGCATGGGGCGATTGGCACGCCAGTGTCAGCGCATCGCGGCCGTGGTGGTCGCGTGCTCGCGCATCAGGTTGAGCTTCGGCAAGTAGCTGCACGATGCTACTGGCGCCCGCGCGCGCTGCTTCCATCAACGCCGTGCTGCCGTGATCGTCGGTGAGCTTAATGTCGGCACCGGAGGCGCAAAGTGTGCGCGCGATTTGTTCGTGCCCTTCGGCTGCCGCGACCAGGAGTGCGTGACGATGGTGCGCGTCCACTGCATTCACTGGCGCGCGCTGTTTCAGCAGCAGTTGCACTCCGACTGGGTCGTCGTCGGCAATGCCGGCGGCGGCCACTAGTGCCGGCTCACCATCGGTGGGTGTCACCTTGGCGCCGCGCTCGAGCAGAAATTTCACCAGCGGCCAGTTGGCGGCGCGACAGGCGGTAGCCAGCGGGCTGGTGCCGGCTTGATTGAGCGCGTTGATGGGGGCGGAAGCATCTAGCAGCATCGCCGCCACGCTCGGCTCGGCGCTCAGGGCGGCGCCGTGCAGCGGTGTGTTTCCTTCTGCTGTGCGCGCTTCTGTGCTTGCGCCATTGGTGAGCAGGGTGAGTACCGCTTCCGCGCGACCGTGACGGCTGTCTCGCGTAGCCGCCAGCAAGGGGGTAATGCCGCCGCTGACACGGTTCACATCGGCGCCTTTCGAGATCAAGGCACGCAGCAAGCGCGTGTCGGGTAGCAGCGCAGCCAGCATCAGCACAGGACGCTGGTCGCGGTCAGCGAGTAAGGGCGCAGTGTTAGGATCGGCACCCGCTTCCACCAAGGCCAAGGCGCGCTCAATGTCGCCGTCGCGCGTTGCCGCCAATAGCGCTTCAGCCTGCTCGGGTGTGCCGGCGGTGCGCTCTTGTTCGCTTAGTGGCGCCACGTTGACTACCGGTGCGGGGGCGGTGTCGAGAACGGCGGCAACGCAGGTCGTCGTCGCAGCGGCATGATTTCCGCAGCGCTCGCTGAACAGCACGTTGAGCGTGCGGTTGGCGATGACTAAACAGCCCAGCGGCAGCAGCAGTACGCCATAGATGGCGAGCGCTGCAGTCCGAGGTTCCGGTGGCAGTACGCCGTACAAGCCGGTCAGCGCGATGGCACCGAAAGACAGAATTAATATTGCCAGCGCGGCGGGCAGGAAATGGCTGAAAAAGCGCTTTTCGTGCGATAGGTGTTGGCCGAACGTAATGCTGCGAAAGGTGGCGGTGAAAATCCACGAACCATCGCGTTGAGCGGGGTAGGCGTCGTCCCAGACGAATAACAAACCAAACGCGGGCCAGAAGCGTTTCAGTGCGACCAAGGCCAGCACCAGTGCACCACCCAGCATCAGCCCGGCGCTGAGCGATGGCGCGTGACTTAGCTTCAGCATCGGCCACGCGACCAAGATGAACACTAACGCTGTGTAGGCGGTAAACAGCACCAAATGGGCGGCGCCGCGACGTAGCACAGTGCGGCCGTAGCGTGGCTCCGGATCAAACCCGATCGCATGGCAAATTGCCGCCATGGTCAGCGCATTAGCTAGTAGCAGCGGAATGAGCGTGAGCGGGTGAGTTGCGAGGCCTGCGGCGACCACCGCAAGCAAGCCGGGAATGAACCAGGCAATCGATTGCAGAAGAGGAGGATGGCGACGCGATTTGGTTTGGGTCATTGGCACAGTATAGAAATCGTAAGGACGGCAGACGCTAACCTAGTGTTAACGCGGGAAAGGTTAGTCAGCGACTCTTGGGTTCGGATGGCGCTTGCTTATAGGCGAGGTGGTTTGCCCCGGCCAGGGTTTCGGCCGGCGGTACTTGCAAATGCCAACCTTGTTCGCGCAGATGAGTACGCACTTGTTCGGCATCTTCCACCGGCAACTTCCGCTGTCCGCCCAGTTGTACTTCCAGCGCGAAGCGTAGCTCGCCGAGCAACGCCACCAGCGACTCTGGTAGCTGGCTGAAATCGTCGCGTTTCGCCAACCACAGGTAGCTGTTGGCTTTACGCCGACTGGCATAAACAAAACAAAGCATTGGGAGCGCCCGAGCAAAGAATGGCCGGAAAATCGGCCAATATAAGGGGCCAGCGTAACAGCGCCGAGGCCTGATGCGCTTGTTTCCAGCACCGCGCCGCCCGTTGGAGAGTGGGGGTCGGCGTGAGCGCCGAATGGAAGGTTAGCGGGTAATGGTCAGGGTCGGTTTGACCGTCCATCGGCATCTGAACACCGAACTCGGCCGGTTGTGCAGCCGCCGCTGGCGGCCCCGGGTTGGGGTGTTTCTTGGGGAGGTTCTGTGGAAACAGCGCACCCTGCGGGCGCTGTTTGTGCGCCGGTTTTCTTAGCTATCTTGTTTGATGATCGACTGCGTGCGGTTGAACGGCGTGCGAGTTGTTTCAGAGCAGACAGTTTGTTGCGAGGGCACTTGCAAACTTTTTGTTAAACGGGCATCGTCTGGCGGGTGGACTTCAAACGTACGTATGAATTTTTAGCGTTTGGTCCTGACACCTCATAAAACGCCAGACACACATCGTTCGAGCAGGAGTAAAGCCATGCATACCTCGTTCCGTTCTCTTCCACGTGTCGCCAGCCCGCTCGTCTTAGCTGCATTGAGTGTCGCTATTGCGGCCACGTTAGTGCCCAGCATCGCGAATGCGAGTGCTTTTCAGTTGAAGGAAAATAGCGCCCAAGGTCTGGGTCGTGCGTATGCCGGTTCAGTAACGGCTGGCAACGATGTGTCGGTAGTAGCGAACAACCCGGCGGCGATGAGTGAGCTCGATGGCACCTATTTGCAGGCGGACATCACGGCGATCAATTTCAGCGCCAAGTTCAGCGGTACCTCGCACGATGTATTGGGTCGTCCCAATACGGGCGGAAATGGCGGTGACGCCGGCACCACGCTGCCAGTGCCAGCGTTGGCTTTCTCCACCAAGATCAATGACCGCGTTAATGTCGGTGTCGCGTTTGACGTGCCGTTTGGCTTTCAGACCGAGTTCGACAAAAACTGGATGGGTCGCTACGACGCCGTCAACACCAAACTGCAATCCTTAGCCACCACGTTGTCGGCTTCGTACAAGATCAACGACCAGTTCAGCGTCGGCGCCAGCGCGATCGCCGAGCGCACCAACGTCAACCTGACCAACGCGATCAACTTCAACGCCGTTGGCCTGAAGGTACAGCAGGGCATTGGCGCGCAGACGGCAGCGGGCGTGGCACAAATTCAGGCTGCTGCACAGGCCGGGCAGATCACACCTGCGCAAGCCGGCGCAATGATTCAGGCCGCTGTGGCGCAGGGTCAAGCGGCGGCGGGCGGCGTGGCTGCGTTGACACCCCCGGGCGGCGATGGCTATGCGCAGGTAAAGGGCACCAATTGGGCGTGGGGTTGGCAGGTTGGCACGTTCTGGAAGCCGACCGCCAAAGATCGTGTGGCCTTGGACTATCGTTCACGTATCAGCCACAACTTCGACGGCACCGCCAACTTCACCACTACGGCCGGTTACGACATGTTGTTGGCTAACCCGGCGCTAGCTGGCAGCATCCCGCCGTTCGAGCACACCACCGGCAAAGCGCGGCTGACCAATCCGGCCACTGCCGCCTTGAGCTACTGGCATCAAGAGGACAAGTTCGGTCTCGGTATGGATGTGGCGTGGACGCAGTGGAGTGTGATGCGCCAGCTGTCCGTGCACTATGCCAATGCACAGCCAACCACCGTGCTGCCGTTCAACTGGCGTGACACTTATTACGTGTCCGTGGGTGGTGACTATTACCTCACCAACAAGCTGACCTTGCGTGCTGGTGTGTCGATCGATCAGGCTCCCATGACGGCGGTCAACCGTGATCCGCGCGTGCCTGATGCGGCTCGTCGCATGGTCACCTTCGGCGTTGGCTACAAGGCCAGCGATCACTTCCAGATCGATGCTGCGTACGGGCACATTTTTGTGAGCCATTCGGGCGTGAACGGCGCTACCAGTGCGACGGGTGATGTGTTGGCGGGTAGCTTTGACGCCTACGGCAACTTGTTGAGCATGTCGGCGCAGTACAAGTTCTAAACCCTGTTGCATCGTTGCAGAAATAAAGGCCTCCCCGCGCGAGCGGGGAGGCCTTTTTACGTTCCGGATGGAGACGCTCAGCCGCGCCGAAGCAACAGGTCAAGTACGCGGCGGAAGCGTGCACCATAAGGCGGATTGAGCAGCCAAGCGCTATTCAACCGGGATTGATGGAACACCGGCTTCATGTGGGAAAACGTGCGAAAGCCTGCCTCGCCGTGATAGCCGCCCATACCCGATGCGCCTACGCCGCCAAACGGCAGCCCGTGTTGTGCAATGTGATACAGCGTGTCGTTGACGCTGATTCCCCCAGCAATGGTGTTGTTCAATACGCGTTTGATCAAGGCGTTGTCGCGCTCAAATACATACAGTGACAATGGATGCGGGCGGGCGCTGATGTAAGCGATCGCTTCGTCGAGTGTGTCGTACGGCACTAGCGGAAGTAACGGGCCAAAAATTTCTTCCTGCATCACCGGCATGTTGTCGGCGACGTTGCTCAACGCTTGTGGTGGCAGCAAGCGACGCGCGGCGTCTTCAGGGGTATCACTAAGCGGATGCAGTTGAGCCCCCGCATTGACGGCGCTTTCGCGCAAGCTGGTGAGCCGCTGATATTGCCGGTCAGAAATGATGCTGGCGTATTGCGTACTACTGGCCAACTGCGGGTACATGCGCGAAACCACGGTGCGTGCTTGCGCAATGAAGTCAGCGACCTTGGCGCGCGGCAGCAGCACGTAATCGGGCGCAATACAGGTCTGACCAGCGTTGACCATTTTGCCGAACACAATGCGTTCCACTGCGTTCTCAAAGTGCGCGGTGGGGCCGATGATCGCCGGCGATTTGCCGCCCAACTCCAACGTCACCGGAGTGAGATTGGCGGCGGCAGCGCGCATGACGTGTCGGCCGACGGCGGTGGAGCCAGTGAATAGCAGATAGTCAAACGGCAACGCGGAGAACGCTTCGGCAACGGTCGCATCGCCGGTTACCACGCAGACTTCGTCGGGTTGGAAGTATGTGGCCACTTGCTTGGCAAATAGTGCCGAAAAGTGCGGCGTGTATTCGCTCATTTTCAACATGACGCGGTTGCCCGCCGCCAGCGCGTCGACCAAGGGTCCCACGGCGAGGTAGAGCGGATAGTTCCACGGCACGATGATGCCGATCACGCCGACCGGTTGCGGCAGCAGTTCGGTCCGCGCCGGCAGGAACCAGAAACCGGCAAAACCACGCCGCGGACGCATCCAGCGCCGGCCGTGGCGCAAGGCATAGGCGATGCCACTGAGTGAGGGAAAAAATTCCAGCAACCGGGTTTCTTCGCTCGGGCGACAGCCGAAATCCTGTCCGATCGCG
>JBDTBF010000046.1:0-26552 GCA_039924175.1 Rhodanobacter sp.
TTCGCCGTGACTTCATCTTCTTTCACGCCCAACTGCTCGATGACGATTTTCTTTACGCGCTCTTCGATGGTGCTCATGTTGCCCATACCTCTCAAGGAGTAGTTGTTTATCTGTGCCGGCAAAGCGCCCGCATATGACGGGCGGCATTGTAATGGCTACGGTACACAGTGGCCAACACTTGCCGGTAGTGCAAGGACGCAGACCATGATGGCCGACGTGAAGGATTAATTATCTCTCAAAACGAGCTCGCTTGCGACTGTTACTTCGTCGGGCATCGCTCACGGCATGTACATACCGCCATTCACATGCAGCGTTTCCCCCGTGATATAGGCCGCTGCAGGCGATGCAAGAAAGCCCACCGCCTTCGCAATATCGGTCACGTCACCCAGCCGGCCCAACGCAATTTGGCCCAACAGCGCACTCTTTGAGGCGTCGGGCAACGCGCGCGTCATGTCAGTGTCAATAAAACCAGGCGCCACGACGTTGACGGTAATGCCGCGCGTGCCAATTTCACGCGCTAAGGACTTGGAAAACGCGATGATTCCCGCCTTTGCGGCCGCGTAATTGGCCTGCCCCGGGTTGCCAGTCACGCCGATCACAGAGGCGATCGAAATAATACGGCCGGAGCGCGCCTTCATCATGCCACGCAAAACTGCCTTGGACGTGCGATAGACCGAGCTCAAGTTGGTGTCCAGGATGACGTTCCAGTCCTCTTCGCGCATGCGCAACAACAGCTGATCGCGCGTAATGCCGGCGTTGTTCACCAGAATCGAAACGGCGCCAAACTCCTTCGCAATGCCGTCAATGACGGCCTCGACCATGGCGCTCTTGGTCACATCCAACATACGGCCATGACCACCCAGCAGCGCCAACCGATCACTGATCGCTGCAGCGCCCTTCTCGGTGGTGGCTGTACCAATTACCGTGGCACCACGTGCAGCTAGCTCGTCGGCAATCGCAGCACCAATGCCACGACTGGCACCCGTGACTAGGGCAATTTCACCTTGCAGTGTGTCGCTCATGTAGGAGGTCCTTAAGATTCGGGTCTAAAAATTCGTACGGAAAAAATTCAACGTGACACCTGATCAAAGCACAGCGCCTAATCGACGTGCTATTGATGCCATTCCGCCAAGGCGGCGTCAAACTCTGCAGGCGCGCCGATAGCGTGCGCGGTAACCGTCTTGTCAATTCGCTTGATCAGACCCGTCAGCACTTTGCCCGGGCCACATTCCGCGATGTGATCGACGCCGGCAGTAGTCAGCGCTTGCACACACTCAACCCAGCGCACAGGCATGTACAGCTGGCGCTGCAAGGCGGCTTTGATATCGGCAAGGTCGCTATAACTGCATGCCGCTGCGTTTTGCACCACAGGTATCGATGGCAGCTGCCACTGGATGGAATCCATTCGCGTGCCTAACTGCTCTGCTGCGCCGCGCATCAAGGCGCAATGCGACGGAACCGACACCGCTAATTTGATCACTTTTTTTACACCAAGCTCGACCAGGCGTGCTGCGACGCGATCGACGGCCGCCGTATCACCGGCGATAACCAGCTGCCCGGGAGAGTTGTAATTTGCTGGCGATACAACTTGGCCCTGCGCCATCTCGGCGCACACCGCGGCCGTCTGCGCATCATCGCCACCAATCACCGCCGCCATCGCGCCAACGCCTGCGGGTACGGCGGCCTGCATTAAACGACCGCGCTCAGCCACCAAAGCGGCGGCATCATGCAGCGACAACGCACCAGCGCAGACCAACGCGCTGTATTCGCCAAGACTATGGCCAGATAAGTGTGCCGGCTGCGCACCGCCCAGCTTGTTCCACACGCGCCACACCGCCACGCTGGCCGCCAACAAAGCCGGCTGTGTGTTTTGCGTACTGTTGAGCACCTCGAGCGGCCCTTGCTGAGCAAGACTCCACAGGTCCACCCCAGCGCCCTGTGACGCCTCCTCGAACGTGTTCTGCACTTCCGGGTGAGCAGCCGCCAGCTCTGCCAGCATGCCGACGAATTGCGAACCCTGACCGGGAAAAACGAATGCAAGCTGTGCACTTTGACTCATGAGTAAAGTCCATCAGGAGAAAAGGGAATGGTGCCAGCCTTGATGCGACGACGCATCGCGGATCACTGACGCAGGGGCTAGGCGCGCACCACTTAAACGTCGCGTTACGTCAAATACACGCGGTACCCAAGGCTATCAAAGGCTGGCACCCAAGCAACTAACGTAACGTGGAGATCCTGTGCAAGGCCAAACAGCACGGCCTGCGCAAGGCCGGCCTAGGAGTCTGTCGGGCTTTGGTGGTCAAGGCGAGAATTCGACTGTATGAGGACAGATTTGTGACGATTCACCGGTCCATAGTAGTTCTATGGACCAAAAATCAGCGCAAATATGGACCACACAGGCGGATTCGCAGGCCGGCTGACCGCAGTCCGACAGACTCCCAGGTACCTCAATAACGCAGCAGCGCCGAGGCCCACGTGAAGCCGCCGCCAAACGCCTCTAGCAGCAAATTCTGGCCACGTTGCACCTTACCCGAACGCACTGCGTAATCCAGCGCTAACGGCACTGAGCCGGATGACGTGTTGGCGTGCTGGTCAATTGTCACAATCACGCGGTCCATCGACATATGCAACCGCTTCGCCGTCGCCTCGATGATGCGCAAATTGGCCTGATGAGGAATCAGCCAGTCAATTTGCGACTCTTCCATGCCGGCCGCTTCCAGCGTCTCGCCGACCAGCGCATCAAGCGTTCGCACAGCTACTTTGAAAACTTCACGACCCGCCATGTTGATACGCACGCCGTGGTTCGGCGCATCGGTAAAGCCTACTGACACGCCAACCGGGTTGAACAACAAATGCTTATAGCCGCCGTCTGCATGCAAACAGGTGGCATAAATACCCGGCTCGGACGCCGCCTCAAGCACCACGGCACCGGCACCATCACCAAACAACACGCAGGATTCACGCTCGGTCCAATCAACCATCCGAGTCAGCGTTTCAGCACCAATTACCAGCACCTTCTTCGACTGGCCACTGCGAATGAATTTGTCGGCGATCCCCAGCGCGTAAACAAAGCCAGAGCATGCCGCATTGACATCAAACGCCGCGCAACCATTGGCGCCTAGGCGGTGTTGCACCAAGCACGCGGTCGACGGGAAAATGATGTCCGGCGTCGTCGTGCCCAAGATGATCAAATCCAGCTCGGACGCTTTGATCCCAGCCGCTTCCAGTGCATTTTTTGCCGCCTGAAACGACAAGTCACCGGTAGTTTGGCCATCGGCAGCAATGTGTCGTTGATGAATGCCAGTGCGACTGACAATCCACTCGTCACTGGTATCGACAATTTTTTCCAGGTCGGCATTGGTGAGCACACGCTCAGGCAACGCGCTACCGGTAGCAACAATGCGGGAATAAATGGCTGGCATTCGACTATCCATCAACAAAACACGGGGCCGCGCAATTCGGGCGGCAACAACTCACCCACGCAACGTTACGTTTCTACGCGCATAAACGCAAAACGGCGCACTTCGCGCCGTTTTACAGGGTTTGTTCACGCAAGCCCGCAGGCTCAGCGACACAATCAATCGTCGACCGTAACCGCACCCTTGGTTTCAATCACTTTCTTGCCGCGATAGTAACCATCTTTGGTGACGTGATGGCGCAAATGCACCTCGCCGCTGGTGGGATCGGTGGACAGCTGCGCGGTTTGCAGCGTGTCGTGCGCGCGGCGCATGCCACGGGTGGACGGGGTGCGGCGGCTCTTGGCAACTGCCATGGTATTTCTCCAGCGAAAGCTTGGTTATTCAAATCGACATGACCCGGATTAACTGATCCAGATCGGTGGTTATTTCTTTAATTCGCGCAACACCGCGAATGGGTTCTCAGAACGCTCGTCGCTGGAAACTTCATCCTCCATGCCACGGCCGGTCACTTCGTCAGGCAAGCTGCTGTCCGGGTTGATCGGAATCAACGGCAACGCCAACAATAATTCATCTTCCAACACATCAGCCGGATTCAACCGGCCATCTTCCGCGACCAACAGCGCTTCGCACTCTTCTGGCAAACCCGCCTCTTCGCGCTCTTGCTTGATCAAGCCAAGCCGCGTATCCACCACAACGGGCAGTTGAAACGGCTCTAAAGTGCGCTGGCAGACCAACATCAAAGACGCCTCGGCGTGCACGTCAATGTAGTCGATACCGAGCTGATCACGCCCAAAATCCAGCTGAAACTGCACCATACCTTCGGTGCTTGCCAATGCCTCGCACAAACGCGGCAAACTGGCTACAGGCAGCATCCCATCAAACGAACGCCGCGCTGAAATCATGCGCCAAGCGTCCACAGACTCAGGCAAGGTCATGGACATAATCGGGAAATGTTAGTTTTGCAGACGTTGAAAGTCAACTATTTCAGCGATATGCCATCTCAGTGCGGACGCCGCGCTAACCTACTTTGCCTGACTGCGCCCGCATGCGGCAAACTGAACCGCCGCGCCCTCTTTCTTTGCTACCCGAGCACATGCCTTAGTGAACGTTTATCTTCTGCTTGGTTTCCTGCTGTTGTTAGCATGCTTGGGGCTGGCCGCCGGTTGGGCTGCGCGGGCACATCGGCGCCAGGCGCAACACACGCGCAGCCTGCAAACGCTGCTGGATCTCGCCGACCAGCTTGAGGCCGACCTAAAAACCTGTCGTGCCGGATTGCAAGAAGCCTACGCCATCATGTCGTCAAATCCGGATCGCCCGGCAGCAAGTGAACAGGAAGCGCGACACGCCATCGACGCCGGTCTGCGCTCACTATTACAGCAACGGTTATGGGTGCGTGACCGCGCCGCGCACGCCAGCCAAGCGGAGATGGAGGCCGCCGCCGCATCCATGCGCGGCTCGCAGGCGCGCTTGGCGCCATTGCTGCAAGCGTTAACTCAAGCGCAGACAGATCTAAACAGTGCCATGCGTGAGCACATCCGCAGCGAGCCAATGGAATGAGCTTGATAGCTGGCGCCGCACCAGCGGTAGTGCTCGGCTCTACCTCACGCTACCGCGCCGAACTGCTCCATCGACTACTTTCCCACTTCGAGCAACACGCCCCCGGCACCGATGAAACGCCGCTGCCAGACGAAGCACCTGCTGCGCGCGCGTTACGCCTGGCCATTGCCAAAGCGAACGCCGCAGCTAGCGGGCAACAAAACGCGCTCATCATTGGCTCGGATCAAGTAGCGGAATTGAACGGATCGATTCTGCGTAAGCCGGGCACCGCCGAGCGTGCCTATGCGCAGCTCCGTGCCAGCTCGGGACAAGTCGTCGCGTTTCATACGGCGCTATGCCTGCTCGATACCCGTAGCGGTCACCAACACGTCCACGTCGATCGTACGCTCGTGTGTTTCCGTACCTTGAACAACGCGGAAATCCAGCGCTATGTCGAGCACGAACAACCGCTCGATTGCGCCGGCAGCTTTAAGGCCGAAGGGCTGGGCATCAGCTTGTTCAAGCGCATCGAAAGCGAAGACCCAACCGCGTTGATCGGCTTGCCACTGATCGCCTTGGCGCGCCTTCTGCGTGACTGTGGCGTTGTACTGCCGTGAGTCACACTGGCGCTGCTCGCAGCTAGCTACACTGACCGAGCCATAGCCCACGGCATGGCGCTACTCACTTGCCACAGAAGAAATCATGTCAGGCACCAGCCCACTCCGCGATGAAACACTGCAGCACCGCCTTGATGCCGCCATTGAGCAAGTTAATCAGGTTCTGTTAGGCAAGCCACGCCAAGTGAAGCTGGCCTTCACCTGCCTGATTGCCGGCGGTCATCTACTGCTGGAAGACGTACCTGGCGTGGGAAAGACGACGCTGGCGCATGCGCTGGCAGCAACTTTTGCATTGGCGTTTCAACGCGTTCAATTCACCAGCGACTTATTACCCTCCGATATCATCGGCGTCAGCGTTTACGAACGCGAGAGCGGTGAGTTCCGTTTTCATCCCGGTCCCATTTTCACCGGGCTGCTGCTCGCCGACGAAATCAATCGTGCCAGCCCCAAAACGCAAAGCGCGCTACTCGAGGCGATGGCCGAGGCCCAAGTGACTGTAGACGGCCAGACGCACACGCTGACCCAGCCATTTTTTGTCGTTGCCACGCAAAACCCACTTGACCTCAGTGGCACTTTCCCACTCCCTGATTCGCAACTAGACCGTTTCATGCTGCGCCTGTCGTTGGACTATCCCGACGCCGCGGCCGAACGCGCTCTGCTTACCGGCAGCGATCGTCGTGAACTGCTGACACAGTTGCGTCCGCGACTCGATAGCACAGCCCTGCTGACACTTCACCAACAAGCACAAACTGTCACCGCCAGCACGGCGCTGCTCGACTATTTGCAAGCGTTACTTGCCGCTAGTCGTCGCCACGCCGAAATCCGTGTAGGCCTGTCGCCGCGCGCTGGGCTGGCGCTATTGAGTGCAGCCCGGGCGTGGGCGCTGTTATGCGGCCGCGGCCATGTATTACCTGAAGATATCCAAGCGTTGTTTGTGCCACTAGCGGCTCACCGTTTATTACCGATGCGCGGCGCCAACGGCATCACCCTGGCGCGGCAGCTGCTTGCCGAGGTGGCGGTGGATTGATGCTCGGCCTACTGCAACGCGTTCAGCGCGTAGCGGAGCAGCGGCTGCCCTCGCTAACCCGTTACCGACAACCTGAAAGCCTGCCGATCCAATTACACCGGCGACGCATCTATATCGTTCCCACCGGGTTCGGTATTGCGTTTTCCGTGCTGCTTTTGGTGATGCTGACTGGCGCACTGAATTACGCCAACAATGCCGCGCTGCTGCTCACCTGCCTGCTGGGCGCAGCCAGCGCGGCGAGCATGCTGGTGGCGTTTCGCAGTTTGAATGGCTTACGCCTCGATCAGATTCGCGCGCATCACGCCATCGCTGGGCAACCGCTACAAATTACGCTGACCTTTGCCTCCACCCGCATACGCAGCGCGATCCGCCTCGACCTTGACCACACCAGCACGGCGTTTGCAGCTAGCGCCAACGCTGCGACGGACGTCACCCTGACCGTGCCCACGCTGCAACGTGGCTGGCAACCCTTACCACGCATTCGCCTATGGAGCACTTGGCCGATAGGGTTGTTTCGCGCCTGGAGCTGGCTACATCCCGACGTATCCGTACTGGTTTGGCCGCGACCGGAACTGGCCGGGCCGCCGCCGCACGGGCTAGCGGAAGCCGCCCATCACATGCGCTTACACCAAGGTGACGAGCTCGCAGCGCTACGTGATTACCGCCCCGGCGACCCGCAGCGACACATTGCGTGGAAGGCCAGCGCCAGCCACGACCGCCTGTTGGTGAAGGACTTCGAGCAGCCGCAAGATCGCCCGCATTGGCAACTCGATTGGCGCCAACTGACCGGCATGGATAAAGAATCGCGCATTTCCCGATTAGCGCGCTGGCTGGGGGAGGCGCAAGCGCAACGGCGCAGTTACAGCTTGTGGTTGCCGGATAATTCCATCCCCCTTGATAACGGTTCGCAGCACTACGCCCATTGCATGAGTGCATTGGCGGAACTGCCATGACGGCGGTCAAAAGCATCAAGGCAGGCCCCATCAACCAGCGCGCGTTTGACTTACTCAGCCTGACACTCGCCTTGGTCCTCGGCGTTCACTCACCACACTTGCCGTGGTGGCTCAGCGCGATCTTGGCGATCATCCTCGGCTGGCGCTGGTGGCAGCGCCGGCAACGCATCGGCCGCGTACCACGCTGGTTGAAGTTGCCGCTACTCGCACTACTAACGCTAGGCATCATCGTTTGGTATGGCAGCATATTCGGGCGCGCGGCGGGCACCGCGTTCGCAGTGGGGCTGCTGATTCTGAAACTCCTTGAAACTGAAACGGCACGCGACACCCGGGTCAGCGTTGGCTTCGCCTGCTTTGCGCTAATGGCCGCGTTACTGTTCGATCAAGGCCTCGTTTCCACCATCGTCGTAGCGCTTGGCTTGCTACCTGCGTTGGCGACGTTGCGCGCTTTAGAACCTGCACAAGCATCGACGACCTTGCCTCGAGCTATGTTGCCCAGTTTGACGCTGTTGGCAGCGGCGTTGCCGCTGACGCTACTGGCCTTTCTTTTGATCCCGCGCCTGAGTTCGCCACTCTGGGGTGCACCATCCCCGGAGCAAGCCACTAGCGGCCTAAGCGACAGCATGTCGCCGGGGAATTTCACAGACCTACTGCTAGACGACCGGCCAGCATTACGGGTGACGTTTGACGGCGCACCGCCGCCACCCAACCTCCGTTATTTTCGCGCATACGTGATGTGGGACTTCGACGGTCGCAGCTGGCATCACCACCGCGCGGCTCCGTCTCGCACCCAGGCGCCGATCGAAGTAGGCCAGTCCATCGGCTACCAAATCAACCTGGAGCCGACTCATCAACGCACCCTGCCAACATTGGATATACCACTGTCCGCCCCAGCCCAGACACAGCTACTACCGGACCGTGAACTGCGGGCAGACAAACGCATCGATAACCCCATCCATTACGCATTGCGCTCGGCCCTGCGCTACCACTTGCAACCCATTTTGGATGCGAATTCACGCGAACTTGGTTTAGAGCTACCAGCGGGCTTCAATCCGCGTACACACGCCTTGGCCAGTGCGTGGCGTGCGCGCTACGGCAAAGACGATGCCGCCATCGTCCGCGCCGGACTATCGCTCTTCCATGACGGCGGTTTCCGTTACACGTTAACCCCTGCTCCGCTTGGCCGAAACTCCGTCGATGACTTTCTGTTCTCTACCCACGAAGGTTTTTGCGAACACTATTCATCAGCGTTCACTGTGCTGATGCGTGCTGCGGGTATTCCCGCCCGGGTGGTCACCGGCTATCAAGGTGGCTATTGGAACAAGCTCGGTAATTATTTGTTGGTACGCAATTCCGACGCGCACGCGTGGACCGAAGTATGGCTGGCCGGCCGCGGCTGGGTACGGACCGATCCGACGGCTGCCGTGCGGCCTGAACGCGCCACCATGGGCGCCGCCGCGGCTGCAGGCGATCAGCTATCGTGGTACCGGACTGGCTGGTTGCAGAACGCGCGCAATCATTGGGACATCGTCAACCGCTGGTGGAACCAAGGCGTTGTTGGCTTCAACGCGCTACGCCAGCGCAGCTTGTTGACACCCTTCGGCATACGCGACACCGACACCAGGCTGCTCAGTATTTTGCTGGTGATGACTAGTGTAGTGTTCATGTTGCTCGGGTTGGCGTGGGCTCTATTACGGCGCGAAACGCGTGACCCATTACGTACTGCGTTACGTCAACTTGAACGGAAACTGGCACAGCGAGGCATCATGCGACGCCGCGGCGAAGGCCCGCAGCATTACCTCAGTCGAGCGGCCCGCGCCTTGCCGACACAACGCGAAGAGCTAACACACCTGATGAACGATTATCTAAAACTACGTTACGCACATATCGAGCCGCCAGCTGAACCGCTGCGCGCATTTCAACGCGCGGTCCGGGATTTTCATGCGGCGCGCGTGGTCAAATAGGAACTAATACGGCGACGAACGTCGCCCCTAGCTGGAGAGAAGCTGTCATGTCTTTGCATCGCCCACTCGCACTCGCTGCTGCCGTTGCCTTGCTGGGCGGCTGCGCAACGATACCTCAGCCACTGGTCGGTAATTACGCCACCGTCTCGCCTGCCGCCGCCCAACAAGGTGGCGCCGGTGGCACGCACGTTCGCTGGGGTGGTGAAATCATCAAAACCGAACCCGGCCCGCAACAAACCTGTTTTTACCTGATGTCGCGACCGCTAGATGCGCAAGCTCGCCCGGTCACCGGTTCAGCCGGCGAAAGCGAAGGCCGCTTCGTAGCCTGCCGTAACGGCTTCTACGACCCTGAGGTATTTACCCGCGGCCGCGAGTTAACCGTCACCGGCACGCTGCACGGCACCGTGTCGCAGAAAGTGGGCGACTACGACTACGCCTATCCGCGGGTGGAAGCGGATGTCGTCTATTTGTGGCCGAAACGCCCTGTCGCTGTACGCTACCCGCCCGGTCTTTATGACCCGTTCTGGGGTGGCGGCTTCGGACCCGGCTACTACGGCTACGGTGGTGGCTGGGGCAATCCGTACTGGAATCAACCACGCGTGATTATTGTTCGACCAGCACCTGCGCCTCACCCGCACAAATAACGCTCCACCACAATGAAGAACGCCGGCGCAACGCCGGCGTTCTTGCAACGGTCTTATATGGAAAGGCTCGCGTTTGAACGACAAACTCTCGTTCGTCTGTCGACGACCTAAGCCAGCGGACAAAATATCGCCTACAGCCGCGGCACCCGGAAATTTGCCGCGACTACCGTGGCCAGGCGCTTACTAAGCTGACAACGCTAAGCACTCGCCGGTGCACACTCAGCTGCCAGCGCATAGACGCACACTGGACGGATCGATCACGCCACCTAGCCCGGCGGCCAGGTCAATCGGCGTCCGGCAAGCAAATGTACGTGGAGGTGATACACCGTTTGGCCACCGTCTTCGTTGCAATTGATGACCGTGCGGTAGCCCTGCTCGGCAAAGCCTTCCTGCTTGGCGTATTCCGCTGTTGCCAATAGCAACTTGCCGAGCAACTCTGCATCACTGGCCACGGCGTCGTTCAACGTCGCGATAGGACGCTTGGGAATAAACAACACATGCACCGGCGCTTGCGGGTTCACATCACGGAACGCCAGCACATCATCGTTCTCGTAAACGATGTCGGCCGGTATTTCGTGACGAACAATTTTGCTGAAAATAGTGTCGCTCAAGGCCTATCCCCTTCTTGCTTTAATCAATCAACTGACGGCCACCAAAGGCATGCGCCAAGGTGCTGCGGTCCACGTACTCCAGCTCGCCACCCAAGGGTACGCCGTGGGCTAACCGCGTGGGCCGCACGCCGCCAGCACGCGCCAGTTGCGCCAAATAGTGTGCGGTGGCTTCGCCTTCTACGGTCGGATTGGTGGCAATAATCATTTCCTGAATTTCGCCTTCGGCCAGCCGCTCCGTCAGCTGCGCCAAACCCAATTCTTCCGGGCCCAAACCATCCAATGGCGACAGCCGGCCCATCAAAACAAAATACTGGCCGCGGAAACCGGTGGCTTGCTCGATCGCATCCAGATCAATCGGCGATTCGATCACACACAGCACCTGCCGATCACGGCTGCTGCTGCTACACAGGGTACACAGTGGCGTTTCACTAAAATTGCGGCATTGCTTGCAACGCCCAATGTGCAGCATGGCTTGTTCCAGCACCTTCGCCAATTTAATGCCGCGCTCGCGCTCGCGTTCCAGCAAATGGAAGGCCATTCGCTGCGCGCTCTTACTGCCAACGCCGGGCAAGCAGCGCAACGCTTCGATTAAGTCCGCGAGAAGTGGAGAACCGCTCATGCATGCCTCTTTATCTTGTAAAAGCCGGCCGAAGGAGGCTACCTGCGACCATCGATCTCAATGACAACATCCCGCAACCACTTTCCACGGCAAATCAAAACGGCATCTTGAAACCAGCCGGTAAGTTCATGCCCGAAGTGACGCCGCCGAGCCTGTCCTTGCTGACCTCAGCTACCTTATTGACGGCGTCATTGATGGCCGCGGCGACTAAATCCTCTGCCATTTCCGCGTCATCTGCGAAAGTCTGCCGATCAATCTGCACCCGGCGCACTTCGTGGGCGCCCGTCATCACTACGGTGACCAAACCGCCGCCGGCACTACCGGTGACTTCCAACTTCGCAATTTCCTCTTGCGCACGCTTCATGTCTTCCTGCATGCGCTGGGCCTGCTGCATCAGCTGGCCAATCTGCCCTTTCATCATGTCTGGCTCCCGGTTTCATTTTCAAAAGGTTTGATCGATTGCGGCACGACGCGCGCACCAAATTCGCGTTTTAGTGACTGCACTAGCGGGTCACCTTCAATGGATTGCTCAGCGGCTGCTTGCGCGCTACTACGTGCCTGCGCGGCGCGCGCCGCTGGCGTCCTCGCGACAGCTTCCTGCTTAATGCTGACAAAGCGCAGCCGAACTTTTTCGCCCAAGGCCGCGCCGAGACGCTCTTCCATCTGGCTAACCATTGGCTCCACCGCCATGGTCATGTGAGAGGGCTGCAAGGCCAATACCAAAGTTTGACCGTCGCGCTCACGTAGCACGGCATTTTGTGCCAACAAACCGAATGGACCTCGTAAGTCCGCACGCGCAATCAGAGCGTCCCAATCAGGCAATCCATTCTCACCGATAACAATCGGTGCCGCCATTGGCGGCGCCGCCGCGGTATCTGCTGCTGGCACCACGCTCTCAACGATGACTGCCGGCCCCGCCGCGGCGGGACCAGCTGGCGCCACCACACGCGGTTGAGGCGCCACTAAGGTCGTTGCTGCTTGCGGCGCAACGGTCGCACTGTGCTCGTGCTTAATCGTCGGGACAGCCGCCGCAGGCGCATGCGACCGAACCGGCGCTTGCGTAGCAACAGGCTTATCCGCCGGCGGCCGTGGCTCACTGCGAGCACTTGGCGCCGCGTCACTGGGACGAAAGGCCAACATACGCAGCAACGCCATCTCGAATCCGGTTCGTGCGTCCGGTGCCAGCGCTAAATCACGGCGCCCGGAAGTGGCGATCTGGTAGTACAGCTGCACATCTTCTGGCGTCATGGCTTCGGACAACGCTGCCAACATCGTGGTGTCGTCGCCGTCTTCATCAAACTGATAGCCCGGTATCAGCTGCTTCAATTGCAGGCGATGCAATACGCCAGCCAAGTCATCCAACACGCCGCCAAAGTCCGGCGAATACGACGCAACTTGTGCGCATTCAGCCAACAGTCGCACACCATCGCCAGCGGCAAGCGCGTCCAACACGCCAAGCACCTGCCCACGCGCAACGCTGCCCAGCATGATGCGCACATCTTCGCCGCGCAGCTCGCCACCACCATAGGCGATGGCCTGGTCCAACAGTGATAAACCGTCGCGCAGCGAACCATCGGCGGCGCGTGCCAGTTCGGTAATCGCGCTGTCTTCGTAAGTGATGCTTTCAGCGCCAAGGATGTGCCGCATCTGGCCGGAAATTTGTTCCGGCAACAAGCGTTTCAGATTGAAGCGCAGACAACGCGACAACACCGTCACTGGCAGTTTTTGCGGGTCCGTGGTGGCAAGCAGAAACTTTACGTGTGGCGGTGGTTCTTCCAGCGTTTTCAACAACGCGTTGAACGCGTTTTTCGACAGCATGTGGACTTCGTCGACGAGATACACCTTGAAGCGCCCACGCGACGGCGCGTACTGCGCGTTCTCAATCACTTCGCGCACGTCGTCCACGCCGGTGTTGCTAGCCGCGTCAATTTCCAGCAAATCAACAAAACGCCCTTCGTCGACCGCTAGACACACCGAGCACTCGCCGCACGGCTCAGCCGATTGGCCGCGCTCACAATTCAACGATTTGGCGAAGATGCGCGCGATCGTGGTTTTACCAACGCCGCGGGTGCCGGTGAACAAGTACGCGTGATGCATGCGTCCGGTTTCCAGCGCGTTAGTGAGCGCGCGAACAACATGTTCCTGCCCCACCAATTCGGAAAATTTGCGTGGGCGCCACTTGCGGGCGAGTACCTGATAAGACATGCGTTAGGGCCTGCTTATGACATCCCGGCTAGCAAACGATGCCAGAAGGCACGATGCAAAGCGCCCGGGAGAACGAAGACGTGTACGTTGATTGTGCCAAGTCGCGGGCGGCAAGTCAGCAAGCAGCACCGTTTGACCTGACGTGATCGTGATGACGCGATCATACGCGGCGGCTGTCGCACGCAGTGAGCGGCGGCGGAAAATGGCGGTGGCCCCGCCAGCCACACCCCGGCACCCGAATCATTCGCTGCCGTTGCTTCCTTCCGGACCTGGCGGAGTTCACGAACTATCGTCGCGGGGGGACCGACGGGGCCACCATAAAACGTCAAGCAATAATATTCGATATTACTTGTTGATGTAGCTGCAGCGCCGGTGGAAGACCGTCGCACCACGTAAAAAACTGGCGGAGAGAGCGGGATTCGAACCCGCGATAGGTTTAACCCTATACACACTTTCCAGGCGTGCTCCTTCAACCACTCGGACACCTCTCCGCATAACTTTCACACTGCAATGGCCAAGCAAGATTGGTCGACTCACTCTGAGCCTCATTCCTCACTGGCGTTTACATCCTCTCTAGTGGCGATCCTTGTCGTTCTAGACAAAATGGACGAACCCGCGATACGTTTGACCGTATACACAGCTCCAGACCACCCCGAGTCAACCACTCGGTAATCTCTCCAGATGAAACCCTTTGCAACGCCCAACAGGCGCAACAAAGAAGCGGAAGGATAACTGCAGGCTTGCACGCAGGCAAGTGAAAACGCTAGGTCAGCCGGCATTTCCCGGTGCTGTATTCGGTTCACGCAGATCAATGCGCTCACCCGCAACGGCCACCCGATAGCCGTGAGCGGTAAGCGTCACGCCGTCAGCTGCACTCCCATAGTGATACAGCAACAGGCGCGAACGCAGTGTTGGCGAATATTCACGCGACAAATCGTCAACGCCTGTGTGCGATGGGTTGGCGATGAGGCCACAATCATGCGCGATCCACTCCGAGCCGCCCTCGTAGGCCGATAGCACTTCGGGGATAGGGCGGGTATCACCCGTATAGACAAAGCTGCCAGCCAAGGCGAGGCCAAACGATGTGCCGGGCACATGATGCCGCGTGGGAAACACATCGAACCACAGGCCATCCAGCCAGAAGCCACGCGTACACGGCAGCAGTTGGAAAGCTTCCCAGAAATTGACGCCGCCTTCAGCCAGCGCGCCAGGGTAATCCGCCACACGCGTTTGTAGCCACGGCATCAGCCCGGCGGCAACAAACACTTTGGTACGGCCACGCCAGCGCTGATCGAACCACAGCTTCGAGAACAAGCGCTCCATCCCCGCCACATGATCCATATGCGTGTGCGTAATGAACAACGCGGGCGGCGGCGTGATGTAACTGGCAAGATAGCGATCCAGCGTGTCAGGCCCGCAATCGATCAGCAGCAGCGGCTTGCCATCACGTTCCAGTACGGCGGACGACGCACCGAGCGCAACGGCCTCTGCCGACCCCACTCCGAGAAAATGCAGTTGCCAACTCATGCGCGTAGTTCGTTTTGGTAGGAAACCAGCAGGGGCTGCCAGATGGCCGCCTCAAAGGCGGCTTCACCTTCGCTAGCAGCACCCAATTTGAGCAAGGAGCGACGCAGACGCTGCAAATTCGCCTGCTGCCAGGATGCAACGGGCGCACGTATTTCGCCGCGATCAAAGTCAATCAGATACAGCTGCTCACTTGTCACTAATACATTGTGTGCATTTAAATCTGCATGCCAGACGCCTGCACGATGGAAGCGCGCCACCAAAGCGCCAACGGCAGCGGCCAAATCACCATTCAAGTGGCCGTTAGCCAAGCGTTCGGCCAAGGTGCTCGCGTCAACAATACGGCGCGTCATTAAATCGGCGGTGTAAAACAAGCCACTTCGGCAGTAACGCGCCGCGACAACCATCGGCCCGGGCAACCCGAGCCGCTCAATTTCGGCCAGCAGGCGGAATTCCTTGAACGGACGCGTGCGATCGGCGCCCGTCCACAAATAACGATCCCGCACCAACGCTGCGACTAGCCCGCCGCGCCGGTAATGGCGCAACACGCATTCGCCGACAGGTGTGTCGATAATGGCTATACCGCCTCGCCCACCGGCCTGCGTACGCAACGCGTTTTGTTCGCGCCAGTAATCTGGTGCAAACCAATTATCTTCGACTTGCGGCGACACGGCGGCATCAAACAAAATTGCGCCGGTTGCGTCTTTGTGCGTGCGTTCCTGCATCATGGGGTCCCGTCATCGCCCACAATTCTAACCTAGGCCTCATGTCAGCTCCCGACTCCATCTGTTTGCTACGCACGTCAGCCATCGGCGACGTTACCCACGTCGTGCCACTCGTGCGCACCCTGCAAAGCGCGTGGCCAAATACATCGCTGACATGGGTGGTGGGGAAGTTGGAGCGCAAGCTCATTGGCGACCTGCCCGGCGTGGAGTTCATTACTTTCGACAAGGCTGCCGGCTGGGCTGGTATGCGCGCCGTGCACGCAGCACTGCGCGGTCGGCGATTTGGGGCGCTGCTACAAATGCAGGTAGCGCTGCGATCCAATGTGCTCAGCTTAGGCATCCACGCCAAGCGCCGCGTTGGCTACGACTCGGCGCGCTCGAAAGATCTGCACGGTCTAGTGATCAACCAGCGCATCCCGGCACGCCAGGGCGAACACGTCTTGGATGCGTTGGGTAGCTTCTGCGAGCCGCTGGGCCTGAAACAAACGCAAGTGCGCTGGGATATTCCGATAGCCGACGCAGCGCACGAATGGGCGACGGAACAATTGCCCGGGTCAACGCCCACGCTGGTTGTCAGCCCCAGCTCTAGCCACGCGCTGCGCAATTGGCGACCGGAACGCTATGCTGCGGTCATTGATCACGCCGCTGCACACGGGTGGCGCGTGGTACTTGTCGGCGGGCCGTCCGGCCCGGAACAGGCGATGGCCAATGCGGTACTGGCCGCTTGCACGCAGCACGGCGTGTTGGACCTGACAGGCAAAGACACCCTGAAGCAGCTACTGGCGCTGCTTAGTCGCGCACAATTGTTGTTGACGCCGGACTCCGGCCCGATGCACATGGCTAATGCGGTTGGCACCAAGGTGCTGGGTTTACACGCCGCCAGCAATCCCGACCGCTCCGGCCCCTACTCCGACCGCCGCTGGTGCGTAAACAAGTACGACGCGGCAGCGCGCAGGTATCTGGGCAAATCAGCCAGCGAGTTGAAGTGGGGCCAGAAGATTGAAAAGCCCGGCGTGATGGATTTGATTAGCGTCGACGATGTCGTTGAGCGCTTTGAAGCAGCGGCACAGGAGCTGCATTTTCCCTAATCACGCATGTAGGAGGGGCTTTAGCCCCGATGCTTTTGGTTCAAGCATCAAAACAACAGCATCGGGGCTAAAGCCCCTCCAACAAGGCCTCTGGTCAGACGGTGCGGTAATCTTGATACGATTTTTCTTCGACCAACTCTGAGCCAAGCTTAAGGTTGATCTCGCGCTTGAATGCCGCCCGTTCGTCATTACGAACATAGACCGAGCGCGCTAGCGCGATGAACGCTTGATCAAATTCCTGCGCGCGCTCCTTCAGGCGAATCTTGTCTTCGATATCCCACAGTGCTTCGTTCACTGCCAACAAGCGCGCGCGCTCGAGAGAAATATCGGTCTGCGATGCACTGTTGTTCGCCCATGTAGCACTGAGTAATTCCAGCTCATTGCGTACGTTGGCCAACTTATCGGCGTCGGTAATTCGCCGCGACTTGATTTCAAGAATGGTGATCTTATCGATCAACTCGCCATACGACACCGGCGTTTGAATAAGGCTCATGGGTTCAGGCTCCGATGATGACGGGGAATTTATGCCGCGTGCGATGGACGAAAGGCGTCTTGTTCCACCAAGGCACATATCTCACGGATGTCGCCATCCAACGCTCGGTCACGATGCATGAAGGTGATGTGTTTACGCAAAATGGCATGAGCCTCGCGCACGCGATCACCCGCACGGAACCCACCCGCATTGGTCAGCGCGCTAGCAAGCTGCTGCACTTCGCTGGCGAACTGTGCGTAATGCGCATCTCCCTCGCGCGGGGCATTGGAAATCTTGTGCGCCAACGCCTGCCAGCCACCGCGCGTAGCCAGCCGATGCGCCGCGTTCAACATTTCTATGCGGTAATCCAATGCTTGCGCGGCGGTGTACAGCTCCAGTGCCAACACGTGGCCCAAGTCTTCGGTCATCTCCAGCACGTGGCGCGCTTCGTTGGCGCCCATCGACACGTGGTCTTCGGCGTTAGCGCTGGTCGGTATCGAGTAAACGCTAGCCGGATGAGCGCGCGTGGCGAGGTCGTTGACCAAGGCCGCAGCGGTGTATTGCACGATCATGAAGCCCGAATCTGTACCATCTTCGTTGCCGGTAAGAAAAGCCGGCAAGCCATCACTGTTAGCCGAGTCCACCAGCTTATTCAAACGCCGCTCGGAGATCGACGCCAATACGGGAATGGCCGCTTTGACGTAGCTCATCACCAGTGCCAACGGCATGCCGTGAAAATGACCGGCGGAGATGACTTGATCTTCGATGAACTGCGGATTTTCGGCATCGGGGAAGATCAACGGATTGTCGGTGACCGAGTTCAATTCAATATCAAAGACACGGCACGCCTGCGCCCACGCATCACGCACCGCGCCATGCACCTGCGGCATGCAGCGCAAACTGTACGCATCTTGCGGCTGATGTTTCTTGCCACCTTTGAACGGTAGAAAGCGACTGTAGAAAGCTTCGCGGCCATGCCGTTGATTCGCCGGAACCCAGTTCCAACCGATATCGAAGCTAAGCGCCTGGTCATCTGGTTCGACCCATGCCTCAGCACTCCATGGTTTGAAGTACGGCACCAAGTGATACGGAATATCCATCAAGGTGGAACCCGTCAAAATATCGCGCACATGCGCGGCGGTTTCCACCTGGCCCGGATGCGGGCGCAGCGCATGCACTTCGGGGCGCAACGCACCACTACGACCAGCAAATGCATCCAACGTCATCGACGCGGCAAGGTCGGCGGTATCTAACAATCGCTCCAGTGCGTCCAACGCCAGCGCGCCCGTGGCCAACATTTGCGCCGTACCGTTGTTGAGCGCCAAACCTTCTTTGAACGACAAATGTACCGGCGTCAGCCCAGCACGTTTCAGCGCTTCACCGCCGCTAATGCGCTCGCCTTGGTAGAACGCTTCACCACCGCCCAGCAGCACAATCGCCAAGTGCGAAAGCGGCGCCAAGTCACCACTGGCACCGACTGAGCCTTTTTCCGGAACCACCGGCACAATACCGGCGTTCAACATGGCGGCCAACGCTTGCAACGTGCTGACGCGAATACCCGAGTGTCCGCGCATCAACGTGTTGATGCGGATCAACAGCATGGTACGCACGACTTCAGCGCTAAACGGCTTACCGACACACACGGCATGCGTGATGATCAGGTTGTGCTGCAGCTCTTCCAGCAAGGTACCTTCGGGCTTGTGCGGATTGCCACCAGGCAGTTCATCACGTACGCGGTGCGCGCCAAGCAATTTGTCGGCATTGCTGCCAAAACCGGTGGTGACGCCGTAGGTCGGCTCGCCGCAGCTTACTTTTTCTGCCAAAAAATCAGCCGCGCGCTGCACGTGCTTCAGCTGCGCTTGATCCAGCGCCACCTGCGCGCCATGGCGCGCCACTTCAATCAGCTGCGCACGGGTCAGGCTACTGCCATCCAAAACAATCGTTTTGCTCACTTGCCTTGCTCCAAAAATGTCATCACGCACAGAGTCGTCATCCGCTGAATACGGGTATCCACTACTGAAAATGGATTCTCGTTCTCACTGGAGCGGCGGCATGTTAGACCACGCGAAATTTGGGAAAATAGCGCCAAAGAAATAAAAAGCCGCGCCGTCCTTTCCCGCCATCGCAAGCACGTTTACCCCATCGCGACGGCCTGCTCCAACTCCACTCGCAGCGATTTAATCAACTCACCGCGCGCCACTTCAAATTGATCGCCACGGCGCAAATCCTTCACCGTCACCATGCCGTTGGCCAACTCGTTTTCACCCAGAACGATGACAAAGCGAATACCCGCACGGTCGGCGTACTTGAATTGTTTGCCTAACTTGCCGCCCTCCAGCACGACCTCGGTGGCAATGCCGGCACCGCGCAGCTCACTCGCCAACGCAAGATAGACCGGTAATTGCTCCGCATCCATTTGCGTCACCAACACGTCTACCGTGCTGTTCGCCGCCTGAATCAGGCCGGCATCACGCAGTTGCCAGTACAACCGGGTGAGGCCGATCGAGATGCCCACACCGGGTAATTGAGATTTCGTGTACTGGCTGGCCAAGTTCTCGTAACGACCACCGGAACAGATGGAACCAATCTCCGGATGATCGTTCAACGTCGTTTCGTAAACGGTGCCGGTGTAGTAATCCAAGCCGCGCGCGATAGACAGGTTCAGCGCGTAATGCGATTCCGGCACGCCAAAGGCGCGCATTAGATTCAGCACTTCCTTCAGCTCGCTGCGGCCCTGTTCCAGCGATTCCGGACCGGATCCCAGCGCGTCAAGTTTGTCCAATGCATCTTGCAACGAGGTAGAACGTATCTGCACAAACGCTAAAATTTTATGCGCCACTTCGGCGCTTAAGCCGAATAGCTCACCGGTCAGCGTGGCGCGCACGTAGTCGGCGCCGCGCTTATCCAGTTTGTCTACTTCGCGCAGCACCGACATCTGCTGCTCACCGTCCACTATTCCCAAACTTTCAAAATAGCCGCGCATCAGCTTGCGGTTGTTGAGTTGGATGGTGAACGCGCCGATCGCCAAGTCGCGGAAGGTGCTGTAGATCACCGCTGGAATCTCGGCGTCGTAACGTACCGACAGTGCATCCTTGCCAATGACGTCGATATCGCATTGATAAAACTCGCGAAAACGACCGCGCTGTGCTCGCTCGCCGCGATAGACCTTTTGCATTTGATAGCGACGAAACGGAAAGCTCAAGTCGCGTTCATGCTCGGCCACGTAGCGCGCCAACGGCACGGTAAGATCAAAACGCAGCGCCAGTTCCGGCATACCTGTGTCAACCTTCTCGGACGCTTGCAATGCGCCCGTCGACTGCACGAAATACACCTGTCGCTCGGTCTCGCCACCCGTTTTGGTCAGCAATACATCGGAGTATTCAATGACGGGAGTTTCAATCGGCAGAAAGCCAAAACGCTCGTAGTTGCGACGAATCACATCAAGCATGCGTTGAAATGCAATTTGATCGAGCGGCAACAGTTCGAGCACGCCGGGCATGGTACGGGCCGGGGTAAGCGCCATGAGATCCTCTGCTAGCAATAAGACGAATTCCGCCAAGCGCAGACAGCGCGACGACGGCCAACAAGATTAACAGAACGCCCCTGTGGTTCGGCATCACCCGCTAACCCCAATCGCACGTTACCTGTTGCCAAGATTCCCAACGGGCATTAACATACGCGGCTTCCCACGGGGTGTAGCTCAGCCTGGTAGAGCGCTACGTTCGGGACGTAGAAGTCGCAGGTTCGAATCCTGTCACCCCGACCAAGGAATACAGACACTTAGGCCACCTTCGCGGTGGCCTTTTAGTGCTCGTTGCCTAGAGACTGCCCAAACCGACCTGTTGCCAGCTTCGCCACCATTTGCCCGCAACAACGTTAAGCGCTGCTCGTCTTGTAGTCACCCTCAACCGGCATGTTGACCGCGCGAGCTCCACGTCATCACACGACTTGAGTATCGCCCTTCCCGGGAAGATCTTGCGCCGAACAGAATCACAAACTACCGGCGCCAAACCGTTGAGCTACACATTTCGTTGAAGCCGACACCCAGCATGCCCAACGTTGCGGTCGCCTCAGCGCCGCCCAATCAGGCCAAAATGAAACGGACAAACGTCGTGCAGGTCGACAGATTCAATCGCACGAAACCCAGCCTCCTGCATCCACTGGCGACACTGCTCGGGCGTTGGCCGAATCTCCAACGGCGGACCACGCGGGGTCTGGATATCACTGCGCCAGTGCATCACTGAAATCGCCCCCTCGTCCCGCAAAGTTCGATATGCCTCGCGCAACAACGCCAGGGGCTGAGCCAAGTGCAGCAGATTGAAAATCATCGCGTGCGTCTGCGAAGCGGCCTCAACGCCAGAGCCTTCAACCATAAAATCTCGCAGCTCAGCGTGAACGTTATGCAGCCCGAGGCACGCCGCCTTCTCACGCACCACCGCAATCATCGCCGGCTCAATATCCAGCGCCGTAACCAGCCCGTGGGTATGCCGCGCTGCCGGCACGGTAAAAGAACCGTAGCCACAACCAAATTCGATAACGTTGCCCTGAACCTGCAGTGCGCCTGACAGCTTCTCAATGACCGCCTCGCAATCGAAGAAACCGGCCCATTGAGTTTCAGCGGGCATGCCGCTCTCACGTATCTTCATGTGTTTCCCACTTGCCCATGCAGCCCACACTCCACCCTGACTTCAACTTTCAACACTCCGCGACCAACACGCGCACGGCAACAACGAAACTTCACTCTCACTATTATTTCCTAACCCACAGACGTCAACCAAATTCCGCTCGCCCTGGTCAAGTGCAAAAATCAGGGAACCGCGCGTATTGCTTTGTCTGGTGCAAATGCGGGCTGACAAACGAAAAGGCCGTGATCATTGCCAATCACGGCCCCTTCGTTCACTAGATATCGCACGAACGTAATCTCGCAGCGATAACCAACGTCATTACCGCACCGGGTTTTTACACAATTACTGCACGCTGATGGATCCCTTCATCACCGAGGAATGCCCCGGAAAGGTGCAGAAAAACTCATACGGACCGCCACTCTGAATCTTGCTTACCGGGAAGCTTACCGAGGTCGTTTCGCCGCCACCGATCAGTTTAGTGTGGGCAATCACGCGCGCATCGTCAGCTTTGACGTAGCCAGCCGCCGCACCGGCAGCAATGCCATCAGCGTCCACAGCACCCATGTCCGCTTCCTTGGCGATCACCAAGTCATGCCCCATCGCCGCAGCCGGCATCGTGCCGGTGTGCTTGAGTGTGATCTTGAAGTCCGTGCACGAAGCCGGCACCACGATGGAAGAAACGTTGTATTGCATGGCGTCGTTGGCCTGAACCTCGGTCGCGCAGTCCGTAACCACCGCCTTGCCATCAGCGGCCGGCATGGCCGCAGGGGCCTCCGCTGACATGGCGGCAGGCGCTGACGCCGCCGGTGCGGGAGCTTCCATCGGCGCCGCCGCAGTAGCCGACGGGGCTACGTCCGACGCCGCCGGTGTCGCCGACTTGTCGCTACACGCAGATAACGCCAGCACACAACTCACAGCCAAAACGGTCATCTTGATATTCATCGGCATATCTCTCATTTGTAAAGCCGCATCATCACGCAGCGATGTTCTGCACAACGTGAAGAAGCCCAAACACACCCCAAGCGTCACAGAGACGAGCGCCGACGGCATAGGCAGGACAGGAGCCGTAACGACGTCGCGGTGCCAAACGTCAAACGTGCGCGTGCACGATGGCGAGCTGGCCCCATCAAGGAAATCTAGTCGAGTTCCTGCACGCCGCCACCCGATACGGTCAGGATCTGGCCGCTGATCCAGCCGGCCGCCGGCGAGCACAAGAACAACGCTGCGTTGGCCATGTCCTGCGGCTCACCAAGCCGGTGGATCGGGGTGTGCAGCAACATGGTCTTCTCGATCTCGTCGTTCAGCACGGACTCCAACGCGGCGGTTCGCGTTGCGCCCGGCGCAATGCCGTTAACGCGGATACCCATCGGGCCAAGGTCGAAAGCGATATTGCGAACCAGATGGCTGGTCGCCGCCTTTGACGCACCGTACGCGGCCATACGCTTGTTCTTGTTATCCCCCGCCATCGAGGTAATCGCCAAAATCGCGCCGCCACCAGCCTTCTCCATTTCTAGCGCTGCCAGCTGCGCCAGGCGAAACAGCGAAAACTCGTTGAGGTCGAACGCGCGGCGGAAATCTGCCATGGGCATATCGAACGGTTTCGGCCCGCCTCCACCGGCATTGCTCACCAGCACGGTGAGCTTGCCGAACTTCGCCACCGTCTCGCGGATCAGTGCCGCCAAATCTTCTTCCTTGGTGACATCACACGGAATACTCACCGCCTTGCCGCCAGCTTTGACAATTCCCTCCGCCACCGCAGTGGCCGCAGCCACATCGCGATCACTGACAACTACCGCTGCCCCGGCGCCTCCGAAAGTCTCCGCGATGGCGCGGCCAATCCCTGCTCCGGCGCCGGTGATGACGGCGACGTGGCCATCAATTCTGAAACTCTTCGGATCAAACATGGGTGGACTCCAAAATAAGAGTGAACGCCGATTTGCTCACGCAGCGCCCATTGACTACTTGAACCCTAGAGTGCGACTTGTGAATTGACTGGAAAGGTACGTTGGACAGAATCTACCTCGACATGAAGCCGTGGGAGAGAATGACTTCGAGCGAGCGCAATGCGTCGCAAAGCGACTAGCACACGCCAGCCAGTGCCCGGGTAGTTCGTTGGCCACAAACCAAATCAAACCCTTGGCCGCCGTAAACATACAGATGCATTTCCGTCGGCACATGCACATGCACATGCACCTGCGCGAGCGCCAGCCCAGCAGGTGGACCGACGACTGATTCACGCCAGCGAGGTAGTCATCTTCCTCCGGCGGCACAAATGCTCAGTGCTATCCTGCCGATGAGTGCCGCCGACTGGTGCGTTTGCTAACCCGGAGCACGTTTGAGCGCAGATTGATGGGCAACAGATATGGATGGCTGCCGCCACTAGTCATCATTGCATTTGCAACGCTCGCGCTGTCAGCACCCATCCAGGTGTTGGCGGCAGCACCAGTGCAGGCGCCACAATCGCTCGATCTTTTCGATCTCGGCGCCCCGTGGTTCACCACGTTTACAACACGTGACGGTTTGCCGGGTCCGGTCACGGTTACGATCAGGACCGATCGCGAAGGCGTCGTATGGGTCGGCACCCCCCATGGGCTAGCTTGGTACGACGGCCAACGCTGGCACGCGCTGGACGATCCCGCGCTGGATGGCTACATCAAGCAGCTGTTCGTTGACGACGCAGGCACCCTGTGGGCCTGCGGTAGCAAGTTTGGACTCGCACGTTACGATGGCAAGCACTGGCATATCGAAGATGCTGCCGATGGACTGACCAGCAACAGCGTACGTCGGTTGGTTGAAACCGACGAGCACGACGGCAAGCGCCTGTGGGCGGTGACGGCAGATAAAGGTTTGTTCTACCGCGACCACGGACGCTGGCAGGCTGACCCCGGCAACGCGCAACTTCAGCAGGCCAGCTTGCTGTCCATTGCGCAGACTAAAACCCTCTACGGGCACGAACGGTTGTGGGCCGGCTCCGTCAATGATGGACTGTGGTATCGCGAAGGCAGTGGCCCTTGGCAGCGCTTCACCGCGCCAGGCTTTAACGCCAGCAACGGACTGGCGTACTTGCTCGCCAGCCATCACGACGGCCACGACGCATTGTGGATCTCCGTCTTCAACTCCGGGCTGTGGCGGCTGGACGAACACGGGTTGCGCCACTGGAGCGTCGCTAGCGGCGACCTACCCACCGACGTGTTGTACAACATGGTGGAAACGCCGACGACAAACGGCGGACATGCCGTATGGGCTTCCTCCCGCAATGGGCTGATTCGCATCTATCGCGACAAAGTACGGGTTTTCGATCGTCGTTACGGCTTGCTGTCGAACGCCATCCGTGGCATCAGCGCGTGGCGTAGCCCAAATGGCACCTATGTGTTGTGGCTAGCCACTGAAGGTGGCGTAGCACGGGTGATCGTCGACTCAAATACATGGAAGACTGTGTCGCTGATGGGCGCCCATCAGACCGGCGTACTCAGCGTACTGGTGGACCACAACCGGCACGGCGACGAACGCCTGTGGGTGGGCTCAGATGGCGATGGCTTGGGTCTGTATGACAACGGTCGCTGGCAATATTTCAACAAAGCCGGTGGCCGCCTGGCGGACGCCACCGTGACGATGATCGCACGCGCCGACGATGCGCAAGGCGATCCGGCGGTGTGGCTGGGAACAGGCACCGGGCAGCTGTTGCGCGTGCGTCACGGCCCGGTCTTTGAGCCAGTCGTCACGCCTTGGCCACGAAAGCTCGGACAAGGCTTGAACGACATGCTCAGCCGCCGCATAGACGGCCATGAGGAACAGTGGTTTGCGACCGAAGCCTCCGGGGTCTACCGCCTGCGCGACGGCAAATGGACCGCGTTCCGCCCAAAAATGGCAACCGGCACATGGGCGGTTGAAAAGCTGCTTGCCCATAACACGGCCTATGGTGACTCTTGGTTGTGGGCCACCAGTGACCAAGGCCTGGCGCGTTTCGATGGCAAGCAATGGGTGTTGCTGGGCCGTGACATTGGCCTGCCCGGCCTGAACCTGCTCGGCATGCAACTGATTCGTGATGCGCGCGGAAGACCGATCCTATGGATCGGCAGCAGTCGCCACGGGATCATCCGCGTCGACATCAGCGACCCACTTCACCCTCGGACTCTGCCTGCAGATCTGCCACCACCACCCGACCTGACCGCAGTCAGCGCGCTGGCCGATGCCAACGGCCGCATCCACATCTGCACCGATTCAGGCGTGCAAATGCTCACGCCGAATGCCGGTCGCTACCAGTCGCAAGTCTTCACCGTCCGCGACGGCATGGTGAACAACGAATGCAATCCCAATGCACAGTTGGTCGATGCGCAAGGGCGCTTCTGGACCGGGACGCTGGGCGGGCTGATGGTCCACGACCCGAGCTCGCAGAAACCAGACCGCGACGCCAAAATGCTGAAGCTCGTTCGGGTCAGCGTAGATGACAAACCGGTGAGTAGCCGTAGCGTCGTGATTCCACCTGGCCATCACGATTTGCGCGTTGATTTCGCGCTGCTGTC
>JBDTBF010000047.1:0-12040 GCA_039924175.1 Rhodanobacter sp.
CGAGGTAGTGTTGGATGTGCGGTTTCGTGGTGGCTTCCTTTTTCAGAACCAGATGCGGATACCGACAACGATTTGTCGGTCGAAAACGGGTTGATGATACTGACGCGCGAAATCGGCGGTGGTGCCCATCCGATTGACAAAGTTCACACCGATATACGGCGCAAATTCTCGACGCATCTCATAGCGCAAGCGCAAGCCTAACTGGACATCCGAAAGGCCGGTGCCGATGCGTCGCTGAAGATCGTCCTTGCCGTACAGGTTGGCTTCCAGCTCGGGTTGAAGAATCAATTTCTGTGCAAGCAACAGCTCATACTCGGCACGCACGCGCGCGGCCGTTCGGCCAGAGCTACCTGCATAGGCCGTGGCTTCGAGTTCAAACCAATAGGGCGAAACGCCCTGCACGCCGAATGCCGCCCAGGTTCGCCCAGGGCCGACGCCCACGTCCTGGCGGGCACCCAGTTGTGTGCTCCAGTAGGGGGCGAGACTGTGATTCCAAAGTGCCTCCAAGTCACCATTCTCGAACTTCCCTGCGCTGCGCTCACCCTCGGTGCGAATCCAGAGCTTGTTGCTGTCGTTGCCATACCAACCCTCGACCTCCCAATCCTGGCCATTGGCGTCACGACCATGCACGGCTTCGAGCTGATCAATCAACACCATGCTTTGAACGGCGTTATCGGCCATATCCATGCCTTTCATGGAGCCGTAACCAACGCCTTGCGAATAGTCTGGGCTGCGCGCGTTGGGTGGTGCGCTGCCGCCCTGCATGGGCCCCACACGCATATCAGGCATGGATTCCATGCCGTTCTGATTCGGCGGCGGCGCCGATCCGTGCGCCATGGGTGATATGTCGCCTGAGGGCGTGCCCATCATCGCTGCGGACGACATTTCCGGCATCGCCTGCGGACTCACACCCGACTTGCCATCGGACGACTTTTTCGTGGATTCCTTTTTAGACTTCGTTGCGGGCGATGGGGCTGAGTTGTTGCTGGCGTCAGCCGGCATGCGCATCCTCGGCATGCTGTTCTGATCCATTCCCTGCATGACGCCCATCTCCATGACCGAGGTGCCGCTGGGCGCAATCGTCGTTTGTTGCGCGATTGCGATGCCCGGTGCGATACCCGCCCAGGCGAGCCACAGCGCCAGTGACACCGCTGATCGAGGAAACGAAGACCGGAGAGCGTCTGGATGCGTCCTCATGACACGACCACCTCGCGGAACATGCCCGCCTCCATGTGGTAGAGCATGTGGCAGTGGTAGGCCCAGCGTCCGGGATTGTCCGCCGTAACGGCATAGGTGATCCGCTGCGCTGGCTGGACGTTGATGGTGTGTTTTCGCACTTGGAACTGACCTTGCGGATCTTCGAGCTCTCCGAACATGCCGTGAAGGTGGATCGGGTGATTCATCATGGTGTCGTTCACCAGCACGATCCGCAGACGTTCGCCGCTGTTGAAATGCACCGGTTGGGCGTCGGAGAACTTAACGCCGTCGAAGGACCACATGTAGCGTTCCATGTTGCCCGTCAGGTGCAGCTCGATCTCCCTGCCTGGTTCGCGCGCATCCAGCGAGCCGCCCACGGTGTGCAGATCGGCATACGTCAACACGCGACGTCCGTTGCCACGCAGCCCTGTACCCGGATCGTCGATGTTGGTGCGCGGCCTGTCCACGTGCATGTCGACGCCAGGATTGTGGAATTCAGTGCGGGCATGCCGGATAACCGGAGCCGCGCCTTTGAGCGTGCCACCCATGACCATTGTCCCCATCATGTCGACCATGCTTACCGACATGCGTGGATCCATCGCCGGCACGTCCGCAACCATGTCGGTGCGCGGCGCCAGCGTGCCGCGGGCGTAGCCCGTGCGGTCCATCGACTGCGCGAAGACTGTGTAGGCACGATCTTCTTGCGGTTCGACGATGACGTCATAGGTCTCGGCAACGCCGATGCGAAATTCATCGACCGGCACGGGCTCGACATCTTGCCCATCAGCTGAAATCACGGTCATTTTCAGGCCGGGAATTCGCACGTCGAAATAGGTCATCGACGAACCATTGATGAAGCGCAGGCGGATCTTTTCGCCCGGCCGAAACCGGCCCGTCCAATTGCCGGCGGGCGCCGCACCGTTCATCAGATAGGTATAGGTATGGCCGGAAACGTCGGACAGGTCCGTCGGATTCATGCGCATCGTGTTCCACATCTTGCGCTGCGCCAGTGCCTGGCTCAGGCTCTTTTCGTGCACGTCACGAAAGAACTCTGGCGCCGTCGGCTGAGCGAAATTGTAGTAATCGCTTTGCTTCTTGAGCTTGCTGAAGATGCGGTTGGGATCCTCATCCGTCCAGTCGCTGAGCATCACCACGTAATCGCGATCGGCAGGGTTGCGGTCCGCTTGGGCCGGCTCGACGACCAAGGCGCCATACAGGCCGGTCTGTTCCTGAAAGCCAGAGTGCGAGTGATACCAATAGGTGCCTGACTGGCGCAGTTTGAACTGATACAGGAAGGATTCGCCCGGTGCGATGCCATCGAAACTGATGCCCGGCACCCCATCCATCTGAAACGGCAGCAAGATGCCGTGCCAGTGAATGGACGTCGGCACGCGCGATCGGTTGGTGACACGCAGGTTTACCGTGCTGCCTTCTTTCCATCGCAGAACAGGGCCGGGAACGGTACCGTTGACGGTGGTGGCCAGGCGTGCGGCCCCGGTGTAGTTCACAGGTGTTTCAGCAATATCCAGTGCGAAGTCGGTGCCACTGAGAACGGTGGCTTGGCCCGGACTGTTGAGTGCCCACACCGAGGAAGGACGAAGCAGTCCGAGTCCGGCGACGGCACCGCCCAAGGCGATCCCTTGAACGAAACGACGACGCGACAAATCGGCCGGTGAAGGGGGAAAGGAATTCATGGGATTCTCCGAGGATGTCGATATCGGCGTCAGTCAACACCGATCACATTGCCGTGCCATCGACGCCGAAAAGCTGCGTGGGGCAAAGCGCATTGCCAACAAGGGAGACTCAGACCGCAGGTGGTCGCAGCGGAGGGCAACTGCTCATGGATGGCGTGCCAGGAACACGCTGTGTCGCGTAGACCATGCCTGGAAGCGTCGTGAACCGAAGGGATAACGCTGCCGGTGGCAAGGTCGAACCGGTCATCGCTGCGCAAGTGCAGGCAGAGCCCGCCAGACCGCCACAGCACCCGCCGCGCGCATCGTCAGAGTGTCGCGATGCAGTGACGTCATGATGGTGCTCACACGCCCCACCCATCGTCGCGCTGATTGCGTGCATGGGATGGACATCGAGGTGAGCGGCCACGGGCATGGTGACGGGCATGGCGGTCAGTGACTGGACCACCAGCATCAACCACGCCAGCACCCCCATCGCGCGCAGGCAACGGGAGCGAGACAGCTGGCGCTGTGAGAAACCCATGCTGAAAGCCTAGTCGGTGAATCGGCTCCTCGCAATCCGCAGAGGTCAGAAGATCGTTACGGCGTGCTGTAGCCCAGGTGGAGGGTGATCTGGTCACCGGCTTTCAATCCGGCTTCGGCGGCCGGCGGAAAATGCACCTTGAGCGCCATGCCTTCGCGGTGACATCGACCACACCCGTGCTGGCATCCATCGCGCCCACCGTGGCCGACATCACGTGCATGCGTGCTCGATCACTACACGCGTACCGAACGCAATCGCAGCGCATTGGTGATGACCGATACCGACGACATGCTCATCGCCAGCGCGGCAATCATCGGGCTCAGCAACCAGCCGAGGAACGGATACAGCACACCGGCGGCCAACGGTATCCCCAGAAAATTGTAGAGAAACGCGAAGGCCAGGTTTTGGTGAATGTTGCGAACAGCCGCGCGAGCCAGGTTGCGTGCGCGCAACAGGCCGGCCACGTCGCCCTTGACCAAGGTGACCTGCGCACTTTCCTTGGCGATGTCGGATCCATTACCCATGGCGATGCCCACATTGGCCGCACTCAGTGCTGGTGCGTCATTGATGCCATCGCCGGCCATGGCAACGCTGGCACCCTTTTGCTGGGCGCTCTGGATCCACTGGGCCTTGGTCGCCGGGGTCTGGCTGGCGGCGTATTCGGGAATGCCCAGTTGGTTGGCCACCGTCTGGGCGGTCGCCTCGCTGTCACCAGTGAGCATCACCACGCGAAGGGACTGGGCGCGCAACGCCGCGATCATTTCGCGCGCGTCGCGTTTGAGCGGATCTTGCACAGCGATCAGCCCGGCCAGCTTTCCATCGCGCGCCAGAAACATCACGGTCTTCGCTTCGCGCCGCAGAGCATCGGCACGCTCGGACAGCGGCGCCGGGTCCGCACCTTGGGCCAGCATCAAGGCCGCGTTGCCCAGTGCCAGCGAGTGACTGTCCTGAAGGCCCTTCACGCCCTGCCCGGTGACCGCTTCGAATCCTTGAATCGGTGCGATCGCGATGGAGCGGTTGCGTGCTGCGTCGAGCACGGCATGCGCAAGAGAATGTTCGCTGGGAGCTTCCAGCGCCGCGGCCATTGCCAGCACGTCCTGCTCGGCGATGCCCGGCGAAGGGAGGATGTCTGTCAAAGCTGGTTTGCCCTCCGTCAGCGTGCCGGTTTTATCGAGCACCAGCACATCCACATGAGCCAGCGCCTCGATCGCCGAAGCATCGCGAAACAGCACGCCAACTTCCGCGCCCCGCCCGCTGGCCACTGTGATCGAGATCGGCGTGGCCAGGCCCAGCGCGCACGGACAGGCAATAACCAGCACCGAAACCGCCGCGATCAGCGCGTGCGCGAAACGCGGTTCCGGCCCCACCATGGCCCATACCACAAATGCGAGCAGCGCCACGGCCACCACCGCCGGCACAAACCACCCTGCCACTTTGTCGGCCACGCGTTGCAATGGCGCTTTGCTGCGCTGCGCCTGCGCTACCAGCGCCACAATTTGCGCCAGCATGGTTTCGCCGCCGACTTTCTGCGCGCGCATGCTCAGAGCACCGTCCTGGTTCACTGTGCCGCCAGTCAACGGATCGTCTTTTGCCTTGGCCACTGGCATCGGCTCACCAGTGAGCATCGACTCGTCGACATGGCTCGCGCCGTCAAGCACCACGCCATCGACTGGCACCTTTTCGCCGGGACGCACTCGCAGTACGTCGCCGGCATGCACTTCATCCAGCGGCACGTCGCTCTCGCTGCCATCAGTGGCGATACGGCGTGCGGTTTTCGGGGCCAGCCCAAGCAGCGCTTGCAACGCTGCACCAGTGCGACGACGCGCACGCAATTCCAGAAAATCACCGAGAGTCACCAGGGTGACAATCACCGCCGCCGATTCGAAATACACTGCCACGCGGCCGTGCAGGTCGCGAAAGCCGTCGGGGAAAATTTCCGGTAATAGAAACGCTACCGAGCTATACAGCCACGCTACGCCAGTACCCAGCGCGATCAACGTGTACATATTCGGATGCCACGGCTTCAGTGAGCGCCAGCCGCGCGCGAAAAACGGCGCGCCGCCCCACAGCACCACCACGCTGGCCAGCACAGCTTCGACCCAACCAGCCACGCTTGCCCAGGGTGCCGGTAAATGCCAGCCGAATAGATGTGGCCCCATCGCCAGCAAAAACACCGGCAAGGTAAGCACCAGCAGCGTCCAGAAGCGCCGCGTCATCGAATGCAATTCGTCGCCGGCGTCGCTGTCCAGTGTTGGCAGCATCGGCTCCAGCGCCATGCCACATTTCGGGCAGCTACCGGGTCCGACCTGCTGTACTTCCGGATGCATCGGACAGGTGTAGAGCGTGCCTGCGGGTACCGTCGATGCCGCCTTGCGTTCGCCCAGGTAGTCGTCCGGTGCAGCTACAAATTTTTCGCGACAGCCTGCCGAGCAGAAATGCCAAGTCTGGCCGGCGTGCTCAGCGTGGTGTTTTGTTTTGAGCGGATCGACACTCATGCCGCAGACCGGATCTTTCACCGTGTGCGCAGTATGTCCGTCATCGGGTTCGGCGTGCTCGTGCGCGGCGGCGGCGGTCATCGCCAGCTTCGGGGCCGGAAGATAACGCGTCGGCTCGGCCTCGAACTTTGCCTTGCAGCCGCCGCTACAGAAGTGAAACACCTGACCTTCATGCGTCGACTGGTGCTTCGAGTTGGCTGGATCCACCTGCATGCCGCAGACCGGATCGGTGGCCATTTGCGGCGTCTCGTCAGAACCTTGGTCACCCATACGGGTATTCATGCTGACACCTCATCGCCACTCAGTGCGCGCAGGATAGGACAATCCTCAGGTTTGCCATGTCCAGGGCACGAATCGATCAACTGAGCCAGACCGTCGCGCACGCGCTGCAGTTCGCTAATGCGCTGGTCAATCGCCACTAGCCGCAGCTGTGCGCGCTGCTTCACTGCTTTTACCCCACGCTGACGGTCTGCCGACAAAGCCAGCAGTTCACGGATCTCCTCCAGCGTGAAACCAAGCCCCTTGGCGCGGCGGATAAAGCGCAATTGCGCAATCGCGGTTTCGTCGTAGCTACGATAACCCGATGCGCGACGGCTTGGCTCGGGTAGCAGGCCCTCACGTTCGTAATACCGAATCGTGTCGATCGCCACGCCGACGCGCTTGGCGACGGTTCCGATGGTCACAGACGCAGTTTGGTTATTCATGAGCCTAGTCTAAACTATTGATCTAGGTCTAGAGTCAAGCAACCACGGCTACCATGGTGCCGCCGGGCATCAGCGGCACCGTGGGTGACCGGCCAAGATGTACGCGCCGCTGCACACGGCCCTCGATTCAATGTGCCTTGATTGCAAACTCGCCTTTCGCGGCCGATGCCTACTGCATCAATACGTTCATGTTTGCGCGCAGGCCGGTACCAGCCCGCATGCGACAACAAAGCGGCCGCGCGCGCCGCGCTGCCAGCAAGTGGCAGTGCGACTAAACAGCATCACTTCCGCGCGGCAACCGTGCGCTCAAACTCCACTTCGCTGCGCAAGCCTTCCAGATCACGCCGAACCACGGCGGTAGCTAGTTCCTTGCCGTCGCGCTGATAGCTGATGCGGCAGTCGAAATCAGCCAGTGATCCGTCCAACACGGCCTTGTCCCATTGCTCGGCGTGCCCGACGTAAGCAATCGCAAAATCGTATTGCTCCGACCAGAAAAACGGGACGGCGTCGAAGCGCTCACGCTTGCCTAGCAGATTGCGCGCCGCGGTCTGGCCTTGACGCCCGGCCACCACCCAATGCTCCACGCGGATAGCTTCGCCGCCGAGTTTGTCCGGCCAACGCGCAATGTCACCCGCTGCGTAAATACCCGGCACACTGGTTTGCAGATATTCGTCAACGTTGACGCCGCGATTCATGCTCAGTCCGGCTTGTTCCGCCAACTCAATGGCGGGACGCACGCCGATACCGATAACCACTAGATCGGCGGCAAGTACGCTGCCATCTTCCAGCGTGACGCTATCCGCCTCGATCTTGCTGACGCTGGTGCCAAGGTGAAACGTCACGCCATGCTTTTCGTGAAGCTCTTTCAAAAACGCACCGACTTCCGCACCCAGCACCTTTTCCATAAGGACGGTTTCACGCCCGATCACGTCAACCTCAATACCACGCGTACGTAAAGAGGAGGCAACTTCAAGGCCGATAAAGCTGGCGCCGATCACGACTGCACGCTTGGCGCTTTTCGCCGCTGCAGTCAGTGCCTCGCCGTCTTTCAACGTGCGCAAATAATGCACGTGCGGTAAATCACCACCCGGCAAGTTGAGATGAATCGGCGCTGCACCAGTGGCCAACAACAAAGCGTCATAAGACTGCGTGCCACCATCAGCCAACTGCAACTGATGCTTGTCCACGTCGATCGCCGTAACGCGCGTGTTCAACTTCAAGTCGATCCGCTGCTCGCGATAAAACTCTTCCGAACGCAACAGGTTATAGGCCTCATCCACGGTGCCGGCGAGGAAGCCTTTGGACAAGGTGGGACGGTCGCACGGCAGCGAAGCGTCGGCGCTCAGCATCGTGATCGCACCGGTGTAACCCTCGTTACGCAGAGTTTCGGCGGCTGAATTACCTGCTGCGCCACCGCCGACAATCACAATGTTGGTTGGCGCCCCCGCAGGCGCGGCCATGCGCTCCGCTTCGCTGCGTTTGTCGCCCACATAAATCATGCCGTCGCGCTGTTCGACCTGCCAACAAGACAAACCTTGTAGCGCCGGCGCACGCAACAGCGCCCCCGTACGCAAACTGAAACAAGCGTGATGCCACGGACAACGCACCGTGTCTCCCACCAGCAAACCATCGGCTAGCGGCGCGCCGTAATGGGTGCAAATGGCATCAACGGCAAAAACTTCATCACCACGCCGGACCAGAAGAATGGGCACACCTTGCGCATGACCTTGCAGCAAAGCGCCGTCAGCCAATTGTGCCAACGGAATACCAGCCGCGAAATCCGGGCCATCCAACTCGGGCGTTGCATCACTCATCAGACTTTCCTCGCCAATCTAAAAGAATCATTTGTCGACGCTTGTGCCGACACCTAACAACTAGCAGACGTTAACGTCTGGGATGCGCGACGCGCTATCACGGTTCCCGTCAGGCCGCAGTAGCCATCTTGCGCCGGCATTTGCCACTTGGTCTGAGCTTCGCCGAACCCACGCCAATCAGCAAGCCTGCGCTGGCAGCGATGCCCCGAGGGCCGCAACCACCGTCCCGCATCCTGAACGCTCGCTGCCGATGATCGCGTGAATTTTCACGATTCAATTGACCGCTTGCCGCAGCCCTCCGATGATGTCCGAATGCCTATCCTGACTCGCTATTTGCTGGTGCTTTTGCTGGTCCTCAGCAGTACCTGCGCTGCCGCCCAAAACAGCCATACGCCGACGCTCGCAGATGCTCCTGTCGAAACGACCACCCAAACGCTCGACCGACTGAGTACGCAGCTGGACAGCGTCAAGACCGCACTCAAGAAGAACGCGCCCGAAATTCCACTACCAGACTTGCGCGGCCAGGCATTGGCCGTGCAGGACCAGTCGCGCGAGCTTGCGTCCAGCCTTGCGCCGCAAATGATCGCTTTGCAGGCGCAACAAACCGTACTTGGACCGGCGCCGGCAAAAGGCGAGCCCGCGGAAGCGGCTGAAGTCAGCGCGCAGCGGCGTCAGCTGGACAAGACCCAAGCGAACCTGGACGCGCAAATCAAGCAAGCGCAGTTGCTCAATCAGAATGCGTTGCAGCTAGCGGCACAAATCACTGGCTTGCGCAACGACCGCTTCCAGGCTCGCCTGGCCTCGCGCACTGCCACACCCTTCAGCCGCGCGTTCTGGACCGATTCAATCCGTGCTTTGCCCGACGACGCTGTGCGCGTCAAGCGCCTCGGCATGCGCGGGAGCGACGCGTGGAGCAAGGCCAGCCAGCCGCCCAACCGACAACCGCTGCTGTGGTACCTCGCCGCCGCCGGCGCGTTGTTGCTGGCTGGCCGCTGGCTGCTGGAACGGCTGTGGTTGCGGCTAGCCAGTCGGCACCTGCCCGACGGCCATTTGCGGCGCAGCGCGATGGCGACGGCCGTAGCGTTAACGGCTGTTCTCACCACCGGCTTGGCGGCCCAGCTGCTGCACTCTGGCCTGAACTGGAATGACGCGCTGGACGCCAACCTCGACGCTCTCGCTTCGGCCACGGTCAACCTGATTTACTTTGCTGCCTTTGTCACTGGCCTGGGGCGTGCGCTGCTGTCGGTGCGCCATCCGTCATGGCGCCTGCCCAATCTGTCCGACCTGGTCGCGCGACGTTTGCGGCCGTTCCCGTGGTTGCTCGGTGCGTCGGTGTTGCTGCTAGGTTTAATCGAGCGCATCAGTCGCACGATCGGTTCCAGTCTCGCAGCCACGGTGGCGACCCACGCCGTGATTGCGCTGGTCATCAGCGGTTTGATCGGTATCGCCCTGCTGCGCTTTCAGCGCGCCCAACGTGAGTCAGTGGAGGCACGCGCGGACGCCGGCAGCGAGCCGACGCAGAGGCCGTTGTGGGTCGGCGTCCTGGCCGTAGCCATTGTGTTCGGTGTTGCGATCAGCTGGTTTGGCGTCGCCAGCGGCTTCATTGCGCTGGCCTACTTCGTTGCGCTGCAGATGTTGTGGGTGGGCGTGATTATCGCCTCGTTGTATCTGCTGATTCACCTGACGCGCGACATCTTCGAAACGCTGCTGTCGTCGCGTGGCCGCAGTGGGAAACGTCTACAAGCGGCGTTCGGTTTAGCGCCGGGCACGTTGGATCAAACCGCCGCCATCCTGTCCGGCGTCAGTCGCGTCGTGCTGGCGTTGTTTGCGCTTGCCATCGTGTTGAAGCCGTTTGGGGCTGGTCCGAATGACCTCTGGGCTGGCGCCATGCAGACGCTCAGCACAGCGAAGCTGGGCGTGGTTCCAATCGAACCGGGCACCATCCTGAAAGGCGTATTGGTGTTTGTCATCGGCCTGATCGCCCTGCGTGCGCTGACGCGCTGGATGCGTGAGCAACTGCTGCCGCACACAACAATGGAACCGGGGATGCAGGATTCTCTGGCCACCTTGCTGGGTTATCTCGGCGGCATTCTGGTGTTCATGCTGACGCTGGTGGAGCTGAACGTTGATCTGAAAAGCATTGCGTGGATCGTCAGCGCGTTATCTGTCGGTATTGGTTTTGGTCTGCAGGCCATTGTGCAGAACTTTATCTCGGGGCTGATCCTGTTGATCGAGCGACCGGTCAAGGTCGGTGATTGGGTCAGCCTCAACGGTGTGGAAGGCGACATTCGCCGTATCAATGTGCGCGCCACCGAGATTCAGATGAGCGATCGCTCCACGGTGATTGTGCCGAATTCTCAACTGATTACCGAGAACGTACGCAATGTGACCCTCGCCAACGCGCAAGGTCGCGTGCTGATCACACTGCCGATGCCGCTGGACACCGATGCCGACAAAGCGCGAGCGCTGATTCTGGAAGTATTGAACGGACACTTGGGAACACTGCCCGCGCCAGCGCCGCTGGTGCGACTGGCTGATATTGATGCCGGCTCCATGACGTTCAACTGCATCGCCTACGTCACTAGCCCGCGCGAAGTGGGTAGCGTAAAAAGCGACCTTTTGTTCGAAATATTGCAGCGCCTGCGCGAGGCCAAATTACCGCTGACTCGCGCGCAGAACATGTTGGTGCGCAACTTGCCACCACTTGATGAAAGTCCGGACGAACACGATTAATCAACGCGTCCACCTGCGCTCTGTCCTGGCGTGCGTGAATGAAATAAAGAAGGCCGACAGTCTGCCGGCCTTCTTCACTCGCTCAGTGTCGCGCCGTCATGACAGCGTGCAGTTCTCACCTCGCGCCAACGTCGCTTACCACGCGCTCAGACTGGCCTTGTCTTACAGCTGTTCGCAGAGTGACGGACGCAGGTTATGCCAGATACCCGGCATAATCCGTGTAATCATTTTCCAGACTGCTCGGCCGCGTCATCTTTCACAGGAGTCAAACGCAAGTCCTGAAAGTCAAAGCTGAAGTCAGTCAGCGGCGAAACCGGCTCCATGCGCACGTCCCGAATGACGCCATCGGCATTCAACGAATAGGTGACAAACGCATCCGCGTTCAATGAACGATCGTCCCAACGCACGACAAACGTGTCGTGCTGCCACGGCGTCATGCTGCCGACCAGCTGCACAGTCTTGCTGAAACGCATGCGCAATTTGCCGTTTTCGTTACTGACAATGACGTCGCCATACCAAGGGTCACTGTAAGTACCGGCGTAGCGTGTCATCGACAACGACGGCTTGCTGGACTTGTCACGCGCTTTTTCATGTTTGGCGAAACTATCGTCAGCATTGGCCTCGGACTTTTTCACAGCCTTGTCATATACCGCTACCCAGTCGGTCTTTTGCGTTGGATTCAAATACGCATCCAGCACGCGATAAGTCACTGCATTGAATGCGGCGCCAGACTCTTGATTGGTCAGCACCACCACACCCAAGTTGAGCTTCGGCACCATCGTCACGCGCGACACGAAGCCCGGCCAGCCGCCGGTGTGCCAGGCCAGTTTTTGGCCCATGTAATCGCTGAGAAACCAACCTTCGCCATAGCCGTAAAAATTCG
>JBDTBF010000048.1:0-4602 GCA_039924175.1 Rhodanobacter sp.
ACATGACTTTTTCCTCAAAACTACTAATCGACGGCGCGCTTGTCGAAGGCGATCGCACGATCGACGTCATCGACCCTGCCAACGGCCGCCCATTTGCCACCGTTGCCTGCGCCTCACAAGCGCAAGCCGAGCGTGCGATACAGGCGGCCAAGGCGGCCCAACCCGCATGGGAAGCGGCCGGCTGGTCGCATCGCGCCAGTCTTCTTGCGCGCTATGCCGACGCACTTGCTGCACGTGCAGCGGAGTTCGCCGACATCATGGTTCGCGAGCAAGGCAAGCCGTTGGCGGAAGCCAAGGCGGAAGTGGGTTATACGATCGACTTCGTCCGCTATTTCGCCGGTGTCTTGCCGCACGAACAGCAACTCGACACCGCTGACACATCGCGCGCGACGTTATTCCGCAAGGCGCTCGGTGTGGTGGTAGGCATCAGCCCCTGGAATTTTCCGCTACTTATCCCCGCCGCAAAATTGGCCCCGGCGCTGTTGACCGGTAACACCATCGTTTTGAAGCCGGCACCGACGACGCCGATCTCGACCCTGCTGCTTGGTGAGGTCGCCAACGATATTTTTCCTCGCGGGGTACTTAACGTCATCACCGACCAGAACGACCTCGGCGACTTCCTCACCTCACATGCCGATGTCGCCAAGGTGACGTTTACCGGTTCTACCGCCACCGGCCGCAAGATCATGGCCAGTGCGGCGCCGACGCTCAAACGTGTATCGCTAGAATTGGGCGGTAATGACGCGGCGATCGTGTTGAAGGATGTTGATGTCATCGATACGGCACAGAAGATCTTCGATGCCTCGTTCTTCAATACCGGGCAGGCCTGTCTAGCGATCAAGCGGGTGTATGTGGCTACCGAAATCTATGATGCCTTCTGCGACGCGATGGCCGGACACGCTCGCAACGCGCGGATGGGATCGGGCGCGGATGAAAGTACGCGTATCGGCCCCTTGCAGAACAGGCAGCAGTTCGAAAAAGCCAAACACTATCTGGAGGTCGCCCGCACCGACGGTGTGATCATCGCCGGTGGTGGCTATCGCAACGATGCGGGCTACTTCGTCGAGCCGACCATCGTGCGTGACATCGATGATGCCAGTGCGCTGGTCGCCGACGAGCAATTCTCGCCGATCCTTCCGATTGTCCGCGTGCGCGATGGTGACGACGCACTGCGTCGGGCCAATCACAGTGAGTTCGGTCTGGCCGGGTCGGTCTGGTCAGCCGATGTCACGGCGGCCCGGGCGCTGGCGCGACAGATGCAGGCAGGCACGGTGTGGATTAACCAGCATCTGAATTTTGGGCCGACGATCCCGCTCGCCGGCGCCAAGCAGTCCGGTCTCGGCGTGGAATGGGGCGAACTGGGTGTCGAAGAGTTTGGCCAGGTTTCCGTCATCAATGAGGCCGTCGCCGCCTGATGGCACGCCTACCTTTTTTCGGACTCAAGCGCATCGCTTCGTCGCTTTTGAGTTTTTACAACTTTACCTAGGAAATGACATGAATAACGACACATCAGTTGCTATCGATCACATGCTGGTACTCGGCGCAGGACAACTCGGCATGGCCGTCCTGCGGGCGCTGGCGCCGCGCGTAAAGCAAGCAAAAACGCCGTTGAGCGTGCTGGTCTGGCCGGGCTCCATCAGCAACCCGAGTGCGAGCGACAAACGAATCAATGCAGAGCTGCTCTTGCTTGGGGTCAACGTCATTCCGTTCGACTTGGCGAGTGCCGGAGAAGACCTTGCTGAACTGTTCCGCCGTTTTCATACCGTCGTCAACTGCACGGGCTTTGTCGGCGGCCTAGGCACGCAGTTGCGTATCACCAACGCCGCGCTGGAGGCCGGCGTCAAGCGGTTTTTCCCATGGCAGTTTGGCGTCGACTACGACGTGGTCGGCAAAGGCAGTGGCCAGCCGGTCTTCGATGAGCAATACGAAGTCAGGCAATTGCTGCGCGCGCAGGACCGCACCGAATGGGTCATCGTCTCGACCGGCATGTTCACCAGCTTCCTGTTCGAGCCGGCTTTCGATGTCGTAAACCTCGAAGCGAAGACCGTTCACGGCCTCGGTAGTTGGGACACGCGCGTCACCGTGACCACGCCCGAAGACGTGGGCAGACTGACCACTGAAATCCTCCTGGAGGAGCCGCGAATCGTCGACCGCGTCGTCTACGTGGCCGGCGATACCATTTCCTACGGCCACCTGGCTGATGTGGTCGACCGCGTCACCGGCAGCACGTTTCATCGTGAGGAGTGGACTCTGGACAAGCTCCACGCGGATCTTGCCGCTGCGCCGGAGGATGTGATGACGCGCTATCGCGCGGGCTTCGCATTGGGCGACGGCATGTGGTGGGACAAGGCATCCACTTATAACGCCCACAAAGGCATTGCGACTCACGATGTCGAAGACTGGCTTCGAGTCAGACTCGAGGAAACGGTGGCCTAACAGCCGAGGCGACCGTTGTCGCTACGCCACGGCATGTTGTTCTTCTTTCGGATGCTGCTGCCAGTGCTAATCCAGCCACGTAACTTCACTGGTTAGCAGCAGCCGAATCCTCGTGCATTGGTATCCACCTCAGCGAAGCGCTGCTATACGCAGGGCTCCTGATTTGTTCAATCCGGCCGTGCTCGTGTGGCGAAGCGCGGCCGGTATTCTTTCTCCCGCAGCGTATGCGCCATGCATTTTTCGTGGTGACAGCGACGACCATGTGTGGGCTGAGCTTGCTACCGAAAACTGCGGAAATCATCACTCGGCGTTACTAGGAGGGGTGAGTCTCTGATGACGAAGAATGAGGGAAGTGCGTCCTTTCGGCAAAACGTAATGTTGGGGAGAATGCGCCCATTATTTTGATGGATGGGAGCGCAACCCGTGTCGCATTACCGTATCCGTGGCATCGCCCCAACGACCTGCTTCGCGGTATGAAAATACCGGTACACCGATCGCTTCGACCTGCTGCTGCTTACGCTGCGATTGCGCACGATGTAGCGCCAGTGTCGCGCTCACCCGTGTTTGGGCTGTCCGTTACGCCCGAATGTATCGCCGTAGTTCCGACTCTCGGAAATGTCTCAAGTGGGTTGTCTCATTGTCGCGCAGTGGGCCGAATTGCTGCGCGTGGTCAGTGCCATGAAACCTCCGTCGATATGCGGGAGACTCACAACCGGTTGGCGACGAATCTCTATCTCGTGCACGACGCGACGGTTCGCAAGGTGAGCCATCCAGGGTATGAAAGTCCTCCGAGCACGGCTGCATGAGCGCGCCGACACCAAAGTCTCTGATGCGCGTGGAGACTCTCTCCAGCCGGCGACGGTCGGTCAAACGAACGGGGCTGATTATTATCGCCCTCGTGGCGGCCGTCGGTATCGGGTTCGTGGTCGTGCGCAAGCCTGCTGCCGCCAGCGCCGTGATCGCGCCGGCGACGGTCTCCGTGGCGACGCCGCTGGCGCGTCAAGTGACCGAATGGGACAGCTATATCGGTCGTTTCGAGGCGAGTCAGACGGTGGACGTACGCCCACGTGTTTCGGGGCAGATTACGGCCGTCCATTTTGAGGATGGTGAGGTTGTCCACAAGGGCCAACTACTCTTCACCATCGACCAACGACCATTCGCGGCGGCGCTGGCTGAAGCGCAAGCGGGACGCGCCAGTGCGCGGAGTGATCTCGCACTGGCGCGGACTAATCTCAACCGTGCGACTCGTCTAGTTGGCGCCGGGGCGATTTCGAAGAGCGATCTGGATCAGCTTGCTGCGCGTGTTCAGGCGGGGTTGGCCGCGGTCGCCGGCGCCGAGGCGCGGGTTCAGTCAAAATCGCTGGATCTGAACTTTACCGAAGTGCGGGCACCGCTGACCGGGCGGGTTTCTGATCGCCGCGTCGACCCGGGGAATCTTGTCGCGGGCGGCGAGGGCACGAACGCAACGCTACTGACCACGGTGAATGCGCTCGATCCGATTTACTTTGCGTTCGACGCGTCCGAGGCGCTGTTCCTGAAGGCCAAGCGCGCACGGGTAGCGGGGCAGCCGACGTCTCCCGTCGAAGTGCGCCTGCAAGACGAAGCGGACTATCGATGGCACGGGCAGCTGGATTTTACTGACAACGGTCTGGACCCGCGCTCAGGGACGATCCGCATGCGGGCGGTATTTGATAACCCCAAACTTTTTCTCACCCCGGGTCTGTTTGGCAACATGCGGCTTTCGACCCGCAGCAAAGTTTCCGCGTTGCTTATTCCCGACGCCGCCATCCAGTCCGAGCAGGCCCGCAAAACCGTGTTGACGGTGTTATCCGACGGTACGGTGATGGTGAAGCCGGTGGTGCTTGGGGCGTTGATCGATGGACTGCGCATCGTGCGCTCCGGCTTGACGGCTAACGATCGGGTGGTCATTCGTGGCTTGCAGCGAGCCGCCCCGGGCGCCTTGGTGCACACCAAGCCGGGGGTTATCGCGCCTGTCGAGACAGCACCTCAGCCCGATGCGCCGCCGACGCGCGGCGAGGCCACCTTCGCTTTGTAGTGCGGTGTTGCCTCGGCAACGTCCCCCAGGAAAACGTCCCATGCGCTTTTCGCGGTTCTTTATCACCCGCCCGATCTTCGCGGCGGTCGTCGCGGTCGTGATCACGATTG
>JBDTBF010000049.1:0-29141 GCA_039924175.1 Rhodanobacter sp.
GCTTCTCGTTACTTGGGTTGCAAGCGAACGGCACCATCAAGGCGAATGGTTTCGCCATTGATGTAACGGTTGCCGAGAATGAAAGCGACGGTGCTGGCGAATTCTTCTGGCTTGCCCAAACGCGAGGGGAACGGAATGGAGGCACCCAAGGAAGCCTGTACTTCAGGCGTCATGCTATCGACCATCGGCGTCCAGAAAATACCCGGCGCGATGGTTGCCACGCGAATACCGAAACGTGCCAGTTCGCGCGCCATCGGTAAGGTCATGCCAACGATGCCGCCCTTGGATGCCGAGTAAGCAGCCTGGCCGATCTGGCCTTCATACGCAGCAACGCTGGCGGTGTTGACGATCACGCCACGCTCGCCGTCTTCGCCCGGCTCGTTTGCCTGCATCAGCGCAGCAGCAGCCTTGGCCACATTGAAACTGCCGATCAAATTCACGGTAACCGTGCCGGTGAAATTGGCTAGCGGCATCGGGCCTTGCTTGCCCAGCACGCGACCGGCGCCGAGGATACCGGCGCAATTCATCACCACGTTCAAGCCTCCCATCGCGTTGTGTGCGGCGGCGACGTTGGTGGCCACGCCGGCTTCGGAGGTAACGTCGGTGCGGATGAAGCGAGCGGCGTCGCCCAAGGCTTTCGCAGCGGCGTGGCCCTTTTCTTCATTGACGTCGAAAAGTGCCACTTGACCGCCATTGGCGACGATGTGCTGTGCCACCGCGTTACCTAGACCGGAAGCGCCGCCGGTAATGATTGCCTTGACTTGGTTGAGCTGCATGGGGATTCCCGAACGACGAAAACGACCATATTAACCGAGCTGATCTCTTCCGTGATCAGCCGGTGGCGTTTAACCGCAAGGGATGGCGTTCAGTTTGGCGTCCCTTTGGGAGGTACGCGTTCAGGAACAATTGCTAGCATTTGTCCTGCGTAAAAAGTAACGGCGCGGACCGCATCCGACGTGCATTCTCCTTGAGGAATTCGGCCATGAAAAAGTATCTGATCACTCTTGTGGGAACGTTCTTGCTGGCAACGACAGCCGTCATGGCCGCCCCGCCGCAGTGGAGCGGCCAAGGCAATCAGCAAGGTCAGCACCAGCAAGATGGCCACGGCAACAAGCATAACGACCGTGACAACCGTGGCGATCACGGCGATCACCGTGACCGCGACAAGCACCGCGATCGCAATGACCGTGGCGGTCAATACCAGTATCACTACGACCGCAGCAGGTATGTACGCGATGACCGTGGCGTGCGTGACAGCCGCGGTCGGTATTACGTCGTGCATGACCGCGGTCGGCACGAGGGCTGGTACAAACGTGGTGGTTACGTGCCTGTGCACTATCGTCAAAGCCGCTACTACGTCACCGACTGGCGCTCGCACCGTCTGTATGCGCCGCCGCGCGGCTACCGTTGGGTGCGCAGTGACAACAGCGATTTCTTGCTCGTTGCGATCGCCACCGGCGTTATTGCGAACATCATCCTTTCCCATTGATAGCTGTGCGCGCGCTTTAACACGTTATTTCAAAGCACGCGTGGATAGATGCGGCTGGCGCAACACCGACGAATAAGCGTTGCTAGCTGGATAGGTGTTTGCGTCAGCCACCAGCGATAGCGACGCTGTTGGGTGCTGCGTTTTACCTTCGACCTTGGGCCCGCCGTCCACGCACTTCCGCGCGAGCGTCCATGGGGCGACAACGTAATGTCGGTGACCTGGTGATCAGAATCGTCGGTACCACCGTGTGAGAAATGACGGTGTTTGGTGCAGTGCGTTACAAGTCGAGGATGAAGAAACGGTCGCAACTGAAATGACCGGTGCCACCCATCGGTGCGGTCAGTGGCACGAAGCCGCTGCGTTTGTACAAGGCTTGCGCCGCATCCATGCCAGTGAGTGTTTCCAGATAACAGCGAGCGAAGCCGTGAGCACGTCCGGCATCGAGGCAGCGCTGCATCATCGCCGTGCCCGCACCGATTCCGCGCGCCTCAGCTAGGAAGTACATCTTGCGCAGTTCGCAGATATCTGCGGCAGCGTTTTCTAACGGTGCGACGCCGGCGCCACCCATGACCACACCATCCCGTTCGACCACGAAGTAACTGCAGCGTGGTCGTTTATAGGCTTCATACATGCCGTCTACCTCGGCATCGTGTATGGCGAAGCCTGGGCCGCCGGCGCCAAACTCGGGCATCACGCGGCGAATGACGGCCGCCATTGATGCGTTGTCGCTTTTGGCTATAGGACGGATCAAGAAGGTGGGTTTCATCGGGTCGTTGCAGCAGTCAGTTAGGGAAGATGGGCTTCATCACGAAGTCAACTAACGCAGAGTGTTGGTGTGCGTCCTGCAGTGGTCGCTAACGAGCAACCACCGCGGTGGCTGATTGGCAGAATGTGCGTTCAGCCGGCGGTGCGTGCCCGCGTAACGCGGCTGGAGGTTTCTTTGTGTAGTTGACCCGCCAGCCACGCGCCGGTGGCTACTAGCTGGTCAAGATCGACGCCGGTATCCATGCCCATGCCGTGCAACATGTACGCCACATCTTCGCTGGCGACGTTGCCGGTAGCGCCTTTCGCGTAAGGGCAGCCGCCGGTGCCGGAGACGGAGCTGTCGACGACGCGCGCACCTTCTTCCAGGCAGGCCAAAATATTTGCCAACGCTTGGCCATAGGTGTCGTGAAAGTGCACAGCGAGCGCGTCCATTGGTACTTCCTGCGCCACTGCGTGCAGCATCGCGCGCGCCTTACTCGGTGTGCCGACGCCAATGGTGTCGCCGAGCGAGACTTCGTAGCAGCCCAGATCGTGCAAACGCTTTGCGACACGCACGACGTCGCTGATCGGCACCTCGCCTTGGTATGGGCAGCCCAGCACGGTGGAAACGTAGCCACGCACGTTGACGCCGTCGGCTTTGGCCCGTTCGAACACCGGCATAAATCGCTCAATCGACTCGTCGATCGAGGCGTTGATGTTTTTCCGGTTGAACGCTTCAGACGCGGCGGTGAACACGGCGATGTCGGACACGCCAACTTCACGAGCTCGTAAATAGCCTTCTAAATTCGGCACTAAAACTGGATAGCTCACGCCTGCCTTTTGGGTGATACCTTCAAATACTTCGGCAGCATCCGCCAGTTGTGGCACCCATTTGGGGCTGACGAAACTGGTTGCTTCGATAGTCTTCAGGCCGGTCGCGGACAGCCGATCGATCAGCTCAATCTTGACCGATGCGGGCAAGATGCTTTTCTCGTTCTGCAAGCCGTCGCGCGCGCCGACTTCGACAATGCGGACAAAATTGGATGAGGTCATGCAAAACTCCAAGCCGTGTTTTTAACCATTTGCCACACCATCGCTTTCGGACATTTTGTAGGAGCGCACCCTGTGCGCGATGATGCTGCGGATTGTCGAGGTGTTTCGCGCACAGGGTGCGCTCCTAGGTAGGCGTGATGATGTGCAGTGACAATGCTGACAGGCGCGCTGTGATGAAGCTGGTTATGCGGTGAATCGAACCAGCACAGCGTCCGCATCAACAAACTCGCCAGCCGTGGCGTTGATGCTTTCGATGGTGCCATCACGCGGTGCCTTAAGCGCCAGCTCCATTTTCATCGCTTCCATCACCAGCAAATCTTGACCTTGTGTGACGGTGTCGCCAGCTTTCGCTTTCACCAAGACGATGCGGCCAGGCATCGGCGCAATGACTTGATTGCCGCCGACGCCAGCGCTGGTTTCCCAGACGAACGCCGGCGCGCGTTGCAAACTGTAGCGTTGGCCGTTGCTGTTGTGCAGTAACACATGATTGGCATCGGCGCGTAGCGGCACCCGGCGGGCTTCGCCGTCAAAGCGCGCACTCATGTAGTCGATGCCGAGTTTGGCGCCGGCCACGTTGCAGGCAACTTCGCCGTGACTCAGTTGATAATTGCCACCGTGGCCGAACGCGATAATTTCAAAACGTTGTTCGCCCAACGTCAACGCGATGATGCGTTTGCCAGCGTGGCCTACGCGCCAACCATCCGAGCGCGCCCACGGTGAATGCGGATCGCCAGGATCCACGTTGGCACCACTTTCTTCACGCAGCAGTGCGGCGCTGGCGGCGGCGAACAGCACGTCGTCATTTGGCGTGGCATCGCCTACCAAAAACTCTTCCAAATGGTTGTCGAGATAGCTGGTGTCGATGCGACCTTCCACGACTGCCGGATGCCGTACCAAACGCTCGAGAAAGCCGATATTGGATTTGGGGCCGATAATTTCGCAGGCGGCCAGCGCCTCGCGCATCCGCTGCAGCGTCTGTACGCGGTTGACGTCAAACACAATCAGCTTGGCGATCATCGGATCGTAGAAGATCGTGACCGTATCACCTTCCACCACGCCGCCGTCAATCCGCACGTTAGGTGACAGTGCAGGTAAACGAAGCGCCTGCAATGTGCCAGAACTGGGTAAGAAATGTTGGTCGGGGTCTTCCGCGTACAGACGCACTTCCATCGCGTGGCCGTGGGCGTGAATGTCGTTTTGCGTCAGCGGCAGTGACTGGCCTGCGGCCACGCGCAACTGCCATTCCACTAAGTCCAGACCTAGCGTCATCTCGGTGACGGGGTGCTCCACTTGCAACCGCGTATTCATTTCCATGAAAAAGAATTCGCCGTCTTGCGCCACGATGAATTCAATCGTGCCCGCGCCAACGTAGTTCACTGCCTTGGCCGCGGCCACCGCGGCGGCTCCCATCGCGGCACGGCGTGCCGCGTCGAGGAAGGGTGATGGGGTCTCTTCCATCACTTTTTGATAGCGTCGCTGTGATGAGCACTCGCGCTCGTTCAAGTGAACGACGTTACCCTGGGTATCGCCGAACACCTGAAACTCGATGTGCCGCGGGTGCTCGACGTAACGCTCTAAAATGACGCGCGCATCACCAAACGAGCCAGTGGCTTCGCGTTGTGACGACGCTAGGGCTTCGGGAAACTCGCCAGCGCTACGTACGATGCGCATGCCTTTGCCGCCGCCGCCCGCGGCGGGTTTGATCATCAGCGGGAAGCCGGTTTTGATCGCTTGCTCGGCAAGAAAGTCAGCGTCCTGGTTTTCACCGTGATAGCCAGGCACCAAGGGCACCTCGTGGTGTTCCATCAGCTCTTTGGCGGCGGCCTTGGAACCCATTGCTTCGATACTTTCCGGGCGCGGACCGATGAAGGTAATGCCGGCGTCGGTGCAGGCGCGCGCGAAGCCGGTGTTTTCGGACAGGAAGCCGTAGCCGGGGTGAATCGCTTGCGCACCGGATTTCTTCGCGACCTCCAGAATGGTATCGCTGCGCAGATAGGATTCCGCCGGGAGCGAGCCGCCAATCGGCCATGCTTCGTCGGCCAACTGCACGTGTTGTGCGTTAGCGTCTGCTTCCGAGTACACCGCAATAGTGTGGATGCCCAGGCGGTGACAGGTGCGGATGACCCGACAAGCAATCTCACCACGGTTGGCTATCAATACGCGTTCAAACATGCCCAGTCCCAGTCCATTCGTGTTGGCGCCTGATGGCGTCGATGTCAGCTCCTGAATTTAACAGATTGCCGCGTCGACGCTGTTGTGTGCTGCCGCATTAGTGGAGTGGAGTGCGGGAATGTTGGGCGAATAGGGACTGGTCTGGTGGCACCGTTGATGTTGGTGCGGAGAAAGGTTGTCGGGCGCAGGCGGAAAGGATGCCGGCATAACGGGCCGCGCGCCGCTGGCGCGAGCTGTCCGTCAGCCACGGGCTTCGGTAACTTTATTAATGCTGGAAGATTGGCTGCGCCGCCGAGCTAGAGGCTTCTGATAGCCGCTGCACGGTCGCGCGGCTTGTGCAGCTCGTGCGGCTTCGCCGGGTTTTGCGCCTCAGATAAAAGCGCTGAGCCGATATAATTTGCTGCGTTTCATTCGACAATCGTGAATCAAAACTGGCCACTGACCCACCGTGGTGGACGCTTTTCAAGGAAGGCGGCAAGCCCATGTTGGCCTTCTTCGGAAACGCGCAGGCGTGCGATCAATTCAGCGTTCGCCTTATCTGTCGCTTCCACCTCGGCGCGATCGATTCCACCTACGCGAAAGGCGAGTTGCTTGGCCTCGCGCTGGGCGTTTGGTGCAACCTTGTTTAGCAGGTGCTCCACGCGCTCCATCGCTTCGTCCAATTCAGTCAGCGGCACGGCGGTGTGCAGCAGGCCGATGCGTGCGGCCTGGTCGCCGTCAAATACTTCGCCGGTCATAAATAAGCGACGGGCTTGGCGGACGCCGATGGCTGCGATGACGTACGGCGAGATGACGGCAGGCACGAGTCCTAGCTTCACTTCCGACAGCGAGAACTTTGCCGTGCTGACGCCGACGGCAATGTCGCAGCAGGCAACTAAGCCAACGCCGCCGCCATAGGCCGAGCCATTAACGCGAGCAATGGTGGGCTTGGACAGAAATTGCAGCGTGCGCATGAGCCGCGCCAGGCGCAAAGAGTCATCGCGATTTTGTTGCTCAGTTGCGCCGACCATCGAGCGCATCCAGTTCAAATCAGCGCCAGCGGAAAAACAGCTGCCGTTCGCAGTCAGTACAACCGAGCGCACCTTGCTGTTGGCTTCGGCCGTTTCCAACGCGGCAGTCAGTTCGGCAATCAAGTTGTCGTCGAACGCGTTGTGCACCTGCGGCCGGTTCAATGTCAGCCACGCCGTGTTGTCGCGTAGCTCGTACAGAATGGAATCGCTCATGGCTTCGTCCCGAATAAATGAGGCCATGATAAACGCACGCAACCGCAATCTGCCGGAGCCACAGCTGCCGGGATGTTCGTGGGCTTAGCTTTTTCGCGCACAGGGTGCGCTCCTGCGGATGCAAGTGCGTGCGCTGCCGAGTTTGCGGTGATCGCGGATTAACGCTTCTATCTCGTGGTGCAAAAATACCCGGCCACATCAGCTCGATGCGCGAAAGGCGTCTGCTACAGCGAAAATCCTGCGCACGGTGGCGCTTCATATTGGCGTGGATACCTATCGCCCACAAAAAAACCGGCTTTCGCCGGCTTTTCCATTCAACGCAACCACGCAGCCGGCTTACGCCAGTTCGTGGATCTTCGCGTTGAGGCGGCTCTTGTGACGGGCGGCTTTGTTCTTGTGGATCAGACCACGGGCAGCGTAGCGATCCATGATGGGCTGGGCGGCGGTGAACGCGGCGACAGCAGCAGCCTTGTCCTTGGCCTCAATGGCCTTGACGACCTTTTTCAGGGCGGTACGGACCATGGAGCGCGCGCTGATGTTGCGTAAACGGCGCTGTTCGGACTGGCGCACGCGCTTCTTCGCGGACTTGATGTTGGCCAAGGTAGAACTCCGGAATGCAGTGTTGTGGGTGGAAAAAGACGCCAATTATGCGGTCGATTTGCCGCTGCGTCAATTACTTGGGGGTTGAAAGCTGCGAAAATGCAATCGTTCGAGCAGGCCGACTTTCAAACTATGTGCATTCTGCCACGTTTGGGCTGTTCTCTTGCCGGTGGCGGCTGTCAAACTATGCGCCGTTGCCGGCATGTCGGTTTGAGCTGTCAGCGCTTTTGAACGACAAGAAGGTACACACCTCCGCATGAAGTCCCCCAGCATGTTACGTGGGCTGCTCTCGTTTAGCAGCATGACCATGATCTCGCGCGTGCTGGGGTTGGTTCGCGATATGTCGATTAACGCGGCGTTTGGCGCAAGTGGCGCCACTGACGCGTTTTGGGTGGCGTTTCGCATTCCCAACTTTATGCGCCGGCTGTTTGCGGAAGGGTCGTTTTCCACCGCGTTCGTACCCGTTTTTACTGAGATAAAAGAGACTCGCAGCCACGCCGAGTTGAAGGATTTGATGGCGCGCGTGTCGGGCACATTAGGCGGCGTGCTGCTGTTGATTACGGCGCTGGGTATTTTCTTCGCGCCGCAGGTCACGATTCTGTTTTCGCCGGGCGCGTTGGACGAGCCGGCCAAATTCGACCTGACCGTCGACTTGCTGCGACTGACTTTCCCGTTTTTGTTGTTTGTCTCGCTAACGGCATTGTCCGGCGGTGCGCTGAACAGCTTTCATAAGTTTGGCCTGCCGGCGCTGACGCCAGTCATCCTCAACTTGTGCATGATCGGTGGCGCATTGTGGCTATCACGCCGCATGCAGACGCCGATTATGGCGCTGGGCTGGGCGATTCTTGTCGCCGGTATTTTGCAATTACTGTTTCAGTTGCCGGCGCTGCGTCGGTTGAATTTGCTGACATTGCCGCGCTGGGGATGGAATCACCCCGACGTGCGCCGCATCATGCGGCTGATGGTACCCACGCTGTTTGGGTCGTCGGTGGCGCAGGTCAACTTGCTGTTCGACACGGTCATCGCGTCGTTGCTCATTACCGGCTCGCAAACGTGGTTGTCGCAATCCGAGCGCTTTCTGGAATTGCCATTGGGCGTGTTTGGGGTGGCGCTGGGCACGGTCATTTTGCCGTCGTTGTCGCGGCATTTCGTGGCGACCGACCACGCCGCTTTCTCCCGTGCGCTGGATTGGGGTTTGCGCATCGCCACCATGATTGCGCTGCCAGCCATGTTCGGCCTGATGTTGCTGGCAAAACCGCTGGTAGCGACGATTTTTCAGCATGGTCATTGGGTGGCGTTCGATACTGACATGGCGGCGTTGTCGGTCACGGCGCTGAGTTTTGGCTTGCCAGCATTCGCGTTGGTGAAAGTGTTGCTGCCGGCATTCTATTCTCGACAGGATACGAAGACGCCCGTGCGTGCGGCGGTCGCCTCGCTACTCATCAACATGCTACTGAACGTGGTTTTCCTGCTGCTGCTGTTTGAGCTGTGGGCGCCGACATCGCTGAAACAACTGTCCTGGTTGGACGGAATATCGCGGCTGCCCGGCTTGCATATGGCGTTGGGTCTGGCTAGCGCAGTGGCGGCTTACGTCAACCTGTGGTTGCTTTGGTATTGGCTGAAGCGCGCCGGGGTGTATCAACGCCAGCCCGGTTGGGGGCGACATTTGCTACGTTTGGGCTTGGCTTGTGTGGCGATGGTGTTGGTGTTGTTGGCCGGGCGCTGGCTGTGGCCAGACTGGACCGTCGACGTTTCATCTTTCACTCGCTTGTGGCGCCTGGCGACGTTGGTGCTGGCGGGCGGCGCGGTCTACCTCGGCGTGTTGTTCGCCGGAGGCTTTCGCTTGCGTGATTTGCGTGCGGTGTAACGTGGCGAGTCTGGCCAATAAGCGCGCAGACGCAGCATTCGCGCCCGTTATACTTGCCGCATGATGAGACTTTCCCGAGATGTTGCGGGCCCCTGTTTGGCGCCGCGTGGCAGCGTCATCGCGGTCGGCGCGTTTGATGGGCTGCATTGCGGACATCAAGCATTGCTGGCGCACGTAACTGCGCGCGCCCAAACACTTGGCTGCGACCCAGCCGTGGTGAGTTTTGAACCGTTGCCGCGTGCCTACTTTTCTCCAACGCCGTTGCCACGCTTGTCCAGCGTGCGCGAAAAGTTGCAGGGTTTCGCGGCTGCCGGTATGGCGCAGACGTTGATGTTGCGTTTCAACCACGCATTGACGGCGATGCCGGCAGAAGACTTTGTACGCCGCGTGTTAGTGGATCGGCTGGCCGTGCGCGAAGTATGGATCGGCGGCGATTTTCGTTTTGGCCATAAGCGCGGCGGCGATGTCGCGTTGCTGGAACGCATGGGCGTGCAGCTAGGTTTCACCGCACGCACGATGCCGCCGGTTCAACTTGAAGGCGATCGCGTATCCGCTAGTCGAGTCCGTACCTTGCTGGCAGCTGGCGAGTTCGCTAGCGCCAAACCGTTGCTCGGGCGTCCGTTCGTGATTGAGGGCAAAGTGGAATACGGCAACCAACTCGGCCGCACGCTCGGCTACCCCACCGCCAATATTCACCTGCATCGTCGCGTTAGCCCGATAAAGGGTATTTTTGCGGTGCGCGTTGGTTTGGGCGAAAGCGAATGTAGCTGGCCTGGCGTGGCCAGCCTCGGCGTGCGTCCGACCGTAAACGAAGTCAGCGAGCCGCTGCTGGAAGTGCATTTATTTGATTTTGAAGGCGACCTTTACGGGCAGCGCATGGCCGTAAAGTTTGTCGCCAAGCTGCGTGACGAACAAAAGTTCGATGGTCTGGAGCCGCTGAGGGCACAAATGGCACTCGATGCACGCCAGGCGCGCGAACGGCTTGGCATGAATCCACGATTGGCGGAGGCGTGAGTGGTGCTGGAGCCTGCATTTGTCAGCTTTGCAACTAGTTTGGGACCGGCGGCCAGTTGGAAGTGCTTGTTTGATAGCCCCCATCGTATGGCGTTAGCTCTTCGCATCGTCGAGCGTTGCCGGCTTTCGCGTATGACACCATGATCGCGGTGCCTGCATGGTTAGCTGGCTGCGGCCGGCCTTTTTCTGAACGTATGCAGCAGAAATTGTCGTTGGATGAGCAATTACGGGTACGGAATCCGTTCATTGCACCGTCCTAATCGGTTATTTTGTTGAATTGCCTGTGATCGTCGTGCTCGCTCCACTGTGGAGCGGGCGATACGACGGTCCATCAGGTGCCGCCGCAAAGCGACACCAACCACGCCTTACTGTTGATGACACAAACGCTCATGACCCACGATTACAAAAGCACCATCAATCTTCCGCGCACTGATTTCCCGATGCGTGGCGACCTGCCCAAGCGCGAGCCGGGTTGGTTGGCACAGTGGGACAAGGTGGATCGCTACGCGCAGATCCAGCAGCGCGCGGCTGATCGCGACAAGGTGTTCGTGCTGCACGATGGTCCGCCGTACGCGAATGGCTCGATCCACATTGGCCATGCCGTTAACAAGATCCTGAAGGACATGACGGTCAAGTCGAAGCTGTTGTCCGGCTATCGCGCGCCGTATGTGCCGGGCTGGGATTGCCATGGCTTGCCGATTGAAATTGCGGTTGAGAAAAAATTTGGTAAGCCCGGCGTAAAGCTAAACGCTGCTGAGTTCCGGCAGAAATGCCGTGAATACGCCGCCGAGCAAGTTGATACGCAGCGCGAGGGTTTCAAACGACTGGGCGTGCTGGGTGATTGGCAGCATCCGTATCGCACGATGGATTTCAAATACGAAGCCGACATGCTGCGGGCATTGGCCAAAATCGTCGCCAATGGTCACGTCTTGCGTGGTGCCAAGCCGGTGTATTGGTGTTTCGATTGCGCGTCGGCGCTGGCTGAAGCAGAAATTGAGTACGCTGAAAAATCGTCGCCGGCAGTTGACGTTGCTTACGACGCGGTAGATCCGAAAGCTCTGGCCGTAGAGTTTGGTGTGGACGCAGGTGATGCCATTGTCGCCATTCCCATCTGGACGACGACGCCGTGGACCTTGCCGGAAAGCCAGGCCGTCGCGCTGGGTTCAGCGATTGAATATGCGCTGGTCGAAGGCCCTTCGCGTAACGGCAAACGCGTGTTGTTGGTCATCGCCAGCACCCTGGTGGAAGTGGCGTTGGCACGCTATGGCATGACCGAAACGCCAGCGCTAGGTCATGCGTTAGGGAACGCGTTGGAAGGCCTGAAGTTGCACCACCCGTTCTACTCGCGCGAAGTGCCGGTGATCCTCGGCGACCACGTGTCGGACGAAGACGGTACCGGTGCGGTGCACACGTCGCCTGATCACGGTGTGGAAGACTTTGTCGCCGCGCGCGAATACGGTATTGAGTTACTCAACTATATTGAGCCGCGCGGCACCTATCGCGCAGAAACACCAGCCGCCGATGGGCTTGAATTGGCCGGCCTGCACATCTGGAAGGCCAACCCGGCGATCGTGGATATGTTGCGCGGTCGTGGCGTCTTGCTGGCGTTCTCCAATATGGAACACAGCTATCCGTGCTGCTGGCGCCACAAAACGCCGGTGATCTATCGCACCACGCCGCAGTGGTTTATTTCTATGGAGCAGCAGAAGCTGCGCGAGACGGCGCTAACTTCGATCAAAAATGTGCGCTGGGTGCCCAGCTGGGGCGAAGAGCGCATTGCGGGCATGGTGACCGGCCGTCCTGATTGGTGCATCTCGCGTCAGCGTACGTGGGGCGTGCCGATCGCGTTGTTTGTGCACAAAGTGACGCAAGAACCGCATCCCAATTCGGTCGCGTTGTTGGAGCAGGTGGCGCAGAAAGTGGAGCAGGGCGGCATCGATGTCTGGTTCACGCTAGACCCCGCTGAAATGTTGGGCGATGACGCCAAGGACTACGAAAAAGTCACCGACGTTTTGGACGTCTGGTTTGATTCCGGCGTCACCCATTACGCCGTTATTCGTCAACGTCCGGAGTTACAGCAAGGTAAGGCGTCGCATTACAAAGTGATGTATTTGGAAGGCTCCGACCAGCATCGCGGCTGGTTCCAATCATCGCTACTGACGTCATCGGCCATCTTCGGTCGCGCGCCTTATCAAGATGTGCTAACGCATGGTTTCGCGGTGGACGCCAACGGCCGCAAAATGTCCAAATCGTTGGGCAATGTGATCGCGCCACAAAAAGTGATGGATAGCTTGGGCGCGGACGTGCTGCGTTTGTGGGTTGCATCGGCCGATTACCGCAATGAGATGACCGTTTCGGATGAAATTCTGAAGCGCGTTTCCGATACTTATCGGCGCATCCGTAATACCGCAAAGTTCCTGTTGGGCAACTTGGATGGCTTCGATCCCACCAAAGATTTGCTACCGGTAGAAGATAGCTTGCTGCTAGACCAATGGGCGGTGCAGCAAGCGTACGACGTACAGCAAGCGGTACTGGCCGCCTACGAACGTTATGACTTCCCCGAAATCGTGGCGCGCGTGCAAAATTTTTGTACCAACGAACTCGGTGCGTTGTATCTGGACATCACGAAAGATCGGCTCTACACCATGCCGACCAACAGCCACGGCCGGCGCAGCGCGCAAAGCGCGATGTACCGCATTGCTGAAGCCTTGGTGCGTTGGTTAGCACCGATATTAAGCTTCACTGCCGAAGAGATCTGGCAGCACCTGCCGGCGCCAAGTGATGGCACCAAACGCAGTGAAAGCGTGCTGTTTGAAACCTGGTACGAGGGCTTGCGTGCCACCCAAGGCTCACCGGAGCAACGCCATTATTGGGCCGATCTGTTAGCCATTCGCGACACCACTTCGCGCGTGCTGGAAGGTATGCGCAAGGCGGGCCAGGTGGGTGCGGCGCTGGAGGCCAAATTGGTGCTTCACGTTGATGCCGCTGCGCACGCACGTTTCGCCGAAGCCGCCACTGAACTGCGCTTCTTCTTCATTACTTCGGAGTTGGAACTGGCACCGTTGACGCCGCGTCCTGACGATGCCGTGCGGGTGGAACTGGAAGGTAGTGAGGTGTGGGTTTCTGCTAGCGTCAGCAGCGCTGCCAAATGCGTTCGCTGCTGGCATCGTCGTGATGATGTGGGCAGTCACACCGAACATCCCGAATTATGTGGTCGCTGTATCAGCAACATTGAAGGCGTCGGCGAAGACCGTCGCTGGTTCTGACGAAATTGACGTTACGGATGGTGTAGTGAATACGTCCCAACATCTCTGTGAGCCTACGGGAGGAGCAAGACGGCGACATTGACGGCCGTTCTCCCTCCCCTGAGCCAGGGGAGGGCTGGGGTGGGGTAGCTCTTGATCTAAACGTCAAAAGCGAACCCGCTCCCAGCCTCCCCCTGAGCTCAGGGGGAGGAGTAGAGCGGCGACATTGATCTCTGAATACTCATTCAACTCGCCGCGGCGAATGAGTATTCGGCAATGGCCAACCGTACGAATGGGCATTCGGCAATGGCCAGCTGTTCTCCCTCCCCTGAGCCAGGGGAGGGTTGGGGAGGGGTAGCTCTTGATCTAACGGTCAAAAGCTACCCCTCCTTCCCTCCTTCCCCGCTTCCCCTGCGCGCAGAAGAAGTGGTCGTTATTCTGTAGGCAGATGCGCACCATGGCAGCTGCTTCCACACCCATACGCGCTGTGAAAATCATTGTGTCGACGTAAAGCTTCGCCGCAAACACACAACATACCTAAATCACCGAGCCACTAGCTTCATGACCAATAAACCAAACGCACTGCCGTGGTTATGGCTATCCGCCGTTGCCATCGTGCTCGACCAACTCAGTAAATGGTGGGCGCTGCGAGCACTGCAGCCAGCGGGCGTGCCGCACGAAGTGATTCCCGGCTTTCTCAACTGGACGCTCGTCTTTAACCGTGGCGCCGCTTTTAGTTTTCTCACCAATGCTGGCGGCTGGCAGCGCTGGCTCTTTGTCGCATTGGCCATCGTGATCAGTGCGGCATTAATCGTATGGTTGTCGCGTACGCCACGGCGTGACTGGCGCAACGGTCTGCCGCTGGCTTTGGTCATTGGCGGCGCGCTCGGCAACATGATCGATCGCCTGCATTCATCGCAGGTCACCGATTTTGTGCAGGTGTATTACCGCGACTGGAGCTATCCGGTGTTCAACGTTGCCGATTGCGCCATCACCGTAGGCGCCGTCATGCTGGTTGCGTTCGGCTTGTTCGCCGACAAGGCCGTAGACCCCGTGCGATAATCCGCAAGCTTCCTAACCGTGCGCTAGCGCCGCCGATCCGTTGAGGACGCGGCGCTAAATGCGAATTGTAGGAGCGGCGTTAGCCGCGATGCTCCTGCTTTAATCTACCTACCCAAGAGCATCGCGGCTAAAGCCGCTCCTACAAGTCGTTCCTTCAGAATTACCGCTGTGGATACGTTTCCGCGAACACTCGCTGCCATCCGCCGACCCGAGGTAACCATTGGACATTCTTCTCGCCAATCCCCGTGGCTTTTGTGCCGGTGTCGATCGCGCTATTGCAATCGTTGATCGCGCGCTGGAATCGTACGGCGCGCCGATTTACGTGCGGCATGAGGTGGTGCATAACCGCTTTGTCGTCAATCGGCTGCGCACCGATGGTGCGGTATTTGTCGAAGAATTGAGCGAAGTACCTGACGGCGCGACGGTCATTTTTAGCGCGCATGGCGTGTCGCAAGCCGTGCGTGAAGAAGCGGCGCAACGCGATTTGAAGGTGTTCGACGCCACCTGTCCGCTAGTCATCAAAGTCCATATGGAAGTGGCGCGCTTGGGCCGTCTTGGTCGCAGCGTCGTGTTGATTGGCCATGCCGGGCACCCGGAAGTAGAAGGCACCATGGGGCAGTGGAATAAGGCCAATAGCGGTGAGATTTACTTGGTTGAGTCGCTGCAAGGCGTCGCCAAACTAAATCTCAAAGACGCGGACCAGCTGGCCTACGTCACCCAGACCACGCTGTCAGTCGATGATACTAAAGCCATCATCGCCGCTTTGCGCGAGCGCTTTCCTGACATCGAGGGGCCGCGCAAAGACGACATTTGCTACGCCACGCAAAACCGGCAAGATGCTGTGCGTCGGCTGGCCGATGCCGTGGACGTGCTGTTGGTCATCGGCTCCGTCAACAGCTCCAACTCCAATCGTCTACGCGACTTAGGCGCGAGACAGGGCGTGCCCTCGTACCTGATCGACGGCCCCGATGATATTCAGCGCGGCTGGCTCGATGGCGTTAATCATGTTGGCCTCACCGCCGGCGCCTCCGCGCCAGAAAAGCTCATACGTGACGTTATCGCACACCTGCAGCAGTGGGGCGCCGACGAAGTGCGCGAGCTGGATGGTGAGCGCGAAAACATGACCTTTGCATTGCCGAAAGAGCTACGTTTTGTCGGCACTGACGCGGCGGCTGATCTTTAATCGGGCCAGAAATCTGTCGGACTTTGGCCGGCTGGTCTGCGACTACGCTACGACTCCGACTGACCCTTCACCATCGGCCGCTGCTTGGTCCCTAGCGCGACGACGTCCCAAGAATCGGCAAAAAGCTGTGTTCGCACAGCCGACTTCTCGGCCCGACCGGCAGGCCTGACGGACTCCAAAACGGCCGAGTGAGCGGGTAGCGAAGTTGTGTTTCGAAGGGCCCGCGTTGTGCCTGCGAACCGTGCCGCTTAGTGGCTTCATTGTCTGCGGAGTTATCAGGTGTCAGGCCTCGCTGGAATGGCGGTTCATGCTGAACTTCCCCTGCGCCGCGCGCGAATGACAAGCAAAAGTCACGGGTGCCGATATGGATGAGATTCGTCCAGCATATTCAGCGGATTCGGCAGCTTGTGCCGGCGCGCCATGCACTGTAAAATTCGCGGCTCGCTGCCGGGATAGCTCAGTTGGTAGAGCGGCGCATTCGTAATGCGTAGGTCGGAGGTTCGACTCCTCTTCCCGGCACCAGCTTTTGTTTTATTTAAAGCCCTGAAAAGCCATGCTTTTTGGGGCTTTTTTTTGGGTGCGATGAAGAGCGACGTGCTTGTAGCCGCGATCTTTAGTTGCAAACATCACGCGAAGGTGGCGTTCACGAGGGGTTCGTTCCATGAAAGCCCTTACGCGCCGTCTATGCGTTCGCTGTACGAGCGACGCTAATCGCGAGGTCCTGGCTCTGGTTAGATGTCGAGCCCAGATTTGATCTCGAACCAAAAATTAAACCCAAACCTATGCAGCCGTAAGCTGTTACGACAGAAGCCGCTAGGGATAGGCGGTGACGCGCTTTCCTACGCTCGTGTCCGCGTCACGTGACCGAGCTCAAGCCGCTTGCGCCGATGCATGCCTCAATTGCACTGCGACGTAGATCACCCTTCTGACCACAATTCGACCCGCTTGTCGGGCAATTCCTACCGCTTGTCGGGTAAAGACTAGGCGTAAGAACTTACCTATGTACATTAGCTACTGGGGTAATAGGGAGAATTCCATGCAAGTCTTGTCGCGTCAGCGAGGTGTCTCGTTGATTGAAGTGATGATGGCGGTGCTAATTTTCAGCATCGGGCTCATTGGGTTGGCTGGCTTGCTGGTCATGTCCACCCGATCCAATCATGCGGCTTACTTGCGCACACAGGTGACGTTTCTGGCCAGCGGTATGGCTGATCGCATGAGTGCGAACCCAGTCGGCGTCTGGAACAACAACTACAACTCCACGTCATATCCGGTCAGTGCCAGCACAGCGGGCAACGCCGATTGCGCAGGCGGCTGCAATCCAGCCGAACTGGCGGCGGCCGACCAGCGCAACTGGAGCAGCCAGTTGAAAACCTTTTTGCCTAATCCGTCGGCCGAGATTTCATGCGACGCCTCCAACGCTGGCTTTACCCCGGGTGCTTGGGACCCTACGGGTACAGCGGCGTCTGGCGCCACGGTTGCCGTACCAGCTTCACCTGGCCAAGTTGGAATGCGTCCGCCCTACGGTGGTAATTGCACAATGACTATCGCGTGGAGCGAGCAGCGCGCAGGCAACCAGGACAACAGTGATACCGCGCTGCAAACTTTTGCTTGGGAGTTCCAGCCGTGATGCTTCCAGTCCACTCTGCGCGCCAAGCTGGCGTAACTCTGATTGAGCTAATAATAGCCATGGTGCTGGGGCTATTAGTGGCCGGTGGCATTATCACCATCTTCATTTCCACTTCCAGTAGCAGTCGTGTACAGACTCAGTTGGCCAGTCTGCAAGAAGGAGGACGGTTTGCGATCACGCGAATGAAGGGCGACCTGCAGATGGCCAATGGTCAGTACTGCAGCAACACCGGTGGTGTAGCCAAACCGGCGGCTGCGCAAGTTTTTCTAGACGGCTTGCGTGCGCCAAAGGTGTACGTCAAAGGAAATACCGGGCTGACCAATGCAATGGCGGACGTCACTACTATCATGGGAGCTTCTGGTTATACGCCGGCGCCAACTACCGCCCCGTATACGTTTCCGTCGTTCCTTTCCATGCGTGGTTATGAGTGCGCCAAGACGGGTACCTGCTTGCCGACCGCTCCTGCGGCGGCGGTTGTTCCGGGGCCAGGGAAGACGGTCGGTAAGCGAGTTAATGGTGCGGACATCCTCACCGTGCGCTACGTCAGTTCATCTCGAGGCTGGGCTGTGGGTGGTAGTGCCACCATCGCTACGACCGGTTCTACCGCAGCAATCACCAGCATCACCCTTGCTACGCTGGCGAGTACCGGTGAACCACCCGCCAATGATTTCGCTAGCGGCCACTTAGCCATGCTTGCGGATTGTTCAGGCGCGCAAATCTTCCCAGTAACAGTTGCCGGTAGCTCCAGTACCAGTGCGGTGTTGACGCCCGTGCTTGCCCCCACCAGTTTGGGCACACCCACAGCGCAGCCGCCGCAGTCTGCGCCAAAGTTGTTCGATTTCAATCGCGATTATCAAACGGTTACCTATTATCTGAGAGTGGTTGACGCTGGTAATGGTCAAACCACCGGCGCACTTATACGCAGAGTGAATGGTGGTACGGCGGGGCCGGGTGGTTCAGAAGATGAGCTAGTTCGCGGCGTTGAGCGCATGGATTTTCGTTACGGCGTGCAAGACGCTGACGGTAATGTACGTTTCCTCACTGCCGACAAAGTGGATGCGGCTACGGGCATTACCTGCCCGCCGGCTGAACCGTCCGCGTTAACGACAAAAGGTTGCTTGTGGCGCGCCATTACAAGCATTGAAGTGCATTTGTTGATGGATGGTCAGGTGCCGCTTCCCACGTTGACAACAGACGAACTGAAGTACAGCTATAGCCAAGATAATAGTGGGGCGTTGGCTGCGCCGACCGCTCATGCCATTCAACCGTTTGCCGACCAAGGCTTTACCACCGCTATGTTGCGTCGCGAATTTATCGCCGTCGTCGCAGTGCGTAATTACAACCCATAAACGACCCGCAATGGCGACTTTAGCAGTGCAGGTGGTGTGGAAATGTGGAGTAAATCATGTCAATGCGTGACAAATCGATGACACCGTTTTCCGCAGCGCAAACGCAACGCGGCGCGGTGTTGGTGATTGCGCTAATTTTTCTGTTGTTGCTCACCATTCTGGCTATCAGTTCATCCGGTCGCTCGCTGTTGCAAGAGCGTATGGCTGGTGGTTTACGCAATGCGCAGCAGGCGGAGATGAGCGCAAATGCGGCGTTGCGTGGCGCGGAGTGGAAGCTGTGGACCAGTACTTCCCAACTAACCTCCACTCCCCTCTTGTGTGGCAGCGGCGTGTTGGCTGGCGGGTGTTATCGCTACGACCCAACCGATACGGCGGTCTATGGCGCAAACGGTATCGTCACTAAGTTCCGTAATAGTGCGGCGTGGGTATCCACTGGTGCGCAGACGTACCAAGGGGCCGGCGGTGGCAACGACTACACCGCGCCAGCCACGGGTTACGAAACCGCGCGTTTGGCCAAAAATCCTGTCTACATGATTGAGGACATGGGGGTGGAGCTACCGCCTGGCGTCGGTAGCGGTCTGCATGAGTCCGGCGCTACCGGCAGTGGTGCCGGTGGTGCCAGCAGCACCAGCAGGCATGTCTACCGTATTACTGCCCGTGCCACGGGTGGCAACGAGAACACGGTGCGCGTGCTGGAAAGCACGTTTGCCGCGAAGAGCAACTGAGTTGGAGCATTGTGCCATGCGTGACCATCACGTTCTTTCTCATCGCAAGAGCACCTTTGCGCTGACGCTGGGGCTAACCCTGCTTGCTGGTTTGTCCGCGCCGTTCACACCGGTAGCGGAAGTACAAGCGGCCACCCTGCCGCCCATGCTTGCTATTGCTTCCGCTTCTACGGCTCCGGTTCCCAGTAGTGCGGTGGAACTCAGCCCTACGCCACCGAACGATACGAGCGGCGTCGCGCCGAACATCGTGGTTACGTTCGATGATTCGGGCTCGATGCGAAGCAACTTTATGGGTGATGATCGCCCATTTGATAATGAGAATTGGGATTCAGAGTGGCTTTGTGCCGGTGTGATCGATCCTCGGGTCACGGACTCATCTGACATTCGCTCGCGGTCGATGAATGGTGTCTATTACAACCCGAATGTCATCTACTCACCACCGGTAGGTGCGGATGGCATTTCGTTCAATCAGGCAGATGCCACGTTGACAAAGGTGCCGGTTGACGGCATTGCCGTTAATCGCCCGCATAATACGAAAGTGTTGGGGGCAGCCGGCTTTAATAATAACCCAAGCGGCACTGATGATTCGACCGATGCAACTGACCTCACTGGGACCACGAAGACGCTGGTTCCCAAGACGGGATGGTATTGGGATAGCACTCAAGGTGGAACCTATACCACTTGGTCTAATTGGGTCTACGGGATCTATCCCACAGGAAGCGGACGGTGGTCGAGTAACGGCAAAAATGATCGACCTAACAAGTCGAGCGAGACACAGGATAAAGCATACCCATCCACTGATCTTGGCGACAAGCGCTGGAAGTGTGGCAGCGGGAAATCGCCGATGAACGGCACGACGGCGGGGCCGGACGGGAACTCCTATCCAGACGGCGGTCCTTATTATTATCGTTACAACGGGCCGACGATTGCCGTCGACGCTGACGGTACGCCAACCTCGGCCGGCCGTACTACGTTGTACACCTCGGCCAACTGGGAGGCCGTGGCTGTTCTCAACACGACGGTGACCATTGACAGTGTGCAGGTCAATCAGTGGCAGAACTTTGCCAATTGGTATGCCTACTATCGCACACGGTTCTTGATGACAAAAACCTCCGTATCACGGGTATTTGGGGCGTTGGGGGCGACGACGCCGGAAGGTGCGTTCGGCAGCACGATTCGTGTGGCGTGGCAGAATCTGAATGACGGCAGCTATAAGCTTCCGCCTTCAACGATTATCTCGTCGCTTATGGATGCTAATTCTCCAGCATGCGTTGCTTCGTCGGTGGAGCCGAAAGACGTGCAGCAGCCTGGGACGGCGCCAACTGCAAAGCCCAATTGTTATCGAACCGCGTTCTTCAATTGGATATTCGAAATATATGGAACCAGTACCACGCCAAATCGAGCGTCGACTATTCGTGCCGGTGAATTTTTCACTCAAGGTAAAGGGAATCTTGGTAGCACCGGTAATTTACGGGACCCCTACTGGGAGCCGGGAAAGCCCATAACCAAGGATGGCCAGGAATTGGTGTGTCGCCAGAATTTTCATATGCTGGTTACCGATGGTTACTGGAATGAGGGTAACCCCACCAACAAGCCAACGGGCTTTTTCGATGTTCAAGGTACGCCCACTTTAGGCGACGCCCTCACGACCTTTGCGCATGTCGCGGCGAGTGAAATATTTTGGAATGTGCCGGCATCGCCGACCGGGAGCTGCGCCGATGGCGGTGGAACGAACTGCTACCCATCGCTGGCCGATATTGCTTTCTTTTACTGGGCGAAGGATCTCCGTTCGGATCTAGCCAATACCGTACCGAAATACATGCCGGATTCCACGACGGGAGTGACTACCGCTGGGAGCACGGAAGCAGACAAGGCCAGCGAGCAGTATTGGAACCCGGCCAATGATCCGGCGACTTGGCAGCATCTGGTGCAATACATGGTCACGCTGGGTGTGCCCGGCACGTTGCTTTACCCCAATGAGTTGACCAATTTGCGCACTGGTGCGACTGCTTGGCCGCTTCCAGCGCGGAATGCGCCGCAGGCAATCGACGACACTTGGCATGCTGCAGTGAATAGCCGCGGCGCGTATTTCAATGCGGCTAACCCCAAAAATTTGGTGGAGCAGCTCACTGAGATTCTGACCAACATCACTGCGCGCAGCGCCCCGGCCACGACCGGTGCAGTCAATACTTCGGTCCTAGTGCCAGGGGCGCTTGGTTTCAATACAGGCTATAGCTCTGCGGATTGGACTGGCAGCATGCAGGCGGTGGGCGTGAATGCCGATGGCACGACGACGACTGGGACGTTGTGGGATGCGGGAAAGAATCTTGACGACAAGACGATTACGGATCCGACTACGCGAAAGATATTTACCGCTAAGGAGTCGGCGGCTGGCAGCTTTGACGGCGGCGCAGCGTTCAAGACCTTTGCTGTTCTCGATGCGGCAGGGCAGGCCTTGTTGAGTAACGCTCCAGTGAGCGTCGACAACGATATTGATGCGGGACAAACGCGCGTCGACTACCTTCGTGGAGACCGCACGAAGGAGGGCACCACCTTCCGGACGCGAACGCATTTGTTGGGCGCCATCATTGGCTCGCAGCCCGTTTACGTGTCCTATCCGTCCAGTGGTTATCGCAACAGTTGGCCGGCCGGTTCACCTGAGCAGGACGCCATTGATAACGACGCTTCCACTTGCGATACCACATCGACTTGCAGCAGCTACGAATACTTCGTGAAGAATAATCTGACGCGCACGAAGACGGTTTACGTGGGCGCCAATGACGGCATGCTGCATGCCTTCGATGCATCGGAGTACAACGACACTTCGGTTACGCCGAATGTGGTTAAACCCACTGCCAACGCGGGCAAAGAGTTGTTCGCATACGTGCCGCGATCGACCTATGCGAACCTCGGCAATCTGACGTCGAAGGACAACTTCAAGTTCCGGCCCACGGTAGACGGCATCCCGGTGACGCGTGATGTGTTCTTCGGCGCGGCGACAACGACCCCGGTTTCTACGAGTGCGGGGTGGCATACCATTCTAGTTGGCGGTCTGCGTCTGGGTGGCCGTGGCGTGTATGCGCTCGACGTTACCGATCCGAGTGCAATGTCGGCTAGCAAGGTGCTGTGGGAATTCAATGCAGACCAAGCGGATCAAACTGCGTGGACGGACGGTTCGGTGACTAATCCGGGCGGTAAGCCCTCGGATCTGGGTTATACGTTCGGCCAGCCGAATATCGGCCGTCTCAATAGCGGCAAGTGGGTAGTGCTGGTGCCGGGCGGCTACTTCCCGGATTGCAGCAAGCCGCCGTTTACCGCTGCTAATTGCTCGTATCCGGCGGCGGCATCGAACAAGTTCAGCTCGTTGTTCGTGCTGGATGCACAGACGGGCAAGTTGATCAGGGAGTTGACAACGCCAGATCCTGCAACCGATTCCACGGCGGTCGCCAGTCACGGACTTTCATCACCCGTACTCGGTGACTACAACGACGATCAGATCGATGACGTGGCGTTTGCGGGCGACCTAGACGGTAACCTGTGGCGTTACGACCTGAAGTCATCTGATCCGAACGCTTGGACCGTTTCGCTGGCGTATCAGCCGACCACGGCCGGCGACCAGCCGATTACTTCAATGCCGCGCTTGTTTGCTGACCCGGTAACTAACAAGTTCATTGTTGTATTCGGCACCGGTAAATATCTCGGGGTCAGTGATAACACTAGTGGCAGTGCGGAAGTCCAAGCGGTTTACGGCATCCGTGATACGAATACGGGCTCGCCAGTAGTCATTGGAGATCTGGTGCAGCAGACGTTGAGCGAGAAGCTGGCCACCGATGGTACGACGCTTGCCCGCGGTCTCACCAATTATCAAGTTCCCTCAGATAAGGGTGGGTGGTACTTCACACTGGGGCCAAGTGCGTCATCCGTTGGTGAGCGCGTCGTGGTGACGCCGGGAGCCTTGTTCGATACCGGACGTGTAGTTATCCAGACACTGATCCCGGGGACGAACGATCCGTGCAGCGCCAGCATCCAGGGTGCGATCATGGTAGTGAATGCTGGGACCGGCGGTTCGAATGGCGGCCTGACTGGTCCAAAGGTGACTGGCTGGGGTGGCACCGCGGCAACTGCTACCTCGACCGTGGGTGGGCGAGTGGACAATCCGCGAACCACCGGTACAGTGCCGCTGGTGAGCACGATCGGTGGTGGTACGGTGATGATCCCGGGCTTGGGACTGACGGGTGGCAGCGGCGTGCTTAATATCAACGATGCGATCTGGCGCCGTCGCGCTTGGCGGGAGTTAAATCATGATCAGTGATGGCTGTGTTGGGGGAAAGCGGAGCGTGTCTCGGATGCGGGGTTTCACCTTGGTGGAACTGATGGTCGTCGTGGTGATCATTGGCATTTTGGCGGCGGTTGCCATTCCCGCTTATGGGAGCTATGCGTTCCGAGCGCGACGTGCTGATGCACAAGAATTGTTGTTGCGTATCGCCAGTGCGCAGGAGCGGTTCTATGCCACCAACAATCATTATGGGTCGCTCACCGAGATCGGCTTCGACAATCCGGCGTTATCTGAAAAGAGGTTCTACAGCGTGACCGTGGATGTTGCATCGGCAAGTACGACGCAAACTTATACTGCGACTGCTGCAGCCCAAGGCTCCCAAGCCACCGATAAGTGTGGCAGTTTGAGGATCAATAACGCCGGCGCGAAGACACCTGGTCCTGCGTCGGCTTCATCCAACAGCAATGGTAGATGTTGGTGATGACCATGGCGGCTCCTCAGCGCAATTTACGCGGTTTCACTTTGATCGAGTTGATGGTTACGCTCGTTATCATGGCGATTTTGGTTGCATTTGCTCTGCCGAACTTCCGCGACCTGCTTCGGCGTAATCAGGTAGCGTCAGCAAGCAACGCGTTGCTTGCTAGTCTGTCGTATGCGCGCACCGAGGCCATCACGCGTGGACAGCTGGTATCTATTTGTCCAAGTTCGGATGGTGAGGCGTGCACCGCAGGCGGTACGGCGTTTGACCCGGGTTGGCTGGTGTACTCGTATCCAGCAGGCGCTGCGTCCGCGAACCTCGCATATAACGCGACCGGCGCGACGTTGCTGCGTGCTAATGGTGCGCAGCGATCGGTATCGATCAAATCTCTGGGCAGCACCGTTATTACATTCGGCCAGCAAGGCCAACTCAAGCCCAATACGCCGTTGGCCTTTGTAACGTGTTTTCGGTCTGCAAGCAGTGGAGATGGTGCGGCGACGGATGCTGTGTCTGGAACTCAGCTGGATGTGAATGGTTCTGGCAGCGTGACCAGCAAGTCGACAGCCGTATGTACGCCTCCATGATGTAGCTTCGGCTGGTATGTTTCGGGCGCTGAATCTGGTCGGTGGTTTTTGCGCTTTGGGAAAGCGCGCTCCATGCGCAGATAAGGTTCTACTGTCCTTTCAACATTTGTGCCTGAGTAGCTGCGTTATCGGGCTGAGCTTTCCGCGCGCAGCGTGCGCTTCTACAAGTGCTTATAACTAGTGATGATATGCAACAAAAAAAGCCACCCGACTAGGTGGCTTTTTCTACATCTTTTGGTGGGCGATAGTGGGATCGAACCACTGACTTCCACCGTGTGAAGGTGGCACTCTACCGCTGAGTTAATCGCCCAATCAGAACGCGAGATTTTAGGGGCAGCGGGCGTGCTGGTCAATGGTTGCGTGCAATGAAGTTGCTGTGGCACTGCCGCCGGACCGCGCTAGCACCTACTTTTCGGTGGGCGGCTCCCAGATTGCAGCTAGATCCCTACGTTGCGGGTTAGTGCCGAAATTTTGCTTTTTGTGGCCGAGGGCTTCACCGAGTTTCGATGCTAAGCATGCGCTTTGATGCCAAGGTTTCTATGCCGAGATGTGAAAGGCATCGGGGCTAAAGCCCCTCCTACAACAGCGGGGCGCTTCTTACTCTTTTGTAGGAGCCGGCATGCGGGCGATGCTCTCGCTTCAATGTCGAGCCGGAGGACAACGGAGCTGCAGACCTTCCTGCAACGGTGTCCAACAGCATCGTGTGGCCACTTTTTTGTGGGAGCGGCTTTAGCCGCGATGCTTTTGCGTTGATGCCAATCATGTGCGGGTTACCGGTGAACCGTCCGCCGAACTTTATCCCTCCGACTTTTGCGCGTTGCGCGACTCGTCCGCACCCACGTCCAGCATCTCTTCCAACTGGCCGAGTACCGGGTTGTCTTTAAGTACGGATTTAAGCCACACGTGCAATGGCATGTTGCCCCAGCGCGCGGCTTTGTCGGCGAGGTAGGCGACGGGGCTGTGTGGCTCGGTGCGGCGGAAGAACTCGGCGACCAAGCGCAGTTGTGCTAGTGCTTCGCGGCGGTTGTTGATAGCACCGTTGCTGGCGTTGGGCGTTGTTGTGCTGTTGGTCGGTGTGGCAGTGTCGTCGCCGGGCAGTGATGGCGGGCGCGCGCTTTCGGTGACGGCGACGCCCGCGGCGGAGGCGAAACGCAGCGCCATGGCGATCGCGTTCGTCAACGCATCGCGCGTGGCGCTAAAGCTGGGACCGTCTTGGCCTAGCCGTGCATCCACGGCAGACTCCAGCTGGTTGAATGCCTGCAACGCTTGTGGCGCTTGTTCTGCCAAACGGCGATAAAACTCAAACGGTGTAGCGGCGCGGGCAGCGTCGACATGTGCGGCGTCAGGGTAGGATTGCTGTTCGCCTTCACTGTCAGATTGGTGTCCGCGTGCGGCTGCTTCCAGCACGACGACGCCATAGCGGCCTTGTGCGCCATCGATCAATGGGATGGCACCAATCCACTGGATGGATTGCGTAAGCAACCAGCCAAGGTTACCGATGCGCAAATCTTGATCGTCCGCGTCGGCTTCCGTATCGGGCACCGGATGAATGCTGTCCCAAAAACGGTCGCATAAGCCAGCTACCAAGGTGTAGCCAGCGATAAGGCCGGCAAAGCCGTCCAGTTGCGTGCTTGCCTCGGCCATCCATACGGCTAAACGCAAATCTTTGCTGCGCGTACCAAGTAGATGGCCACATTGCTTACTGACACCAAACCAGTCGGCACTTTTTAAATCGGTGACCCACTCACCTTGGTCCAATGAAGCGTCGTCGCTACGACGGGCTTCCAGGATGGCGTCGAATTCGGCAGAAAAGGACAAGTCTTCCCCGCTAGGCGCACTGTCGGAAATGGGTTCGAGCAGGGTTTCAATATCAATCATGGGAAGCTATCCGTGGCAAACCGCTTTCGGTCTAGAGAGTGCGTAGTGTGGCGTGTACATGTATGAGTGCGTCCGTTGGGCAGCGGGGCACGCGAGCAGCGTTTTCGATGGTCTTGTACGAACGGCTGGCTTTTGCTACCGATGCTGGAGGGCTTCGCACGTCAGTAATGGGGCCAACTGGTGTGGGTCATGAGCAGATAGTAAGTCATCCGCCGCCGTCTGGCCCAGCGCTACACGCCGACAAATTTTGTACGGGTTTTCCTTACATCAAATCTGTGAATTCGTGGGCAGACACGCACGTGAAAGCCAGCTACCCTTCGCGTCATTACACCTGTGCCATAGCTGTGGGCGTTTCGAATTAATAGGGACGTTCGGTCGCGCCTTCAGTGTGGTTAGCGTTCGCTCGTCATTTCCGGATGACTTTGAAAAACGCTTTGCAATAGCCGAAGGGCTGCTCTCTCGTAGTTTTCACGCTAATGCCCGAAGGGGCTGAGTTGCAGGCGTTGTACTCTTACTTGAGCGGCCTGCGGCTGTTGAAAAATAGCCCGCAGGAATTATGAGCTGGGCGTTGCTACGAATTAGCGAGACGTTTGCTGACACACACCTGCCGAAGGAGATGGAAGGTTGGATATAACCGAGGGATTGACTGCCGTTTCAGCAGCGCTTGCGAACTTTAGTGACGCCACGCGCCTGTATGGTTTGGAAGGCGAAGGTCCGCTAGCGCATATGCAAGTGGAACGCTGGAGTGGTACCGAAGCACTGTCGCGCTGCTACTCGTGGACCATCGACGTGTTAAGTACGAACGCCAACTTGTCGCTGGACGATATGCTGGGCCAACGTGCTGCGTTGCGTACGACGTTGGCCGATGGCAGCCGTAGCGCACGTTCTGGTTTGGTATGTGAAGCCAGTTGCTTGGGTTCGGATGGGGGCATGGCGCGCTATCGCCTGACACTCTCACCGTGGCTGTGGATGCTTGATCAAGGCCGACACAGCAGGGTGTTTCAAGACCAAAGCGTGCTGGAAATTGCCGCCAAAGTATTCGTGGACTACGCGCCGCATGCGTCGTGGAAAGTGACAGCGGACGCGCACTCTTTGTTGAGTCAGGTACGCCCACGCAGCTACGCCGTGCAATACCGCGAAACCGATCTAGCCTTCCTCGAACGCCTACTGGTGGAAGAAGGTTTGGGCTACACCTTTGTGGAAGACGCGGAAGCTTCCGCGGGCCACACCCTGTTGATCTTCGCCGACAGTGCGCAGCTACCTGAAGATGTGACCTCGTCTGCCGGTTTACTTGGCCGAGGTATTCGTTATCACCGCACGTCGGCGGTGGAGATCAGCGACACCATTCAAGCGATGGGGCAAGATCGCGCCTTGGTACCCGATGCGGTCACCGTACTTAGCAACGATTACAAAACACTCAGCAGCACCGCTGTTTCGGTTGCGTTGAAAGATGCGCACGGTCAGCGCGAGGCGTATGACGCCGTAGGTCCGTATGCGTTTGCCAACGAAGGCGATGCGCAGCACTACGCCAACCTGCTAGCGCAAGCCCACGAGGCACAACAGGCACGCTGGGAAGGGCGCGGTAGCGTGCGCACCGCCCGCGCGGGCACGCGCTTCCAGCTAAGTGGTACGCCGTGGGCGGGCCTTCCAGGTGCCGGCAACGCGAGTGAATTTGTGTGGACGGAGTTGTGGCACGCCGGTATCAACAACTTGCCCGAGAGCTTGCAACATGCCGTGCTAAAGCATTTGGGTGCGGCACCAACGCAGGCTGCGCTGAATGTCGACAGCGATATCTCTGATGACAGCGCCGCTACGATCGCCCCAGCTTTATGGCAACAGGCCGAAGCCACCGGCTACGCGCAACACTTCAGCACGGTTGCCCGCAGCACGCCGTGGCGTCCCACGCTAGACGATGAGCACGGTGTGCGTCTGAATCCACGCCCCACAACGCCGGGCGTACAAACGGCCATCGTTGTAGGCCCCGAAGGCGAAACCAGCCCCGGTTCCAGTGGCCCGCTGTATACCGACAAGCTAGGTCGGTTGAAGGTACGTTTTCATTGGCAGCGCTCCGACGATCACGGCAGTTGTTGGCTACGCGCCACGCAGCGCTACGCCGGCGCCGGCCACGGTGCGCAGTTCCTGCCGCGTATCGGGCAAGAAGTCCTTGTGTCCTTCATGGGCGGCGATATTGATCGTCCGATCATCGTTGGCGCGCTGTACAACGGCCACGGCGAAGGTGGCATCGCGCCTAGTCCGGGCAAAGCAGCAATTGCACCCGCGGCCGAAGGCTACGCGCAAGCAGCTGATTTTCAGCCGAGCAATCAAGCCAACCTTGCCGGCGGCAACAGTCCCGCGTGGCACGGCCTCAGCGGCGACACTGCCGGTCATGCCAACGCGGCAGCGCTATCGGGTATCAAAACCCAAGGCTTTGACGGCAACGGTTACAACCAACTGGTGATGGACGACACGGACCAGCAAGGCCGCGTGCAGTTCGCCAGCACCCAGGCCACTAGCCAGCTCAACCTCGGTCACATCATTCATCAAGGCGACGACTATCGAGGCAGCTTCCGCG
>JBDTBF010000050.1:0-2961 GCA_039924175.1 Rhodanobacter sp.
ATCGCTCGATCCACCAGTTGCGTGCGATCGTAGACCGTTCGCGCGATGACCCCCGTCGGCAACTGCTTGTTGATCTCGGCAAGCTTGGTGCCGACACGCTGGGCCACCACGCGGCTGTTTTCACCGATCAGCATAAAGACGGTACCGAGCACCGACTCCTTACCATTCTCGGTCGCCGCACCGGTACGCAGTTCGGAACCTTCGGCAACGGTGGCCACGTCCTGCACGCGCAGCGTAACGCCTTCGCGCCGCGCGATTACGGTGTTGCGCAGGCCTTCCATATCGGTGATTTGACCCGGCACGCGGATCAGGTATTGCTCACCAAAACGCTCGATGTAACCGGCACCAACATTGGCGTTGTTGCGCTCAATGGCCGCCTGCACGTCGGCAAGGGTCAAGTGATAAGCGGCCAGCTTGGCGGTATCGGGGGTGACGTGGAATTGGCGCACATAGCCACCGATCGTGTTCACCTCGGTGACTCCGGCAAGATTGCGCAACTGCGGCCGGATTACCCAGTCCTGCAAGGAACGCAGGTCGGTCGGCGTCCACAGTTCGCCATCGGCACGGCGCGCCCCCGGCTCGGCCTCGACCATGTACATGAAAATTTCGCCGAGTCCGGTAGCCACCGGACCCAACTCGGGTTCAATGCCTGCCGGCAACTGACTGCCGGCTTCCTTGAGTCGTTCGGAGACCTGCTGGCGGGCGAAATAGATGTCGGTACCGTCTTCGAACACGGCGGTGACCTGCGACAGCCCGTAGCGGGCGATCGAGCGGGTTGATTCAAGACGAGGCAACCCCGCCAGCGCAGTCTCGACCGGATAACTCAGCCGCTGCTCCGCTTCGAGCGGAGAGTACCCAGCTGCCTCAATGTTGATTTGCACCTGCACGTTGGTGATGTCGGGTACCGCATCAATCGGTAGCCGACCGTAGTTCCAGATGCCCAGCGCGCCAAGCGCAATGGCCAGAATCATTACCAGGCCGCGATGGGCAATCGCGGCGCGAACCAGTCGTTCGAGCATGGCGTTGTCCTCAGTGGTCGTGGCTGGCGCCGGACTTTTCGATGTCCGCACGGATCAGGAAGCTCTGCTCGGTCACGTAGGTCGTGTCGGGTTTGAGCCCATCAAGAACCTCCACCGACTGCCCATCACGCGCGCCCAGCTCGAGCATGCGCACCTCGTAGGTTTCGCCAACCTTGGCAAACACCACGGTGAAATCGCGAAAGCGCTGGAGGCCCGAAATCGCCACGGCCAGCGGCACCGACCGCTCGGCGACCGTCACTTCACCGACGACCGGCATACCCGGACGCCAGGCAGCGTCAGGGTTGGCCAGACGCGCGCGCGCCACCACGCTGAGGCCCGCGTTGCTCACCGGAACCAGTGCATCGAGCGTGGTCTGAACGCCTTGACCTCCTGTGGCGGAACGCACCAGCACGCCCTGCCCCGGTCGCAGGCGATCGGCGGCGCTGCCAACGGCATGCAACTCCACCCAGACGGAGGAAAGATCCGCGATCTCGAACAACGGCGTGTCGCCCGCGACATCGCCGGCATGGGTATTGCGGGCCAGCACGACGCCGTCCAGTGGCGACGTGACCGGGTAAGAACGCATGCTTTCGTTGCCCTCCACCGTCGCCAGCGTCTGTCCACGTTTGACGCGATCGCCGAGGTTGACCGGCACGCTGCGAACGATGCCGGGGAAGCGCGCGCGCACCTGCGCAAAGCGGCTGCGATCAATCGCCACCTGGCCCATCAGCGGCAGCGTGTCGTGGATCGTGGCTGGGCCGGCCTTGGCGACTTCGATGCCGGAAGCCGTGGCAGTGGCTGTGGGAATCACCACCCGACCTTCGTACGAGGCGTAGGTCCAGTGATGCGTCTTGCCGGCGTGGGTCGCGCTGACCTTGACGTCGAAGGAGTGCGGCTCGACCACGCTGCTGGTAGCGATCAGTGCGTCTTTCTCGGCACGGAACGCAAAGCGATTGACCTCGCCATCCAGTCGCGTGACCTCAACCGAAGGCTGCACGGCTTGCGGCGGCAAGGGCTTGTCGTTCTGATACGCATAGAGTCGGAACTGCGGCGGCACACCGGTCTCGTAGACAGTAACTTCCACCGCAAAGGCGCCGTCGCGCAGCAGGCGACCGTTGTGAGGCCCGCGTTCAAAGTCGGCGGCGGCCGACTCATGCGTGGCAGCGGACGTTTGTTCAGACGTGCGGTTGCCGCACGCGGTCAGGCTGAGCAAGAGCATCAACGTGACAAGTGAGCGTCGGATGATCAGTGGCTTCATGGGGCAACTCCGGTGGTGGCAGTCATCCGTTCGATGTCGGCCAGCAGGGTGTGATAGCGCAGCGCGGCATCGATCTGGCCGGTTCGAAGGTCCAGCAGGGTGCGTTGCGCTTGCGCGAGCGAGACAAAGCTGAAGCGGCCGGCAGCGAAGCCCTTGCGGGTCAGTGCCAGCGCTGATTCAGCCTTGGGAATCATTCGGTCCCGGTGGGCTTCATACGCCGTACGCGCATGCAGCAGCTCTTGATAAGCCGTGAACAACTGTTGACGCATCTCCGTGGCGTATGCCTCGGCTTGCGCTTCCAGTGCGTTCGTTTCGGCGCGGGCCTGGGCCACGCTGAGCGCCGAGCGACGGGGGCTGCCCAGCGGAATCGTGACGCCGGCAATCAGAGCGGTGTCGTTGGAGATCGCCAGGCGCCGGATGCCTACGTGCGCGGTGATATCGGGTCGAGACATTGCTGAGGCCAACCGCTCGCGCGCCTGCGAGGTGCGTGCATCGAGGGCCAGCGCGCGCTGGGCAGGATTGTCCGGCAGTCGCGTAGTGAGCGCCGCGAAGGATGCAACGGCGGGTAGCATGAACAGGTCACCGCTGGCGGAAGCGAAATCAGCTTCCTCGGCGCCCCACAGCGCGGCCAGCGAAACCCGCGCAGCGGCCAGCTCATGCTCGGCATGTTCGACTTCGATGTCT
>JBDTBF010000051.1:0-4543 GCA_039924175.1 Rhodanobacter sp.
TCGATGTGGTGATTCAGGACATGAATTTCACCGCGGATACCACGTCGGGGAAGGAAGGCGTAAGGCTATTCCAGGCCATTCGCGAGCAGCATCCTGATTTGCCCGTGGTGCTACTCACGGCATGGACTCACTTGGAAACCGCCGTGGAGTTGATCAAGGCCGGCGCTGCGGATTACTTGGCGAAACCGTGGAACGACAACAAGTTGCTGGCCACGGTGGAAAACCTGTTGGAGCTGTCCGAGTCCACGCGCGAAGTGGCGCGAACGCGGCGTGAGCAACGACGACGGCACGACGCGTTGCAAAGTAACTATGACTTGGGCGGCTTGGTGTTCGCGTCTGAGGCAATGGCGCGCACGCTGGACCTGGCTTGCCAAGTGGCGCGCTCGGATGTGCCGGTGTTAATTACTGGCCCGAACGGCTCCGGCAAGGAGCGTATCGCGACGATCGTGCACGCTAATTCCTCCGTAAAACATGGTCCGTTCATCGCGGTGAACTGCGGTGCGCTGCCCGGTGAGTTGATCGAGGCGGAATTGTTTGGTGCCGATGCTGGCGCCTATACCGGTGCCAACAAAGCGCGCGAGGGCCGCTTTGAATTGGCCGATGGCGGCACCTTGTTTCTGGACGAGATCGGCACCTTGCCGTTGTCTGGTCAGGTGAAATTGTTGCGCGTGTTGGAGACCGGACAATTTGAACGGCTGGGTTCTGGCCGCACACGTCAGGTCAAAGTGCGCGTGCTGAGTGCGACCAATGCCGATCTGAAAGCGATGATTCGTGCGGGCACGTTCCGAGAGGATTTGTATTACCGACTCAACGTGATTGAAGTGAACCTGCCTTCGCTGATTGATCGCGTCGACGACATCCTGCCGCTGGCAGACTATTTTCTGGCCGGCCGCGGCCAGCTTAGCGATGCCGCGAGAGAAGCGTTGTTGGGTTACCCGTGGCCGGGAAATGTGCGCGAATTAAAGAATGCGATTGAGCGCGCGGCGTTGTTGGCGGGTGGTGCGCTGATTGCGCCGGAGCTGTTGAACCTGCCACAGCATAATGTGGTTGCCACACGCAATTTGGACGAGCCCAGCCGCGAACTAGTGGAAGCTGCGCTGCGTCACGCCGGTGGTGTCGTTAGTCGAGCCGCGCAAAGTTTGGGCCTGTCGCGGCAGGCGCTGTATCGGCGCATGGAGCGTTATGGGCTGGCTGCGTCGAACTAACTAGGCAAGACAGCGCATGCTTGGCGTGCCCCGTGTGACCTACAAAGATGGATGATCTAACAATAGGAGAGTGCCGTGATGCTTCGAGCCTTGTTGCTTCCCTGCGTCATGCTGGTTGCCAGCGTGGCCATTGCGCAAACCGCAGCGCCGATTCAGCCGCCAGCCCACGCGGCGGCGCCGAGTCAGACGCCGTCCACTGATCAGTGGCAGGCGACGCCGGCCGTCACCAGTTCGTCAGACTACTCGGCTCAAGCCGCGTTATCGGGAGACGACAAACAGAGTCCGTTCCAGTTCAAACAGCCGGTTAAAAAAGGTCCGGCCTACGCGTTGCCGCCGCAGGCAAATGACAAAGCGACGGTGATGGGCAAGCAACGACCGTGGCAGAACGGACGGCCGCCAGTTGATTGCAGGTATGAACCGAGGGATCCGGTATGCCGTTGAGCTGTTTATGTAGGCACTGGAGTAGCCGTCGATGTGGCATTTCCTGAGTTCGTTGCGTACGCGGCTGAGCCTGCTGCTGCTTGCCGCCGGGGTGGCTGGTGCGCTGATTTATGCTGGTGTCACGCAGTGGCCGTTGCCGCAGTTTCTGGCGTGGTTGCTACCGCAGTTTGTGGCCAAGCCCAACGCGGCTACACCGTCCACCGCCATGCACCTCAGTACGTACGGTGCGCTGGGTATCAGCTTGGTTTTGTTGTTGCTGGTGGCGGTGTGGCTGGCTGGCCGCGTGATGGCGCCGGTGAGCCGCCTGTTACGTGCGCTGGAAAGCGCAGTGGCTAGCTATCGCGATGGCGATTTCAGTACGTCGATTGTGGTGGATCGCCGCGATGAGCTGGGCCGCTTGATTCGCACGCATAACGAACTTGGGCAGACCTTGCGCGAACAGCGCCAACATCTGGTGCAACGTGAGCTGTTGCTGGATACCGTGGTGCAGAACACGCCGGTCGCCTTGGTATTGACCGATGCCAGTGGCCGCGTGGCTTATGCCAATATCGCGTCGCGGCATTTGTTCAACGACGGCAGCAGCCTGGTTGGGTTAGATTTCGCCAATGTGCTGACCACCGCGCCGGATGCGCTGCGCCGCGCCGTCGCTGCCGGTGAAGATGCGCTATTCAGCGTGGATATGGATGGCAGCGAGGAAACCTTTCATCTATCGCAACGCGCGTTCCGGCTGCAGGGCCGCGCGCATCGCTTGCACTTGTTTCGGCGAATGACGCGCGAGCTCTCACGGCGCGAAGTAGCCACGTGGAAGCGCGTGATTCGGGTAATTAGTCACGAGCTCAACAATTCGCTGGCACCCATTTCCTCACTCGCCCACTCGGGGGCAGAGTTGGCACGGCGTAACGATCTCGCTCGTTTGCCCGGCGTATTTGCGACCATTGGTGAGCGCGCCCAGCATCTGCATGGCTTCATCTCGGGTTATGCCAGTTTTGCAAAATTGCCGACGCCACTGCTGGCTGATGTGGATTGGGAGTCGTTTCTGCAGGCGTTGGCCTTGCAGTGCCAGTTCCATTTGGTTTCGCCGCTGCCGACACGAGCCGGACGGTTTGATGCGACACAAGTTGAACAAGTGCTGATCAATCTGATCAAGAACGCGCACGAGTCAGGTAGTCCGGCAGAGGGCATCACGCTAGCGATCGCCGAACGCGTCGGTACGTGGCGCATCGAGGTGGCTGATCGTGGGCCGGGTATGACCGAAGTGGTGCTGAAGCAAGCGCTGCTGCCGTTCTATTCCACCAAACGCTCCGGCACCGGTTTGGGCCTCGCCTTGGCGCGTGAAATCAGCGAGGCACACGGTGGTCGTATTGCACTAGCCAACCGCGAAACGGGTGGCCTCCGTGTCACGCTGATCTTGCCGGCTGCGCGCGTTTAGACCATGCGGATTACGGCTCTTCTCGGGTGCCAGCTAAGCCGGAAAAGTCGGCGCTGGCAGTGAGGTCACGCTTTTTGCGCTGTGCCAGCAAGGGTTCTCCGTTGACCTGGAACCACACGTTTTCGGCGATGTTGGTGGCGTGATCGCCGATGCGCTCGATGTTTTTGGCCATGAATAACAGATGCGTACACGGTGTGATGTTGCGTGGGTCTTCCATCATGTAGGTCAGTAGCTGGCGGAAGTAGCCGGTGTAGGCGTCATCCAGCACGGCGTCGTTTTTCCACACCGCGTAAGCGCGCTCCGCGTCGCGATCTCGATACGCAGCCAGCACATCACGCACGCCGATGGCGGCTAACGTCGCCAGATGCTTGAGGCCGCCGACCGGGCCGACCGGCGCCACCATCGATAGCGGTATCGAGCGCTTGGCGACGTTGGCAGCATAGTCACCGATGCGCTCGATATCGGCGGCAATGCGCAACGCAGCGAAGACGTTGCGTAGGTCGCCCGCCATTGGCGCGCGTAGTGCCAGTAGACGCACTACGTCGTGACTGATGTCCTGTTCCATTTGGTCGATGGCGTCGTCGTTGTCCACTACACGTTGCGCCATGCGCTCGTCGCGCCGTTCCACCGCGTCGATGGCAGCGTCCAGCTGTTTCACCGACAACTCGCCCATGCGCACGATCTCGCCGGTGAGCCGGGTCAACTCGCCGTCGTAACTTTTGATGATGTGGTCTCTATTGCTGGTCATAAGGGGGTCCTGGTGGTCAGCCGAAGCGTCCGGTGATGTAATCCTCAGTCTGCTTTTTGCCCGGCGTGGTGAAGATCTTTTCGGTGTGGTCAAACTCGATCAGCTCACCCAAGTACATGAACGCGGTGAGGTCGGAACAACGCGCGGCCTGTTGCATGTTGTGGGTGACCATGACGATGGTGAATTCGCTTTTCAGTTCTTCCACTAATTGTTCGATACGACTGGTAGCGATCGGGTCCAGCGCGGACGTGGGTTCATCCAGCAATAGTACGGACGGTTTCAGTGCAATGGCGCGGGCGATGCACAAGCGCTGTTGCTGGCCGCCGGAAAGACTGAGCGCGCTTTGCTTCAGTTTGTCTTTCACTTCGTCCCACAACGCCGCGCTACGCAGGGCTTGCTCGACGCGTATCGCCATGTCGGCGCGGGACAATTTTTCGTGGTGGCGGATGCCATAAGCGACGTTCTCGAAAATGGTCATCGGGAACGGCACTGGCTTTTGAAACACCATGCCGACTTTGCTGCGCAGGCGGCTCATCGAATAGTGCGGTTCGAGTACGTTCTCGCCATCCAAAAGTACTTCGCCGCGCGCCTCTAGTTTCGGATAGATCGCGTAAATCCGATTGAAGACGCGTAGCAGTGTGGATTTGCCACAGCCGGATGGACCAATAATCGCGGTGACCTGCTTCTCGGGAATACTCATATTGATGCCCTTCAGCGCCT
>JBDTBF010000052.1:0-8786 GCA_039924175.1 Rhodanobacter sp.
CGCGCACGATGATGGTGTCGCCGCGTACCGGCTGCCACTCGCTTTTGATCGCGCTGATGACGCGCTTGTTGCTGATGATTTCGCCGTGGGTGCCAAGCGTTTGCGCGCCATCGTCCACGATCATGCGCACGTCCCGCGCAGGGTCGGTACCGTGCAGCAGTGTGCCTTGCTCGGCGAACTGTGCGAACAGCTCACCGTGCATGGCGTTGAATTCGTCAAACGGGTTCATGCGATGGCCTCACGCGCACATGCCGCCGCCCGGCGTTGCACCGGGCGGCGGACTTTTTCGCGCTGGAAGGCCAGTGCTTTCATGCTTACGCGGTGATCGCGTCCGTCATGGCGGCGAAGCTTTCCGGGTGGCGTACGCAGATGTCGGCGCTTTGGAAAGCCCGCACCACGACGCTGCCGGTATCACCTGCGCTGTACGGGTCCACCTGCAGGTCCAGGCCGCCCCACAAGCCCACGATCAGGTCGGCGAAGTTACCGAAGATGATGGTGGACAGGTTGGTGCCCGTGCTCTTGGTGCCGTTGCCCGGCACTGCGTTGGTGACGCCGGCCTGATAGCCGTTGAGCGGCGTGTTGCCATCGGCCCAGATCGCGTCGGCATTGCTGCCGCTGAACTTCTGAGTGGTCTTGAGCTTGCCGCGCACCGCGGCATTGGTGAGATAGCCCAAGGTGCCAACGTCGGCGTTGGCGACCGCGACGGCGGTTTCCAGACCCACGATGTTGCCCCACGTCGGCGCCGCACCCACGCTGCCGCCCACGACCGTGCCGATGCCGCTGGTGCCCAAGATGCCGGTGGGCTCATTGCTGCCGCCGCCTTTGATGGCCGCCGCCTGCAACGCCAAGCCGAGCACGGTGGCGAGGTCGTTGCGCACAAACGCTTCGACATCGATGGAGCTTTGCAGCAACAACTGGCGACCAATTTGCGTGCGACCCATCAGGGTCTTCGGGCTTAGCGGCACCTGGTCAAACGTTTGACCCGATACCGTGCCACCGCCGCCCTCGGCAATCCAGTACGCCGTGGCGCCACCGCTTTGACGCGGGATGGCGACATTGCCGACCAAGCCGCTGAGCATCTGCATGCCCATGCGATTGATCACCATTTTGTTGCGCAGCAGGTCGATGAAGTTGCTGCTGAGCAAGTCAGTCGCAACCAGGTTGCCGCCAGCGGTCGCGGTGCCGACACTCAACTCGCGCTTGAGTACGTCGTTAGGCACCAGCAAGCCTTTGGGCGAGACGCCCATCTTGTCGGCCGCCGCACGGCTGCACTCATACTCGAACGCCGCAGCTTCGCGGGCTCGCGTGTCCGTGGGGTTGGCCAACGCATGCAACGCACGTACCATGCTGAACTGGTGCACTTCGCGTTTGCTCATGCCGATGTCGGCATTGGGCAACGGCGCCGTCGTGACCACTTCCATCGCCTTGGCGCGGAACTGGTCCATGGTCATGCCGGTGCGGATGGCTTCTTCGGCCACTTCGCGCACTTTGGGGTATTTGATCAACTGGGCCGCGCCGGCGTTGATGTCGGCGATGCGTTTGCGCTCGCCATCAATACCGCTGCGGGTAGCTGCTTCGGTGGCTTTGATGGCAGCGTCGCGCTGCGCATTCTTCGCGGCTTCTGCCGCGGCGATCTCTTCAGGGGTCATGCGATGCTCCGGAATACGGGAAGGGGTTGTTTCGGCACTGCGCCCGACGCCGACTTTTGGGTCGGCTGGCACGCTCACCATGGAAATTTCGTACGGCTCCCAGTCCATGACCCGATAGGTGCCCACACCTTCGGCTTCGGATTCGAGCTTGGCGTCGTGAATCTGATAGCCGACCGATACGTTCTGGCGGATACCATCAACCACGTCTTGAAACACCTCGCTGGCACGTTCGCTTTTCCCAAAGCGCACGACGGCACGGGCAACCTTGTCCGCGCCGACTTGTACCGACTCGATGACGCCGACCTGATCGCGCGAGTCGTGATCCATCAGCACAGCGCCGCCAGCATTCAGCCGGCCAAGACGCATGCTGCGGGACTGCACGTCCAGGATTTCATTACCCCAGTAACGCTCCACTGGTGTCTCGCTGGCGAACGCCAAAGAAACCGTGCGCGTGGCTTCATCCACCACGGCCCGCTCGGAACCGATGCGCAAGATGCGCTCGCCGGTGCTGCCGGTTTTCAGTTCCTTGGGAAGTGCCATGGTGCGGCCTCGCGGGTGGTGTTACTGGGTGATGGATTGCACATTGCGGCTATGCGTGGAAATGGTTAAGGCAAAGCGTTTCTATGCTTTGGCTTTGCCGGTAACAGCGTCTTGTTTGCCTGCATCGGAACCACTGGCCGCGACCGCGCTGGCGACGGTGCCGGTGGGTACGGTGGTGCCGGTGAGGGTGACGTTTTTGGCTTTGAGCAGCTTTTGGAAAGCCGCCAGGTCGTCGATGATTTCGCCGATGTCGCGGCCTTGTTGCGCGGCCACTTGCTGCGGGCTGGCCAGCCCGTTTTCGATGGCGAGCACATGCGCGGCCATGTCTTTGAGTGGGTCCACCCACTGCCAGCGGCGGCCCTGCCACAGGTGTTCGACAAACTTTTGTTTTTTGGCAAGCGGTAAGGCGCTGCCGTTGGGCAACAGGATGGCGCTGCGCAGGATGGCCATGTCCAGCCAGTCTTCGTACACCTGCACCAGCAGCTGGGTGATCAGCCACTTCTGAATTTTCATCCAGTCATCGCGCTCTTCCAGCGTGCCGCTGCGGATGCTGGAAAAGCTGACGCCTTCCAGGTCATTGGCGAGGCTGTGATAGCTGCCGGGGATGCCACTGGCGATGCCGCGCAGCGCCGCTTTGCAGAACATGTCGAACTGCGCGTGCGGGTAATCGGGGTTGAATGCTTCGAACTTGTAGCCATCAGGCAGCACGCCGAACGTGCCGGGCGACGCTTCGGTGATGAATTCTGGCTTGCTGGTGCCGGTGGCACTTTCGACACCATCGGAGATGGGTGCGGGGTTGCCATCGGGGCTGCTGAAGAAGCCCATCTTGGCCGCGCCGATACGCGCAGCGATGACGGCGGCTTCGCGGTAGCCGTTGAGGTCGTTGGTGCGCCGCATGACGGCGTGCATCCATGGGATGCCACGGGTCTGTTCGTCTTCGATGGGCATGAAGCCGTGGAAGATTTCGCTGGCAGGGATGCGTTCACGGTAACGCGTGACGGTGGCCGCTTCCGTCGGGTGCCGGTTCCACAGGTGGTAGGCGACAGGCTTGCGCCACTGGTCGATTTCCACGCCCATGATGACCGCGTTGCGGCCTTGCGCGGGCCACACGTTGTACAGCGTGTCGATGCGATCCACATCCAGCATTTGCAGCTGGTAGCCGAAACCACCCGCGCCGGCACCGAAGCGGCGACGGATCAAGTATTCGCCATCGCGAGCCAAGGCCAGCACAGCGGCGTCGCAGATATCCACAAAGCTGCGTTTACCGGCGACGTCGCACTGGTCCGGGCGCGTCCACTGGCCGAACGCCCGCTCAATGGCTTTGTTCGCCAGTTCGTCGGCGCTGCCATCGGGGTCTTTGGCGTTGGCTTTGAAGCGAAAGCCTTCGGGCCCGACGATGTTGCTGCGCACGGTGCGGCTGAACTTGGCGGCGTATTCGTTGTTTTTGAACAGGTCGCGACTGCGCGCCCGCATGCGGTCCAGATCGGTGCGCAGCTCGGCGTCGATGGCGAGGTTGATCGCCTGCCAGCTGGCGGTAAGGCGGTTGACGATGGCGGAATCGAAGCGGCGTTCACCGCTGCGGGCTGGGACGCGTGCAGGTTTGGTTAGCGACTCGATATGTTTGTCGACCGCTACGGCCAACGCCTGCCCGCGCACGGTGAGCGCTTTTTCGGCTGGGTCCACGCGTCCAAGACCAAACATCACAGCACCGCCAGAATGCGGTTGCCGCCGGTCTTGCCGCTGGCGATGCGTTGCTCGGTCAGCACCATCATGGCGTAGCGATCGCGCAGCTTGAGCAGATCTGCCAGGGTGTAATAACCAAGTTTGCGGCCGTTGATTTCCATGCTGGCGTACACCGGCGCTTTGGTTTCGAGGTAGGCGTTGATGCTGTCCAGCACAATTTGCGCGTGGGTGCGCGTATCCATGCCGGCGGTGGCGGCTGCCGCGTTGGGCAGCACCTGCAGTGCATAGGTGGCCAGCGTGAAGCGTTGCGTGCCGTCACTGCTGGTGACGTATTCCTGCACGCGGTAGCTGCCAGCAGCCCAGGCTGCGCTGGTGGCGGCTGGCACATCGATCAGGAAATCATCACCGTCTGGCGTGGCCGTGGCGTTGAACACAGCGGCGGCGCTGAGCAGTGTGTATGCCAGCACCCAACCGGCGCTGGCGGGGTAATCGCCGCCAATACGCCGCCACGAAATGGTGTCGCCGGCGGTGACTTCGGTGGGGATGCCTTGCGGGGGATTCTCGGCCATAGTGCGAAGGCTGGCCGGGTTGTTGGAAATGGTTAAGGCAAAGCGTTTCCGGCATCGTTGGCGACGATTTGTTGCACGCGTTTGACGCTGATGCCGTGGCGGCGGGCGAGTAATTCGACGTGCTCGCCCTGGTGATATTCCGCGCGGATGCGTTGATCGCGCTCGGCCATCATGGCTTTGCCGCTTTCGCCTACCTTGGCGACGTAGTGACGTTCGCCACCCCAGTCATCGCGCACTTCACGCTCCACCGCTTGCGCCACTTTGGCCGGCAGTTTGATGTGCGTACCGACGCGCTCAAGGATGTCGGCAACTAGATCGAGATAGGCCATGGGATGTGTCACCAGTTAGTTGCGAAGCCGCCACCGCGGCGCGGTGGTGTTCCACGGGGAACAATGGCGGACGTCTGGACGTCCGATTCTGTCGGGGCCTTTTCAGGCACCTTTTTTTCTTTGGCGGCGGCGAACAGACGCTCTTCTCGCGCATCCCAGTCGGCTTTGCTGAGGCGATGCAGGCGCAGGTCGGGGCTGTGGGCGGCGGCGAAGCTGTAGACCCAGGTGTCGAGCGGTTCGTTACGCGGACCGCCTTTGCGTTTTTCAAAACGGTTTTTGGTGGGGTTGTAGATTTCGCTGACCAGGCCGCCGAAGTATTCGGGCGGTAGTTCGTCGCTGAGGTGGATCAAGCGGGTTTCGAGGGTTTTCTTGTCGGCGTCGGTGGATAGGCGCGCGTAGAGCCAGTGTTTGCAGCTGACGGTACCGACGTGGTGAATCATGACGCCGCGGCGATCTAGCCGGCCGCGATGGTTGACGTCGACCAGCTTGCCTTTGCTGAGCACGGGTGCGTTGTTGGGCACGGCGCCGAAGATGCACAGTGGGCGGCGCACGCGGCGTGAGCGCACGAAGGCTTTGACGTCTTCGGTGCGGTGGCCGCCGGCGTCGATGGCCATGCACTCGACGCGGATGATGGCGCCGCTTTCGTGTTCGATGCCGCGATTCAGCAGGTCGGTGAGGTCGTCCCACACTTTCTCTTCGGCGGGGTCGCCCATCAGCTCGACGTAGTCCAGCGTCCAGAACGCCATGCCCCTGCCCCAGCCGGTGATGTGGACGGCCAGGCGGTTGTCTTGGGTGTCGATGCCGGCGGTGACGGCCAGCACACCCAGCGGCGCGGTGCGCAGGCGGTACGGCTCGGCGCGGTCGGCGATGACGTTGTGCTTGACGGCGCGCATGGCCGGGTCTTCCCACGGTTCGGCGAGGCGGTCGTTGATGAAGGTTTTCAGGCGCGCTGGGTCGTTTTGCGCGGCTTGCCACATGGCGACCAGGTCAAGCCAGCGCGGGCCGAGGCCGAGGGGGTAGTACAGGCAGTTGATGGTGTAGCCGCGCATTTTGCGGTCGGGGTACGCCGCGACCCAGTGACCGGCGGCGATCATGGCGGTTTTGTGGTGTTCGTCGATGCACACGCCGCACTCTTCGCAGGCGTAGTAGCACTGGCGGCCATCGGGTGACCAATGCAGGCCGGCCCATTCCAGTGATTGCTCGTGGCCGCAATCTGGGCACGGCACCACCCAGCGGCGTTGGTCGGAGCGCTCCCACAGGTATTCGATGCGGCTGGTGCCGCGCATTTGCGGCGTGCTGATGTAAAGACGCTTGGACGTGGCCGGGAACGCGCTGGTGCGGCCGTTGAGCATTTCGACCGGGTCATCACCGCTGTGCAGGTTGGCGGCGAATTCGTCCAGCTCATCCACCAGCAGCGTGCGCACGGTGGTGGATTTGAGACGCGACGGACTGCCGGCGTGTTCGAGGTAAAGCTGGCCGCCAAGAAAGTCTTTGAAGGTGCGGGTGTTGCTGCTGTCGCGGCTGGCTACGCTGGTGAGTGCGCGCTGCGCGGCGGGTGTTTCTTCCAGCATGGGGTTGAGCTTTTGCGCCACCCACTTGTTCATGGACACTTCGCCAGGCAGACACACCATGACCGGGCCGGGGTTGTGGTCCATGGTGTAGCCGAGCGTGTTCACCGCCACTTCGGTTTTGCCGAACTGGATGGGGAACATCAGCACCACGTCTTGCACTTTGCTGCGCGATGACATGCAGTCCATCGGCTCGCGCAGCGGCGGGTTGCGCTGCGTGCGCCAGCGGCCCGGCTCCGCGCTGCCCTTGCTGCTGAGCACGCGCTCGGCATCCGCCCACTGCGAAACGGTGAGTGGTTTGCGCGGAGCGAGGGATCGCGCGATGGCGGCGTTGATGCGCGGGGCGGCGGCGGCGGTCATGGGGAATACCCAAGCAACGGCGGCATGCTTTTGCCGTTGTACGCATCGGCGATAGCCGGCAATGCTGACTCCGCTACGGTGCATCCGTTCGGCAGGACGATGTGCGCCAGAAACTCGCTTTCGAACGTGGTAATACCGGCATCGACTGCTTCCAGCTTTGCCTTGATACACAGCGCCAATGCGCGCCACTTCTGGCGTACCGCTTGCTCATACGCCTGTTCCTGCTGGGCTGGTGAGCGATGTTTGCGGACTGCGGGCGTGTACATGAATTCACGCGCTTTCGGATCCGGCATCGGCAAGTCAAACTTGATACGCCGAGCATTCGCCTCAAACGCGACGATCGCGCGATCCGCCGTCGTGCCATACATGAAAGACGTTGCGCCATACCTGCGCAGCGTGCTTTCAATTTCCGCCCGGCTCTTTTCGCTGCTGACGGTGGTTGCTTGTGCGTACTTCGTCACGCCATCACCTGCTTTGCCAGAGTGGAAAACTGCCGCGCTGTTTCTTCCAGCGCGTATTCGATGGTTTCGGCCAGGACGCTGCGCACTTCGCCTTCGTCGTTGATAGCGGCGAGTTGCGGGCCCAGCGTGTCGGGCAGGCTTTCCAGCCGGGCGCGCAGCTGGACGATGGCGGCGCTGACGGCGGTGGCCACTTCGGTGGCGTCCATGAGCTTGCCTTCGGCGATTTGGTTTTCACGCTCGCCGGCGAGCGCCTTGGCGCGTTCGTTGCGCTCGCGCCAGTGTTGGAAGCCGCTGCTGGCGGATGGCTCTTCGTCTGGCTCGCTGGGCGCGCTGGTGGCGTCTGGCGCGGTTTGTTCGGGCTGGGCGCTGCCCTGCTCTGCCTTGGCACCGCGTGCAGCCGCGTGGCGCGCCACGACGCCGGCTTTGCTGGGATCGGCGGTGGCGCGGATGCGGTCGACGCTGGCTTCCACTTGCACGCCCTTGCCATCCTCGGTGAGTACGAGTCGATCGGCTTTTTTCAGCGCGGTGATGTAACTGCGTTTTACCCGGAGCAAGGCGGCGAACTCGGCGAAGCTGGCGGTTTTCGGCGCGGTCATGACTGACTCCCCACTACTTTTCCCTTTAGACGGATAACGAAAAGAGAGAGAGGTGCGCGCGCGAGCGTGCTTGTGCGGCATGTCACCCGTTGTGTGCGGCATGGTGTGCGGTATGAAATGGGGCGTGCGTTGGCCTGTGCGGTATGTGCGGTATGTGCGGATACACAGCGTGCACATGTGCGCGGGCGGGTGTGTGTGTGCGCGCCGGCGCATGTATGGGCGTTTGGCAAACATGCCGCACATGCCGCACAGTGAGGCGCAGCAACGGTTTGATACCGCACAGGATGCCGCACACCATGCCGCACATACCGCACAGATGCGGTAATTACTGTATTAGACGCCGCTGCACCAGTGCAGTAATTGCGGGCGCGTGGATCAGTCATAAGCCTCGCCCTTGTAGGTGCCGATGGTTTTGTGGAAGCCTTCGATGTGGTTGCCGAGCCAGGAGGCCTCGGCTTCACCGGGTGGCAGTTCTTCGGTGCCTAGGAACAGAACGCCGTGTGGCCCGCGGCTGGTGCCCATGGGGTCGAGGTAGCGCTTGCGGGCGGCGATGACGTTGTGTTTGCGTTCCAGCACGTTGATGAGGCGTGGCATGGGTGCGGCGCGTTGGTTGGTGCGCGCACACCAGACGCGGTACAGATCGAACACGTCGGTGCTGAGCGCGGGGCGCGCACGGACGCCGGCGATGTCGCCGGCCATCAGTTCGTTATGGAAGCGGCTGGTGCTGTCGAGGCTGAGCTGGATCAGTTCGGCCTTGGCATCGGTGTACGGCGGCAGTGTGCCGGGCTGGAAGTAGCCGGTGTCGTAGTGCAGCAGGTAGTCATGCAATGCGGCGACGCCGCCGTTTTTGATTTCGTCCATCACTTCGATGTAGAAGTCGTGGCCGAGTTTTTGCGGGGTCCAGATGACGGCGTGGCGGCGGTCGTCTTCTTCCAGCACCACCGGCATGGTTTCGTTGGATAGAAACACGACGTTGACGTGGTTTTTTTCGTCGTACGCGGCCATGTTCTTTGGGTTGATGCGGATCCACT
>JBDTBF010000053.1:0-2623 GCA_039924175.1 Rhodanobacter sp.
CTTTCGAGGCCACGCAGCGATTCCACCAAGCGCACATAGGCATCCACGTCATGACCAAAGCGACGCTGGCGCGTTGCCAATGCGCGACCGTCAAAGCCACCCGTCATATACAACACCGGTAGCAGGGTCAAAGCGATACCCGCTTCGCGCGCTGCCTCGATCAACGCCAACGACATCGCTTCGGGCTGTGCGTAGGGCATGCCATCAGACTGGTGGTGCAGGTAATGAAATTCACTGACCTCGGTATAGCCAGCCTTCAGCATTTCCACATAGAGTTGCGCTGCAATGGCCTGCAATGCGTCCGGACCAATAGCCGCGGCAAACGCATACATGGTCTCGCGCCAACTCCAGAAGCTGTCTTCAAATGCTGGCGACGCGACCGTTTGACTGGCGCGTTCCATGGGCACACCGCCAGCCCTTCCTTTGCGCTCAGCCAACCCCGCCATGGCGCGTTGAAAGGCGTGCGAGTGCAAGTTCGGCATGCCCGGCAACACCCACTCACCAAGCGATTCAGAAGCAGCATCACCGGCCGTTGCCAATGTGCCATTCGCGTTCACACCCAGCGTAGCGTCTGCCGCCCAACCATCGGGTTGCCAGACATGCCCTGCGGTAAAGCGACGAACGTCGGCGAGTTTGCTCATCAGTCACTCCGATACCTTGATGCTGCGCAGTGTAACCGCCGCCGCTACTTCAACCGCAGTCAAAGCACCGTGCGTTGCGCAGGGTTACACCGGACACTGAGGCTCACTCATCCTGCCACCGAATTTCCGCCGCATCGAAATCAAACGCACCCCACCAGTAGCTACCTAATCGCAAATACCCGTTGCGAATACGGTGCGTCGACATATCGAGCACCTTCACCTGAAGAATGGTTTGCGATCTACTGGTAGTCAGCAACATGCCGATGGGCGGTATCGACCAGAACCAACGCTTGACCTCAAGCATCTTGTAACCATTGGACTGCGCCCAGGCCGTCGCCATGGCGTTGGTGCGCGAGAAGTACCAATACGTGTAAAACCCGCCAAAAACCAGCACAACCAGCAAGATGCCAGCGTTCATCACCCCTGACCCCGTTCGCGCTGCAGAAGCATAAATATAGTACGCAACACCACAAGCGCGTGATGCCATTCCACTCACGTCGCATGCCACAAACTTCCGCTGGCGACCGCGCTATCTTGGTCGAGCTGTGCTGCGCCCCCATATCATCGTGGTAGGCGCTGGTGCCTGAATACTCCCACGGAGGCGACGCATGTCGACCTATCGCAAAAATCCCGAAGCGCTCGCACGGCTTACGCCCGAGCAATATCGCGTTACCCAGGAAGCCGCCACCGAGCGCCCGTTCGAAAATCTCTACAACGCGCACCATGAGCCCGGCCTCTACGTCGATATTGTTTCCGGCGAGCCGTTGTTTACTTCGCTGGACAAATTCGACAGCAGCTGTGGCTGGCCCAGCTTCGCGCGACCAGCGCAGGCCGAACACGTGATCGAGCATACCGACAGCAGTCATGGCATGCGCCGCACAGAAGTACGCTCGCGCGATGGTGACAGCCACCTCGGACACGTCTTCAACGACGGCCCACGCAGCAGTGGTGGCTTGCGCTATTGCATCAACTCGGCGTCACTACGCTTTATTCCCGTCAACGAACTGGAAAGCGGCGGCTATGGCGACTACCGCAAGCTATTTGACGACACCACCAGGGAACCAAAAGCATGAGCATTCCAACCGAGCGCGCGGTACTTGCTGGCGGTTGTTTTTGGGGTATGCAGGATCTCATCCGGCGCCTGCCCGGCGTATGTTCCACACGCGTCGGCTATACCGGCGGCGACGTCCCGAATGCGACTTATCGCAACCACGGCACGCACGCGGAAGCCATTGAGATCACCTTCGACCCACAGCGCACCAGCTACCGCCAACTACTGGAGTTTTTTTTCCAGATCCACGATCCCAGCACCTTGAACCGCCAAGGGAATGACCGCGGAGTGAGCTACCGCTCGGCCATCTTTTATACCAGCGAAGAACAAAAGACAGTCGCCCAAGACACGCTTGCTGACGTCGATGCCTCAGGCCTGTGGCCAGGCAAGGCAGTCACGGAAGTGATCCCGGTCGGCGACTTCTGGGAAGCGGAAACAGAACATCAGGACTACCTTGAACACTACCCCAGTGGCTATACGTGCCACTTCGTCCGGCCGGAGTGGAAGTTGCCGCAGCGCGCGTAGCACGGTCCACTGGCGCACACCACCGTCAGGGCAATTCATGACGATTCACCACGATGATGGACGGAGCCACACCTGCCCATTTATCCCGCCGCTTCGTCAATCATCGCTTTCAGCGCATGCAAATGTTGATCGAGCAGCTTGCGACCAGCTTTAGTGAGGCTGTACCACGTCACTGGTTTGCGTTCGACAAAGTCGCGCCGCAAGACAATGCAACCGGCGTCCTCCAGCTTGCGCAGCTGCGCGCCAAGGTTGCCATCGGTCAGCTCCAGCTGTGCCTTGAAGCGGGAAAAGCTGATCTCGCCGTGACGCGCCAGCAGTACGCCGATGGCCAGCCGCACACGGTGTTCAAAAACCGGCGCCAAGCTGTCAAGCGCCTTCATCACGGCATCACTGGTCGACGCTGGCG
>JBDTBF010000054.1:0-2646 GCA_039924175.1 Rhodanobacter sp.
TACGCCGAATTCCTGCCGGCTGATGGTCAAGCGCGTGCCGTGCAGATCGACATCAATCCGCGCTATGTGTCGATGCGTTACCCCACGGAAGTGAACTTGATTGGTGATAGCGCGGAAGTGCTGAAACGCCTGTTGCCGCTGTTGAAACCGAAAGACAACCCGGACTGGCGCGAGCGCATTGAGCTGAATGTGCGCAAGTGGTGGCGCGCACTGGAAGCGAAGGCCATGGAGCCGGCGAACCCGATCAACCCACAACGTATCTTTTGGGAGTTGTCACCGCGCTTGCCTGACAACGTCATCATCTGTGGTGATTGTGGCTCTCACACCAACTGGTACGCCCGCGATATCAAAATACGTAAAGGCATGATGGGCTCACTTTCCGGCAAGCTGGCGACGATGGGCAGCGGCGTGCCGTATGCCATCGCCGCCAAGATGGCGCACCCCGATCGCCCGGTGCTGGCCATCGTCGGTGATGGTGCGATGCAGATGAATGGCAACGCCGAGTTGATTACGGTGAAGCAGTATTGGAAGCAGTGGAGCAACCCGTGCTTCGTGGTGATGGTTTTGGCTAATCACGACCTCAACCAGGTGACTTGGGAACAGCGCGCGATGTCCGGCGACCCGAAGTTCGAGGCGTCGCAGTTTGTCGAGGATTTTGCCTACGCCCGTTATGCCGAAGAGTTGCTCGGGTTCAAAGGCATCCGCGTGGACAAGCCGGAGGATTTGGGCAAGGCCTGGGAAGAGGCATTTTCCTGTGATCGGCCGGTGCTGATTGAAATCATGTCTGACCCAGACGTGCCGCCGCTACCGCCGCATATCACCCTGGCGCAAGCAAAGGCATTCACCGAAACGTTGATGAAGGGCGATCCCAATGAGCTCGGCATCATTCGCCAAAGCGTGCGCGACCTGATGGCGGGTTTGCTGCCGGGCGCCTAGTACCGACGTATCGGTTGACGGCGCGGAGGTAGCAAGAAGTTTTTCGTTCAAGTGGCCGCCGCGCCGAACAACTCAACGTTATGTCGCCTGCTGTTGCTGCCGCCGTGGCTGGTTTATTTCACTACACAGGACATCTCATGAAATCCCGATCTGAAGTTGTTGTCATCACCGGCTCATCGGCCGGGGTGGGGCGCGCCACGGCACAGCGGTTCGCGCGCTCTGGTGCCAAGGTGGCTGTATTGGCACGCGCAAGTAAAGCGTTGGATGGTGCGGTGGCGGAACTGCGGGAGATGGGCTGCGACGTGCTCGGCATTCCGGTGGATGTGGCCGACGCCGCTCAGGTGGAGGCCGCGGCTGAGCGAATTGAGCAAGAGCTGGGCCCGATCGACATCTGGATCAACTGCGCCATGGCGACGATCTTCGCGCCGGTCAGCGAAATCAGCGCCGAGGAGTTTCGTCGTGCCACCGAGGTCACTTATCTTGGTACCGTGCACGGCACCATGTCGGCACTGCAGCGTATGCGTCCGCGCAATCGCGGCAAGATTGTGCAGGTCGGTTCGGCGTTGGCGTATCGTGCTATCCCGCTGCAGTCCGCGTATTGCGGCGCCAAGTTTGCGATCCGTGGTTTCACTGATGCACTGCGCGTCGAGCTCATGCACGACAAAAGCAAGGTCAGCGTGACCATGGTGCAACTGTCAGCATTCAACACACCACAGTTTCAGTGGGGCCGCACGCGGCTGCCGCGTCGACCACAGCCCGTGCCGCCGATCTATCAGCCTGAGGTAGCGGCTGCGGGTATCTACTACGCAGCGCATCATCAGCGCCGCGAACTCTGGGTCGGCTACCCCGCGGTCAAGGCGATCATTGGCAACGGTCTGGTGCCGTGGCTGGCCGACCGTATTCTGGCCAAGAAAGGTTATGCCGGGCAGATGGGTGAGCAGCCACTCCCCGCCGATCGTCCTGACAATTTGTTCGAACCCGTCGATCATGACTTTGGAACGCACGGCCGTTTCGATAATCGATCGCGCAGCTTCAGTCCGCAGCTTTGGGCGACGACGCATCGTCATGTCGTTGCTGCCGGTTTACTTGGCGCGGCGCTGCTGACCGCGAAGGCGTTGTTTTTTCGGCAAGTCAGGGATGACTGATGAGATCTCGAACTATGACTGACGGCAAGTTGGCGCTTGCGCTGGGCGGGGTGGCGCTGGCCGCCATGGCGTTAGGTGCGCGCAAACCGCGGCCGTTCTCGCGGGGGACGTTGCCGCCCCTGCGTCGCTCCACCGCTGTGCGAGAGGTGCAAACACATATCGAGGCCGCCCGTCGGTTCAACCATAGTTCGTCACTGCTGGCGCTATCGGTGTTGGCCGATAGTGGCGTCGAACACTATCGCGGCTCCTTCAAAAACCCGGCGATGTATATCCCGCTGGTTTCGGCCACTCTCTCATTCCTTGCCGGCTTGCACGGTGGCCACGATCGGCGTGCTGCTTCCCATCCAGTGCGACACGGCATCTACGCGTGCGCGGCCGCGGCAGGTCTTGCTGGCACCGGCTTCCATCTTTACAACGTGACCAAACGCACCGGCGGCTGGAGCTGGAACAATTTGTTCTACGCCGCGCCGCTGGGTGCGCCTGCCGCGTTGCTGTTGTCCGGCGGGCTGGGCACGATTGCTGAGCGCTTGCGCGACCAGCCGGCTGAAGCGCCACGTTTGCTCGG